>CAUWCT010000044.1:0-71760 GCA_963557065.1 uncultured Lachnospiraceae bacterium | reverse complement strand
AAAGACACATCAAAATCTTTTTCAAAAGGTTCTTGACATATCACCAGAATGCTTTATCGATACTTTTAACGTCTGAAGTCCCCGGTATAGCTTTGCCTTTACCGTATTCAAATTCATCTCTGTAATCTCTGCGATCTCCTTCAGCGTCAGATCTTCATAAAATCTCAGCTTAATGATTGTCTGGGTTTCCGCATCCAGATTGTTAATCTGTTCATATAGATCATCCTGGATATCAAACCTCCTTTCCTCATATACGCCTTCCCCGTCCGTATTATTTTTTAACCAATCCTGCTTCTTCTTTTCTTTTAATAAACGAAGACTTTCATTTACGATAATTCTATAGACCCATGTGCGGACGGCGTTTTCATTTTTAATTTCTTTATAGTGCTCCAGTATTTTGCAAACAGAATTCTGCACTGCGTCCAGCGCGTCCTCCTGGTTTCTGGTGTAACTGTAGGCCAGCCTGTAAAATTTACTCTGGTTTTCCACAATATACTCTTTTATGACCTGATAAAAATCTTCTCTCATTTTCATCCCCTCTTACGTTCTTTCTATTATATAGACTCTGACTGCCTGTAAAAAGTTGCAGAAATTTTTTATAACCAAAAAAGGGGCTGTGCACTAATTGCTTAGTGTCACAGCTCCATATCTTTTTTGTTATGACTTTTTCATGTGTTCTGACGCTATTTTTTTCATATTTTTCACCGAGAATATGCAGACAAGAAGAGTCAGCACATCGGCTGCCGGCTGTGAAAGATAAATTCCGGTTATGCCAAAGAATTTGGGAAGAATCATAATAAACGGAACATAGAACAGTCCCTGACGGATTAAAGACAGGAACACTCCGTATCCAGACGCCCCAATGGTCTGATAGGTAATGGTCATCATGTAGCACAGTCCAAAAGCCGGATACAAAATAACCTGGGAACTTAACAGCCATCTTCCGTAATTCACGATTACCGGATTCTGATTAAACAAGAGAATCAATGGCTTTGCCAGCAAAATATAAACGGCTGCTACCAGCACAGTCAGCACCAGGGAACCCTTCAGGGCAAACCGCACTGACTGATGGAACCGATCTTCGTCTTTTGCTCCGAATGCAAACGCCGCTACCGGCTGATACCCCTGCATAAATCCCATTACTACATAACTGCCGATTAAAATCAATCTCTGGACAACTCCGTAAGCAGCAATGATTTCATCCGACTGGGGAAGGGAAGCAGCTGCAATGTTGGTAAGAGAGGCAGCTACAGACAGGCAAATCTGTATGATGGCAGTGGGAATGCCAATGGCTGCAACTGTTTTAATCAGATTCCAACTGGGTTTAAACGCTTTGGCCTTTATCTTGATAATGGATTTTCCGCTTGCATAAAACCATACCAGGATAAAGAAGGTAACAAACTGGGAAACGGTAGTGGCCAAAGAAGCTCCTTCTACTCCCATGTTCAGTCCCCAGTCAAACATAAAGATCGGGTCCAAAATAACATTGAGCAGCGCTCCGGTAATTACGGCAATGGAAGAAATTTTTACAGACGATTCCGCCCTGGCCGCACAGTTCATACTCTGAGCCGGTAAATTGGCCAGCGCCGCTACAAACATCCAGAATGCATAGTCCTTGGCGAGTGGAAGAGATGCTTCGGATGCTCCAAACGCCCTCATCAGCGGTTCAATAAAAATAATTCCGCCAATACACAATACAATGCCAATCACCACTGAAATTCCAATAATGGTTGTAACCGTCCGGCTGGCTTCCTCCTGATCGCCGCTTCCCAGCTGGCGTCCTGCCAATACTGCTGCGCCTGCTGCAAAAATGTTTTCAATCGATACCATAATTAACAGCAGCGGAACTGTAACGCCGACTGCTGTCAGCGCAATATCCGAATGCAGCATTCCGATGTATGCAGTATCTACCAGGTTATACACTGCCTTGGCAAGCAGCGCCAATGTAGCCGGAACCGCCAGCTTTATTATCGCTTTAGACGGTTCCATGGCTCCTAAAACCGTTGTTGTACTTTTCGTGTTTTCCATAATATTCATCCCTGCTTTCTATTTACGATTCCATAAAGTAAAATATCCGCTGCTCTTTTGCAGCTTTCTTCATGATTTTCAAATTCCCGGCCCAGACTCTCTGTCCGCTGATAATTGGCATGGAAAAAATCCTGAAACTGCCGGAATATTTCAATAGCTTCTCCTTTTGTAATCCCTGGCCGCAGTTCTATTGGAGCTAACAGCTGTTCCCATATCTGTTCATTCATTCTGTCAAACTCTTTCCTGCACTCTTGTATCTGGAGTCCCAGATGCATTGGCGGCGTAATCACTGCCTCGCAGAAAATCCTCTGATAAACCGGATATTTTTCAAAAAAAGCCATTCGGACATTAAAATACTGTTCCAGCTGATACTGATCACTTCCTTCTATTGTTTCCATATTTTCTCTGATAAATTCTGTAAGAAGTGTAAAGCATTCTCTGACACACGCCAGAAACAGGTCATCTTTTGTATCGAAATAATGATACAGGATTCCCTTTGAGATATCCTTTTCACTGCAAATTGCATTGACTGAACTGGCTCCATATCCCTTTGCTGAAAATTCCATGATTGCGCTGTCCATAATCCGCCGCCGCATCTGTTGATTTTTCTCTTCCCGTTTCACATCCTCACCTCAATTTTTTAGACCACTTGGTCTGTTTTCTACACTATAACACAAACAGACCAAACGGTCAATATTTATTTCCAGGAACTTTTCTTTACTCTTTTTCCGTCCGTCCACAATTCCACTGCTCCGGATTCTGCCGTAATCCATGTCCTGATGTTTCTCTCCTTTAGCCGCTCTATGGTTTCCTTGTGGGGGTGTCCGTAAGAATTTTCTCTCCCACAGGAAATGACTGCCATCTGCGGGTTAAGAGCCTCCAAAAACCTGGGACTGGTGCTCTCTCTGGAACCATGGTGTCCTGCTTTTAACACAAGTGTCTTTGGAATCTCTATCTGGGAAAGCATGGCCTCCTCCCCCAAACTTCCCAAATCTCCTGTCAAAATCATGGAAAACTCTCCGTACTCTGCAAACATTACCAGAGAGTGATCGTTCTTCTCCTCTATCAATTTCTGCCCCTTTCCGGGAACCGCCGGATACAGACAGATCAAAGAAAGACCTTCCTTTTCTCCCTCTATGGAATCGTTCTGCCCAATGTAAAAAACCTGCCCCTTTTGTGCTTTGGCTAGCGTCTCCAGTTCTTTGTAAATCTCCTGGCCTTTTCCATGTGCCGGAAGCAGAAGGCCGGATACCTTTATGGTTTGTTCTTCCATCAATGTTTTTAATCCGCTGATGTGATCATTGTCCCCATGGCTGACAATGGCGTAATCAATTTCTTCAATGGCCCGGCTCTCTAAAAAAGGTATGAGCGTCCTTGTACCCAGATGTTTCTGATCCGTACTGCCTCCGTCCACTAAAATCACTGTATCCTCCGACTGGAATACAATTCCGTCTCCCTGTCCCACGTCTAAGCACGTAACCAAAAGCCCTGAAGGCGGCTGGCATTTTAATAAAAGAGGCCCTGACAAAACTGCAGCAGCAAGCAATATCCACAAACGTCTGACAGACGTTCCGGCCCCACAGCGTCCGGCCAGCAGACATACATAGTACAGAAGAATCTCTTCCCAGTCCGGCCTTCCCACCAGAAACTGATTGCCCGGCAGAGAAGACACCCATACGCTTAAACCTTCATATAATTCTAAAATCCTGCTGCCCGTCCAGATGACTGCTGCCCCGACGGCCATATTCACACTCCCCAGCACAATCCCCCCAATCCCAAAATACAGCACATACGCCATCAGGGGAATCACAAACAGATTCAGAAACATGCCGTACACAGGGATTTTAAAAAAGTGGAAGGCCACAATGGGAAGAGTTGCTGCCTGAACCGCCAGACTCACTGCCATCCCATCTTTCATACTTTTTCCCAAACCGGACAGGCATCTTCTCAGCCAGTCCTTTTTTGCTTTCTGTTTTGTTTTTTCTTTTAATTTTTGCCTTTCTTTCTGTTTTTCCTCCTCGTTCCCTTTCCCTGAAATTCCCAAAAGACAAATCCCCAACACCGCTCCAAAAGATAACTGAAATCCGCTTTGCAAAAGCTGATAGGGATATTCCCAGGAAATATATACTGCCGCCAGTCCCAGCGCAGTCAGAGGATCATAGGTTCTTCTGCAGATGTCTGCAAAAAATCCGCAGATCATCATAAAAACAGCCCGCTTTGCGGAACCAAAGGCCCCGATCAGTTCTCCATAAGAGAGTACCAGAATACAGGCGAGAACTGCCCCCACTTCTATGGATGCGCCTGCCTTCTTTAATCCTTTGTAAAATCCCATGCCTAAAATAGAAAGATGAAGACCGCTGATCGCCAGAAGATGGGCGATACCGCTTTGCTGATACAGCTTTCTTATCTGAGTATCCAGGCTTTTCTTTTCCCCCAGCAGAACGGAGCGAAACAGTCCTGCCTCTTTTGGCGGACAGATCTCTCCCAAAAGGGCGCTCCATTTTCTTCTGAGATGAAGCAAAAAATTCCGATACGGAATGCTCTCTCTGTCAATCGCCCTGCACGTCTCCCCTTGTATCTGTCCGGTAATGTTTCTGGAAAGCTGGTACAAACGGTAGTCAAACTCCCCTGGATTTCGCGCCCTTTCTATGGGGCTTAAACGTCCGGTTACAGATATTCTCATGCCAATCCAAAATTCTTCCTCTGTCTGTTCTGATTCATCCATCTGTACTGCAAGCCGATCCGGTCCCGGCATTCCATTCTCATCCGTTATATCTGTAATCCAAAATTCCCATCCGTTTTCACTGGTTTCCAGCTTATCAAGACGGCCGAAGAATGTGACCTCACCGCTTCTTTCCAAAACCCATTTTTCCTGCTCATCCAAGCTTGAAATCTGCTTTTCTGCCGTCCAAAAGCCAAACCCGACACCGATCACTACAGCGCAAAAAGGCAGAAGCCTTTTTAAGCCTCTGCCTTTTGTCTGAAGAATCTGCACAGCAAACCACGCTGCAAAAAGCGCTGCCATCACAATGGACTGCGCTGCCATTCCTGCCATCTTCATCTGCAGAGCAAATACCTCTCCAAGTACGAACCCCGCTGCAATCACGAAAAATGGCCGTTTCATATTTATTTGTTCCTGTACTCCTTTGTCAATAACAATTCTACTGCCAGACGATCCGAAAGACGCCCTGTTTTTACATCTTCTTCCATCTGAACACAAAACTCCACATAAGAAAGGATCTGATCCCTTGAAAATACCCTGGCCTGCGCCTGTACCTTTCCCACAATAAAGGGCTGAAGTTTCATTTTTCCTGCAATAGCGGATCGATCCATGCCTTTTCCCATCAGTTCTTTTACCTGCAAAATCTGATTGAACTGTCTGGCAATAAGAAACAGAATCCGCATGGGCGGTTCCTTTAAGGTCAGGAGATCTTCATATAAGTCCATGGCTTTTCTGGTCTGACCTGCTGCCAGAAACGAGATCATATCAAATATCTGATTTTCGGCCTGGACCGTACAGATATCTTCTATATCCTGTTCCGTAATCACATCCCGGCCCATGGTATAGCTAATCAGTTTTTCCAGTTCCATCCGGATATTGTCCATATCATCCCCTGTTTTACTTAAAAACAGAGCCATGGTTCTCTCTGTGATTTTCCGCCCCTCTTTTGCCAGAATCCCGGCCGCCCACCTGGCAAGCTGGGAGGCGTCCTGGTGTTTCAGTTCCGCCGCATATCCTGCCTTTTTCACTGCTTTATACATCTTGCTTCGCTTGTCCACCTCAGACTCTACAAACAGCAGGCAGGCAGTCTCCGGAACAGACGGAAGATAGGCCGCCAGTTCCTCTGCACCGCCTTTAAAAAAACCGCTGTCCTCGATTAGGATCAACCGTTTTTTTGCAAAAAACGGCATTGTCTCTGCAAGGCCGATGATCTCATTGACATTTATGCCTTTTCCCTCGTAGTAGTTGTAATTCATCGTATCACCGCCGGTAATTTTGTCTTTTAAGCGGTTTTTGTAACTTTTTTTCAAAAAACCTTCATCTCCGAACAGCAGATAAACGGTTTTAAACGTTCCTGATTTTAAGTCTTCGTTAAGTGTCTGCACCTTACTCCCCCTGCTGCTCTTCTTTCATAATATAATCCATATTTTGTTCAAACAGCCGGTTCAGAGGAAATACCTCTTTTAATAAACCGTCGCTGGCCCCGTTGACCAGGATTTGAACTCTGTTGACATCTGTATTTTCTACCAGACTGTTGACAATGGAATACACAGGGATATATTCTTTTACATTCAGAGAATTTTTCAGGAAACTGCTGTCAAAATTTACATAACAGATATTATCAGTTGTGGAAATATTTAACAGCTTTGTGTCCGGCGGCAATGTAGGCATTAATCCTTCCTGCTCCGGCCCATAGATAAGTTCCTCGATTACCAGCCGTTCCAGCGAGGTGTTGATGCTGTGAATCACCTGCCGCTTTTCCTCCCGCAGCACGCTTCCGCTTTCATCTGTAAAATACAGCGTAAGTTCTGACTCTTCAAATCCGTTGACATCGCTGATGCTCTCTATAAAATCAGCAGCACACATCATCCCCACCGGATTTCCTCCGGCATCCACAACGGGCTGTTCTCCACTGTAAATATTAATATATTCAATTCCCGGAATCTGAGTAAACAGCTTGGCTAACGCTGCCCGGCACAAAATCTCCCTGGTAGGATTCATCAGCATATAATTGGAATCAAAATAGAGATACAAAACCGTTTCATCCAGTACATAACGCTGCAGGAAAACCTTTTCCCCAAGAGCTGTCTGACCGTCAAAGTCTGCCGGAACCTGAACAAACTGCTGCATCAACTCCTCTATCAGCGCTTTTGTATCTCCCTGCTGTGCTGTGGGATGGTACTCCATGGGGACCAGTTTGGTTCCGGAAGTATTGAGATAGTAAATCTGGTAAACCCCTTCCTGAGGGGACTCCTCCTGTTTCCTGCCGCATCCTCCCAAAAAAAGCAGCAAAGACAAACAGACAGCCCATATCCATATCCTTTTCATCTTACACCTCCCGTCTTTCATTGGATATAAGTTAAAGGAATCCGAAGGGAAAAGGTAGTTCCCTCTCCCTCTCTGCTTTCTACTTTTATGATTCCCTGGTGCATCAAGATGACATTTTTGGTAATGGAAAGTCCCAGTCCTGTACCTCCGGTCTCTCTGGATCGCGCCTTATCCACCCGGTAAAAACGCTCAAAAATAAGTTCCTGAAATTCTTCCGGAATCCCAATGCCCGAGTCAGATACTTTGATGTAAAAATACTTGTGGTCTGCGTCCAGAGTTACCCTGACCCAGCCGTCTTCTACATTGTATTTTACTGCGTTTTCCACCAGATTGTTAAGCGCCAGCGAAAGCTTTACTTCATCTACTTCAGCCGTTACTTCCCGAATACTCTCCAGTATCAGTTCGATATTGCGTTTCTGGGCAATCGGGCGGATTCTCTTTAAAATCAGGCCCAGCAGATCATTGATGCTCACCTGAGAAATATTCATATCTGCCGCTGATTTATTCATCTTGACCAAAGCGAGCAGATCGTCAATGATCTTGCTTTCCCTGTCAATCTCATCCGAAATATCCTGCATAAACTCCTGATACAGTTCTACCGGAACCTCTTCCATCCCCATCAGCGAATCTGCCAGTACCCGAATGGATGTAATAGGCGTTTTCAGCTCGTGGGAAACATTGGATACAAATTCCTGTCTGGATTTATCCACTGCCTTTAATTTCCCCATGGTCCGGCGGATCGCATCGGAAATCCTTTTGGTCTCCAGATACGTTCCTTCCTCAATCTCTGTATCCAAATCTCCCTCTGCTGCCTTTTCCAGCATCCTGGCCAGGTTTCGGAAGGGCTCAAGTAAAAATCGGGCCATGGCTGCTGCGGTAACTGCAAGAATCAAAATCGCAATCAGCTCAAAAAAGCGGGATTTTTCTTTGATGGAATCTTTTACCGAGTTAAGGCTTTCTGTGGAAGCAGCCACCATCATGACCCCGTCTATTTTCTTTTCCGACATATCATGGTAAATGGGAACGGTCTGTACAAAATAGTTTTTTTCCTCATTATAGACATTGCTCATCTCTCCCTGAAAGCAGAGGATTATCTCTTCTGCAATGTTTAACCGGCCTTCTGCAAGTCCAAAGGTATCCTTCACAATCCGGTAGCTTTTGTCCACAATGACAATCCGGCCATTAAAAATGTCAGCCGCAACTTCCATTTCCATGTTTAGTTTTATGTCCTGGTATTCCGGAGAAAAATAACCGGCTCTGGTCATCTTGCTGCTGATAATTTTGCACTGATTGAGCACCTCTGCCCGCCTGTTGTCAATCTGGCTCTGACGGACTGTTCCTGACAGAAAAATCCCCTGAAGAAGGATTGGAAACATCCCTACCGCCAGAATAATCAGTACAAGGGGAACTGCTACGCTGAATGTAGGAGGCCAGGATGTTTTCTGCTTTTTTATCCATCCAATCATCATTATCCTTTCATCAGGCCTAAATATCCAGCATCTTTGTGCAGGCGACTGCGAAGGCTCCGGGGCCGATATGGCAGGCAACGCTTAAAGAAAGGGGATCCATATGAATCGGGGCCTGCGGATACAAAAGTTCCAGTTCTTTTTTCAGTTCCTCTGCCATCTCCTGGTTCGCTGTATGGGCTATCTGCAGATACATATGTTTTGCATCCTTATCTCCCAGACGTACCTCCATCTCTTTAGCCAGAGCTGAAAGCATGGTGGCTTTTGCCTGCTTTGCCGTCCTCGCCTTGGAAAACGCATCCAGCTTCCCTCCCTCAATAATAAGCACCGGCTTAATACGCAAAAGCGTACCGAGAGCGGCTGCAGCCGGAGTGATCCGCCCGCCTTTCTTTAAATATTTTAAGGTATCTACGGTGATAAAAATTACGCTGTCCGCCCTTGTCTCTTCCAGTTTCTTTTTAATTTCCCCGGCAGTATACCCCTTTTGGACCATCTTCTGTGCATCCAGGACAGACTGATACTGGGTAACAGAAATCCTCTGATTATCTACCACATGGACTTTTCCCTCAAACTCTTCTGCCAGCATCATAGCTGTCTGACAGGAGCCGGAAAGAGAACTGGACATGGGAATGTGGACAATCTCGTCATATTCCTTTAAAAGATCGTTCCACAAATTCATCACTTCTTCCGGTGAAGGCTGGGAAGTGGAAATATTGGCATCTTTTTGTAACTCCTCGTAAAACTGCTCCTGTGTCAGCGTAATATCTTCATAATAAGTTTTATCATTAATCATAAATGGCATGGGAATTACTGAAACGCCTAACTCCTTTGCCTGATTTTGCGTAATTCCGCTGTTGCTGTCTGTAACAATCGCTATTTTCATATCATTCTCCTCTTATGCTTCATTCATTCCATTCGCGGATGTATAAAGCTGATAATACATTCCTTTTTCCTGCATTAATTCATCATGGCTGCCTTCTTCTACAATATGATTGCCGGACAAAACCAGAATCCGATCCGCATTGCGAATCGTAGAAAGCCTGTGGGCAATGGTCAAAGTCGTCCGACCCTCCGCCAGCTTGTCAAGGGACTGGGAGACCAGATGCTCACTCTCATTGTCCAGCGCAGAAGTCGCTTCATCCAGAATCAAAACCGATGGATTCTTTAAAAATACTCTGGCAATGCTGATTCTCTGTTTCTGTCCTCCCGAAAGCTTCACGCCCCGCTCGCCTACATAGGTGTCATAGCCATCTTTCAGTCCCATAATAAACTCATGAGCGCCTGCCAGTCTGGCGGCCTTTATCACTTCTTCTCTGCCTGCTCCCGGTTTTCCGTAAGCAATATTTTCTGCTACTGTACCGGAAAACAGGTAGACATCCTGCTGAACAACACCAATATTGGATCGCAGGCTCTTTAAGGTCACCTGCCGAATATCCGTTCCGTCAATGGAAATGGTTCCGTCTGTGGTGTCGTAAAATCTGGGAATCAGATTGCAGAGCGTGGTCTTCCCTCCTCCGGAAGGCCCTACTAGCGCTACTTTTTCTCCTTTTCGGATAGTCAGATTAATGTTGTCCAAAACCTTATTGTGATCATCCGGGTACTCAAAACTTACATGGTCAAAGCATATTTCCCCTTTTACCTCATCAAGAGACTCTGCGTCCGGCTCATCAAAGATGTCAATCTCTGCATCCATAATTTCCACGAACCGCTCCACTCCTGTGATCCCTCTCTGGAACTGCTCTGCAAACTCAATGATCCGGCGGATCGTTGCCAGAAGAGTAGTGACATACAGCGTATACGCTACCAGATCTCCCGGAGCAATCAGTCCTTTTACCATAAAAATACCGCCTGCCAAAACAACCACCAGGTACATAATCCCGTCAAAAACCCGGACTGTATCCTGGAAAGACGCCATATAAAAATAGGTGGATTTTTTAATATCCAGAAAATTCAGATTGTCCTTTTGAAATTTCTCAATCTCCACGTCTTCATTGGCAAAGGCACGCACGACCCGGTTCCCCAGCAGACTGTCCTCAATCCTGGCATTTAACTCGCCCACATGGACCCGCTGCTGCTTAAACGCCTTCCTCACCCGCAGATTAAAGTAAGAACAGGATATAGTCATGATCGGAATAAAGATAAAAATAATCACTGTAAGCAGCAAATTAATCTGGGACAAAATCAGAAATGATACTGCAATTTTTACAAATGCAATAAAAAATTCTTCCGGGCAGTGGTGGGAAAACTCTGTAATATCAAACAGATCGCTGGTGATTCGGGACATAATCTGTCCCACTTTGGTATTGCTGTAATAGCTGTCCGACAGTTTCTGAAGGTGGCAAAATGCATCCTGCCTCATATCTGTCTCAATCTTTGCTCCCATAATATGACCGGTATAAGCCATATAAAAGTAAGCCAGGGCATCAATCACTCTTAATACCAAATAGAAAAGAGCGGCTTTCCCCACCACTCCTACTGTCAGGGACGCCAGATCCCGCATCCCCTCATTGGTGATATAGCGCAGAATCAATGGAAATACCATCTCGCACACTGTCGTTAAAGATGCGCAGAACAGATCCATTGCCAGAATGCCCACGTATTTCCGGTAATACGGAATAAAACGTTTTAAAAGTTTTGTTGTCTTCATATTTTTTCCTCTTTTAACAGTCTGAGTATCTATATTTTATCATACATTTGCTAAACCGAACAGTCCTAATTTTCTTCTTTCAAGCAGAAATCGTAACCGTTCAGCCACCATGCACCTTCCTGTCCGCTTGTAGCGGATGCCGGAAATCCCTGCTGGACGAAATTCCCAATCTCCTTTATAATACTATCAGAGTTGTGTACCATTACTGAATACGATTAAAAAGGAGAATTGATTATGCCCTACTGTCCAAAATGTGATATGGAGTTTGTGAAGGGAATTACCGTCTGCAGCGACTGCGGCAGCCCTTTATATGAATCGGAAGAAGCTTACAAAGCTGCGAAAAAAGAAGAAATGGCCAAACAGATGGAGGCTTTTAAAGCCATGATGGAAGCGGAGTCTGATGACAGCTCATCCCAGGATGAATCGGATTCTTCTGAAAGTCCGGCAGAACTGGCAAAAAAAGCCTATGTCCATCCCGGCGTTTATGTAGATGCTGCTCAAAAATATGAAGACATGAAATCCTCCGCCTCTGCTTTTTATCTGGTAGGGGGGCTTTGTGCAGCAGGCGCAGCCCTTTCCTGGCTGAATGTTTTCCCTCTTCCTGCTATGGTAAAACTGGCTCTGACCCTGATTGCTGTCGGAGCTCTGGCGATTGCAATAAAAACATCCCGCTCTGCAAAAACGTTTCTTCCTGAAGTTTCCAAGGAAAAGGAACGGACCCGTTCCATCATTCAGTGGTTTACAGATACGTATACCGCCCAGGATCTGGACAATGCCTTAGGCGAAACAGCGGCCGCTCTGTCTCCTGAAGAATTAAGCCTGAAACGCTATGAACTGATTCAGGATTACCTGATTACCAATCATGATCTTCCGGATCAGACCTATGTAGATGCTCTTTCCGAAGAGATTTACGGAAAATTATATGATTAAAACCAGCGAAGCGGCCCCTCTTTCGGCCGCTTCTGTTTCTCATTCGTTATTCTTCTGTCCGTTCTTTTATCAGTTCCAGTATTTCCTCTTTTCCCGGCATCACCCGCAATGCGCCTTTTCTGGTGGTAATTAACGATGCGGCGGCATTGGCAAAGGTCAGCATTTCTGTTAACCCGTCGGCGCTTAAATCATCCAGACCATGCTCCAGTACATAATTTAAGACGCAGGCGCAGAAGGTATCTCCGGCTCCCGTTGTCTCAATGGTGTGTTCCTGGATAAAGGGCCTGGCCTCAGCAATGATTCCTGCTTTCCCTTCCTGCTGTTTTCTCTGGTAATACGCCCTGCTTCCGTCTTTTCCCATGGAAACCAGAATCAGCGGAATGGGAAATTCCTTCCAAATCTGTTCCACGCCCTTTGTATAGCTTTCTTCTCCGGTAAGCCACTGGATTTCATTATCTGAGATCTTCAAAATATCGCACTGGTTAAGCCCCCAGCGCACCTGCTTTTTGGCGTCTTCAAGACTTTCCCACAAGGGAGGCCGCAGATTGGGATCAAAGCTTATCAAAGCCCCCCTTTTTTTCGCTTCTGAAACCGCTGCCATTGTAGCGGCGCGAACGCCCTTATCCGTCATGGATAAAGTCCCAAAATGAAAAATCTTTGTATCCTTTACCAAATCCATGTCGATTTCTTCTTCCCGAAGCATCATATCCGCCCCCGGATTCCGGTAAAAGGAAAAATCCCTGTCTCCGTCAGCAAAGGTGTGAACCAAAGCCAGAGTTGTGTGAACCTTATCATCATAAACCAGGTTCCGGTCATCAATCCCCGCTTCCCTTATGGTTTCTCCTAACATCCTGCCAAAAGAGTCATCCCCGACTTTTCCGATAAAAGCGGTCTTTTTCCCCAATTTTGCAAGCATGGCCAGCACATTGCAGGGAGCTCCTCCGGGATTTGCTTCAAACAGGCCGTTTCCCTGCTTGCTGAGACCATTTTGCGTAAAGTCAATTAACAGTTCCCCTAATGCTACTACATCAAACATACCGTTCCTCCTTATTTGCTGTGTCTTTCAAGCCGCCTGATGGTTTTCCCCTTTTTTCTGCCCCGTCAAATAAAATCAGCCGCCTGTTGTAGAAAAATGCTGATAGTCTTTGCAGGTAGTCCAGTCTCCTCCCCACTGGAATCCGTACTTTTCAAAGGTTGCCACACAGTCGTCCTCTTCCTCTATTTTGTAAGGAAACTCTGCCTTTCTGTCCATGTAGGGCTGACTTCCCTCCGGCGAGCACAATGTAACGCCTTCCGGATTGACCCGGACATACGGATTGTAAAGAGGATTAATATCTACCGCAATCCCCAAACTGTGAAGAGACAGTTTTTCCTTTCCCGGCACTCTGCGAAAATTAAAGCAGCTGGAATTATTGGCCGCCATGGAACGCTCGTCATCTGCGTCAAACTCATCAATCAGCAGCATTTTCTCAATAGGATAGCGTTTTTCAAATAATTCCTTAAAAATCTGCAAAAGCGCCTGGCTGACGCTTTTGTCGCAGACCATTTCTCCCACTGTGAGACCGGATTTTCCCCAATGGAGAACCCGGATATAGCGCAGCGCCTCTCTTGGCACACTGCAGTCTTCTTTAAAAGATTTCCCTTTCATCCTCTCAAACAGGCCGTCCCAAATCTCGGTTTCAAAAAAATACTCCTGTATCTGCCTGCCGCCTGGAAGGTGTCCCAGCTCTACCGTCATTCCTGCCCGGTACTCCCTTAATAATTGTTCACTCATTTTCTTTTTCCATCCTGTTCTGTCATTTGATGATTCTGCCCTTTAAAACCGGGAATAGATAAATGCAGAAGCGTCATAGCCTTTTCCATACCATCCAAATATAAGCGTTGCAAAGATCAGTCCAAAGATGGCTGCCGCTTTCTGCTCACTGCTCCATGTTTTTTTCTCTCCATGTTCTTTTTGGTAAGAAACCAGCCATAAAAGAACCATGGCTACTGCCAAAACCGCCCAGTCAGCCCATAAAAGCCCCAGACTTAACATCCCCTCTTTTGAAAACAGTCCCATATTGGGCAACGCCATATTTGTAAAAATGCCCCAGGCCATAGAAAGGGAATCGGAACGGAATAATACAAATCCGGCTGCTACCAGAATAAAGGTTCTCACTCTCTGCATTCCTGTCCACAAGGGATGAGTTTCCCGGATTCCTGTTTTTTTATAAAATTCCCTGATCCAGGGTTCCCCAAGCAGAGCCATACTCATTAAAACTGCATGGTACAGGCCGGAGCCGATAATAAACGTCCACTTTCCGCCATGCCACAGCCCCAAAAAGAACCAGACAATCAAAAGGCTTACTATGACCGGAACCTTTTTTCCCTGTTTTTTTCCAAAGGTTTTTCGTCCCCATTTTCCCATCTTCTGAAAAGGGGCTGTCTTTTGCAGGGGATACATGACAAAATCTTTAAACCATCCCCCAAGAGTCATGTGCCACCGTCTCCAAAATTCTGCCACTGTTCTGGAATAAAAAGGCTGACAAAAGTTTTCCTCCAATCTTACTCCAAACATTTGGGCAGCTCCCAGAGCAATGTCAATGGCTCCCGCAAAATCCGTATATAGCTGAAAAGCAAAGCAGACTGCCGCAAATACAAGAAAACTTCCGGTATATGTTTCATAATCTCCGTAAATGGTATTAACCGCCATAGCCAGCCGCTCTGAAATCACCAGTTTTTGAAAAAATCCCCACATCATGCGCAAAAGACCTGATAAAAACTGATTCCAATCCCATTTGTTGTCCCCAAATAAAGAGACAGACAGTCTGTCATACCTGGCAATGGGCCCCATTGCCATCTGAGGGAAAAATCCCCCGAACAGGGCCAGACGCATCAGGCTTTTTTCCGCCTTGATGCTCTCCCAGTACACCTCAGTCAGGTATCCGATTAGCGTCAGGGTGTAAAAGGAAATGGCTGCAGGAGCAATGACTGAAACCGGCGTCCAGTCTGACTGTGTGCCGGTCAGCCAGTGGAATTCCTCCATGGTATATCCCCAAAAATTCCGATACTGAAAGCCTGCTAAAAGCCCCAGAAGGATGATCACTGCGATTCCATAGACTGCCTTTGCCAGGTTTCCTTTTTTCCTCGCATCTTCTGCACTGCCTTGCAGTTTTTCGATCCAAAGCGCTCCGGCCCACACCATCACTGCCGAACCCCCATAGACACTTAGGGTTCTTATCCCCCCGCACAGCCACAAAAATACGGCGCTGGCTGCAAAAAGAATTGCCGGCTTTCCCCTTTTGGGGCATCCGTAGTAAAGAACCAGAGACACTGCTAAAAATATAAGAAACTCATATGATAGAAATGTCATGGCTTTATCCCAGCTTTTCCAAAATAATGTCAGCCATCTCGCCTACATTTTTCATCTTTGTAACCTGTCCCATGGTAAATTTAATCCCAAACGCCTGCTCCACTGCCACAATTAAATTAATATGCTCCAGGCTGTCCCAATCCTCAATGTCCTCTGCTGTAGTGGCATCTTTTACATGGATGTCCTCATCATCAAATACATCCTGAAATACTTCATCTAATTTTGTAAAAACTTCCTGTCTTGTCATACGTACTCTCCCTTTTTCAGTTCCGCTCTGTTACGCAAATTACTGTATTCTGCGGACTGTAAGTTTTCAAATCCAGTTTCCATACAGTACCGCCCTCCGGCAGTTCTTCTGCAAAACGAAATCCCATCTCTTTGTAAAACTCTTTTACCATCTTATTTTTCGCAGTGGGATAATAATAGCCGATTAGTGTCTTAGCCCCTCGTTTGCCTGCTTCTTTGACCAGCTGATCCAACATCGCCTTTTCCATATCCCGCTTTAAAACTCTGCAGGACATGAGCCACAGCCTGAGATGGACCTCTTCTCCTTCCTGCTCTCCCAATATGACCGATACCACGCCGTTATCCCCAAATTTATCTGAAAGCTTTCCATACAAAGTCAGATAGCGGGGTTCCTTTGCAAACCGTTCTATATCCGCCTGACTGCACCGCATAGTGGTCAGATTGAACTGGTTGGATTTATTGGTGAGCTGGGCAATCCGCTGCATATACTCAGGAGCATAAGGACCAATTTCCCCTTTCATATCCAGCAAACGGAGATATTCCTGGTAATCCCCAAATGTCTGCTCCATTTTCTTTCTCTGCTCGTTGGCCTGATACATGGCGCTTCGGTTTAAATCATCTCCCGAAATTCCCATTGGTTCAAAAAAACCGGACCGGTCCAAAATCTTTATATATCGCTCCGGCTCCGCCTCATGCCCCTTTGTCATCTCCGGCACTGCGGCAGCAGTCCCGGTCTTTACTTTCTGACGCTCTGCCGGATTGTCATCTACAAATACCAGAGCATCTTCCCCCAGATTTAACTGGGATGCAATCCGGTGCAGATTTTGATCCTTGGGCTCCCAGTTGGCCCTGATTGCAATAAAATCTTCCGGCTTTAACACACTGTCCGGACGGTTTAAACCTGCCAGCGCATTTTCCTCCTCATTTTTAGAATCAATATTTAACAGCACTCCCATTTCCTTCAGGGATTTTAAATACGTCTGAAACTCTGAATAAATCTGGGCCATCCCGGTCTCCTGCCCGATTTCAATATTTTCCGGCCCGTCGTCTCCTACAATCCCTCCCCAGAGGGTATTGTCCAGGTCCAGCACCAGAGCTTTTTTATTTTTTCCGTAAATGGATTTTATCATATTGGCCAGATTAAAGGCCAGTTCCGGTACGGCCCCTACTGCGGGACTGTATTTATACATGTGCCAGTAAACCGGATCGTTCCACCGGCTTAGCCCATATTCCGCCGCCAGCCAGTCAATGTCCTGAATATAAAATTTATCATGTTCCCTGGCATATTCATGAAATTTTTGGTTTAACCGGCTAAGGAACTGCTCTCTTCCCCGATAATCCCAGGCGTCCATATTGCCAAGGAGACGGTAAGAGGGCTTTTCAAAATTGTTCTGAATCACAGGGCAGTCATAGGTCTCTGCCAGGCGTTCCCATACCTGCCTGAAATGTCCGTACTCCTGCTCCAGCTTTTCTGCTGCCTGCTCTTTTGTGTCTGTCACCTTTGGAAACATCACATCCGGCACGTTCCGGCTGGTAGTGTGGATATAAATAATGTCCGGAAGAAACTCTTTTAACCTTTCGTTTCCAAACACCGCATCCTCATAATACTGATTATATTCAGACTCATAAAATGTCGGCTCAATCCCCATGTCCAGCAGAAACAATTCCAGCATCCAAATCACATCCCTGGTGGTAGAACCCCCTAAAACCGCTATTTTCTTATGAATTCTCGCCCGGTTCTCTTCTAACAGGGCACGCTTTATGCTTTTTCTTTTTTTAATCAGATATTCCCCGTCAAAGGGATAGGTCAGTTCCTCCATTTTCCCTCCATCTTCGCATACTGTCTCGTTTTCCGGCAATCTTTCTATCCTATAAAAGCAGGAGCCTGTCAGCGCTCCTGCTTTTCTTTTTTCCGGCAATTACTTTCCAGCATAATACTCATAGGAGATGTCTACTACTTTATCATTTTTAACGCCGCAGTCAATGATAATCTGAGAATCCCCCAAGGTTACTGTATAAAGGCCGTAATTTTCTTTGGCATCCGGATAAGCTGCCTTTACTTCTTTGGGAGTCTGTCCCAGTTTTACGCCTTCTTCTGTGGATACCTTATCACCTTTTAATACGATAGACTGAATCACTGTAGTCTTTTTGTCATTCTGGGTGGTATAAAGATCAAAGCTGTCATATACATACACCTTGTCTTTTCCACCATTGGCGCAGTTGGTAAGGGTCTTTGTCTCCTTTGCTTTTCCAAGGCTGTCCAGCACCGGTTTTGCCTCTGCCCCCACTGCCATCTGCACCTTGTCTGCAGTAAAGGTGTAAGCCGTCTTTTTTTCAGCCGCCCATGCGCACACGCTCATAGACAGCGCCGTCACTGCTGCGAGAATGGTAACCGTAATCTTTTTTAACATTGTGTATTCCTCCTTGTCATGTGTATTTAAAAGCAAAATGCTATTGAGGCTCATCTTCAGGGTTTGTAAATTTTTTAATATATCCCAGCTGACAAAACTCCTGTTCCTGGCGTTTCTTTTCTTCCTTATAAGCCAAAAGGCGCTCATTATAGTAAAAGGCCGTCTCTTCTTCTTTCCGGTAATCAGACAGTCCAAACTGTTCTGTGAGAATCGGTCCCAGATAGGAAGCCACTTTTTCTGCACCGTAAACATTCAAGTGGAGTCCTTCATCATAGGTATCCTTTGTCATATCCAGTCCTGCCTTGTCCATATCTGCCAGCAGATTGATATAGAGCAGATCGTGTTCCCCGGCATACTGGAGAATCTGTCTCTCATAAGGTTCCGTCCATTCCGGATACAGACTGGGGGCCTTCATCAGAATAAAGGCAATCCCTCTCTCCTCACAGGCCTTTCGCATCATGTCCAGATACCTGTAATTTTCTTCCGGAAATGTATAATCCGCCTTTCTTCTCTCTCTTGGAAATTCTCCAGCAGGCCGGACATCCGCCCGCAGATAATATCCGTTAAAAGAAGTAAGAGGTTTTTCTTTGATGCTGTAAAGGAAATCTTCTTTGGTCAGTTTTGACCATCTGGAGTGATAACGGAGCAGGGGAAACAGATACTCTGCCATATGTTCTTCTTCCATGGCAGACGCCTGGATTCCCTCCCACTTGAAACGGCTCCACTTCATGCCGTCAAATACCATCCGGTTGTATTCTTCTGTATCCTGTCCTTCTACCATCATGGCCTGCACATTGAAAATAACCGCTTTGGGCGTCTCCCGCTTCAGCGCATCCATAAGCAGATAATAGGACTGGGAAACAAGCTGGTTGGAATTGCCCCGGATGTAACTGGTAATTCCAAAATCCTCCCACAGCTTCATCGTGGATATATTTTCATAGGATTCGCAGTTGCCGATGATAAGCAGTTCATGTCTGGTGGGGTCCCGATAATATTCTTCTGTAAAATTCCCCTCGATCACAGCCCCCTGATACTTGGGCATCAGCACTCTCTGGGCAAAAAACAAAAGCGCTGCAAATGCCGCAGCCATACATCCTATGGTCAGTCCGGATCGGATTTTTCTGCTTTTTTCCATAGCTTTACGGGGTTGCCGGATAGGCATTGACATCAAAATTATGGGCTGCCCAGGTTTGTCTTAACTGCCCGGTCGTCACCAGGCACCACCGGCCTCCGGTCCTTCTGGGCGTTGTGTCAAAATGATACCAGACCCCGTCCACATTGACAAGATTCCAGAAGTGATCGCCATCTGATGCTCTGGTCACCATAATATTTGGCATGCCCGCTGCCTCTAACAAATACTTGGACATGGCGTAATACTCAAAACAGTTGCCGTAATGGCGTCTGAAACCGTAAAGGGCTGCTGCCTCCCCGCTCTCCGGCCGAAGTCCCCCGTAAGTATAGCTTGTGTTCCCCCGGACATAATCATAAATCGCATTGGCTTTCTGTACTTTATTCATACTGTCATTGGTAATGGACGCCACTATCTGGGCTGCAATCGCCTCTGCCTGAAGTTCCTCGGCTGTTTTAACGTGGTAATTCTCATTTTCCTGAAGTGCGCCGTTTTCATCCAGGACATACGCAAGACCGTCTACGGTAATGGTCTGTCCTTTTTGCATCACTCCATCTGCGCCTACCCGGTATCGGACCCCATCTGTATCAATCCAGGCATTTTCTGCCATGTAGCCGTCTTCTTTAAAATAATACCACTGGCCCTCAATTTCTTTCCAGCCATTCTGATAATAGCTTCCGTCAAAATTCTGGTAATACCAGCCGGTATCATCCTCTTTCCAGCCGCCTGACCCCGGCCCTGGAAGCAAGTCCTCCTCTGCCGCAGGTTCCTGCTTTTCTTCGGTTTGGGCATAGGGATTTTCTATCCAGGCCCCGTCTGCGTCAAACCGCTGTTTTTTTCCGTCAACCAGATAGCTTCCCGTTACCATCCTGCAGTTTCCGTCAAAATAGTACCACGTTCCATCTATCTCTTTCCACGCATTGCGGACATAGCTTCCATCCTCCTCCTGATATTTCCAGGAAACAAAACCTTCCGTCTGTCTTTCCCATCCTGCTGCATAAACGGTTGTGGGAATACATCCTGCCAGACATCCTGCCAATAACGTAATTCTCAATCCTTGTTTTTTCATAATGTTCTCCTGCGTACACATATGTTCATCAAATAAGCGTCAACAGTTCCTGTGGATGTTCCAATATGCAGTCCGGGGCCACGATTCCACTATCGGAAACACTTCCCCATCTGGCATATCCAAAATCCATTCCCGCATTTTTTGCCGCCTCATAGTCGGAGCAGGCATCGCCTATGTATATGGCATCTTCCCTTTCCAGACCAAGCCTTGCAATACATTCCAGCAAAGGTTCCGGGTCTGGTTTATGGTTTCTGGTGTCATCTGCCAGAACAACGGCAGACATATAGGAATCGATTCCTTTTGAGACAACATCGATCTCATACTGTTCTTTTGTCTTGGAGGATACAACCGCCTGAATCTTCCCTGCCTGATGGATCTGTCTCAGCGTCTCTCCAATCCCTTCATACAAAACGGCTCCTTCTTCATATTCGTTTACATACTGAACCCATCTGGCATATGTCTTTTCTTTCTCTTTTATCTGCAGTTCTTCCATTACTTTCATTCCCGGATAAGCGGCAAATTTCAGAACCTCCTCAAAACTCCATGCCTCCCCTGTCTCTTCCTGTATAATTTTCATCAGAGGATACATATTCATATTTAATGTATTTAAAATCGTTCCGTCAATATCATAAATAATCGCTTTATATGGTTTCACGTTATCTCTTCTTTCCCAACATCCTTTTAGCATTATTGTACTAACAAATCTCAGGAAAAACAAGACTTTTAACACAAAATAAAACGGCACAGCCAAAACTGACCATGCCGCATCCAATCTTCACAGGGCTGAACCGTTATGAAACAACCCAGGCGCCGTCCGCTCCCACTCTGTATCCGTCCGGGGTAACGGTATCTGCATACATGGCGCCGCTTTTCTCATCCAGACAGTACCACTTTTCATCCAGGCAAATCCAGCCGGTTTTCATATAGCCGTCTGCTCCGAAGTAATACCACTTATCTTCTATATAACTCCATTGGTTCACCGGATAAGTCTGATCCGACCGGACGTACCACCATCCGATCTCATCCTGCTTCCATTCTCCTTTACTGCCTGGCTGTGCTGTCAAATCACCAGGTCCTTTGGGCTGCTGACTGCCTGAAGAACCATTTCCTCCATCTTCTGGCAAAATAGCCTTTCCATCGCTTAAATCCGCTGCATCCTTGCTGCTCACGTACCAGCGATCCGACGTTTTCCAGTCCCCTTTTTCATCCTCCCTGTACACTGCCCTTACTTTAAACGTATAATATCCGTTCCGGGTCAGTCTTGGAGAAAAATCATAATAGGTTTTGGAAGTCTTAACTCTGCTGCTTGTCACTTCTGCGTCATTGCGAAACAGCCTTACTTCATACCGATCCGCTTCATCCGCTCCTTCCCAGTAACCATACCCGGTAGTTTCATCCCATTCCAGATTATCTATATCCAGCATATGCTCCCCGGTGTATCCGTCTAATGCGTTCAGCGTTACTGCTATAGTCAGTTTTCCCTTTCCGTTGCGGCTTACAGAAGTAACCTTTCCCGTATCGCCGCTTAGTTGGATTTTGTCACTTCCAATTCCGGAAGCAAAGGAATAGTCGTCATCTGCCCACAGCGTAATTTTCAGCCGCGGCTTATCATCCGATTCCCACTCATCTTTTGGCACATTAGTTACTTCCACTTCCTCTACATAGCAATGTCTGGACTGGCACTCTACATTTACGTAATCATTCTGCGTACTGGCCTCAATATAAGATGTAATATACAAATATACGCTGCTGATTGTTTTTTCTCTGGCTGCTCCAAAACTGGTAAAAGAGATTCCCAATGAAAGGCACATAAGCATCATCAAAAATATCTGTCTGTATCGTTTCTTCATTCCTGATTTCCTCCCTCTTCCCCTGTCTTTTCGGCTGGTTTCTGTAACGGTTTTTTACGGCTCTCCCGCCTTGATTTTCTCTCTGCAATCCGCTTTTCAAAGTGTTTTTGCAGCAAATGTTTCTTTCTTTTACGAGTCAGATAAACTGCCAGAATTACAGCGGCGATTACTCCTGCTCCAATGAGTCCCCACAGCAGTCCTGAAATGCCTTGTTTTTCCAGCAAAAGGAGTTCCCCCGAAGCCGCCGCGTCAAATACCAGGTATTCCCCTTTTTTCTCTGCATTTACAGGCTGCACAGCATTTCCTGTAAGGATTCCAACATCTGCATGTTTGGACAAATCACCTGCATATACTCTGATTTTTACTGTATCCTGAGGTTCCTCTTCTTCCTTGCCAAAGTCTATCTGATAACGTATTTTCCTCACTGCCCGAAATCCCCCTGGCACAGGTATTTCTTCATCTGCCGGTTCTTCCATTGCTTCTACGACTGCATCCGGATAAAAAATCCCTTCTGCCAGAACCAGAGGCATCTTTTCCTCGGAAGAAGCAATAGCAGTCACATACGGCTGGTAAATTGCGTGAACCGTTTTGTCCACCAGTACCTGCTCCAAATCCGCTTCTTCCCACAGAGTATAATACCCCTCCTTTTCAGGAGCCTTTGGGATCTCTTCTTCCGGAACCGGCTGTCCGTAAGCGCACTCTATTTCTTTGATCACTTCTCCATCTGCCGTAAACCGGACGCGGATCTGACCAAATTCCTCTGGAATTCCCTCCTGCTGTAAAAATGTTTCATAGGGAAGTCCTACTGCTTCACTTTCATAAGTGATTCCATCATCTGCTCCCAATCCGTTATCTACATAGAGATTGTTCTGCAAAACGCCATCTTTTTCAATAGTTCCTACAATACTGCCATGATATTCCCCGGCAGTTCCTCCCTGTCCTCCTTCCCCGGCAGTTTCAATCACTACCATAGCCCGGTTATTTGCCACTTCTTTTCCATAGCCGGCGATTCCGCCTACATAGTCGCCTCCGCTGACAGTTCCTTTGGAATAGTTCCCGCTAATCGCTGCACTGCTGGAACCGGCGATTCCCCCTGCATAATCGCCTTTTTCCACTTCTACATCCGCATAGTTTGCATTCTCCAGAATCAGTCCCAGTTTGGCAGATCCGGCGATTCCTCCTGCCTCGTTATTCTGCGCCCTGATCTCTCCCGTATTTTTGCACCCTCTAAGCAAAGCTCTGGCGCTTCTTGTAACCCGCAGGGAACTGTCTCCGGTAGTGTCCGGATTCTGGTATTCCTTTTTTACATCCTCATACCCAATCATTCCGGCTATTCCGCCGGCCTGATAGTCCCCTGTTACGGTTCCTTCATTTATACAGGCGGCAATCAGCCCGTTTCCGGGAACATCAATATTCTGATCTGACAAATCCTCAAAAATTCTGTAATCGTCCTCTTTCAGACTTTCTGCCTGATCTTTAGCCCTTTGTCTTCCATCTTCAAGGGTATCCCCAATATTGTCAATCTGCTGAGAAATCTGATCCTGATTTTCCTGGCTGAAATTCCGGTCTGCCTTCAGATCCTCGGTCATTCTGTCCTTTTCCTCATAAATGGCATCCAATTGATCCGTAATCTGAATATGAAGCGCGTCATAGTCGTCAATCAATTCGTCCTTATATGCCTCTACCATATCCACCAGGTCATTGGCTTCTATTTTCAGGCTGTCCATGTCCTCTTTAAATGACTCAATGCCGTCAGCTGCATCTCCAATCCCGTCCATAACCATGGTTTCTGTATTGGAAGAAATATTTTCCAGCAGTTCTTTTAATCTCTGAACCAATTCCAGTTCTTCCTGAAGAGACTGCTCCACTGCATCTGCAAAATCCTCCTCATCCTCCATATCCGGGACCAGGGATCGATGCGTCAGTTTATCAATGATACTGTGGATCTCCTCCAAGTCCTCTTCAATATCTCCATAAGACCGTTTCGCCGAATCACTGATCAGATCCAGTTCTGTATTATCCACAATATCCTGTATTACGTTTACCTGGCTGGAAACCTTTTCATCAAATTCTTCCCTCTTTGCCTGGCGCATGTTGTCGTTTTCCCGCAGTGTATCTTTTAGTCCTGCCGCCATATTATCCAGACGTTCCACATGGTCTACAGCCTTGTCGCTCATGCCCCGAAGCTGATCCGACCAGTGATCGGTCATCTCTCCCAATACGTCCATCTGGTCCGATGCTTTATCAAAAGCGTCCTGTTCATAGACTGCCTCCACATACGGCTCAAACAGTCCGGCAATCCCAGCGGCATTCTTGCTTCCCAAAACTGCCGCCCGGTTGGTACAGCCGCTTACCATTCCCTTTTGCCGCCCCACGATACCGCCGGTATTGGCCCCTAAGTGATCGCTTCCGATTGTTCCCCGGTTCTCGCAGCCGGAAATCGTACCGGATGAATAACCGGCAATACCGCCTGTATCACGTATGGTATCTTCTGTAATCCCCTTTTCCAGTTCTTCTACATTTAAGGACATATCTTCGTCAACAGCTGCTGTCAGAAGCCCTGCATCAATATTTACCTGGCTCTCATTCACACAGCCGGAAATCGTCCCTTCATTATTTCCGGCAATGCCGCTGGTACTGGTGTGACCGGATATTTCGCCGAAGCTGGAGCAATTTTCAATCAGTCCGGTTTCCTCATTGCTGCCGGCAATTCCTCCAATCTCCTTTTCTCCCTCTATGGTTCCGGAAAATCTGCATCCTCTGATGGTTCCCCTGTTGATTCCCGCAATCCCTCCAGTCATCTCTCTGGCCCCTCCTGGGATAATGTTTCCTTCTACAGAAAGGTCCACAACTTCGGATCCGGCTTCCAGCACGCGGAACAATCCACATTTGGACCCCGGCCCCTTAAGATTGACACCTGTAATCTTGTGACCGTTCCCGTTAAACGTTCCGCTGAATACCGGAATCGGAGAAAACTCAATCTGACTTAAGTCAATATCTGCTGTCAGCACTGCAGTCATATTTTGAGAATATACGGCACTCTGGCATTTCTTTCCAAATTCATTTAACTCTTCTGCTGTAGAAATCTCCACAATCTGACCTTCGGCATTGCCCTGATTTGCGGCCGACTCCTGGCTTACAGCAGATTCCTGGCCTGCTGCTGCCTCCTGACTTACAGCAGATTCCTGAACTGCTGCTGTCTCCTGAACTGCTGCCGATGCGCCGTAAGTAATTTCCCCTTTAAGTTCTCCCAGTAAAGGCGTCATGGTTACAGAAACCAGCAGACATCTTACGGCTGCCTGTCTGCAATGCTTTTTCCATCTGGCATTCTTTTGTTTTCTCATTCTTCCTCCGCCTCCTTGCCATCATTTTTCTGCTTTCCAAATTTGCTCTTTTCAATTATTTTATCAAACATCAAAAGCATCTGGGGCAGAACAGTCATAACCAGAATAATCGAAATCAATGTTCCTCTTCCCAATGTAGTTCCCAGAGAAGAAATCGTTCCGTCTGTCGTCACCTTTCCAATAATAAATCCGGCTGCCACCATAATACTTCCCGAAGTGATAACTGTGGGGAACGCCTGATTTAACGACTCAATAATGGCTTCTTTTTTACTTCCCATGGTTTCCCGAAGCACCATATACCGGCTGGTAATGACAATGGCATAGTCGATAGTTGCGCCCATCTGGATAGCGCTCACAATCAGATAGCTTACAAAAAACATGGTAGAATCTGTCAGGTAGGGCACTGAAAAATTCAGCCAGATACTGCTCTGGATGGTCAGAACCAGCAAAAGCGGCAGCGCATAGGACTTAAATGTAAACAGCAGGATGACTGCTACAAACAGGGCGGTCAAAATGCTGATTTTCAGGTTGTCAGAGACAAAGGACTCACTCAAATCGTAATCTCCTGTAGAATCTCCTACTACGTATCCTTTCTTATAATATTTATGGATAATATCCCGAATCTCATCAATCGCAGCAAACGTCTCTTCTCCCTCTACCGGGCCTTCCAGATCAAAAATAATACGGGAATAGTTTTCCCCTTCAAGCTGCGCCCTCGCATCGCAGACCGCATCATACAGTTCATCAATATCTGCCGATGTATCGGAGCCAAATGTCAGTCCTCCGTTTTGCTTTTCTGCATAGATAAAATCTACCATATCAATCAGAGGAACCCGAAGTTCATCAATGCTCTTCATAAAAGCGCTGTACTGACTGTTTTCCTTGGCATATAAAAGATAGAGCATACGGGACATATTGATGTCCTGATCTGCTACAATGGAAAACTCTCTCGGACTTAAGCTGTCTGCCAGAATATACGTTCCATCGTCATCTACCTCAATATTGGCAAGCCCCATTACATTGTCTACCACATCCAGCTGTTCCATATCATGGATTAATTCTTTTTCCTTTTCATAATCCCCTTTTGGAACAATGATTGCGGTTGTATTGCTGATAGGAAATGTTTCTTTGATCTTCTTTTTAGAAGACAGAAATTCATTCATCTTTTCCGCTTCAATGGAATTGACATCGTAAATATAATGGCATTGATTGGAAAAGAAAACCGAAGCAACTACCAGCACTGCATAAATCGGAATTACTATGTATCTGGTCTTTACAACCAGTTTACCCCACCAGGTAATCTTTGGGACAAAACTTCTGTGTCCCGTCTTTTCAATCGCTTTTGCGGAGAATACAATCAAAGCCGGAAGCAGTAAAAATACTGTAATTAAGCTGAAAATAATGGCCTTGGACATAACCCGGCCCAGGTCCATTCCCAGCTGATACTGCATCAGCATCAGCGCCACCATGCCGGAAACAGTGGTCAGACTGCTGGAGGAAATTTCCGGAATTGCCTTGCTTAAGGCAACTGTTGCAGCCTCGACTACATCATATTTCTGATGTTCTTCCATAAAACGGTGAAGTAAAATAATGGCATAGTCAATGGACATGGCCAGCTGCAGTACTGTGCCGACTGCATTGGTTACAAAGGAAACGGAACCAAACCAGTAATTCGTTCCCATATTTAAAATAGCGGATACCACAAAGGTGACCACAAAGATCCCGATTTCCGCATAGGTTCCGGAAGTAAACAATAAGACTGCAAAAATAATCACAGCCACCAGAGCCAGAATCATTTTCATATCTTCCTGGAGCTGAGCGGCATCGTCTTTGTCTACGGTTGTATACACATAAGATTCATATCCATCCAGATGCTGCCGCACCTGGTCAATCGCCTTCTGGGACAAATCCGTATCCTCTTCCTCATCAAAGGTAAGAGTCAAAAGTGCGTTGGTGTCTTTATAATAATCAGTAATATCACTGTCTTTATAGGTAGTGTCCGCCTCATCCCAGTCATAAAAGGAAACAGCAGAAATCCCTTCTATTTCCTCTAACTCTCCGGCTAATTTCTGCGCCTGATCGTAAGTAACATTGGCTACCATAATCTTGGCTGTTCCAAAAGTCAGAAATTCTTCTTCCATCAGATCCAGACCAATTCTGGTCTCTGTTGTTTCCGGCAGATAATCTGTCAACGACTGGACAATCTCAACCTTTGGAATTGATATGATACAATAAATACAGGCTGCCACAAACATCAGAGAGATTATCACTCTCTGGTTTACAATCATGCCGGCAATCCGCATCATCATATTTTTCTTGTCTTTTTCCTTTTCCTGCATAATCTTCTCTCCATTTTTCAGATTGTCTATTCTTCTGATAACTCTAAAATAATCTGCCGGGCAATCGCAGTCAGACTCAATTTGGAAGAATCAAAATATAAATCATAACTTCTGGGATCTCCCCACTTTTGTCCGGTGTGGCTCTCATAATAATGTTTCCGCTTCCTGTCATTCTTCATAATCAGGCTCTCTGCTGTCCGCCTGGCCACTCCGTCCCGTTCCATTACCCGTTTTATCCTGGCATCTAAAGGAGCAGCAATAAAAACGCTTAAAACCGGAAAATTGCTTTCCTCCAAAATATAGTCTGCGCATCTTCCCACAAACACTCCCTTTTTCCCTTCCGCCAGTTTACGGATAATCTGACTTTGAAGTTCAAACAGAGCCTGTGCGGTGGGAATTCCTTTATGGGCATTTTCATTGCCCCGGTAATTCACTTCATAAAAATAGTCATTATGCTTTTTCTCATCAAATCTGGCAAGTCTCTTTTCAGACAGCGATCCTCTCCTGGCCGCCATGGTCAGAAGTTCTTTGTCATAGTAAGGAAGTCCCAGTTCATCTGCTATCAACTGCCCTACTTTGTGTCCGCCGCTTCCAAACTGCCGTCCAATGCTTATCAGACTGTACTCCATAATATTCCCTCCAACTCTCAAGTGCTGTCTTAAATTGTAACCGTTCAGCCATGTATCTTCTTGCCCGCCGTAAGCGTGCAAGAAACAAGTTTTCAACGCTTTTTCTGCCTGAATCTTCCCATGGCTGAACTATTACCTTAAATTTGAAATACTCAATTCAAATAATTGACTTTCGTTACGCAAAGAATTATAATAAGATTCAGGAAAAGATACAAGATACAATTAACTTATCAAAGTAAATTAATTTACTAAATTATCTTAATAGTTTCCAAACGGAGGATGAGATGAATAAGAACTTAGATTTACGGGTACAAAAAACTTATCGAAACTTGACGCAGGCCATGCAGGAACTTCTTTCAGAAAAAGGATTGGACGAAATCACTGTTACTGAATTGTGTGAACGGGCGCAGACGCGAAAGGCTACCTTTTACAAGCACTTCGGAGACAAGTATGAATTGTTTACCTTTATTATACGGGAACTCCAGGAAGAGTATGATAATTCTGTCCAGGAAACCGCCAATGACCATGATGCGGAATCTTACTACACAGGCATGTTTTTATATTACCTGGATTTTCTGGAAAAACACGAGGACGTATTTTTAAAAATACTGTCTTCTCCTTCCCATGAAACCATCATCGCTCTTTTATCTGAGCAGCTGAAGGCCCATCTTACCATTCATATGAAAGAGGATCAGAAAAAAGGCCGCCCATTGGGTCCCTATCCGGAACTTTTAGCCACCATGTACACAGGCATCATTGTATTTGCCACCCGCTGGTGGATTACTCAGGAAGTGCGAATTGATAAAAAAGAAGTGGTAAAATATTTTGAAACTCTGGTTCCATCTGCTGCAAGCAGATAAGAAATACGTTTTCTCTAATGCCTGTCAACATGCCAGCTTATCACCCTTACAGACGCTCATTTCCGAGCGTCTGTTTTTTTATTTGATAGGAAATTCCTATCAAATAAAAAAACGCTCCGCAAGGTTGCGCACTCCGCGTTTAAGGAAGATGGTTGCTTACGCAACCACGCTCCGGCGCGAGAGTTCGTCTTGACGAACTCTTTTTTCACCCAAAATGTCATGGGTGCATTTCTGTCTGGCTCTTCCCGGGGCTAAACTGTTGCCTTTATTTTTATCACAGCCTCATAAGGGCGCATCTGTCCATCAGGACAGCCATCTTGATAATTCCGGATTAATGTTTCCGCCCCGTCCCAGTCTTTCAGTATGGGACAGTCTGCGCTCCTATCACTGAAGTTGACGCATACAAGCATCTTTGTATCCCCGTCTGTACGGGTATAGGCGAAAATCTGTTCATCGTCTTCCATCATCAGTTCAAACTTTCCGTCTGCAAATACCGGATATTCTTTTCGCAGCCAAATCAGCTTTTTATAATAATGGAATACAGAATTCTCATCTAACCGTTCTGCCTCTGCATTGATCCTGGTATAATTGGGATTTACTTTTATCCAGGGAGTTCCCGTTGTAAATCCTGCGTTTGCCTCTCCATTCCACTGCATGGGAGTCCTTGCATTATCCCGGCCCCTGGCATAAATGGATTCCATAATCTCGTCTTTTTTGTATCCCGCTGCCAGTCTCTCCCTGTACATGTTGCGGATTTCAATATCCTGATAATCGCTGATATCCGCAAAGCGCACGTTGGTCATTCCCAGCTCTTCTCCCTGGTAAATATATGGCGTTCCCTGCATCCCATGAAGCAGTGTTGCCAGCATTTTTGCAGATTCTGTGCGGTACTCTTTATCATTTCCCCATCGAGATACGATTCTTGGCAGATCATGGTTGTCCCAGAACAGGCTGTTCCATCCACAGTCATACAATTCCTTCTGCCATTTTGCCAGCACTTGTTTCAGTTTTACAAGAGAAAGGGGCGCAGTATCCCACTTTGCCTTTCCTTCCTGCTGATCCAGCCCGATGTGCTCAAACTGAAATACCATGGAACATTCGCTTCCATCCGGATTGCTGTACAATTTTGCACGCTGGATGTCGGCTCCCCAAGCCTCTCCCACCGTAATCAAATCGCCTTTCTGGAAGGTCTCCCGGCTCAATTCCCGGATAAATTCGTGAAGTCTGGGACCATTATTGGTAATCTTCAAATCCGGCTCTTTTGCAATCTGGTCGATCACGTCCAGACGGAATCCGCCCACGCCCTTCTCCATCCACCACAGAATCATGTCATAGATTTCCCTGCGCACCCTGGGATTCTCCCAATTCAAATCCGGCTGTTTTACTGAAAACTGATGAAAATAATACTGCCCCAGTTCCGGTACCCATTCCCATGCAGGACCGCCGAATACCGAGTTCATGTCATTGGGATATACTCCCTCTTTGCCGTCTCTCCAGACATAATAGTCATGGTACGGATTGTCTTTGCTTTTCTTTGCCTCCTGAAACCATCTATGCTCGTCAGATGAATGGTTCAGCACCAAATCCAGAATGATCCGGATGTTCCGCTTCTTTGCCTCTTGAATCAGCGTTTCCATATCATCCATATTTCCAAACATGGGATCAATATCCTGATAATCCGAAATGTCATAGCCGTTGTCATCCTGGGGGGATTTGCACACCGGAGACAGCCATACCGCATCAATCCCCAGTTCCTCTAAGTAGTCCAGCCTCTGTATAATGCCTTTTAAATCTCCGATTCCATCTCCGTTGCTGTCCTGAAAACTTCTCGGATAAATCTGATAAACCACTGCGTGTTTCCACCATTTCTCATATTGATTCATCTTACCTCTCCCTCTTTCTATCTGCTTTATTCCCTGTTGGGCTTTCTTCGGATCAGGGTTCCGTTGCTTTCCAGGAGTCCGTTCTCAAACCGTCTTGCAAACAGCACCTCGCCGCCCTCCCTGATCTCTGCTGCCTTATCAGAACAGTTTAACAGCACTTCCAGCCGGTTTCCGGCTTCGTCCAGCTTAATATATTCCACCAGGCGATGGGCAGCGTACTCTTTTGGAAAATGAAAATACAGGCTTTTGCATGCCGCCTCATGTTTCCGCATGGAAATCAGCGTCTTCATTGTGGCAATTTTCTCTCTGTTTTCTTCTGTTTCCAGTTCTTCCCATGGCATACACCTGCGGCAGTCCGGATCAAATCCGCCTTTCATGGCGATTTCCGTTCCATAGTAAATACATGGGCTTCCTGGCATGGTAAAGAGGATTGCAAGCTGCTGATAAAATTGATCCAGATTGTCAAACCGGCTCATCAGCCGCTGCGTATCATGGGAATCCAGGAGATTAAACATTACATTATTCGTTTGCTGCATATACATAGTATAGCAATGATTTACCATATACTCAAACTCGGTTTTTTCCATTCCCTTATCCAGAAAGAAATCATGGATTCCGCTCATCAGCGGATAATTCATCACAGCATCGTACTCATCTCCGTAAAGCCACTGGCTGGCATCGTGCCAGATTTCCCCCAAAAAATACAAATCCGGTTTTAACTTCTGCAAATGCTTTCGCAGAGCTTTCAAAAAGGTATGGGACACCTCATTTCCCACATCAAACCGGATACCGTCAATATCAAATTTCCCAATCCAGTCTTCACACACCTTACTGAAATAAGAAATTACCGCTTCATTGTTTGTATTGAGTTTCGGCATCCCGTCCGCAAATGCAAAGGAGTAGAAGCGGCCGTCTCTGGTATCTGCCCGTTTCCCCAACTGTTCCCAGTCCTGTATCATAAACCAGTCTGCATACGCAGAATTTCTTCCTTTTTCCAGAACGTCCTGCCAGAAAGCAAATTTTCGTCCGCAGTGATTAAATACCGCATCCACCATCACCCGAATGCCATGATGATGCGCTTCTTTTACCAATGCCCCAAACTCTTCCTCTGTCCCAAAATGGGGATCGATTTTTGTGTAGTCGGTTGTATCGTATTTGTGATTGGATTCTGCCTCCATAATGGGATTCAGATAAATGCCGGTAATTCCCAAATTCGCCAGATACGGCAGCTTTTCCCGGATTCCGTTTAGATTTCCGCCAAATCGTTCTTCATTGGTGACTGTCCCGGTACGCCATGGCAAAACGTCCGCCTCTTCTCTGCTTTCGGCGCCTTTGCAGAACCGATCCGGAAAAATCTGATACCAGATCGTCTCATTGACCCATTTTGGCGTTTTATTAATATCTGCCGGATTCATCCATGGCACAGTAAAGCACTGCAGCATCCTGCCATCCATTTCCGTCTGTTCTTTTGTCAAAAATCCATCTTCAAAAAAGTTCCACACCTCGTCCTTTGTGTGCAGTTCAAAGTAATATTTACATCGCTTGTACTGCGGTCTCAATGTAGTTGTCCACCAGATCTGATGGTTCAGACGTTTCCTGAAACAGATTTCCTCACGTTTTCCCGTCCATTGCTCATTCCCGCCAAGAATGCCCGTCTCAAACGGGTCTCCATAATGTATGAATACCCGTTCCACGTCATACCCTGTCTTCAGATTGATGATCAGTTCATTTTCATTCAACGGATAACTCATCTGCTCCGATGTTTTATGATAAACTCCGGTAAATTCCATTATGCTCTCCTTTATTGTCTGGATGTAAATAAGTTTTTATATTTTTTCATTTCTTTTTCTGCAAGGACAAAATCAACCATCCGCCACTCCCAGTTGGGACTTCCTACGGTTCCCGGCGTATTTAAATGACCTTCTTTTCCCTGTCCCAGAATATCCGCCATTGGCAGAATTGCATACTCTGCCGGGCTTTTTAATGTATAAGCAATCAGCCGGTCTTTGATGCTCCCCTGACGGATTCCCTGACGCCCAAGAAATCTTCTGACTTTCCGCCTGGCCCCGCAGGTCAGCTTCCCGTACCACTCCATCAGCGTATCGTTATCATGGGTTCCGGTGTAAATAATCATGTTTTCCACATCGCAGAAACTGTCATACCCATATTTTCCGTTGGTCTCAATGGAAAATACCAGAATCTTCATCCCCTTCAAATGATAATGGTCCTTTAATTCCAGCACTTCCGGGCGAAGATCCCCCAAATCCTCTGCAACCAGATTCACTCCCGGAATCTTTGCTTTCAATGTATCCATTACCTCATAGCCCGGCGCTTCGATCCACTCGCCCTCAATGGCGGTGGGGCAGCTTGCCGGTATCTTCCAGAATGTATCAAAAGCCCGAAAATGGTCAATTCGGATAATGTCAAATAATTTGCTGCTGTACCCGATCCGGTCTGTCCAGAACTGATACTCATTTTCTTTCAGATACTCCCAGTCATAAATCGGGTTGCCCCATCTTTGTCCTGTGGCGCTGAAATAATCCGGCGGTACGCCCGCAATAAAAACCGGCCTTTCGTCCTCATCCAGCAAAAAGTTTTTCTTTCCCGCCCACACATCGGCAGAATCCACACCTACATAGAACGGCACGTCCCCCATAATCCGGATGCCTGCTGCATTTGCCTCTCCTTTCAGGCGCATCCACTGACGGAAAAATTCATACTGCAAAAACATTTGGTACTGCGCTTCCGTTTCCAGGTCTGCTGGAAGAGGGGTCCTGGTTTCCGGCCAGTTTTTCCCTTCTTCTGTCCATTCATTCCAGCAGATGCCATTCTGAGCCCTCTTCCATGCGCGAAAAGCTCCATACTCATATACCCAGTTCTGGGAAATAAAGTCTTTGTAGGTTTCTTCCTTTTGCTTTCCCTGTTCACAAAATGCTGCAAATGCCTCTCTCAAATACGGCTCCTTAAAAGCGCGGACTGCATCATAATCAATCCGCACCGTATTCTCACGAAAACTTTCTGCTTTTGCCTTCAGCAGCCCTTCTTCATATAAAATATCCAGACTGATATACAACTCATCCCCCGCACAGGAAGAGTAGGGCTGGTACGGAGAATTTCCATATCCCACCGGATTCATGGGGAGAATCTGCCAGATTTTTATACCGTTTTCTTTTAAAAGTTCAATAAACCGGGAGGCCAAAGCGCCCATCTCCCCCACCCCGGTACGGGATGGAAGAGAGGCAACAGGCATTAAAATTCCGCTCTTTTTCATAGTTCTCGTCTCCTGTTCTTAAGCCATGCAAATTGCTCCATGCCGGGCATTCCGGCTTTTTATAAATGCCAGATATCCTGATTGTACTCTGCTATAGTCCTGTCAGATGAGAAAAATCCTGCCTTCGCAATGTTTACCAGCATCTTCTTTTCCCAGGCCTTCTCATCTTCATAGTCTTCAAGCATCCGCTCTTTTGTCCTGATATATTCTTTCACATCCAAAAGCGCCATAAACCAGTCTTTTCCTACGATTTCTTTGTACAGCCGTCCCAGGTTTACCGGATCTCCGATACGGATCAGCTCTTTGCTGATGATAAAATCAACCAGTTCCTCTACCAGCGGATCGTTGTTGTAAATATCCGCCGGGCAATATCCGCCTGCTGCATATAACTCAATGACCTTTTCGGACTTTTCTCCGAAAATGTAAATATTGTCGTCACCAACCAACTGGTGAATCTCTACGTTTGCTCCATCTTCTGTTCCCAGGGTTACCGCGCCGTTGAGCATGAATTTCATGTTTCCCGTTCCGGACGCTTCTTTTGACGCCAGTGAAATCTGTTCGGAAATATCGCATGCGGGAATCAGTTTTTCCGCCTTTGTCACATTGTAATTCTCTACCATGACAATCTTCATGTACGGACTGACTTCCGGATCATTGTCAATTAACTGCTGCAGGCACAGGATCAGGTGGATAATGTCTTTTGCAATGGTGTACGCCGGTGCTGCTTTCGCCCCAAAAATCATGGTAAGGGGACGTTTCGGCAGATTTCCCTTCTTAATCTCTTTGTATTTATAAATCGCATACAGCGCATTCATCTGCTGTCTCTTGTACTCATGGAGACGTTTGATCTGAATATCAAATACGGAGTTTTCATCAATGTCTGCGTTCTGCGTCTGTTTCAGGTATTTCTTTAACTCAATCTTGGCTTCTTTCTTGATTTCTTTTAACTTTGCAAGCACCGTCTCGTCATCCTGATACGCCAAAAGTTTTTCCAGTTCACCGGCATTTTCCATATATCCCGATCCGATTTGTTCTTTCAGATATTCAGCCAGTCTGTAATTGCAGTGCGTAAGCCATCTGCGGAAGGTAATTCCATTGGTCTTGTTACGGAACTTCTGCGGATAAATATCATAAAACGGCTTCAGTTCGGATTCTTTGAGAATCTCCGTATGCAGGGCCGCAACCCCGTTGACTGCATAACCGAAATGAATGTCAATATGAGCCATATGCACCCTGTCCTGCTCGTCAATAATATATACCCTGGGATCGTGGAAATCCCTTCTCACTCTTGCATCCAGTTCCCGTATAATCGGAAGCAGGTGGGGCACCACCTTCTCCAGATACGAAACCGGCCATTTCTCCAAAGCCTCGGCCAGAATCGTATGGTTCGTATATGCGCAGGTCTTGCTTACCACATCCACTGCAGTATCCATATTGAAGCCCTTCTGCTCTGTCAGGATGCGGATCAGTTCCGGAATCACCATGGTTGGATGGGTATCGTTAATCTGGATACATACATGCTCATGGAGATGGTAGAGGTTTACTCCCCGCTCCTCTGCCTCTTTTAAAATCAGCTGCGCCCCATTGCTTACCATAAAATACTGCTGATAAATCCGCAGAAGCTGTCCCGCCTCGTCGCTGTCATCCGGATAAAGGAACAGGGTCAGATTCCTGTGAATGTCATGTTTGTCAAAGGAAATGCCATTGCCGATGATCCCCTCATCTACGCTGTCCAGATCGAACAAATGCAGCTTATTGCATCCGCTGTTGTATCCCGGAACGTCAATGTCATACATGGCGGACTTTAATGTAAAGTCCTTAAATGGGATTTCAAAGCTTGTTTCTGTTCTTGTCAGCCAGCTCTTTTCTGTAATCCATGGATTTTTCTCTTCCTGCTGCTTATTGTCCACAAATTTCTGGAGAAACAGTCCGTCATGATAATTCAGTCCCACACCGTCTCCGTTTAGCCCCAGTGTTGCAATGGAATCCAAAAAGCAGGCTGCCAGACGTCCCAGGCCGCCGTTGCCAAGGGACGGCTCCAGTTCCACCTCTTCGATTTCCGTCAGATCCCGTCCATGTTTCTTCAGCACTTCTCTTGTCTCTTCAAACAACCCTAAATTAATCAGGTTATTGGACAACAGCTTTCCAATCAGAAACTCCGCAGAAATATAATACAGCTTTCTGCTGCCCTCGTTGTGCTTCATCCCCTGCATTTTTTCTTTCGTCAAGGTCAAAAGCGCTCCATAAATCTCTTCATTGGATGCCTCCGGGATACCTTTGCCGCAGCTTGCCTGCAATATCTGTTCTAATTCTCTTTCCATCTTTGTTCCCTTTCTTCCTGCACAATCGTAACTGTTACCTTTTTTCAATCTGTTCATATACTCTGAGTATCTCCCCCACACTCCATGCCTGGGCAAAGCATCCTTTGGAAGATACCGGATTCTTTCCGTCATAAATTTCCGGAAGCTGTCCGATACATCCCTCTCTCAATGCGCTTTCCATGACTTCCAGCTGTTCTGTCACTGTCTGTTTTGCCTCTTTGCTGTAGCCATGCACTTTCAGATATGCCAGATAATATGCCCCCAGAGGAAACGTCCAGACAGTTCCCTGATGGTATGCCATATCCCGGTCTTTCATCTCGCCTTCATAGACCGGATGGAACTGTTCATCCCCCTCTTCCAGGGTACGCAGCCCATAAGAAGTGTACAGTTTTTCAAATACCGTCTCTACTATCTGCCGTTCTTTTTCTCCATCCAGAATGGAAAATGGCATGGAAACCGCCCAGATCTGATTGCACCGAATCTGTTCATCCGCATCCGTTCCTGAGATCACATCTTTTAAACAGTTTTTTTCCGGCATCCAGAACGTTTCTGCAAAAGATTTTTTTACCTGTTCGGCCAGTTTTGTATAGCGTTCTGCTTCCTGCGTCTCTTTTGCAAACAGCGCCATAATTCGCAGCGCATTGTACCAGTAGGCATTGATTTCCACCGGTTTTCCATGTCTTGGCGTCGGAAGAATCTCTCCCACCCGCACATCCATCCAGGTCACCTGCGCCAGGCCTTCTCCCGCGCAGATAAGCCCGTCCTCATCCATATGGATTCCAAATAATGTCCCCCGCTGGTATCCCTTTATGATCCGTTCCATGACCGGATACACCTTTCTGACAAAGGCGGAATCCCTTGTCGCTTCATGATACAGATACACGCTGTTGATAAACAGCAGCGCTGCATCCACAGTGTTATACAGCGGCTCGTTTTGTCCCTCCGGGAACAGATTGGGCATCAGGCCGTCCCGTTCGTTTTGCGCAAATGTATCAAGAATCTGTTTTGCCGCTTCATACTGTCCGGTGGAAATACAAAGTCCCGGCAGTGCAATCATCGTATCTCTTCCCCAGTCTTCAAAGAACGGATAGCCTGCCAAAATGGTCTTTCCTTTGGTGGATTCTCTTTCCGAAATAAACTGATTGGCGCTTTTGGAAAGCATCTTTCCTATTTCAGACGTAAATCCTGCTCTTTCTTCTAACTGTTTCCGATACTGTTTGGTTTCCCCAATCACCTCTTCTGCCCGGATCTCTGACGGTTCCATTTCATAGACCAGATCCAGATGGACCCGCTGTCCTGCCTCTGCTTCTATCATGACTTTGTGATATGCTCTTGCATGGCCGGTTTCTCTGCGCCCGTCGCAAATATCGTAACGGTAAAAATATGCTTCTTCTCTCTCCTCTATCTTCTCATTTTTTCCGGTTGTCCGAAGAAACAAGGTGAGTTTATTGCTTTGAATCCTTGCGTCCCCACAGGCGGTTTCACAGGTAATCGTTTGTGTTTTTTCCAGGTCTTCCCCTTTTGGTACAAACTGATAAAACGGCGTTACCCCAAATGTCACCTTCCGGCTGCTTCGGTTTCGTATCTCATAGCGGACCGCCACCGTATTTTTCCCCTGAAGCATCCCGATTTCTTTCCGAATCTCTATCCCATCCACAAGAAATCTCCAGACCGGAGTATCTTCATAGGTAAAAGCAGTCAGGTACAGATATCCCGATTCCGCCTCTTTTCCTTCAAACTCCTGTGTAGATAAGACTTTCCTTTCTCCACTCTCTGTTAAAAGTTCCTCTTTCAGGCGATGTACCAGATTATAACGGCAATTAGGAGCTTTTATACTTGCCATGAAAAATGTGTGGTCATTTCTGGCTGCCGCTCCTGTCATGGTAAGAGAAGAAAACCCTCCCAGGCCGTTTGTCAGCAGATAGCAGTTTTCCAGTCCCCATTTTAATGTTTTCCAGTCCTGTTTTCCGTAAATCCATTTCATAGCCGTTTCTGCCCCTTTCGTCTTTGTTGTCCCAATATCAGGATGCTGACCGGAGAAACTGCTGCCTCACCTTCAATCTCTGTCTCCCTGTTCCACCGGAAGCTGTCTTCTCCGTCTGCCAGAATCTCCCATGGCCCTTCCGGAAGGCTGACAGGTTCCGTTTTTTGACCGGCATTGTAAATGATGCAAAGTTTTTCCCAGCGTTCCTCATTCTTTGTCCGATTATCCACAATAAAGCTGACACATCCCGGCTTTTTTCCAAAAACCCGGATTCTCTCCCCTGCTTTTGCGCTTTTATCGCACAATCCCGGCAGCTGTTTTCGCAGGGCGATCAGTCCCCGATAATAGTTTATCAGTTCCTGTTCCTGTTCTGCCTGTTTCCAGTCCAGCCGGTTTATCTCAACAGGAGCATTGTAGGTATTGTCCCGTCCCCCCTTTGTCCTTGCAAATTCCTCGCCGGACAAAAAAAACGGCGTTCCCTGACAGGTGAGATAGATTCCTGCTGCCAGACGGTATTCCTTCTGTCTTTGCTTTTCATCCCCGGTTGTCTCGGAAAGCTTATCCCAAAGGGTATGATTGTCATGGGCAGATACATACGTAATTATCTGCGACGGCGCTTTTATTTCCAACGTCTCATCATCGCACCATGCCCCCACCCCATGGAGAATCTCTTCTTCCATTTTCTCCATTCCGTTGACAAATCCCGGCTCTTTTGCTTCAAATACAGAACCTTTTACCGCATCTCTGGTGTCATCGGAAAACATCCCGATATTTGCATCCAGCATCCCCATATGGTCTTTATCTGCCGGGACTGCCTTTCCTTCCATTGCCGTCTCATCTGCCCGCCAGGGTTCTCCAAACACCAGCTTTTCCCCTTTGCCGTAACGTGCATCCAGTTCCCTTCGTATCCGGTTCATCAGATCCACATCCAAAAGGCCCATCAGGTCAAACCGGAAACCGTCAACATGATATTCCTCTGCCCAGTACAGCACGGATTCCAAAATGTATTTGGCGCACATGGTTCTCTCGCTTGCCACGTCATTCCCACAGGCGGAACCGTTGGAAATGCTCCCATCTTCCCATACTCTGTAAAAATACCAGGGAGCCGTTCTCTGAAACCAGGAATCCAGGGAATAGGTGTGATTATATACCACATCCATGATGACGCGGAAACCGTTTTTATGCAGCGACTGAATCATCTCTTTTAATTCCCGAATCCGCACTTCCCCAAGAAAGGGATTGGTAGAATAAGAACCTTCCGGCACATTATAGTTTACCGGGTCATATCCCCAGTTAAACCCTTCTGTTTTTCCGCTTTCATCCACCGAACCATAGTCATACATGGGCATGATCTGCACATAATTGACCCCCAGTTCTTTCAGGTAGGAAATCCCGGTGGGAAACGTTCCTTCCCCGTTCAATGTAGTATTTTCGCAGGTAAAGGCCCTGTAAGTCCCTCTCACATCTTTCGGAAATCCGCCTGACCCATCCCAGGAAAACTCCTTCACATGCAGTTCATAAATGATCTGCTCCAATTCCTTTTTTGGCGCTTTGTCCATCTCCCATCCGTTTGGATCCGTGCGTTTTAAATCCACTGCCATGCTACGGCTTCCATTGACTCCGCAGGCTTTTGCATAAGGATCTGCGCTTCGGATTTCTTCCCCTTCCAGCAGCAGAAGATAATCGTAATACACTCCATGAAGATACCTGTCTGTCTCATACTGCCAGACTCCCTTTTCCATCCGGCTCATGGGATGCACTTCAAAGGCATCCGCTCCATTTCCTGCTCTGTAGAAACAGATGTCCACCCGCTCTGCCAAAGGGCTCCACAGCCGAAAGACCGTCCCCTCTTCTGTACATTCCATTCCCAGCGCTGCGCTTTCATCGCAGCACTCCTTTTCAAATTCTTTTGTTCTGTATAAGTCTTTCCACTCTTTTGCCGTTCTCTTCATTGTCATCCCTTTACTGCTCCGGAAACTCCGTCTACATAAAATTTCTGCATCCACAAAAACAGAATTGCGATGGGAATTGAAATCAACACCGCACCTGCCGCAAAACTGGTATACCAACTGTCAATGTATTCCTTTTCCAACATCTTCCACAAACCGATTGCAATGGTGTACTGGTCAGAATTTGCCCGGCAGATAACCTTTGCAAAAATAAAGTCCAGCCAGGGCGCCATAAATGCCGTCAACACTGTATAGATAATAATGGGTTTACTTAAGGGAAGGGTAATTTTGCTGAAAATCTGCCATCTGGTGCAGCCGTCCAGAAGCGCCGCCTCATCAAGCGCTATGGGGATTGTATCAAAAAATCCTTTCGCTATCTGGAATCCAAGACCTGCACCCCCGGAATAAACCAGGATCAATGTCACCCGAATCATATTCCCTTCCGTCAGTCCCATTGCCTTGAGAATAAAATATACGGCAATCATGGACATGAAGCCTGGGAAAAGCCCCAGTATCATCGCCATATTCATGTAGGGCCTGCGCATTTTAAACCGCATTCTGGACAGGCAGTAAGACACAGACAATGTGTAAAACGTTGCCAGAATACAGGAACAAACCGCAATAATCAGCGTGTTCATAAACATCTTTGGGAAATTTAAAATGGATGTATCCGTAAACAGCCTTATGTAATTATCCAACGTATACACCTGCGGTAAGAAGGTAGACACATAGGAACCCTTCTCTGCGCGAAAACTGGTCAATACCACCCACACAATGGGAAATACCCAGATTACTGCCAGAACAGCCAACGAAAGATGCACGATCATATTTTTCACTGCACGTTTTCTTTTTGCCGAATGCATTTTCTTCCCGTACATTCCTAGAATCCTCCCTCTTCTTTATAAGATTTGCTTCTGCGATATGTAAACAGCGCTCCCACCGCCAGAATGATAAATGTCAGAATGCCAATGACTGCTCCAATGTTGTAATACTGTTTATCAACCGTCAATTTATACAGCCATGTCACCAGCAGGTCCGTACTTCCCGCCGTAGAAGATAAATCCACGACCGGATCGCCTCCCGACAGCAGATAAATGATGTTAAAATTATTTACGTTTCCCGTAAAGGTAGCAATCAGATACGGGGTTGTAACATACAGCATATACGGCAGTATGATCTTAAAGAAAACCTGTATTGCATTTGCGCCGTCTACCTCTGCCGCCTCATAAATGTCAGCCGGGATGTTCTGCAGTACGCCTGTAAGCTGCAGCAGCGTGTATGGCACGCCGACCCAAATATTTACCACAATCACCGTTACCCTTGCCCATGTAGGATCGGTAAAGAAGGGAAGGCTTGCGTCCTGCTCAATCCACCCAAGATTTCGGAGCAGTACATTAATTGCTCCCTCCGGCTGAAGCATGGTACGCATAATCAAAAGAGATACAAACATGGGCACCGCACAGGAAAGAATAAAGCAAAACCTCCAAAATCCTTTGAATTTCGTATCTTTCCGATTAATCACAATCGCCAGAATCATTCCGAAAATATAGTTTGTAAATGTAGCAAAAAATGCCCACACCAGTGTCCACGCAAGCACCGACCAGAACGTGCTTCCAAGAATGCTGTCTGCGTCAAACAATACCTTAAAGTTCTCCAGCCCCACCCAGTCAAACAGCATCAGATGATTATCAATTTTGCTGTAATTGGTAAATGCCATGCAGATCATAAAAATCAATGGCAAAATCGTAAATCCGCAGATAAATACCATCGGCGGCGTCATTAAAAGCCGGTGCAGATTTTCATGGAGCAGTGATTTCAAATCCTCTGCAAACGTGTTGATATGTTTTTGTTCTTTTGCAAGGCACTCTGCCTTGTACGCACTTTTCAGAGCTCCCCTCCATACCAGAACCATCAAAACGCTCAAAAACACCGTTGCAACTCCATAGAGCAGAATCAGTACAGACTGATCGCCTTTCACATAGCGGTACACCTGTGCGGCCTCATCCCAGACTTCTGTCTGGGGCGTACTTCCCAAACCTCCCAGCATGCTTAAAAATCCGATCCCGTTCACAATCATAAATACGACGTATGCCGCCTCGACAGCCAGGTATAAAAGGCCTTTTATTTTCTGTCCATGGACAAAATTTCCAAGTCCCATGACAAACATGGACAGCTTTGTCTCCAGTCCGCCTTCTGTAATTGCCTTTGCACACGTATAAGGGGTAGAAAATTCATCCACCCGTTTTGTAAACCATTTCATTTGTCACCTCTCCTATCTTCTCATCCCTGCTGCTAAATCCCATCACTGTTCATCGCTTCACTCATGGCTTCTGTCTGCTCTTTGGCATTTTCATGGGTAACGCTTCCATTTCGGATTCCTTTGCCCATATTTTCTACCGGCACCCAGCAATTATTCATTTTTGCCACAAAGGGCTGTAATACGGAAGTGCGGTTAAATGTATCATTTTGCGCCATTACTACCGGGTCTGCCATAATATCTGCTTCCTTTAACAGGTTTGTATGGCAGGGAACTACATTTCGCAGTTCATAATGTGCCCGCTGCGCCTCTTCTCCTCCAAGATAAACTGCAAGTTTCACCGCCGCTTCCATATTTTTCGCATTGGGATTTACCCCGATCGCCTTGGTTCCGGCATAAGAATACATCTGCTTTTCCTCACCGTTTAACGTATATGTGGGCAGCGCCGCCGCTCCCATGTTCTCACCCAATGCGTCTTTTACATTATTTGCATCCCATGCCCCGGAGAACATGGCGTTGATGCTTCCATCCCTGAGCCCGGCAATCCCGGAACCATCTGCATCAATTTTGAAATTGGGATTTTCTAAAAGGTCTATCAGATAGTTGGTTACTTCTACTGCCTTCTCACCGCCAAAGTCCGCTCCTTTGGATTCATCTGTTCCGTCTCCAAACAAAGTACAGCCGTTTCCAAAGTAAAATGCCGGTAAATTCCATGAGTTTGTAAATGGAAACGCCACCGTTCCTTTTGTCAGCATGGTTTCCAGATTTTTAATATCTTCTTCTGAAAATACGGATTTGTCATAGTACATATACCATGTATTTGTTGTGAAGGGGACACCGTACAATTCACCATCCATGGTCAGTGATTTCAGGACCTCCGGTGTGTTTGAGGATTCAATCTCTTCTCTGTATATCCCGCCAAACTTCGCTAACGCATTGGCATCCGTCATTGTTGTCAGCGTATCATTGGCAAACATAAATACATCTGCACTTGCCTCCGGGTCCTGAGAAACCTGGGTAGCCGCTGTTGCTTCATCTGCAACGCCATATACAAATGTAATATCCCATTGCGGATTCTCTTTTGCAAAGGATTCACACATAGTCTGCAGCCATTCCCCGCTTTCTTTTGACTGGTCCTCCGACGGCGACCATACCATCAGACGTACCTTTTCCTGTCCCGTTCCACTTTGTACCTCATTTTTGCATCCTGTCAGTCCCAGGACTCCCAGGCATACAGCAAGCAAAATCCCACATCCTCTTTTCTTCATATTCCCCTCGCCTTTCAAAAAGTTTCGTATTGTTTCGTTAGATTGATAATAGCACTCTCCTTGTATTCCGTCAATCATTCTATACATATTCCCTTGTATTTCTATGTTTTGCACAGTTATCTCTTGTGCTTTTTATACAAATTCCATAAACCATTTTTTCGTCTATGAAACTTCTCGAAACTTCAATCCGGATATACATTGCTTTTTTTGATTTCTATCTATATAATAGAAGAAAAACTAAAAAAGGAGTAATTATGACCACATTGCAGGACATCGCAAACCGGCTGAACATTTCAAAAGGTACGGTTTCCAAAGCTTTAAACGGAGCTGCAGACATCAGCGAAACTTTACAAAAAACAGTTCTTGAAACAGCTGTAGAAATGGGCTATACAAAAATCCGCCAGCAAAAAGATGTTCCAAAACAAATATGTATTCTGATAGAAAATATGGACTACAAAGAACCTCACCAGTTCGGTTATGAGATTATTCTTGGCTTTCGCCAACTGGCAGAACCTGCCGGATATGCAGTAGATATTGTTGATACAGATGAGAAGATGCAGAAACATACGCCCTATGATGTTTTTATGCTGCAGAATCACTATCATGGCGCTTTTGTCGTGGGTTTTTCCCTGAACGATCCCTGGATGAACGATTTTCGCACAAGCCAGATTCCCACTGTTTTGTATGACAACTACATTATTGCCAACCCCAATATGGCCTATGTCGGCATTGACAATGCCGAGGGAATGGAACTGGCTGTTTCTTATCTAAAAAAGATGGGGCACAAGAAAATCGGCTATCTGAGCAATGCTCTTGGTTCCCATATTATGCAGGTACGGCACAAAGCATTTTTTCAGGCGCTCAGGCAAAATGGCTTGAAATCCGATCCCACTTATGCCGGAAGTTCTTACTACATCACCCAATGCCTGGAAAAACATCTCCCCCGTCTTTTAGATCTCGGTGTTACTGCCATCATATGCAGCCATGACCTGATTGCCAACGCCGCCATGGTGCAGTGCCAGCAGCTTGGACACCGTATTCCAGAGGATATCAGCATTATCGGATTTGACGATCTGCCAATCTGCGCCTACACCTCCCCTCCCCTCACAACTGTCCGTCAGGATCGGATTCAGTTGGGTAAAAGCGCTTATGCCGCATTGGCAAGCATCATTGAACAGGTATCGATTGGGACATTGCTTTTGCATGCAAAGCTGATCGTAAGAGGATCGACAGGGGAATGTAAAGAATGAAGCGAACCGAAAGAATTGGAGTACCTGAAAAAGCGGCGTTTCTGCTCCCGGTCCGGGAACAAGAAACGCCGCCCATAAGGTATATTTTATGTTAGAAAACAACTAACTGCTTACACAACTTACTTGTTATAGCAGACAATCTTTCCAAAATCCGGCTTTAAAGAAGCGCCGCCTACTAATCCGCCGTCAATATCCGGCTGTGCAAACAGTTCTGCTGCATTGCCTGCATTTACAGAACCGCCGTACTGGATACGGATTGCTTTGGCAGTTGCCTCGTCATAAATCTCGCCGATGCACTGACGGATTGCTGCGCAAACCTCTTCTGCCTGCTGGGTAGTAGCGGTCTTCCCGGTGCCGATTGCCCAGATTGGCTCGTAGGCGATAACAGTAGTCTTAGCCTGATCTGCGGTTACATTTAAGAAGGCAATCTTAATCTGCTGGCGAATCCAGTCAATGGTAATGCCCTGCTCTCTCTGGGTCAGGGTCTCGCCGCAGCAGATGATTGGAGTAATGCCGCACTCCAATGCCTTTAAGACTTTCTTATTAACAGTCTCATCGGTCTCTGCAAAGTATTCTCTTCTCTCAGAGTGGCCGATTACCACGTATTTAACACCTGCGTCTACTAACATCTTAGGAGAAATCTCTCCGGTATAAGCGCCCTGATCTTCAAAGTACATATTTTCAGCGCCAATATGGATGTTGGTTCCCTTTGCAGCCTCCATAGCCGGAATGATGTCAATAGCCGGAACGCAGAATACTACATCCACGTCATCGTTTGCCACTAATGGCTTTAAGGTATTTACCAACTCAACCGCTTCGGTTGGAGTCATGTTCATTTTCCAGTTTCCTGCTACAATTTTCTTTCTCATAGTATCGCTTCTCCCTGATTATTTATCGTTGGCTGCTGCTACGCCTGGCAGTTCCTTGCCCTCTAAGAACTCTAAGGAAGCGCCGCCGCCAGTAGAAATATGAGTCATCTTATCGCCAAATCCTAACTGGTTTACTGCTGCTGCAGAATCGCCGCCGCCGATAATGGTGGTTGCATCAGTCTCAGCCAGAGCCTTTGCCACTGCAATAGTACCTGCTGCTAAAGTCGGGTTCTCGAATACGCCCATCGGTCCGTTCCATACAACGGTCTTAGCGCTCTTAACTGCGTCTGCGTACATCTGTGCAGTCTTAGGTCCAATATCAACGCCTTCTCTTTCTGCCGGGATAGCGTCTACAGAAACCACCTCAACCTCTACAGGAGCATCAATCGGGTTGGGGAAGTCTGCAATGGTAACAGTGTCGATAGGTAAAAGCAGCTTTTTGCCCAGCTTCTCAGCCTTTTCCATCATTTCCTTGCAGTAGTCGATCTTGGTATCGTCTACTAAGGACTTACCGATCTCTTTGCCCTGTGCCTTTAAGAAGGTGTAAGCCATACCGCCGCCGATAATCAGGGTATCGCACTTCTCCAGCAGATTGGAGATAACATTTAACTTGTCCGCTACCTTTGCGCCGCCTAAGATTGCAACGAATGGACGAACCGGGTTCTCAACTGCGTTGCCTAAGAAGTCAATTTCCTTCTGCATTAAGTAGCCTACTACTGCAGTATCTACGTACTGAGTAACGCCTACGTTAGAGCAGTGCGCTCTGTGAGCAGTACCAAATGCGTCGTTTACATATACATCGCACAGAGAAGCCAGTTCTTTGCTGAACTCCTCGCCGTTTTTGGTCTCTTCTTTGCGGTAACGGGTATTCTCTAACAGAACAACCTCGCCGTCCTTCATTGCTTCAACTGCTGCTTTTGCGTTTGGTCCCACAACTTCCGGATCTGCTGCAAACTTTACTTCCTGGCCTAACAGTTCGCCAAGTCTTACAGCTACAGGTGCTAAAGATAACTCCGGCTTTGGCTCTCCCTTGGGTTTTCCTAAATGGGAGCAGAGAATTACCTTGCCGCCGTCAGCGATCAGTTTCTTAATGGTCGGAAGAGCTGCTACCAGACGGTTCTCGTCAGTAATTTTGCCCTCTTTTAACGGTACGTTGAAATCGCATCTGCAAAGAACGCGTTTGCCTTTTACATTAATATCATCTACAGATTTTTTGTTAAGCATTGGAATGGCTCCTTTCTCTTTCTATATCAAATGATAAAAGGGTCCGGTCCAAAAGACCGGACCCCATCAGGTCTAAGGTACAATTATGCTAATTCAGCAAAATACTTAATGGTTCTAACCATCTGGCTGGTGTAGGAATTCTCGTTGTCATACCAGGAAACAACCTGTACCTGATATAAATCATCGCCAATCTTGGAAACCATGGTCTGAGTAGCATCGAATAAGGAACCGAACTTCATGCCGATAACGTCAGAAGATACGATCTGCTCCTCATTGTAGCCGAAGGACTCGCTTGCTGCTGCCTTCATAGCTGCGTTGATGCCGTCTACAGTCACGTCTGCACCCTTAACAACTGCAGTTAAGATGGTGGTAGAACCGGTCGGAACCGGAACACGCTGTGCAGAACCGATTAACTTGCCGTTTAACTCTGGAATAACCAGGCCGATTGCCTTTGCAGCACCGGTGGAGTTTGGAACGATGTTGGCAGCGCCTGCTCTTGCTCTTCTTAAGTCGCCCTTTCTGTGAGGACCGTCCAGGATCATCTGGTCGCCGGTGTAAGCGTGGATGGTGCTCATGATACCGGACTGGATTGGAGCATAGTCATTTAATGCCTTAGCCATAGGAGCTAAGCAGTTGGTTGTACAGGAAGCTGCAGAAATAATCTGATCGTCAGCAGTTAAGGTATTCTCATTTACGCTGAATACGATGGTCTTTAAGTCGTTGCCTGCCGGAGCAGAGATAACAACTTTCTTAGCGCCTGCGTTGATATGAGCCATTGCTTTTTCCTTCTTGCAGTAGAAGCCGGTGCACTCTAATACTACGTCTACGCCAAGTTCTCCCCATGGAAGATCTGCTGCGTTTGGTTCTTTATAAATGGTAATGGTCTTTCCATCAACAATGATGCAGCCTTCGCCTGCTTCTACGGTGTGCTTGCCTTCACCGATATGTCCGCAGTATCCGCCCTGAGCGGTGTCATACTTTAACAGATTTGCTAACATCTTTGGATCTGTTAAGTCGTTGATAGCTACTACATCATATCCTTCTGCACCAAACATCTGTCTGAAAGCCAGACGGCCAATACGGCCAAAACCATTGATAGCTACTTTTACTGCCATGATTAAATTCCTCCTAATTGATAAACTTGTTAAATATTAATCAACCTACGCCTTATTGTACAAAACTTTCCTGGAAATAGCAAGTCCTTTTTTGAATTTAGTAGTGGTTTTTCTGACGATTTCTGATATACTTTGTTATTAGGAGTAAAACCGTTGTGTTTCCCTAAAATATCCGAAAGGCGGTTTTTTTATGAGCCTGATTTCCAACGCTTCTATTATCCCTGAAAAAAGCGCCGGCATTCTGGCGGATACCCATGTCCACACAGAGTTTTCCGGCGATTCTTCTGCTCCTGTGCGCAGCCAGATTGAGCAGGCTTTGTCTCTGGGAATGAGGGAGCTCTGCATCACTGATCACCATGATCCGGACGCCCCATCTGACATTGATTTTACCCTGGATCTGGATCAGTATATTTCGGCCATCCAGTCCCTAAAGACCCGGTATCAGGACCGAATTGCTCTGCGGCTTGGCATCGAACTGGGCCTTCAGCTTCATCTCGCCCCAAAACTAAAAAAAATCACTGCCTCCTATCCTTTTGATTATGTGATCGGTTCCAATCATTTCGTTGACCGTATGGACCCCTATTTTCCCGCTTATTTTGAGGGACGGACCGAGGAAGAAGGATACCGGAGGTATTTTGAATCCACTCTGGAACGGGTTCAGGCAATCCCTGACTTTGACGTGCTGGGCCACTTAGATTATGTAGTCCGGTATGGCCCTAATAAAAACCGGAATTATTCCTATAATAAATACCAGGATCTGATTGATCCGATTTTAAAAAATCTTGTGGAAACCGGCCGCGGCCTGGAATGCAATACCGGCGGTTATAAATACGGCCTTGGCCACCCCAATCCCACTGAAGAAATCTTAAAACGCTATCTGGAACTGGGCGGTGAAATCATCACCATTGGTTCTGACGCCCACGATCCTGTCCATTTGGCCTTTGACTTTGCCCGCGCAAAAAAAGTCCTGACCGGACTGGGATTTCGGTATTATGCAGTCTACTGCCACCGCAGACCTCATTTTTATCCCCTTTAAAACCAAGAAACCTGCTGCATTTTCAGATGCCAACATTTTACGGAGGTTAAACATTACGATGAATATATTTGATATTATCGGACCTGTTATGATTGGTCCTTCCAGTTCCCATACTGCCGGCGCCTGCCGCATTGGAAAAGCTGCGTCCCTTCTTCTTTCCAGTCCCCCTGTGCGGGCAGACATCCTGCTTCATGGTTCCTTTGCTAAAACTTACCGGGGACATGGTACGGACAAGGCCTTAGTCGGCGGCATTATGGGAATGGATCCCTGGGATCCCCGCATCCGGGACAGTCTTTCCCTTGCAGAAGAAGCCGGAATTGAGGTACGGTTTTCTACCGGAAACCTGGACGACGCCCACCCCAATACCGCCCGTATTGTTCTGACAGAAGAAAACGGCTCCTGCACCCAGCTTACCGGCTCTTCGGTAGGCGGAGGAAATATTCTCATTACCCAGATCAACGGTATGGAGGTGTCCTTTACCGGACAGAATCCGACCCTGATTGTCCTTCACCACGACCTGCCCGGCGTCATTGCCCAGGTAACTGCCCTGGTATCCCAGCACCAGGGAAATATCTGCAACTTCCGACTAAACCGGAAAGAAAAAGGCGGAGACGCTGTTATGAGCATTGAATTAGACAGCAGCATCCGTCCGGATCTGGTAACGGAAATCCGGAAAATGCCCCACATACACGACGTAATTTTATTTCATTTAAACTGATACAGGAGGATTTTAATTATGAAACTAGACTATTGCTCTGTAGAAGAACTGGCCTCAGCAGCAAAAAGCTGCGGGAAGACCATCGGCCAGATCGTACTGGAAGAACAGGCAGAATTTATGGAATTGACAGTCCAGGAAGTATTTGGAAGAATGTCCTCTGAATTTCAGGTTATGAAGCAATCTGTCACCGACGGCTTAAATCCGGAACTCCGGTCTGCCAGCGGACTGTCCGGAGGCGCAGCCGCTAAAATGCATACCGCTGTCTTACAGGGACGCAGCCACTTTGGTTCTTTATTCGGAAATGCCATGGCCATGGCTCTTGCTGTGGCAGAATCCAACTCCTGCATGGGACAGATTGTAGCCGCCCCCACTGCCGGTTCCTGCGGCGTTCTTCCTGCAGCCCTGATTTCGGTCATGGAGGACAAGCACATTGACGAAACTGACATTGTAATGGCTCTCTTTACTGCCTCTGCCATTGGCATGGTCATTGCCAAAAATGCCAGCATCTCCGGCGCAGAAGGCGGCTGCCAGGCAGAAATCGGCACTGCTTCCGCCATGGCAGCCGGCGCCCTTACCGAAGTATTGGGCGGTTCTCCGGACATGGTATGCTCCAGCGTAGCCATTGCCTTAAAGAACATTTTGGGACTGGTCTGCGATCCGGTAGCCGGATTAGTAGAAGTTCCCTGCATCAAGCGGAACGCCATGGGCGTTGCCAACGCTTTTACTGCCTGTGAACTGGCCTGTGCCGGTATTACCAGCGCCATTCCAACGGAGGAAGTCATCCAGTCCATGAAACAGATTGGCCAGTCCATGTCTCCCTCTCTTCGAGAAACCGCAGAAGGCGGACTTGCCGCCACCCCTACCGGCTGTCGGTTGTGCAAAGAGATTTTTGGAAAGTAGCGCTCCATTCTTTTATCAAAGCCATTACAATCTCTTTTGCAATACCGGAAGCCTTTGGACAGTTTTCCTCGAACTTGTCGATTCCGCTATGGGAAGCAGTATCCGTAATACATCTGACTGCTAAAAAGGGAATCTGGTTCACATAACACACATGGGCGATCCCGGCTGTCTCCATATCCACTGTCAGGGGCGCAAACTCATCTATGATCCTTTGGCGCCCCTGTTCGTCTATAAAAGACTCGCCTGTTGCCATTCGTCCCCAGACTACCCTTCCCGGAAGTTTTAGTTTGTCCACAGCAGCCTTTGACAGTTCCAGAAGCCTTTCGTCCGCCCGGAAGAATACGGAGTTCATCCATGGATGGAATTCTGTTAAAATATCCTCTGCCACGTCATGGTAACAACATTCTGCCGAGATCACCGTATCAAATAACTGAAAACCAGGATCTATCCCTCCTGCAGTCCCGGCATTCATAATCAAATCCACCCCAAATGTGTCTATCAAAATCTGGGCTGCTATGGCGGCATTTACTTTGCACACCCCGGAAAACAGCGCCGCAATCTCCACTCCATAAATCTTTCCCTCATAAATCTTAAGCATTGCTTTTTCAGTGATTCTGCACGCTTCTATCTCTGGCAAAAACGGAGCCAGTTCTTCATCTCCGGCGCAGATAATTCCTATTTTTTTCATTATAATTCGCCTTTCTGTGAAAGCTGCATTTTTTATCTTAATTATCTGTTCCTGCGAATCCCAACCATACACAGCAGGTCATGGTACAAAAAATCTATCATCACTTCTTCCCCATTTTCGTCATATACATCAATTCCGTCCAGCCGGAGGTCTTCCGGCACGTCCAGTGAAAAATCCTCTTCCCATGTTATGACAGGGAAGTCCCTGGTTTCGTCTGGTACGAGATTTCTAAGGCGTGCTCCCGTACCTGCTGCAAAACTGTCTGCTTCCTCTTTCACTTCCATCTTGTAAATATACAGGCCCATAGGAACTTTATGGTTTTTTCGATAATACCAGACTGTCACCGTATCCCCCATCTCTACCGTCGGAGTATCCGGCCACTTTACTGCAACTGCCTGGGCCTTGACGCCAGGTTCTGTAGATTGAAGAGTAAAATAAGTATCTGTCCGTTCGGTTATTGTCCCTGTAAATGTTCCCGGCAAACAAAAGCCCGATACAATCAGGATGAACACTGCGAAAGCCACTGCTATTAATATGCTGTAACACCAGTTTTTTGCTTTCATCTTCCTCTCCTTTCCGACACTGCCTTACACTTGTAATCGTTCAGCCTTACATCTTGTTCTCTACATCTTTTAAAAACTGTTTCCACGCATCTTCATTCTCTACAAAATATTTGGGACAGTTCTTTTCGTTAATATCGTAATGACGAATAATATCTTTTTTCGGATCTAATTGTAATTCTGTGCACAGCCATGCTGCCAGCTTCACCATGGAATCATAGGTTGCCTGCTCGTATTTGCCTGTGTCATCGGGATGACAGCTTTCAATGGCAATGGTATCACTGTTGCGGTAATTGGAAGCATACGCCATCTCGCTGATGGGAACTGCCTGAATCACTTCTCCCTCCAGCCCTACAATGAAATGGGCACTGACAGAATCGCCGTCTTCTGTCTGATCCGCCAGGCTGTCAAAGTAGTCCCTGTTCTGTCTGGCTGTGGAACCGGGATTTGCCACATAATGAATGACGATTCCGTTTACCTGTTTCAGGCTTACCGCCGGTCTGGAATAAATATTTTTCCGGATAAAATCCTGCTCAATCCAGGATGGCGCTTCTATTGCCTTTAAATCAATCTCTTTTGCCTTTTCCGGTCTTCCCCATAAAAACCAGCCGATGCCTACTCCGATTCCTATAAAAATCAGAAGCACAACCAGCCAGACTCCTGTCAGAACTGCCAGGTTCCCTTCGGAAGAGGAGCGCTCTCTTCTGCCTCTTTGGTTTCTTCTCATTTCCCGCATTCTTTCTTCTTGCCGCATTTTGTCGATCCCCCTTTTTTTCAGTTTAAGCCACTCATCATATGAAGTCAAATTAATTTTTCCTTACTTTATTCTTGCAGCGCATTAACTTCCTGATTGCTGTTATGTATCCCATTAGAATTTCTAATAATTTTTTTGTATTGAAAATTCCTGGTAATATATGTTACACTTAAAAGTGTTTTTACTATGGAAAGGAGCTTATTTCAATGGGCGGAATCTTTGGTGTTGTATCTAAATCCAGCTGTGTCATGGATTTGTTTTTTGGCACAGACTATCATTCTCACCTTGGAACCCGCAGAGGCGGTATGGCGGTTTACGGCCCCAACGGTTTCCAACGTTCAATTCATAATATCGAAAATTCCCCATTCCGTACAAAATTTGAGCGGGATGTGGACGAACTGGAAGGCAATCTGGGAATTGGTTCCATCTCGGATACCGATCCTCAGCCGCTTTTAATCCAGTCCCATCTTGGCAGTTATGCCATTGCCACTGTGGGCAAAATCAACAACGAGGAAGAACTGGTCCACAAAGCCTATGACAATGGGCACATCCATTTTCTGGAAATGAGCGGCGGACGCATCAACAGCAGTGAACTGGTTGCCTCTATCATTAACCAGAGAGAGAGTTTAGTAGAGGGGCTTCTCTATGCACAGGAAATTATCGACGGATCTATGAGTATTCTGATTCTGGCGCCGGAAGGTATTTATGCATCCAGAGACCGATTAGGCCGCACTTCTCTCAGCATTGGAAAAAAGGATGATGGCTTCTGTGTTTCTTTTGAAAGCTTTGCATACATTAATCTGGGGTATACCGACTATTCCGAACTGGGTCCAGGGGAGATTGTTCTGATTACTCCGGAACACATTCAATGCTTAAGCAAACCCCGTCAGGAAATGAAAATCTGCTCATTTTTGTGGGTTTATTATGGTTATCCCACTTCCACTTACGAGGGGGTCAATGTGGAGCAGATGCGGTATGACTGCGGACGTCTGCTGGCACAGAGGGATAAAGATGATTCCGTCCGGCCTGACAGTGTTGCCGGCGTTCCGGATTCCGGAATTGCCCATGCCATTGGATATGCCAATGAGTCCGGCATCCCATTTTCCAGGCCGTTTATTAAGTACACCCCTACCTGGCCCAGATCTTTCATGCCTCAAAATCAGAGGCAGCGCAATCTGATTGCCAAAATGAAACTGATTCCTGTCGATACTTTGATTCGGAATCGCAGTCTGCTGCTGATTGACGATTCCATTGTCCGGGGTACTCAGCTCAGCGAGACTACTGAATTTTTATATCAGAGCGGAGCCAAAGAAGTCCATATCCGTCCGGCCTGCCCGCCTCTCTTATTTGGATGTAAATATTTGAATTTTTCCCGCTCCAATTCTGAACTGGATTTAATTACCAGAAGGATTATCAGAGAACGGGAAGGAGACAACCTGTCTCCGGAACTTTTAGCAGATTATGCAGATCCAGACAGCGAAAATTACGCAGCAATGGTGGAAGAAATCCGCAAACGTCTCAACTTTACCACGCTGCGCTTCCACAGGCTGGACGATCTGGTTAAATCCATTGGACTGTCTCCCTGCAAACTCTGTACCTATTGCTGGAGCGGAAAGGAGTAGACTCATCATGTACAGCTTTAATAATGACTACAGCGAGAGCGCACATCCCCGTATTTTAGAGGCCATCTCCCAGGCATCATTCGAGCAGAACGCCGGATACAGCATGGATCGCCACACAATCCATGCCGCTCAATTAATCCGCAGAGAAATTCAGGATGATACGGCTGATATTCACATCATTCCTGGCGGAACCCAGACCAATCTCCTGGTAATCGGCTCTTCCCTGAGGCCCTATCAGGCTGTGATTTCTGCTGAAACCGGACATATCAATGTTCACGAAACAGGCGCCATCGAAGCCACCGGACACAAAGTCATTGCCATGGCATCTCCTGACGGCAAACTGACCCCGGATTTGGTACAAAATGCCCTGGATTTTCATACGGACGAACACATGGTCCAGCCAAAAATGGTTTATATTTCCAATACCACAGAGATCGGCACCCAGTATACCTTGCAGGAACTGACTGACCTTTCTTCTTTCTGCAAAAGCCATGGACTTTATCTGTTTATGGACGGGGCCAGAATGGGCGCCGCTCTCACCAGTCCCATCAATGACCTGACTCTGGCCCAAATTGCCAGTCTGACCGATGTTTTTTATATCGGCGGCACAAAAAACGGGGCGTTATTCGGCGAGGCTCTTGTCATTCTGAATCCTGCATTAAAAGAAAACTTCCGCTTTTCCATCAAACAGCGGGGCGCCATGTTTGCCAAGGGATTTTTGCTGGGCATTCAGTTTGAAACCTTATTTACTGACAATCTATTCTATGATCTGGCCTCCCATGCCAATAAAATGGCGGCAATTCTTCGTCAGGGCATTACAGAATGCGGATACCCCTTTGATTCGGATTCGGTGAGCAATCAGCTGTTCCCAATTTTTCCGGATTCCTTGATTGAAAAACTGTCCGCAGAATTTTTATTCTCTGTACAAAAAAAGACAGATGACACCCATTCGGTCATCCGCCTGGTCACTTCCTGGGCAACAAAGGAAGAAGAAGCCCACCGGTTCGTTGCACGTTTAAAAGACTTGTCCAGATAACCTGATGAATTCCCGCAAAAAAACTTCGCCTTAATGTAGACGAAGTTTTTTTGTTCTGTTCTTTTAGCAGAAACTCACTACCGCAATTCTTATAATGTCATTTCTGAGCATTTTTTCTATCCCATTTACCTTCAAAATTCATTTCACTATCCCGATATATGCTGCCGAGCGATTGGCAACCGATACGATTCCGTTGTCAGAATATTTATTAAATAAGGCTGTCAGAGCCTCTATATACGTTCCATAATTCTTATCGCCTTCTTTTAAAGAATAAGAACTTGAAAGACTTCTCTCAATAAATTTTTCTTTATTAAAAGACAACAGATTCTCAAACGATATGTAGTCATATTGATTATCAAATAATTCTTGAATCCGCTGATCATCCTTTTTTATGCCGCCGCCAAATCCTTTAAAATCGGGACAATAATCTGAATAGATTTGAAACAGTTCCTGGTTCAGAGAATCAGAACAATCTCTCATATTCCAGACCAGAATCACTTTTCCGTCCTCTTTTATGATTCGTGAACATTCTTTCCTGAATTTCTTTACGTCAAACCAGTGAAATGCCTGCGCCACTGTAATAAAATCAGCAAAATTGCTGCCCAGTGTTGTATTTTCTGCACTTCCTGGTACGGAATGAAAATTTGCATATCCATTCAGTTCATTTTCTGCAGCGTGACGCATCTCCTCATTTGGCTCAACACAGTATACCTCGCTTCCTCTTTCAAGAAGTTGTTTTGCGTTGAATTTTGTTTTAATATCCTCACAAATAACTTTTATTTTGAATGTCTATCATATTAACTTGCCCTTATTTGCTTTGTTCAATTAAATGCTTTGCCAGTTCATAGTCTTTTTTATGAACAAACACCTCATACTCATAGGGAGTTACGTCACCGGTGCTTCCAAACTGTGCCCGCACCGTACCGCCCCCATCTCTGCCGGACCATTTGGTGCTTCGGTTATGTACCTTCCAGGTATAATTCAGGCTATTGGCTGCCAGCAAATCCCGGATGCCGGCGCTTTCTGTCATGCTTGTCCCTCTGTACACCAGACTGCGGTTCCAAAATCCAATCACGCTCTGTCTCCTTTCCACTGCACTTCCTCAAACAGCATAGCGACATACATTCGGTATTCGTCAAGACGCTGGGATTTCCTGATTTTCTTTTTTATCTTCTCTCCACCTTCAAACAGGTTATCCATGTAAGCCCACAATTCCTTCATCTTAAACAGGACGTTGCGCTCGCCAGACATAATTTCTTCATAGCCGGAAAGCACTGCATCATGGAACTGACGGAAACGCTCTCTGTCCTTTTGAATGTCCGCCTCCCCTGATACAGTGCCTTTCAGATTTTCTTCTTCCTGCCTCAAATGTTCTGTCAGACCAGGATTGGAAATCAGACCTCTTCCCAGCATAACTCTTTCAGTCCCGGGAAACTGCTCCAAAACCTTCCTGAAATCTTCTCTGCCAAACACATTTCCGTTATAGCAGACCGGACAGCGGCTTTTCTCAAGTCCGTAGGCAAACCCATCCAGCCGCGGCTGGTTTTTGTAGTAATCTTCCCGTACCCTGGGATGTATTATCAGTTCTTTCAGGGGATAGCGGTTAAAAATCTCCATTAATTTTTCAAACTCATCTTCGTCTTGCATTCCCAGCCTGGTTTTAATTGAGATTTGCCGGGAAGTTTTAGAAAACACTTCCTCCAGAAACCGGTCCAGCCTATCCGTATCCTTCAGAAAACCGGAACCACGTCCTTTGGACACCACCGTTCCGGAAGGACATCCCAGATTCAGATTAATTTCTTCGTATCCCAGTTCTCCCAGTTTCTCTGCACACCACAAAAAATCCTGGGCCTGATTAGTCAGAATCTGTGGAACCACGTTCATCCCTTTGTTATGTTCTGGAAGAATATCGTTTAACTCTCTGGATTTCAGCGTCCGGTTCTGGTTTGGCACAATAAACGGAGTCACATATTTATCCATAGGAGAAAAATACCTGTGATACGCATTGCGGTACACATATCCGGTAATTCCCTCCATAGGCGCCATATAGAATTTTACAGGCATTATTCTGCAGCCCCTGCACTTTCTGCCGCAGAACCTTCTGCCTCAGTGCCTTCTGCACTTTCTTTTCCCAGATTTTCCCGCACTGCATCCGCACCGTCTTCCAGCACGTCAATAGCAGCCTGAAGCTGATTGTCTTTTTCATGCTCTACCACCAGACGTTTCAGCAAGTCCTCATTGGGCTCTACGGTTACATCCGGTTCTATTCCTTTCCCATGAATATCCTGTCCGCTTGGAATATAATAATGCTCTGTAGTCAGTTTTACTCCGGAACCGTCTCCCAGCGGAAATACAGACTGAACAATGCCTTTTCCAAAGCTGGTGGTTCCCACTATCTCTGCTGCGCCGTAATCCTTTAACGTTCCCGCAAAAATCTCTGATGCGCTGGCAGAAGATTCATTGATCAGCAGTACAATGGGAATATCAAGACTTCTTCCATCACTGCAGCTAAAACTTTCGCCCTTTTCATTTTTATCTGCCGTATAAAGAAGCAGGGTCTTTCCCTCATTTTCTTTTTGTCCATAAGGGTCCTGATAGGTAGTAATATTGTCTTCCAGCACATAATCCAGCATTGCCAGTGCAGTCTGCATCACCCCTCCCGGATTGTTGCGAAGATCAATAATCAGCTTTTCCATCCCCTGGCTCTTCATATCTTCAACAGCATCCGCAAACTGTTTCTCTGTTACTACATCAAACTGGCTGATAGTCAGATAGCCAATCTGGTTTTCCAGCATTTCATACTCTACTGTGGGAACCTCAATCTTTCTTCTGGTAATTTCCAGTGTTACGTAATCTTCAATAGACGGCCGGTAAACCTCAATCTCTACTGTGCTTCCTTCTTCGCCCTTTATATGACTGTTGACCAGGATATCCAGATCCATGCCATAGACTTCTTTCCCATCTACTTTATAAAGCTGATCCCCCGCTTCCATTCCGGCTTCTGCGCTGGGGGTGTTGTCATATACTTTTAAAATGGAAATCAGTCCGGTTAACCGGTTCTGGCTTACCAGTGCACCGATTCCGCTGTATTCCCCTTCTGTTTCCTCCAGCAGTTCATTTAATTCTTCAGGAGTGTAATAGGTACTGTAAGGGTCCCCAAGTCCCGCCAGCATTCCCAGGTAAATGGTGTCCTCTACCTTTTGATAATCCTCTTCAAACAAAAACTGATCTTCTATAAGGGACTGCATCATTTTCATTTTTGCAACAATCTGCCGGTAATCTAACTCTTCCTCTTCCTGTCCGGGTTCCGGAGAAGTCTGATTGCCGACCTGGGAATCATTGGCAGCCTGCTGTTCCAAATCATATCCAGGCCCTTTGGGTTTCTGGGATTTTTGAATGATTCCATTTCCAAACAAAAAGATCCCTGCAGAAAGTCCCACTACAATCAATCCGGCAAAAGCTGTCACCAGCGCTCCGGCCAGCACACCCTTCCAAAATTTATTATCTCTGTCCTTTTCGTTTTCTCTATCCACTGATTGTTCTCCTATCTCTGTCTTTTTTAAATTTTAGTAACAGTTCAGCCACATCTTCTTGCCCGCCTGTAGCGGACAAGAAGCGTCTGGCGTCCGCCCTATGAAGATTTGAACAGGAACATTCTTATGAAAATAAATTTTCAACGTCTGTTCCTGTTTAAATCTTCGCATGGCTGAACTGTTACAAATTTTATGGGCTTACATACTGGCTGGGATTTACATAAGTTCCCCCGCTGCGAATCTCAAAATGAAGGTGAGGTCCTGTAGAATATCCGGTTGAACCTACTTTTGCAATCACATCACCCTGATTGACTTTATCTCCTACATTGGCTAACAAAGAGGAGCAATGCATATAAACCGTTGAAACTCCGCCTCCATGACTGATCATAATGTAGTTCCCTGCCGATGCGCTGTAAGTGGAAATCGTCACCGTACCGGAAGCGGCTGCAAGAATATTGCTCCCTGTCGGCGCTCCGATGTCAATTCCCTTATGATTGGAAGAAGCGCCTTCTGTCGGCGAACTTCTCCCGCCAAACCCGGATGTAATCCGGCTGCTGGAAGGGCAGGGCCATATAAACTTAATATCTCCAAGACTGGCAGTCTTATACGTCTGTCCTGCTGCCTCTGCCTTTTTTCTGGCTTCTTCTTCCTGGCGCTTAATTTCTGCCTCAATCTGTTTAATTTTTGCCTCCTGTGCTGCCAAATCCCTTTCGTACTCATTGATCTGGTTCTCTGCAGACGCGATCTTTGTTTCATAGTTTTTTAATTCTTGCTGTTTTCCCGCTAACAAAGTCTCTACCGAAGCATGCTTTGCCTCTGCCTGTTTTTCTAATTCCAAAAGTTGGGCGTGTTCTTCCTCTAAAACCGCTTCCTTTTCTGCAATCTGATTTTTGGTGGCCACATAAGCGTCCATCTGTCTTCTGTCATACTGGGAAATCTGGTTCACATACTCCGCCTTATTTAACATATCGGAAAAGCTGTCTGCTTCCATCAGCATATCAATATAGTTGGTGTCGCCATTCTCATACATGTATTTGATTCTAAGCTTCATGGATTCATATTGCTGCTCTTCTGTCTGTTTTGCCGCTTCCAGCTCTTCCTTTGTAACCGCAATCTCTTCTTCCTTGACTCCTATCTGATTCTGGAGATTGGAGATTTCTCCGGCTACCTGCTCCAGTTTCATATCCAGTTCCTTTACATATGCTGCCGTATCTGCTTTTAAATCTTCTAATCCGGCCAGTGTCTGCTCAGCCTTTTTCTTTTCCTCTTCAATCGAAACCGCTGCGTCTTTGGCGTCTTTTACATCCTGACTGGTAACTGCAAAAGAAGGAACTGAAAGGAGCAGACTCACAGCTAACATGCAGGCTAAAAGCTTTTGGCCTGCCCGTCTCTTTCTTTTCATATTGTATCCTCAATTACACTTTTAAATGCTTTCTTACTGTAAAGAAGCTGGCAAAAAATCCGATTCCCACCCCTAATGCCAGGGCCACTCCTACCATAGAGGGAAATAACTCTGCTATCGGCATAGGTTTAAAAATCTCTGTTACAACCGTATATCTTTCATCTATATACGCTGCCGCCTTCTGATAGAGAACGTAAATTCCTGCCAGAGGAATCAGAGCTCCAATCAAACCAATGATTACTCCTTCTACCAAAAACGGCGCCCGGATCATCCAGTTGGTAGCTCCTATCAATCTCATAATCTGATTTTCCTGTTTTTTGAAAGCTGCTGCCACTGAAATCGTGTTGCTGATCAGAAATATCGCAACTGCCAGCAGAATACCAATAATTCCTGCTGACAAAAGACTGATAATCCGGTTCATATTTTTCAGGGCAGTTACTGCAGACCTGGAGTAGTTTACCTTTCTCACTCCATCAATTGACATAAGATACTCCACAAATGCATCCTGCTGCCCGATATCTTTTAGAAAAATCTCATAGGAAGCAGAATCCGCCAGAGGATTATCTCCTGCAAATCCTGCTGCCAGTTCTTCCATTTCTCCAAAATATTCAGCCTGAAAAGATTCCCAGGCTTCTTGTGCAGAGGTATAAGTCACCCGCTCTACCTCTTCTCTGCCCTCAATCTCCTCGCCAATTGACAATATCCTGGATTCCTCTAAGCCCTCATCAAAAAATACCGTAATCCCCACTGTCGTCTCTGCCGTCTCTGCGCTGCGGCGCACATTGCCCACAATGGCATAAAACAGGCAGAATAAAAAAATACATGCTGCAATCGTAGCCACAGAAGCCAGAGAAAACAGCATATCTCTTCCAATATTTTTAAGGCCCTGCTTCAGGCTGTAGCCAAATGAACTAATCATACCATACTTCCTCTGATGCTGTATCTCCTATAATCATACCTCTGTCCATCGTAATCACCCGTTTTCCCATCATTTCTACCATTTCCCGGCTGTGTGTTACCACAATTACCGTTGTGCCCCTGCGGTTAATCTTTTCCAGAAGTTTCATAATCCCTATAGTGTTTTCACTGTCCAGATTACCTGTGGGTTCATCTGCCAAAAGTACCAGCGGCCGGTTGATCAAAGCCCTGGCGATGGCCACTCTCTGCTGTTCCCCTCCAGAAAGCTGTCTGGGATTAGATTTATATTTGGAAGACAGCCCCACCATCCGCAGCATGGCCGGAACGGATTCCCGAATCCGCTTTGACGGAACTCCGATTACCCTCTGAGCAAAGGCTACATTTTCAAAAACAGAACGGTCTTTCAGGAGCCTGAAATCCTGAAAGACCACACCTAGCATTCTGCGATATTTGGGCACATACCGCCTGGGCATTTTGCCAAGATCCATGTCATTGACAATAATGCGGCCGGAAGTCGGCTCTAATTCTTTTAATAAAAGTTTCATCAGAGTAGACTTGCCGGATCCGCTGCGCCCTGTAATGAATACAAATTCTCCGTCTTCGATGGTTAAATTAATATTCTTTAAGGCTTTCGTGCCGTTTTCATAACTTTTACTGACTTTAATAATCTCAATCATTAGTAATCCAGGCTTTCCATATACTTCATATACTTTACAACCATAAGCGCAATCTTAAAGGTAATGGCGTCTTCAAATACCCTAAGATCCAGTCCTGTACTTTTCTGCAGCTTGTCCAGGCGGTAAACCAGGGTATTGCGGTGAATGTAAAGCTGTCTGGAAGTCTCGGAAACATTTAAGCTGTTCTCAAAGAACTTGTTAATCGTAGCCAAAGTCTCCTCGTCAAACTCATCCGGCGATTTGCCGTCAAAAATCTCCTTGATAAACATGCGGCACAGCGGAAGGGGAAGCTGGTAGATGAGACGGCCAATTCCCAGATTGCTGTATGCCACTACATTTTTGTTGCTGTAGAAAATCTTGCCCACATCCAGAGCCATCTTTGCCTCTTTGTAGGAACGAGATACTTCTTTAATCTCATTGACAATAGTGCCAAACGCTATGTGCACTTTTGTCATAGCCTCTGTGTTCAGCATATCTAAAAGCATATTGGCGGTCTTTTCCAGATCCTCGTACCCCTCGCCCGGCTTTACTTCCTTTACCAGAATAATGTTCTTCTCATCAACAGCAGTGATAAAGTCTTTGGTCTTGGTGGCAAACAGACTTCTCACTGTCTCCAGGGCATTGATATCCTTTTCATTTTTCGTCTCAATCAAAAATACCACACGTCTCACATTTGTCTCAATGTGCAGTTTTTTTGCCCGATTGTAAATGTCTACTAACAGGAGATTATCCAGCAGCAGGTTCTTAATAAAGTTGTCCTTATCAAATCTTTCTTTATATGCGACTAACAGATTCTGAATCTGAAAAGCAGCCAGCTTGCCCACCATATATACATCGTCGCTGCCGCCTTTGGCTAACAGGATGTACTCTAACTGATGTTCGTCAAATACCTTAAAAAACTGGTATCCCTGGATAACCTGACTGTCTGCCGGAGAATCTACAAAAGCCAAAATCGAACTCTCGTATTCTTCTGCATCAGAAAATGTAGACGCCAACACCTTTCCTTCAATATCACAAATACATAAATCAATTCTCGTAATTCCCTTTAATCCTTCAATCGTTGTCTGAAGTATCTGATTTGAAATCATGGCATCTCTCTCCTTTTGGTCAAATTTACACATATACCTAATAAGTATATATTAAAGCAAATACAAAAAAAAAGCAAGCGGGAGATACTCCGCCTGCTTATTTTTTTGCTGTAAGAGATTAGTTTAAAATCACTTTTTCTGTTTCCTTATCAAAAACATGAGCCTTTGTCATATCCAGAGCCAGTTTTACAGTATCTCCAGGTCTTGCAGTAGTACGTGGATTTACCCTTGCAGTACAGCTGGTCTCATCAATATCAAAGTATAAGTACACTTCTGCACCTAACATCTCGTATACACGAATGGTAGCTTCAATTACGCTCTTTGCATTTTCAGCTAAAGCAGCTTCATCATCATGCAGATCTTCCGGACGGATACCCAGGGTAACAGTCTTTCCAACATAGCCTGCATCCTCTAACTTCTTAGCCTTATCAGCCGGAAGAGCAATGGTGTTGCCTCCGAATGTTAAGGTAACATCAGAGCCGGATTTGCCAACTGCTGCATCTAACAGGTTCATCTGAGGAGCACCGATAAATCCTGCAACGAACTTGTTGCATGGCTTGTCATACAGATTCTGTGGAGAATCTACCTGCTGAATGACACCGTCCTTCATAACAACGATTCTGGTACCTAAGGTCATAGCCTCGGTCTGGTCATGAGTTACGTAGATAATGGTTGCTTCCAGTCTCTGATGCAGTTTGGAAATCTCAATACGCATCTGGCCTCTCAGCTTTGCATCCAGGTTGGACAGCGGCTCATCCATCAGGAATACCTTCGGGCTACGAACAATAGCACGTCCCATAGCAACACGCTGTCTCTGACCACCGGACAGAGCCTTTGGCTTACGGTCTAATAAATGCTCAAGGTCAAGGATTCTTGCTGCCTCATGAACTAATTTATCAATCTCATCCTTTGGGGTCTTTCTTAACTTTAATCCAAATGCCATATTGTCATATACAGACATATGAGGATACAGAGCGTAGTTCTGGAAAACCATGGCAATATCTCTGTCTTTTGGCTCAACGTCATTCATCAGCTTGCCGTCAATGTATAATTCACCGGAAGAAATATCCTCCAGACCAGCGATCATACGAAGGGTAGTAGACTTACCGCAGCCGGACGGACCTACGAAAATGATAAATTCTTTATCTGCAATCTCCAGATTAAAGTCATGTACTGCAACAAAACCGTTGGGATACTTTTTAGTAACATTCTTTAAAGATAAACTAGCCATTACAAAATCCTCCTACTTAATTAACAGGTTTTAACTTAAGACGCCTCCTCCCCACTTATGGGGCGTCTCGCGTGATGGTATAATCATACCTGAATCCGTCTTCTTTTGCTATTCTTTAAATCACTAAAAATCCATTTTTTTATTGGCTAATTTGTATACCCAAATAACATGGCAGGAAAAAATGTCCAAAAGATGCCGTTTATTTTATGCAATCATTTACAAACAGGATTAATACTCCATAAATCCCTCTCCTAATACTTCTCTTGCATCTTCTACTATTACAAATGCGCCCCGGTCAAACCGGGCTACAATTTCCTTAATCTGGGTAATTTCTTTTTTAGAAACCACACAGTACAGCATCTGTCGTCCCTCGCCGGAATACATTCCCTTAACATCCAGGCCGGTAACGCCCCGTCCCAGTTCTGTCATAATCGTCCAGGCGATTGCTTCTGAATGCTCCGAAATGATATAAATAGATTTTGCAAATTTTAATCCTTCTATAATATCATCGGAAATCTTGGTCAGCACATAAATGGCAATCATTGCATACAATGCAAGATGAAGGCCAAATGTGGAAAGTCCTGCCAGGACAATCAATGTATCCAGGACCATCATAATCTGAGCAATGGAACGGTGGGGCATCAGCGGCTGAATCAAAGCTGCCAGCGTATCCGTCCCTCCTGTTGTCGCCATGGCTAAAAGCACTATGCCGGTCCCAATACCACAGACAATTCCTCCATACAATGCCACCAACAGCAAATCATCTGCCACAAATGGGATGTCTGGAATTACATACAGCCATACGGACAGTGCAATCGTTGCGTATACAGTCCGCTTAATAAATTTCCACCCTTTTATCTTGTAAGCACCGATAAAAAGAGGCACATTAAACAGGGTATTGGTCAGCCACAAAGGAACCCCGAACTTTGCCTTGAGAATAATAGCAAGACCAGATGCCCCGCCTATTACCATATTAGCCGGATCGAAAATATTTTTGACAGACACTGCAATAATCAGAGCGCCTATCGTAAGAAGCAGATAATCCACCCAGACAGGCCGATTGTTATTTCGGAACATACTCATTTATACCTCCTTCTGATAAGTGTGAAACACTGTAAAGAAATAAAGGGAACGATCTCTCGCTCCCTGTTAGTTAGTATTTCTATTTTTTTCTTGCCAATACATTCACCCACCGCGTATCCGGATGGTTGGATCTCACATCTGCAGTAATCCATATCTTCTCGATGGTAAACTTCCCAGTGTCCTCTAACAAGTCCCTGATTTCTGTTTCTGTATAATCGCTGAAATACCTCTCTCCCCGAAATCCCTCAAAATTGCCCTGACAAACGGAAAGATACAGGATTCCCTGCTCTTTTAAAGCTGCCGCTGTTTTCTTTAAAATTGCCGGCATCTCATCTTTGGGAATATGAACAAATGCGCCGCAGGCCCAGATGCCGTCAAACACATCGTCAAATTCCATATCTTCATACCGCATCTGGAGAATTTCAAGCCCGGTATGCACCTCTGCCAGACGGCACATTTCCATAGCTGCATCCATAGCTGTCACATCATATCCAAGTTCATACATATAGAGACTGTCCCGTCCGGAGCCGCATCCCATATCCAGAATGGTCGCCCCTTCCTCCATCTCTCTTAAAAATTCCCCGATGATTGGCGTCATATCCAAATCTACCGTATCTTCAAAGAACTTTACTGCATATTTATTATAATAGTCTATCGAGTCCACCATACTCCTCCTACACTTTTTGGATGGATTTTTCCGTAATCCGGATTTTCCCTTCTTTGAGCAGCTTGCCTACTGCCCGCTTAAACTCATTTTTACTCATGTTAAACTCGCGCCGGATTGTCTCCGGTCTTGCCTTATCATTAAACGGAAGAACTCCGTCAAATTCTTCAATGATCTGCATCACTTTTACCGCATCTGCTTCCATCTGCATATACGCTTTCTGGCGGACGCTCAAATCCAGCTTTCCGTCCTCGCGGACCCGTATCACTCTGGCTTCTATCTCATCACCCTCATGAAAATCCTGGAACAATTCTTTTTTGGGAATCAGGCCATAATAACGATTATCAACCGCCACAAACGCTCCCAGATTTTCATTGATCTCATAAATCCTGCCGCTTACCTGATCGTCCTTTTTATAAGGAGACTGATTGCTCATATAAGAATACACTCTCATAGTCGCTGCCAGACGGCTGCTCTTATCTACGTATAATGCAACCAGGCACTTTTCACCCTTTCTCACAGGATGGCTCTGCTCTCGGAACGGAAGAAGCAAATCCTTTTCCAGCCCCATATCTAAAAAAGCCCCAATCCTGGAAGTCTCTTTTACTTCCAGTACAGCCGTCTCTCCCACCTGCAGTTTCGGTCTGTCCGCTGTTGCAATCAGCCTGTCCTCTGAATCCTTGTAAATAAAAACTGTAATCTTATCTCCTATGCCCGTTCCTTTTGGAACCTGCTTTTTGGGAAGAAGGACACTGGCTCCCTCTTTGGCCGTTTCACTGAGATACACGCCAAAATCCTTGATCCGGACTACTTCCAGTTCCTGTATCTTTCCTAATTCAATCATATAGTTTGCCTTTCTTGCTTTTCCTGACTATTGGACGCTGTGTCTGCATACTGCATCCAGACAACTGCATATGGTCTCCCCTCTGTACTGCACAGGGAAAGGACATGGCCATTTTCTATAGCAGATACTCTCGGAATCATCACATCATTCAGAACAGCTGCTTTTTTATACTCTGCCCTCAATTCCCGAATCCGCCTGGTCTCTCCTGCTGCCTGACGTGCTATTTCCACGTACTGGGCATTATTTACATGGTGATTCGTATCAATGTGATAACGGTTTACAATAATTGGCTCTCCCTCTTCAAACTCCTGAGGCAGCAAAATCTTCCTGGGAACCTCTCCCATTTCCAGCTTTGGTTCTTCTGCACCATAAGGCGCCGCGTCCTCATCTCTGACTCGTGTCGGCAAAAGCGTATCTGTATCGCATAAAAACCAAATGGAATTTGCTCTTACCAGATAACTGCCTTTTGAATCTAAAACTGCAAAATTGCGATAGCCATAAATCCCTTTAAATGCGTAGGGCCAAGTCACGATCTGCACTCTGTCCCCAAGTTTTGGGTACTGGTCCACCACAATCCTCCAGGATGACACCATCCAGGCGCGATGCTCTTTTTTAAGGAATTCTACCCCTACACCGCAATCCTCTGACTGAAATGTGCTGCAGTCCTGAAAATAGTTGATGATTCCTGTCATTGTAAGGAACCCATCTTCATCTGTTTCGCTGTAGCGAATCCTGCCATCTAACCGATACATATCCGTCCTCACTTAAAATCACATACCATTATATCTGATTATCCAACTATTGTCCAGTAGTAGCGCGCTTTTATTTCACAGGATGGTAACAGTTCCGCCATACGCCTTTGTATAAGTGCACATCCTGCGCGGAATGTTTTAATACAGCAGGAACATTACAGAGAAATTTCCGGTTGCATTAAAAAATCCAGTAAATATCTGCATTCACTGGACTCTGTTAGCTGGGCTACAAGGATTCGAACCTTGAAATGACGGAGTCAGAGTCCGTTGCCTTACCATTTGGCGATAGCCCATCAATACAATATGAATTTTTAAATAATGAAACTGGGCTACAAGGATTCGAACCTTGAAATGACGGAGTCAGAGTCCGTTGCCTTACCATTTGGCGATAGCCCATCAACGCAACGAGTGTATTATACAATAAGATTCTTCTGCGGTCAAGCACTTTTTTATATTTTTAAAACATTGGCATCCGCTCAGGCAGGAAAACCTTATAAAAACAAGTTTTCAACGCTTTTTCCTGCCTGAATCTTCGTATGGCTGAACCATTACACATTGTATTCTACACATTCCAAACATAATCCCTCAGCCGGTGCAGTCGGGCCTGCAGCATCCCTGTTTAATGCTGCTAATACATCCCTGATATTCTCCGGACTTCGCTCTTTCAGTCCCACTTCAATCAAAGTGCCGGTCAGAATCCTGACCATATACTGCATAAAACCATTTCCTGTATAGCGGATTGTCAGTTTTGTACCCTGTTTGTCAAATTCGATATTTTCAATGGTCCTGACTGTACTCTTCTTCATTTTCCGGTTTCCACAAAAACTTTTAAAGTCATGGGTTCCCAGTAAAAAATCTGCCGCTTCCCTCATTTTCTCAATATCCAGATTTTTTCCAAAACCATATGTATATTTTCTGAAAAAGACATCCTTCTTTTCACTCATTTCAATATGATACGCATAAGTTTTCCTTACTGCATTAAGACGGCTGTGAAAACGGTATGGCGCCTGTTCTACAGATACTACTCCAATATCTTCCGGAAGATATTCATTGCAGTATGCCTTAATCTCCTGTTCGTTCATTTTCTCCGGAAGATAAAAGTTGATTACCTGACCGGCAGCATGCACTCCCTTGTCCGTCCTTCCAGATCCATGCACCTCAACAGGTTCCCCTGCCAGACGGCTTAAAACTGCTTCCATCTTTCCCTGGATCGTCTTGTCTGTTGTAACCTGTTTCTGCCAGCCGTCATACCGGCTCCCATCATACTGCATAACTGCTTTATAGTTTACACGCAATTTCTTCTCCTCACCTTCAGCAGCAAAAGCCAGGCCTTTGCTGCTGCTAATCCAAACACTGCACCGCTTATGTCCAGCCATACATCCTGAATCATTGCAGCGCGTCCCAATGCAAATACTTGTATTGTCTCATCTATAAACGGGATAAGAACAACTGCCAGCATACCTGTCAGAAAGCGCTCTCTCCTGTCTGACAGACTGCATAAATTGACCAAAAGAAGCAGTCCCATTCCCGCATACTCCACAAAATGCGCCGTCTTTCTCACAATGTGCTCTGTAAGCCACCCGTTTTCTATTCCAATCTGGTCCATAAATCCAGATGCTGTCTTAAAGACAAATCCGCTTTCTTTAGATGACTGGACAGCCGGCTGCATCGAATGGCTGTAAATAATGGCAATATATAATAACAATACTGCAAGCCAGACTTTCTGATGCCTCTTTGTACCAGATACTCTCATCTGCCTTCATCTGCTTCCTTCAACAATTTTTGTTATATTAACCCACAAATCAAAATCACCAAAATCAGACAGGGAACGATATATGTCACATATCCCCTCAATGCCCTTGGCAGCTTTAATCCCTCTCCTGTGTTCGCCTCTGCAAGGAACTTGTCAAATCCCCATCCCCATCTGGTTACACAGAATAGAAGGAATATTAAAGAACCTCCCGGCAGCAGCAGATTGCTGACAATAAAATCTTCTAAATCCAGCACTGTACTTCCTGCTCCCCTGGGTTGAAAGCTGCTCCATACATTGTATCCCAGTACGCAGGGAATAGAAGCTGCAAATATAATAATGCAGTTTAAAACAGATGCTTTTTTCCGGCTCCAGTGCCACTTGTCCATACAGCATGCTATGATATTTTCAAATACAGCTATAATTGTAGAAAATGCAGCAAATGTCATAAAGACAAAGAACAATGCTCCCCAAAACCGGCCTCCCGGCATTGCATTAAATACATTTGGCAGAGTAATAAAAATCAGTTCCGGACCAGCGCCCGGATCTACACCAAACGCAAAACAAGCCGGGAAAATAATCAGTCCGGATGTGATTGCCACAAATGTATCCAAAATAGCAATTCTCACAGATTCACCTGCCAGACTTCTTTCTCTGCCCATATAGCTTCCAAAAATAGCCATGGAACCAATGCCAATACTAAGCGTAAAAAACGACTGGTTCATAGCTGCTATAATTACATTCATCAGACCGACTTCTTTTACTCTATCCCAGTTGGGAATCAAATAGAATTTCAGTCCTTCCATACCGCCGTCCAGAGCAATGCTGTTAGCTGCCAGAATCACAATTAATCCCAAAAGTCCCAGCATCATCACTTTTGTAATTCTCTCTACACCTGCCTGAAGTCCCATCGAACAAATCATAAATCCAACTACAACAACAATCCCCATCCAAAAAGTCAAACTTACCGGATTGCCCAGCATTTTTGAAAACTCCCCGGCCACTGCTTCCGTATTAAGCCCTGCAAAATCATTCTTCAAAAATTTAAAGAAATAGCAAAGCATCCATCCGGTAACCGAAGTGTAAAACATCATAAGCACATAGTTTCCAAACATCGCTGCATAACCATGGAGATGCCACTTACTGCCTGGCTTTTCCAGCTCCTGATAACAGCAGACTGGGCTTTTTCTGCTGGCTCGTCCTACTGCAAATTCCATTGTCAGTACCGGAACCCCTACAGCAATCAAAAAGAATAAATAAAATAATACAAAAATACCCCCACCGTTTTGTCCCGTCACATAAGGAAATTTCCATACATTTCCAATTCCGATAGCACATCCGGCAGAAATTAAAATAAATCCCAGCCTTGACTTAAAGTTTTCTCTTTCCATACCTGAACACTCCCTTTCTTGTTTCTTTTATCAGGCACCAAACCATCCCTTTTTAGTACCTTTCCGCCGATTTCTCAACGTTGGTAATATATTAATATAGAACCAGATAAATGTAAAGAACTATCTTTTATGACACAAAAAAAGCCGAAATCCTTTACAAAATAAAGATTCCGACATAAAATAAAAGAGCGCGAGACGGGATTCGAACCCGCGACCCTCGCCTTGGCAAGGCGATACTCCACCACTGAGCCACTCGCGCATTACATATGATATAAACTAATCATCTATATCACAACTCTATAAAATTATCAAGGGATTTACATACCCTCAAAACCACACATTGAAACTTTCATCCTTTCTCTTCCCTTTACC
>CAUWCT010000043.1:0-75736 GCA_963557065.1 uncultured Lachnospiraceae bacterium | reverse complement strand
GGCTGAACAATGTAACCGTGTAATCAAATGTATGCCCCATGGAATACCTGACAGCGGAAAGAGCGAAACGTAAAAGAGCAGATACCGCACAATATAGGGCGAATTCATGGGAACGGAAAGGAGAAAGCACACAAAGCAATGTCGGAACTGTTAGAAAAGATACTGTCCAATGACAACATGAACGCCGCCTACAAGAAAGTCTGTGCCAATAAAGGGGCAGGCGGTGTGGACGAGGTAACAGTTGAAGAACTCGGAGATTATATCAAAGAGAATTGGAATGGCATCAGAGAGCAAATCAGGCAGAGGCAGTACAAGCCTCAACCAGTCAGGAGGGTAGAGATACCCAAGCCAAACGGTGGAGTGAGGAAACTCGGTATTCCGACCGTGATGGACAGAGTCATTCAGCAAGGCATCGTACAAGTGATAAGTCCGATGTGTGAGCCGTTGTTTTCGGATTGGAGCTACGGCTTCAGACCGAATCGAAGTTGTGAAATGGCAATCAGACAACTGCTTATTTATCTAAATGAGGGCTATGAGTGGATAGTAGATATTGACTTGGAAAAATTCTTCGACAACGTGCCGCAGGATAGGCTTATGAGTCTTGTTCACGACATCATAAATGACGGAGATACAGAATCACTTATCCGCAAATACCTCAAAGCAGGAGTCATGACGCCACAGGGCTATGAGGAAACAAAACTCGGAACACCGCAGGGAGGAAATCTATCACCGTTACTGTCGAATATCATGCTGAATGAACTGGACAAAGAACTGGAAGCAAGGGGACTAAGATTCACGAGGTATGCGGATGATTGCGTTATCGCAGTCAGGAGCGAAACAAGTGCAAAAAGAGTTATGCGGACAATAACAGATTGGATACAGAGGAAACTAGGGTTAAAGGTTAACATGACCAAAACCTATATCACAAGACCGCAAAAACTGAAATATCTTGGTTTTGGTTTCTACAAGGATAGCAAAGTGAAAGAGTGGAAATGCAGACCGCATCAGGACTCGGTAGCGAAATTCAAGCGTAAGCTGAAAGAACTGACTTGTAGGAAGATACCTGGAACTGTCACAGGAAAGATTGCGAAAATTAATCAGGTGACGAGAGGATGGATTAACTATTATGCTCTTGGTTCTATGAAAACAGTAATGGCAGAGATTGACGCACATTTAAGGACAAGGCTTCGGGTAATCATCTGGAAACAGTGGAAAGTACCGAAGAAACGGCAATGGGGATTGCAGAAGTTAGGAGTCGGAAAAGACTTGGCGAGAAACACAGCGTATTGCGGAGATCGCTACTACTGGGTATCCACTAAGACGTGTGTGGTAAGAGCCATATCCAAAGAAGTTTTAGCAAGGGCAGGACTCGTTAGCTGTTTTGATTACTACAATGAGCGTCATACTTTGAAGTTATGTTGAACCGCCGTATGCCGATCGGCATGTACGGTGGTGTGAGAGGGGAGAAAATAATCTCCCCTACTCGATTGAAAAATTATCCCACTCATTCCTATTCCATAATTACACTGTAACAAAATAAAAGGCATATGAGGGAAAGACCTCGGAAAAGGAGTTTAGAATGAGAATCGAGCGAGTAAGAATGGGTCTGGAAGTACGCAATAAAGTCAATGGAAAGATGTACAAGATTACTAACATTGGAAACGAAGGTAATATCGCCCATGAGATGCTGGATGATGGTCAGCTCGGTGACGATACCGTAACCATTACAAAAGACAATGTACTGGCCTTTAAGGTAATCAGAGATCCGGAGCCATATCCGGTTGCAACCGGTTATACGGTAGTAGACGATACGCTTTATAAGAGCGGTATCAAAGTATGCGAGCAGGGACAGCTCCGCATTGAAAAGATTGTAGCAGAACTGCCAGGCCAGCTGGTATGTGCTGTAAAATCCAGGGTAGCAGAAGATCGATATGATCTGGTACTGTACGAGCCGGCAAAGGATACCTTCAGTTATCTGAACTACAGGACGATCCCGATGCCGGAGTTGGTTGCTTACACCAAAGATCACACCACCGCCTTCCTTGCATTTTCCGTAATTGATATTGAGAAAATTACAAATGAAAACGGAGTGGAAGAGGAAGTGCACACCTTGAAAGACGCAGCAGTCATTGCTATTAATGGAAAACGTGTAGCATTTGAGCAGTCAAATGCACCGATTGTAATCAAGAACATTGCGCTGAAAGAAGTGGATGGGTACTGGACACTGTTTGTACCACATGCACCGATCAAAGAAAACGGAGAACGCATCACTCCAGGACAGTACCTGTGGCATGAGATGACACACACTGGTATCAAACGCGAAATGCTGCTGCCGGAAGATGTCCACGCAAATTGGAGCTGCTATTACGAAACATTCGTAATGAAGAGTGACGAGCTTTTATTTGTCGAGGTAGATTCCGAAAGCATTACAATTAAACATCCGGCAATCAAGGAACTGGCTGACTATCCGGTTCTGATCGACATCACAAAAGAGCAGTGGACATATCGTTTAACCTTTGCAAATCCAGATACTTATCAGCTGAAGACGCTGGTAAGCCGTTCCACCAGAGACAGGGGTTATGTTGTTACTGTTGAATAATCTCTAATCAACTCCTCTATTTCGAGAAAGGCAGTCCGTATGGGCTGTCTTTTTTTTGTGTGTATAAATAAAGCCATTTTTCTTATCCGCAAGATTAGTTTTTTGAGATATTGTTCGAAAATCAGTACACTGATGGTATGAAGGAGGAAAAATGGATGAAAGATGAAATGCTATTACTGCAACAAGAATGTGATATCTGTAATGAGGAATTGCTGATAATCAAGATGCGACAACACCGGAGAAAGAAGCAAAAAAACTCAAATATAATGTATGATATGTACCAAGAAGACGGACGACCTTAATTTTATTAAAACTTAAAAGAAACAACCGATAATACAGTTCCTCGGTTGTTTCTTTTGTTTTATGAATGCTATTTTATAGATAATTGAAAAAAACCACATCGGAATTGAATAATATTACCTCTTTTTTGTTTCAAACGAGTTAAAACACAACTGAGATTTCCACGTGTAATATTCAATTTTTCAACTTTCGTAATTTCATCATAGATTTCATTAAAATTATGTACTTTTCCATCGCTTAATACGCGATAAATAATATCTTCTGACCAATGTTTAGAACCTTGAACGCCATACATGATATGTCTCCTTTCTATTGAACCTTTATTTATCAATCATTGTACGTTTTTTTTTAAAAGACAGCAAAAAGAAAACCTTGCGGATAAGAAAAATTAACCATTAAAACAAAAAAAGAGTCATAATCTCCGAACTGATTTTCGCAAATTGTTTTTCATAATTTCAATAAATAAAACTTAAAAGGAGTAAACATCGTCAACTACTCGACCATTGAATGACCGAGCGTGCAAAGCAAGTTCTTGCGTGTTCGATTATTCCTGGTTGCCTGTTTCGGCAGGCGGTTGATTAGCCTGAGCTGTCCGGTACAGGAAACCGGCGAGGCAGCTACGTTGTCCGGGAAGATACAGGCACCAGGGGATTCTTCCCACGTCCCCTGCTCTGCGGCCGTGCATTAAACATCTCTGAGGGTAGGAGAAGTGTGTACGGTGCTTATAACCCCGGCTAACCTTGGCGATGGGAACCACCCGAACCCAGACATTTTGCCTGGCAGTAGGAGATGCCCGTTCAGTTTCATCCGTAACGGGAAGGCATAAGCCATCAATAAGAAGGAGGCAGCAGTATGGTTGCCGTATTGTCAAATACCGGCATCCGTCTGATGCCGACATCAAACTACAAAGCACGGAAGCTTCTTGCAAGCGGCCGTGCAGTCAAAGAAAGATACAGTCCCGTCTTCACGATCCGGCTTTTAGATCGGAACGAAGGGACAGTACAGCCGATTGAATACGATTCCGATACGGGAGCTATCCATGTAGGGATCTCAATCAAATCACAGAAGCACGAATATGTGAGCGAACAGCGGGACCTTCTCGCTGACGAAACCGAACGACATGATGCACGGAGAAAATACCGCAGGCAGCGGAGGAACCGGCTGCGTTACCGGAAACCCAGGTTTGAGAACCGCAGGGCTTCCAAAAAAGAAGGTTGGCTTCCTCCCAGTGTCCAAAACCGCATGAACCAGCAGATACGTCTGTTTGAGCAGTATGCGGAAGTGATCCCTATTACGCAGGCAACCTTCGAGATGAGGTCCTTCGATACCCAGCTTTTGCAGGCAATCGAATCCGGAAAGCCGGCGCCGAAAGGAACCGATTACCAGCAAGGACCAAGATACCGGACGGAAACCCTGCGCCAGGCAGTATTTCTGCGGGACGGATATCAGTGCTGCTTCTGCGGACGGGGAATCAAAGACCACGCAAAACTCCATGTCCATCATCTGGGATTCAGGAAGGGAGACCATACGGACCGGATGAGCAACCTGGCAACAGCCTGCGAAACATGCCATACGCCAAAGAATCATAAACCGGGCGGTACGATGGAAAATGTGGAACATGTTAAAGGCATCCAGAGTGGATGTGAAGTTCCGTATTACCTACGGAGCCAGGACAAAACTGGTCCGCCAGAAGCTGCATGTGGAGAAATCCCATGCAAACGATGCGTATGCCATCGGAAACTTTCATCCAAAGCACAGAGTCAAGACGGTATACCTGCAGAAACGCCGCAGGAACAACCGGTGTCTGGAAAAGTTCTATGATGCAAAGTACATCGACAGCCGGACGGGTAAAAAAGCCAGCGGACAGGAACTGTTTTCCGAAAGGTCAAAACGAAACCGGAACCTCTCCGGAAAGAACCTGCATCACTGCCGGAAAAGGAAGATTTCTGCAGGAAAGCGGGTAATCCGGACCAGGCATTATGAGATCCAGCCAGGAACAATTCTGAGTTTTAAAGGGAAACATTATTCAGCCAAAGGAATTCATTGTAATGGAACCCGTGTGATCCTGGAAAATGGGAGATCAGTATCAGTAAGCAAAGTAATCATCATCAAATACAATGGCGGCTGGATAACCGCCAGGAAAGGAGAGCAGGAGGGTTAATCCGGGTGCGGCTGACACTGCATTCCTCTCGGCCATTGAATGACCGAGTCTCCTGCAAGGTCTTATCATGAAAGAACAAATCATACAGGAAAAAGTACCAATTGACAAAAAGGCACTGCTGACCATTACAGAGGCAGCAGAGCTTACTAATATCGGACAAAATAAAATCCGCGAACTTATCAATACCCCAACGTGCCCATTTGTATTAAGGGTTGGAACAAAAAATTTGATCAAAAGAGAACGTTTTCTTAGTTTTTTAGATAATCGAAATGTGATATAATATGGACACAGCACTTTTTACAAAACTGCACATTGACAATTAAATTCAAAACGTCGAAGTTTAATAGAAAGCTATGTCCGCGCTCAAATGATGAAAGGAGTAGACAACATTGGCAAAAGATATGTCAAGTAAAAAAAAGAAGGGTAGCGGATCTAAACGAAGGAAAGATGAATTTGGAAACATCTTGTATCCAGGAGAATATTATTACCCTCAAAAAAAATCATATGAATATAAATTTAAAAATATTTATAATCAAAAAGATAGTAGAACAGCCAAAACTCTCGACAAATTGCGTCAGATTGAGGAAATTATTGAAGCAGAACGTTCGCAAACGATTGTATCCGGAAATTCAGATACAACTGTAGAAGAATTGCTTGAAATATATCTGCGAAGTAAAAAAAAGATTGCTGCAACAACTCTTACAGGATATTGGAGCAATTATCGTTTATATATTCAGGGAAGCTGGTTGGGAGCTATGGCAATCGGAAAAGTATTGAAACTCCATATTGTAAATTTTTATAATGAATTGATTGAGACAAAATCTCTTTCTAAGAGAACGATTGAGTTAATAAATAATATTATTTCTCCAAGTTTTCGTTTAGCGATTGATTCAAGATGGTTAACATACAATCCCTGTTTACTTGTAATGAAAGATGTAATCAATACACAAGGTCCAGACAAGAATACTCTTTCAAAAAAGCAACAAATAATTTTTCTTCAATATGTCAAACAGCATTGTAAAAGATTTGATTATAATCTGATTTACATTATGACATATTTTGGATTGCGTATTGGTGAAGTTCTAGGGATGAATTTAAAAGAATTGGATTTGGAACATAAGCGATTCAATTTGGAACACCAACTAATTTATAAAAAACTGTATAACGAGGATCATACTCGTTTCCAAATTCGTCCTCCGAAAACAATGAATGGTATACGATATATGTATTTTTATGATAACGAAGTCGTACGATGTATCCAGGATCAAATAGAATATGCCACTTATATTTCTCAAATATCAGGAAAATGCGTAATTGATGGAGAAACGGATTTTTTATTTGTAACAGCAAGGGGATTACCAATCACTCCTGGAAGTGTAAATCGACTTTTAGATACTATCATAAAAAAATACAATTCACAGATTTTACAAGAGGCAATTGAAAAAAATGAAGAAGCTACTAATTTACTTCCTCATTTATCTTCTCATAGTTTGCGGCGCACCGGATTAACACGAATGGCGGAAAGTAAAATGTCACCTAAAATATTGCAATTCATTGCTGGTCATAGTGACATCTCTATTACACTACAGTATTATGTGACTTCAAACGATGACGTTCTCTATGAAGAGATGGGAAAATATGCGGAGCAATGGAATAAAAGGCAAACAACTGCTTAATCTAGTATAACCTTAATAAAATCGTAAGATTTAAAAAGGTAAAGTCATATAAAGGAATAATTTTACTTATATTAAACAAGCCGAAAAACCTTGTTTTTTCCGAAGCTTTTTCCGAAAAATATGATATTTTACATAAGAATATAATAAAATACATTAAAGCCAAAACTCAATATTCCTTGTAAAATCAAGACATAACAAGATATAATGAGTTATATTAAGTTTGTATCACTTATAATAAAAGAGAAATCGTAAACGTAGAAAACTAAAAAGCAGACATAGCAAAAGTTTAACAATGCAATAAAATCAAGGCTTTCAGACATACTGTTTGGAGGTCTTGATTTTTTTGTTTTAGAATTTTTGGATTCAGGCGGATAGGAGTTTCTGCCTGGAAGTGTGCTGATCCCGCACATGGATAGTATGAGAAAATTATAATATATTGCCAGAATAATTTGGGGGCGTGCAGAATATATTGATATAAAATATAAAAATAAGCAGAATAGAAAGGACAAAATTATAAAAAATTTACAAAAAGTTAATTTTTTAACTATTGATGTATCGTCCTAAAAGGAGTATGATTAGGCTGTAAACAGAGGACGTCTTTGGGAAGGGCGGCAGAACATCTGCAGGGTTTTGCCGTAAGCTATTCAACAGCAGGTTGAGGAAAGGAGACAAGAATGACCAGAACATATTCAGACGAGGTAGGACCGTTTTATACCATGGATACGGTCATGGAGGAGGCACAGCGATGTTTGCTCTGCCTGGATGCACCATGTTCTGCGGCATGTCCTGCGGGAACAGATCCGGCAAAATTTATTCGGAGTGTACGTTTTCGCAATTTAAAGGGAGCAGCCGAGACGATTCGGGAAAATAATGCAATCGGCAGCATTTGCGCAAGGGTTTGTCCTACCGAACGCTACTGTCAGCAGGCTTGTTCCAGATGCGGAATTGATCGTCCCATTGATATTGGCGGAATCCAGAGGTTTGTGACAGATTTTGAAGACAGGTCAGGAATGGAAATCCTGAAAAAGGGAGAGCCAAATGGAAAGAAGGTTGCAGTTATCGGAAGCGGACCATCCGGACTTCAGGCAGCGGCTTCCCTGCTGGAACTTGGGTATGAAGTAGATATTTATGAGAAAGCAAAACAGGCAGGTGGTTATCTGCGTTATGGCATTCCGGAATACAGACTTCCCAATGCAGTAGTTGACAGAGAGATAGAGCGAATTCAAAAACTGGGAGCCAGGCTTTACTGCAATGTTCGCATAGGAAGGGATCGAACCATAGAAGAATTAAAAGATACATACGATGCAGTTTTGGCAGCAGTTGGCTTCAGTTCCGGAAAAATGCTCCCCATGTTTGAGGAAAACGAATATGCAGAGACTGCAGTTGAATTTTTAGCAAGAGTAAAAGCGAACAAAGGAAAAGAAGAGGTGCCGGATCATGTTCTGGTGATTGGCGGCGGTGACGTAGCCATGGATGCGGCAACTACTTTAAAACGTCTGGGCGCAAAGCGGGTAACAGATGTTGCTTATGAGGAACTTTGTGAATTTCTGGCTTCTGAAAAGGAACTGGATGGCGCGAGAGAAATGGGAGTCACGATTATTGACGGTTATGTTCCGGAACAGGCAGACAAACAGACCGTAACATTTAAGCATCGCCATATGGACGGAACATTGCGGATTCGTGCGGATAAGATTATTCTGGCAGTTGGTCAGAAACCGGACCTTGACGGCCTGGGCCTGGAATTAAAGGAACGAGCAGGAGATGCAGAAGGGTATAGGACTGCAGATCCCAAAGTATTTGTAACAGGAGATTTGGCTCTGGGAGATAAAACGGTTGTCTGGGCTGTAAGAAAGGGAAAAGAAGCTGCACAGATGATTCACCAAAGCCTTCAGGAAAGGGGGAGCCGTTCATGATCAACAAGGATTTATCCATTGATTTTCTGGGAGTTCATTTTGAAAATCCGTTTTGTCTGTCCTCATCTCCGGTAGGGAACTGTTATGATATGTGTAAGAAAGCATACGACACAGGATGGGGCGGAGTTGTATTTAAGACCATAGGACCAAAGCATTTTGTGGTTGACGAAGTTTCCCCCAGGTTTGCGGCTCTGACAAAAGAGGGAACGCCGTTTGTAGGATTTAAAAATATGGAACAGATCGCCGAGCACTCGCTGGAAGAAAATCTGGCAGATGTAAAGCGCTTAAAAGAGGAATATCCGGATAAGGTTTTGATTGCATCTATTATGGGAACCAATGAAGAGGACTGGGTGGAACTGGCACGTCTGGTTACAGAAGCAGGAGCAGATATGATTGAAATGAATCTTTCCTGTCCGCAAATGACTTCGCATGCTATGGGATCAGACGTGGGTACTAATCCGGAACTGTGTCGGAAATACTGTGCAGCCGTAAAAAGAGGCTCTTCTCTTCCGGTTCTGGCAAAAATGACGCCTAACATTACCGATATGGTCGGAGTAGCAAAGGCATGTCTGGAAGGCGGAGCAGATGGTATTTCCGCTATTAACACCGTAAAGTCTGTTACAGATGTAGATTTGGATCGTAAGATTGGTATGCCGATTATCAATGGAAAGTCTTCTATTTCCGGATATTCCGGAAAAGCAGTTAAGCCGATTGCTCTGCGTTTTATTCAGCAGCTCAGAACGGCAGAAGGACTGGAAGAACTTCCGATTTCCGGAATTGGTGGTATTGAGACCTGGGAAGATGCGGCAGAGTTTATTCTTTTGGGTTCTTCTACTCTGCAGGTTACCACTGCGATTATGCAGTACGGCTACCGGATTGTAGAAGATATGAAGAACGGCCTGATGCATTATATGGAAGAACAGGGAGTCGATCATTTAAGCCAACTTGTGGGACTGGCAAATCAGAATATTATTCCGGCAGAAAATCTGGACAGAGACTATATTGTCTATCCAAAGATTGATGAGGAACAGTGTATCGGATGCGGCAGGTGTTATATTTCCTGCTATGACGGTGCACATCAGGCCATGGAGTGGAATGAAAAGAACCGTAAGCCAAACTGCAATACGGATAAGTGTGTAGGATGTCACCTTTGTGCACTGGTATGTCCGGTTCATGCGATTTCCAAAGGAGAGATTGTGCTGAAACCAGGAAGGAAGGGAAGTCCGCAGGATAAGAAAGTGTGATGATATGAAAGACACCTCCGGACATTGCAGAGATACTTACAAATGCGCATTTGCGACAGCTGTTTTGTGTACGCTCTGGATGATGGCAGCTGCGTTTTTGGGACTTCCCGGATGGGCCGGTTTTGCAGGATGTACAGCATATTTTGCAGCGCCATGGAAAGGGGCGGGAAATTTGCCGAAGACATTTGCCTGTGTAGGAAGCGGAATTCTTTATGCCATGCTTTCTTTTTTGGCAGCCCGTTTTATCTCTGGGCAGGCAGTAGGACTGATCATGACGTTTTTGACTACATTCCTTATGTGTGCTGCCGGAAACAGCCGGATTCTCGCATTTGTTCCAGGCGCTTTCATCGGTTCCTTCTCAACGTTTGCGTCAGGAGGAGATGTAAAAGCAGCTGCAGCCATTTTGCTTGGGATTCTGCTGGGATTCGCCTGTGATACATTTGGAAAGTTTTTGTGCAGCGTGAAAAAAGAATGATAATTAAAATAAAAATCTCCCATAGAAATCAGAGTTTTTAACATCTGACATGCTGTGGGAGATTTTTATTTTTCCGGGTAAAAAGACTATTTTCCTAAGATAATGGAGGTCAGATCCATGGGATCTACGATTTTTCCGTCCTTGTAAACACGCATGTTGCCGCTGGCAATTTCATCGATCAGGATGACTTCGCCATTGTTGTAACCAAATTCAAACTTGATGTCATAAAGTTTTAAGCCCTTCTTTGCCAGATCGTCTGCAACAATTCTGGTGATTTTTAAGGTCTGCTCCTTCATGGATTCAAACATTTCTTTGCTCATAACATTTAATGCAACAAGCCCTTCACAGGTTACAAGAGGATCGCAGCGGTCATCATCTTTGAAAGTGGCTTCTACATAGCCGCCGGGAAGTTCTGTACCATCTTCAATATATGCACCATAGCGGCGGATAAAACTTCCGGTAGCAACCAAACGGCAGATAACTTCAAGTCCCTTTCCAAATACGGTAGCAGGAAGCACTTCCATAGTTGCATCCTCTAAGTTTGCGCTGACATAGTGGGTTTTGATGCCGGCTTCCTTTAATAATTCAAAGAAATGGATGGAAGTTTCCAGGTTGGCCTTGCCGATACCCTCAATGGTTAAGCCTACGGAATTCTCGCCTGGATCAAATACGCCGTCCTTTCCGGTGCAGTCATCTTTAAACTTTAATAATACATTGCCGTTGTCTAACTGAAATACATCTTTGGTTTTACCTTCGTATAGTTTCTTCATATTGACCTCCGCATAAAAGTTTTAAACTTACGTACAGGTGTAGTGTAGCACAAAATGGAAAAGAATACTATATTTTTATTTTGATAAAATCATTTCAAAAAAAACAGATAAATTTCGCTGTTTTTCACAAAAACAAGGCGCGTTCTATTTGTTTATAAATTAGTATGCGGAAATATTATTAGAAATACTTATGAATAAAAAGAAAAGATAATATTAAAAAAATTATAAGGAATATTACGATATTATAAAAGATTTGAAATCGTATTGAAAAAGAAAACCGCCTGCGCTATAATGCCACCTTGTAACACGACAATAAATGTTTTGCTAGAAAGAGGAGATTGTTATGAGAAAATTAGCATTAGCAGTTACGATTGGAGCAGCTTGTTTAGGTATTGCGGCATGCAGCCAGAGTGCAGAGACTACTACAGATACTTCTGCTTCCCAGGCAACTGAAGCAGCAGAAACCACTGCAGCGACCAAGGAAGAGACCGAGAGCGAAAGCACAGAGGCAGAATCTTCTGAAGGAGAGAGTAAGACAGAGGATTCTAAGGCTGAGAGCAAGGAAGAGACTTCTGAAGGTGCAGAAACAGAAAGCGGCGCTAAAGCGGCTGAGCCGGAGATGGACAACTTTACAGTAGATATGGAAACCGTTGCTGAAATGGGAAAAGACATCAAGGCTGCTGTAGAAGCAAAAGATTTAGAGGCATTGGCAGAATTGACTTCCTATCCGGTATATGTTGGATTAGAAGGCGTTAAGGGCGTGGAGACCAAGGAAGACTTCCTTGCATTAGGCGCTGACGCTGTATTTACAGAAGAACTGACCAAGTCTGTAGGAGGCGCTGACGAAACTGCTCTTGAGCCAAGTGAAGCAGGTTTTGTATTATCTTCGGAAGATTCTTCTGCTAATATTATTTTTGGTGTAGTAGAAGGCGAATTAAAAGTTACCGGTATTAACTACTAATAGAATCTACTTTGTCTGAGAGGACAGAAAGATGTGGCTGCCGCTTTAACATGCGACAGCCATATTTTATTTTGCACAGAGTTTTTTGTACCAGTTGGTCGATTTCTATGTTTATGTCAGATTTATTCATTGACACACTGTATTTTTCGTGGTATTCTAACAAAAAATGAGTGAATTACCATTTGAAGGAGGAAAGAACCATGAAAAAATTTTTATCTCTGACTTTGGCATTCTTACTTATGCTGTCAACGACTCTGACTGGATATGGAGCGGAGTATCCCGCTTTTAGCGGCGGCATTGAGGAGATTGAAAAGTATGGGAATATCTCTGTAAGCGGTATTACCGGCGAGGAACTGCTGGCAGCCGGTTATGAGTACGGCGACGTTGTTTCTGTAACGGTCAACGGCGTGACAAATGCAATGCCTTTCTGTACCAATTATTCAGATGTGGATGTAGGGCAGATGGTCCTGCGGGATAACGAGGGGCTGACCATCGCTATTAATATGGGTGATTACGCCTCTGCTTATAATCTGGCATCAAAAACTACCAATGAGGACAAGACTGTTTCCTGGACATTTCCGGAGGGTCAGTCCTTAGAGTCTTCATCTGTTACTATTGAGATGGCAGAGAAGGGCGCCTATACTACACAGATGATGATCCATCAGTTAGAGCGCACCAACAACCGCGAAGATTATGACTCAGATGCTGTTTTTGCCAATTTCCGCAATATTTCCAGCGGCGATTTGGGAGAGAATGCACTCTTTCGCAGCAGCAGCCCGATCAATCCGGAACTGGGCCGCGCCGCCTACGCAGATGATTTTGCAGAGGCCAATGGCGTCCAGACAGTTCTGAATCTGACAGATTATCCGGAACGGGTGGAGTCTTTTTTTGCAGAAGAAGGATTTGACTCCCCTTATTACAAATCTCTTTATGAAAATGGGCATGTGATTGCGTTGAACCTTTCGGTGGATTTCAAAGCTGAGGATTTTAAGAAAGGTTTGGGTGAAGGACTGAAATTTTTAGCTTCTAACAGCGGCCCTTATCTGATTCACTGTACCGAAGGCAAGGACCGTGCAGGATTTACCTCTGCGCTGCTGGCCTGCCTCATGGGAGCTACTTATGACGAGGTTGTAGAGGACTATATGACTACCTATGAGAATTACTACCATCTTGTTAAGGGATCTGAAAAGTATGAGGCGGTTAAGAGCAGTAATATTGACAATATGCTGCGCCACATTACAGGAAGCGAGAATGTTGCTGAACTGACCAGTGAACAGCTGGCTGCAGGCGCTGCCGAATACATTCGCTCCAGCGGACTTTCAGATGAAGAGCTGGTTGCCTTAAAGAACAATCTTGCCGCTGATTATTCCCTGCCGGTACAGCCTGCCGCAGATGAAACTCCTGAAATTATTTCAGGACCGAGCACCTATACCGTAGTTAGCGGTGATACCCTTTGGGATATTGCCCTTCGCGTGTATGGAACCGGAAATCGCTGGAATGAGATTTATGAGGCCAATGCCGCAAAGATTAAGAATCCTGAAAGAATCCATGTGGGCCAGACCCTGGTGCTCCCGGCTGCCTGATGGCTGGTGTTTTGAAAATGATTTTATATTTTCCACAGAGGCCATTGAATATGGAAAAAGAAGTGTGGGAAAGCCCAGGTATCATTGCCCTGAAAAATGAGAAGAGAGAGGAAGATAAAAAGGGGGCTGTCGGTTAATTCAAAAAATAACCGACAACTCCCTTTTTCATGTGGTTGAGCATGGACAGCCTTAGGATGCAAGCCGGGCTGCGATTGCCTTGATAAACTGTTCGCTGTTTAACACAACCGGATTTTGAATTGTGGTAATCAGAGCCAGATCCTTGGTCATAGAGCCGCTCTCAATGGTGTCCAGAGTTGCTTTTTCCAGCCTGTCTGCAAATTCCATCAATTCTTTGCTGCCATCTAACTCGCCCCGCTTTCTCAAAGCGCCGGACCATGCAAAAATAGTGGCAACAGAATTGGTAGAAGTCTCTTCGCCGGCCAGATGCTTATAATAATGGCGCTGTACAGTGCCATGGGCAGCTTCGTATTCGTAATAGCCTTCCGGAGAAACCAGAACAGAAGTCATCATGGCAAGAGAGCCAAAAGCAGAAGAGATCATATCGCTCATCACGTCCCCGTCGTAGTTTTTGCAGGCCCAGATATAGCCGCCTTCCGACTTCATTACGCGGGCTACGGCATCGTCAATTAACGTATAGAAATAAGTAATGCCTGCCTCTTGAAACTTTCCTGCATATTCTGCGTCAAAGATTTCCTGGAAAATATCCTTAAAGGTGTGATCGTATTTTTTGGAAATGGTGTCCTTGGTGGCAAACCACAGATCCTGTTTTACATCCAATGCGTAATTAAAACAGCTTCTTGCAAAACTTTCAATAGAAGCAGAAATATTATGGGTGCCCTGAACAATGCCGGGGCCGTCAAATTCGTGAATGGTTTCCCGCATCTGGGAGCCATCGGCTGCGGTATAGACCAGTTCTGCATTTCCGGCAGCAGGAATTTTCATCTCTACACCCTTGTATACGTCACCGTAGGCATGTCTTGCAATGGTAATGGGTTTTTTCCAGTTTTTTACACAGGGCTCGATTCCCTTTACAACAATGGGACTGCGGAATACAGTTCCGTCCAGGATAGCCCGAATGGTTCCGTTGGGACTTTTCCACATTTCTTTTAAGTTATATTCCTTTACTCTGGCCGCATTTGGCGTGATAGTAGCGCATTTGACAGCAACGCCGTATTTTTTGGTGGCCAGGGCAGAGTCGATGGTAACCTGATCCTCTGTGGCATCTCTGTTTTTAAGGCCCAGATCGTAATACTCGGTTTTTAAATCAATGAAAGGGAGTAACAGTTCGTCCTTGATCAGTTTCCAGAGGATTCTGGTCATCTCATCCCCATCCATCTCAACCAGGGGAGTTGTCATTTTTATCTTTTCCATTAAAAGCCTCCTGTGTTTATTAATTTGAATAGTTACAGTTTACTACAAAAAGAAAAAAATGTACAGAAGGCTTGTAAGAAATCGGAGCGGGTTTGTTTTGTATAATCGATGGGATTTCGCGTACACTAACAGGAAGAAAACGATGGAAGGAGACAGATATGAGCAGTTCAAAACCGGAAAAAGAAGCAGAAAAGAAAGAAGTGGAAGAAAAAGAAAATCAGATGATGGAAGATTTGGGGCAGATGTGTCTTAAAAACAGCAAAAGCCGCCACAATATCCACCTGCTTTCCATCATAGGGGAAGTGGAAGGCCACGAAAATCTGTCAGGAAACAGCAAAGCTACAAAATACGACCATGTGCTTCCAAAATTGGCGGAAATTGAAGATGACAAAGAAGTAGAGGGACTGTTGGTGCTGTTAAATACATCCGGGGGAGACGTGGACGCAGGACTTGCCATTGCGGAGATGATTGCGTCTTTAAGTATTCCCACCGTTTCTCTGGTGTTGGGGGGGAGTCACTCCATCGGGGTGCCTCTGGCAGTGGCTTCGGATTATTCCTTTATTGTCCCCACCGGAACCATGATGATTCATCCGGTCAGAATGAGCGGGATGATCATAGGAGCGTCCCAGACGTATGAATATTTTGACATGATTCAGGATCGGATTTTAAGTTTTGTGTCCTCCCATTCCAGAATCAGTTATGAAAAATTAAAGCGTCTGATGCACAATACGGAAATGCTGACAAGAGATTTAGGCACAGTTTTAGTGGGACGGGAGACAGTAGAAGCAGGGCTGATTGAGGAAGTAGGAGGCATAAAAGAAGCTTTAGAAAAACTTCATCAAATGATATCGGATGAGTCATAACCCCAGACTTGCAAATTTTTTGAAATTTTTGTATACTATCAACAATGGGCAAATTTGGTCTTTGCCTGATTAGGAAGATAGTAGGAGGCATCATTTCGTGTCAGAAACGAAAAAGACAAAGAAACCATCACAAACCAGTACAAGAAAACCGGGGCGTCCCAAAAAAACGCCGGAGCCTCAATATGATGAGGGAGCGGAGGTAATACGGGCCGAGGTCTTTATTATCAGTTCTTTTGTAGTGGCAGTGTTATTGTTTCTAAGCAATTTTAATTTATGCGGCGCAGTGGGACAGGTATTAAAAAGCGCCCAGCTGGGTCTCTTTGGAAGCGTGGGATATCTGGTTCCCATTTTCTTATTTATCGGGACCTGTTTTGCCCTTTCCAACAGAGGAAATGTGCGGGCTACGCTGAAACTTTGCGCGGCTGTGGGCGCTGCGCTTATTTTGTGCGGCTTTTTTCAGCTCCTTTTCGGGGGAAAAGAGACCGGGGAAATGGGATTTTTACAATACTATCAGTTATCTGCCGCTACCGGAAAGGGAGGCGGCCTGGCAGGCGGTCTTCTGGCAGGCGGTCTGACATCGGTGATAGGAAAGGCAGGCGCCTATGTGGTATTGACGGCTCTGCTCATTATCTGCATTGTCTGCATTACAGAAAAATCGGTGGTGAAAGCCATGAAAAATGGAGGAGACAAAGCTTACCACTATGCCAAAGAGGATATAGACAGACGGCGGGAAATCCATGCGGAGCGGCAGGAAGAAAGGCGGATTCGGAGAGAGCAGAGAGTCAGCGGCGTGGATTTAAATGCTACAAAAATAGACGATCCGGCCGATGCACCATTATGTACGGATGCGCCCATTCGTTCTATGTTTGATCCGGCTCCTGAACCGCCGTCCCTGGAAGAGATGCTAAAGAGGGCGGAAGAAGACAAAAAGCAGGAGATAAGACAGGAAGAAACGCCAAAGTCCAGACAGGAACCGGCAGAACCGGTTTTTTCCTCTGCTGATGTATTTACCGGAAAGATTGCGCATTCAGAAGAAACGCCTTCTTCTCAGGAAGAACTGGATATTCCGCCTTTTGAGGAAGACGGCCTGGAGACAGGAAGGGGCTCCCTTTCCTTTGTTGCACCTAAAAATACCAGTACCCTGACAGAGATGGACCTGCTGGAAGAGAGAGGGGATTATTATCGGCTGGACAAAGAAAACCAGGGTCTCAATTATGAAGGGGAATTTGATGCGGTGCCTGTAAAAGAGGAAGCAGAGGAAATGCCTTCTTCTATTATTATAGATGAAGAGGTTATAGACGAAGGGGACACGCCGTTCATGGACTCTGTGTTTGTGCCGGAAGGGGAAAAACGGGTAGTCACTGCTACTGGAAAAGTAATTGAAAGCGAGACCGAACTTCTCCAAAAGAAGCTGGAAAAACGGAGGGAAGAGGTTAGAGAAGAAGGAAGTTCCCAGGCAGCGGTGGCGATGGAAGCCAGGGAAAAAATCCAGGAAGTCCACAAAGAATACATATTCCCGCCTACCAGCCTTTTGAAAAAAGGAAATAAAAATACTGCCTTTTCTGAACAGGAATATAAGGATACGGCAATCAAGCTGCAGCAGACGCTGCGGGATTTTGGAGTGGGAGTGACGGTTACCAATATCAGCTGCGGTCCCTCTGTTACCCGCTATGAACTTCACCCGGAACAGGGAGTAAAAGTCAGTAAAATCGTGGCCCTGGCAGATGACATCAAACTAAGTCTGGCAGCTGCGGATATTCGGATTGAAGCGCCGATTCCCGGCAAATCCGCAGTGGGAATCGAGGTGCCAAACAAAGAAAACAACATCGTATACTTAAGGGATTTATTTGAATCAGAGGAATTTAAAAATCACTCTTCCCGGCTGGCGTTTGCAGTGGGGAAAGATATTGGCGGACAGACGGTGGTTACGGATATTGCCAAAATGCCCCATCTGCTGATTGCCGGCGCTACCGGTTCCGGTAAATCTGTGTGCATTAATACGCTGATTATGAGTATTATCTACAAGGCCAATCCGGATGATGTAAAACTGATTATGGTTGACCCGAAGGTAGTAGAATTAAGCGTTTACAACGGCATTCCTCATCTGCTGATTCCTGTTGTGACAGATCCGAAAAAAGCGTCCGGAGCCTTAAACTGGGCAGTGGCAGAGATGACAGACCGCTACAAAAAATTTGCAGAATACGGAGTCAGGGATCTGAAAGGGTACAATGCCCGCGTAGAAAATATTCAGGATATTGAGGATGATAAAAAGCCCAAAAAGATGCCGCAGATTGTGATTATTGTAGATGAACTGGCGGATCTTATGATGGTGGCTCCGGGAGAGGTGGAAGATTCCATCTGCCGTCTGGCCCAGCTTGCACGTGCAGCAGGCATTCATCTGGTGATTGCGACGCAGCGTCCCTCTGTCAATGTCATTACAGGACTTATCAAAGCCAATGTGCCGTCCCGAATTGCATTTGCCGTTTCATCGGGAGTGGATTCCCGGACGATTATTGATATGAATGGTGCGGAAAAGCTGCTGGGAAAGGGAGATATGCTGTTTTATCCTTCCGGTATGCCGAAACCTCAGCGTGTTCAGGGGGCGTTTGTCTCCGATGGAGAAGTGGCTCAGGTAGTCGAATTTTTGAGCAAACAGGAACTGGGCACTCCGTACAGTCCGGATGTGGAACAGCAGATTGCAAAAGGCCCCCAGGGCGGCATGGGAGGCGGCGACAGCAGGGATGAGTATTTTGCTCAGGCGGCAAAATTTATCATAGAAAAAGATAAGGCTTCTATTGGAATGCTCCAGCGGGTATTTAAAATTGGATTTAACCGGGCGGCCCGCATTATGGATCAGCTGGCGGAAGCCGGAGTAGTGGGAGAAGAAGAAGGCACAAAACCGCGGAAGGTCCTCATGTCCATGGAGCAGTTTGAAGAACTGATGGAACTGGGCGGTTGAGAATAAAACACACAGGAGGATGAAGGATGAAAACCGATATTGAAATTGCACAGGAAGCAGTTATGCAGCCCATTAAAGAAGTGGCTGCAAATTACGGAGTAATGGAGGAGGAACTGGAGCTCTACGGAAAATACAAGGCAAAGCTTGGCGATGAACTTTGGGAGAGAATCAAAAACCGGCCGGACGGCAAGCTGGTTTTGGTAACAGCCATCAATCCTACTCCGGCCGGAGAGGGAAAGACCACCACTTCCGTAGGACTGGGGCAGGCATTTGCCAGGGTGGGGAAAAATGCCATTATTGCCTTACGGGAACCTTCTTTGGGACCATGCTTTGGCATAAAAGGCGGTGCTGCCGGAGGCGGTTACGCCCAGGTAGTCCCCATGGAAGATTTAAACCTTCATTTCACAGGAGATTTTCATGCTATCACCTCAGCCAATAACCTGTTAGCCGCTCTTTTGGACAACCATATTCAGCAGGGGAATGCCCTTGGCATTGATCCGAGACAGATTTTATGGAAACGCTGTCTGGACATGAATGACCGGGTACTGCGAAACGTTGTGGTAGGCCTGGGAGCAAAGGGAGACGGAATGGTAAGAGAAGACCATTTTGTAATTACAGTTGCCTCTGAAATTATGGCGATCCTCTGTCTGGCAGACGATATGAAAGATTTAAAGGAGCGTCTGGGAAGAATTGTAGTTGCATATAATTTTGCAGGAGAACCGGTTACGGCTGCCCAGCTCCATGCAGTGGGCGCTATGGCGGCTCTGTTAAAAGATGCCTTAAAGCCAAACTTAATCCAGACATTAGAGCACACAGGAGCCATTGTTCATGGAGGTCCCTTTGCCAATATTGCCCATGGATGCAACAGCGTAAGAGCAACCAAGACAGCTTTGAAGCTGGCGGATATTGTGGTAACAGAAGCAGGATTCGGCGCAGACCTGGGTGCAGAAAAATTCTTTGACATCAAGTGCCGCAAGGCGGGATTAAAGCCGGATGCAGTGGTTTTGGTGGCAACCATCCGGGCATTAAAGTACAATGGCGGCGTGGCAAAAGCCGATTTGGCAGAGGAAAATATGGCGGCTCTTTCCAGAGGAATCGTAAATCTGGAAAAACATATTGAAAATCTGCAAAAATACGGGGTTCCTGTTGTAGTAACATTAAATTCCTTTATCACAGATACACAGGCTGAGTATGAATATGTCAGGAAATTCTGCGAGGACAGAGGATGTGAATTTGCTCTCTCTGAGGTTTGGGAAAAAGGCGGAGAAGGCGGTGTGGAACTGGCGGAAAAAGTCATTCATACGTTAGAGAGAAAGGAAAGCAATTTCCACGTTCTCTATCCGGATGAACTGTCTTTAAAAGACAAGATTCATACGGTTGCCGCTGAAATCTATGGAGCCGACAAAGTGTCCTATGCGCCGGCAGCAGAGAAAGCGTTAAAGCGAATTGAGGAAATGGGATTTGGCAGTCTTCCGGTCTGCATGGCAAAGACCCAGTATTCTTTATCGGATGATCAGACCAAACTGGGCCGTCCTACCGGATTCAACATAACGGTAAGAGATGCCTATGTATCTGCAGGGGCAGGCTTTGTAGTGGTGCTTACAGGGGCTATTATGACCATGCCGGGGCTTCCCAAAAAACCGGCTGCAGACAATATTGATGTAAATGAAAAGGGAGTAATCACCGGATTATTCTAAAGGAGGAACTATGGCAGTTCGAGATTGGCTTCTAAATATCTCTTATACCCTTCTTCAGGGAAACCTGGATGAGGAAGTAACAGAAGTAATTTATGATTCCAGAAAGGCAGCAGGGCACACAGTATTTGTCTGCATGAGAGGAGCAAATGAAGATTCCCACCAGTTTATTCCGGACGTTCTTTTATCCGGCTGCAAAGTGCTGGTAGTAGAACATCCGGTAACGGTTCCGGAAGATGTTACAGTCATTCAGGTAGAAAACGGCCGCAGGGCTCTGGCCTGTCTTTCCGCTGCCAGATTCGGTTATCCGGCTGAAAAAATGGTGACCATCGGCGTAACAGGCACAAAAGGAAAAACAACCACAACCCATATGATCAAGGCGATCTTAGAAGCCTGCGGGAAAAAGGTGGGGATGATTGGAACCACAGGGATTGTGATTGGCCATAAGACCTGGCCGACGGTCAATACCACACCGGAATCCTGGACCATCCAGGAAGCATTGGATAAAATGGTAAAGGCCGGGTGCGAGTACGTGGTCATGGAGGTTTCTTCTCAGGGGTTAAAAATGCACCGGGTAGATGGGATTTGCTTTGATTATGCCCTGTTTACCAATCTTTCGCCGGATCACATCGGTCCCAATGAACATGAGACGTTTGAGGAATACTTATACTGGAAGTCCCGGATTTTTACCATGGCAAAGGTGGGGATTTTAAACCGGGATGACAGCCATTATGAGGAAATCCGAACACATGCAGCGTGTCCGGTTTATGAGTACAGTCTGAAGACTTCCTGCGATTTCCTGGCAGACAATATCCGCTGTGTGGCAGAGGATGGATTTGTGGGCACTGAGTTTGACATGAAAGGCAGATATGAGGCAGATGTCAAAGTGGGAGTTCCGGGACGGTTTAATGTCTATAATGCACTGGGAGCATTTGCAGTGACAAGCTTTTTGGATCTTCCTGAGAGTAAGGCGGAGCAGGCATTGAAAAGCCTGCGGGTAAACGGCCGGATGGAACTGGTACACAGTTCTCCCAGGTGTTCTGTAATCGTAGATTATGCCCATAATGCAGTGAGCATGGAAAGTCTTTTGAAGACTTTGAGGGAATACCATCCCAAACGTCTGGTATGTGTGTTTGGATGCGGAGGAAACCGTTCTAAAGACAGAAGGTATGCCATGGGAGAAATGGGAGGAAAGATGGCGGATCTGTGTATTTTGACAGCGGATAACTCCAGGTTTGAAAAGACAGAGGATATTCTTGCAGATATTAAGTCAGCTCTTATTCCCACCGGAGGGAAGTATCTGGAGATTCCAGACAGAAGAGAGGCTATTTCCTATGCCATTACTCATGCAAAAGAGGGAGATATGATTGCAGTAATCGGAAAGGGTCATGAAGATTATCAGGAAGAAAACGGAGTGCGCCGGCCATTTTCAGATCGTGCGGTTATCGAGGAGGTGGTACAGTCATGTCTCAGTTAAGCGCAGAAGAGATTGTAAAGGCATCTGGAGGGAGACTGGTATGGGGGTCTGGAGAGATGCGAATTACCTCTATTGAGACAGACTCCAGAAAAGCGGGAAAAGGCGCCCTGTTTGTTCCGGTTGTGGGAGAGCGGGTTGACGGCCACCAGTTTATCTGCCCTGCCATAAAACAGGGGGCAGTGGCGGTCCTCACAGCCAGACACCCTGACCGGGCATCAGCAGAGCAGGAGATGAGAAAGTTTTCTTTCCTGCCGGATGCGGCCTGGATTTATGTAGAGGACACCGTAAAAGCCCTCCAGGATATTGGTTCTTTTTGCAGAAACCGCGTAAAGATACCGGTAATCGGTGTGACGGGAAGCGTGGGAAAAACCACCACAAGAGAGATGATTTCCTGCGCCCTGTCCGGGGGATATAGACGGGTGTTTAAAACTGCCGGAAACTACAACAGCCAGGTGGGTGTACCCATTACCCTGTTTCAGATTGAACCGGAAGAGGAAATCGCGGTACTGGAACTGGGAATGAGCGAACCGGGAGAAATGGAAAAAATCGCCTCGATAGCCAGAGTGGACATGGCCGCAGTGACCAACATTGGAATTGCACATATCGGCCAGTTAAAGACCCAGGAGAATATCTGCATGGAAAAATTAAAGATTCAGGAAGGGATGAAAGACGGTGGCGTCCTGTTTTTAAACGGGGACGATCCCTTTTTAAAAAATAAAACTGCAAAGCCGGGCTGTCGGACCATTTATTACGGCACAGGAGAAAACTGCGATTATCGGGCAGCAGATGTGACGTTGGAAGATGGATTTCCTGTATTTACTGCCTGCTGTCCGGATGGAGAGCAGACAAAAGTCCGGTTAAAGGTTTTGGGAAGCCACAATGTATTAAATGCCATTTTGTCTATTGCAGTGGCAAAAGAAAATAATGTGGCGCTTGAGGATGCGGCAAAGGCGCTGGAAAACTTTACCGGTTATCAGGGCAGACAGCAGATTTTTGAGACCGGCAGTTATACTGTGATTGACGATTCTTACAATGCAAGCCCGGTATCCATGAAGGCTGGATTGGAGGTATTAATGTCCATCCATCCAGGGCGGCGCAAAGTGGCAGTCCTGGCAGACATGAAGGAACTGGGGCCAGAGGAAAAGATCTATCACAAAGAAATTGGAACTTACATTTCCGGTCATTTAAAGGAGCATATGGCAGACGAACTGCTGCTGTTGGGAGAACTGGCAAAAGAGATCGGGAACGGACTTTTAGAGGCAGAACCAGATGCCGGACAGAGGATAAAGATTGTCTCTTTTGAGGATAAAAACTCTCTTTTGGAGTATTTAAAAACCAATTTAAAAGATGGAGACTGCGTGCTCTTTAAAGGCTCCAACTGTATGGGATTGGGGAGCATTGCAGCAGAGTTTGTAAAGGAGATATAGGCTGATATGGCCATAAAATATGCCCAGGTGATTATTGATATTTCTCACGAAAAAGTAGACCGTCCTTTTTCGTACCGAATTCCAGAAAGGCTTTTGGGAAATATTCAGGCCGGGATGAGGGTGCGGATTCCCTTTGGAGCCGGCAATAAAGAGAGAACCGGATATGTGGTAGGACTAAGCGAAAAAATTGATTTTGACGAAAGCAGGGTAAAAGAAATCCTGGGAGTGGTAGAGGGCAGCGTAAGCGCAGAATCCCAGTTGATTGAACTGGCCTGGTGGATGAAGGAACGGTACGGTTCTACCATGAATCAGGCATTAAAAACCGTACTTCCAGTTAAACAGAAGGTCAGAGGAGAAGAAAAAAAGTATATTCGCTGTCTTCTGTCAAAAGAAGCGCTGATAGAAGCCTTACAGGAAGCAGAACGAAAGAAATACCGGGCCAGAGTCCGGCTTCTTGAGACGTTTCAGTCAGTGGATGTGCTCCCCTACGAAACCGCAGTCCATCAGCTCTCGCTGACGCCTGCTACTTTGACGCCTCTAAAAAAACAGGGGATTGTGGCAATCGAGTCTGAAAGTGTTTACCGGAATCCGGGTGCCGCCTTTCTTTCTTCAGAAAAAAGAAAGGCGGCACCCCCTGCATTAAATGCCGGACAGCAGGAGATTGTAGATGATTTTATTGCCCGTTACCAGCAGGGAGAGCGGGGAATTTCTCTGATCCATGGCATTACGGGAAGCGGCAAAACGGAAGTCTATATGGGGCTTATTGAGTATATGAGGAAACTGGGAAAAGAAGTGATTGTGCTGATCCCGGAGATTGCCCTGACCTATCAGACGGTGATGCGGTTTTATAAGCGATTTGGATCGGACGTGTCCTTTATCAATTCCAGGCTTTCTGCAGGAGAACGGTACGACCAGTTTGAGCGGGCAAAGAAGAAAGAAATCTCGATTATGATTGGCCCCCGATCGGCGCTTTTTACGCCCTTTCAGAATCTGGGACTGATTATTATAGATGAAGAACATGAGGGGGCCTATAAAAGTGAGATTTCCCCCAGATACCATGCCAGGGAAACTGCCTGGTTTCGTGCCAGGCAAAACCAGGCGTCTTTAGTGCTGGGGTCTGCCACGCCTTCTGTGGAAAGCTACGACAAAGCCGTAAGGGGTGAGTACCGGCTGTATACCTTGACGGAACGGGCGAAACAAAACAGCCGCCTTGCCAATGTTCATATCGTGGATTTAAGGGAAGAGATGCGGGCAGGCAATAAATCCATATTCAGCGGACTGCTTCAGGAAATGATGGAGGACCGGCTGAAAAAAGGCCAGCAGATTATGCTGTTTATGAATCGGAGAGGATATTCCAGCTTTATTTCCTGCCGATCCTGCGGGGAAGCGATTAAATGTCCTCACTGTGATGTGACACTGACCCTTCACCAGGATGGGCGCATGATATGTCATTACTGCGGATATACGATTCCCAAACCAGAACGGTGTCCGGACTGCGGTTCTCCCTATATTGCCGGATTCGGGACGGGAACTCAAAAAATTCAGGCCATGACAGAGAAACGGTTTCCCGGAGTGTCCACTTTGCGGATGGATCTGGATACGACTTCCAAAAAGGGAGGCCATGAGGAAATTCTGTCTGCTTTTGAACAGGGCGATGCTCAGATTTTAATCGGAACTCAGATGATTGTTAAGGGCCATGATTTCCCAAACGTGACACTGGTAGGCGTGCTGGCAGCGGATACCTCCCTTTATGCACCAGACTTTCGATGCGCGGAGAGAACATTTCAGCTTCTGACCCAGGCAGCCGGAAGAGCCGGAAGAGATACACAGGCCGGAGATGTGGTGATTCAGACTTATGCGCCGGATCATTACAGCATTCAGGCTGCTGCCAAACAGGATTACAGCCTTTTTTTTCAGCAGGAGATGGCATTTCGGCGCATGCTCAAATATCCTCCGGCGTGCGGGATTTTAACCATTCAGGTATCAGACAAACGGGAGGATGTGCTTAAGGCGGCTGTAAACCTGCTGAAAGGCTGGAGCGAAAAGGCAGTTCTAAAAGCCCAACCGGTTTCTCTGATTGGACCGGTCAATGCCCCGATCTACAAAGTTAATGATATCTACAGAAAAATTTTATATCTGAAATCTGAAAACTATGATATACTAATAAAAATCAGGACCTATCTGGAAGAATTATGGGAGATGGCGGATCTATCGAAAGAGACAGCCATCCAATATGATATTACGTAGGATCTGCGTAAAATGAGAGAGAAAAGGTGAGTGGACAGTTATGGCAATCAGACAGATTCGTACCATAGGAGACGATATTTTAACAAAAGAGTGTAAGGCGGTAAAAGAGATGACGCCCCGCCTGGGAGAACTGATTGAGGATATGTTTGAGACTATGTATGAGACCGGCGGAGTAGGGCTTGCGGCTCCCCAGGTCGGTATTTTAAAGCAGATTGTGGTCATTGATGTAGAAGACGGCAATCAGTATGTGCTTATCAATCCGGAAATTACCTGGACGGAGGGCAGCCAGACCGGTCCGGAAGGGTGCTTGAGCGTTCCGGGGAAATCCGGCATTGTAACCCGGCCTGATAAAGTAAGAGTTCGGGCATATAATGAAAATATGGAAGAGTTTGAGCTGGAAGGCGAAGGATTTTTGGCCAGAGCAATCTGCCATGAATGCGATCACCTGCATGGACATCTGTATGTGGAAAAGGTAGAAGGTGAGCTGGAAGATACAGAAGAGATGGAGGATGAGGAATAATGCGGATTGTTTTTATGGGAACGCCGGACTTTTCGGTGGCTGCTTTAAACAGTCTGACAGAGGCGGGCCATCAGATTCTTGCCTGCGTAACTCAGCCGGATAAGCCTAAGGGCAGAGGAAAGGCGGTTTTGATGACTCCGGTAAAGATGCGGGCTATGGAACTGAACATTCCGGTATATCAGCCGGCAAAGGTGAGGGATCCGGAATTTGTAAAAGTTTTGGCCCAACTTGCCCCGGAGGTAATTGTAGTTGTGGCCTTTGGACAGATTATTTCTCAGGAGATTCTGGATTTGCCCAAATACGGCTGCATCAACATTCATGCATCCCTCCTTCCCAAATACCGGGGAGCCGCTCCCATTCAGTGGGCGCTCATTGACGGAGAGACAGAAACCGGCATTACCACCATGATGATGGATGCAGGACTGGATACAGGAGATATGCTGGAAAAGGCAGCAGTGCCCATTGACAGTCAGGACACAGGGGAAAGCCTTCATGACAAACTGGCTTTGGCAGGGGGCAGATTGATTGTTTCCACTCTGGAAAAATTAGAAGCAGGCACTCTTACCCGGACCAGGCAGCCGGAGACAGGAACCTGTTATGCCAAAAAGATTACAAAGGAACTGGGAGACATTGACTGGTCTATGGACGCGCCGGCGATTGAGCGTCTTATCCGCGCTTTAAATTCCTGGCCCAGCGCCTATTCTTCCTTAAAAGGCAAAACCATTAAGATCTGGAAAGCCCAGGTCCTGGACGGGGAGTATGAGGGGACTTTTGGACAGATAACGGAAGTGTTAAAAGATGGCCTGATTGTAACATGCGGCAAGGGTGCCTTAAAGCTTTGCGAACTTCAGCTGGAGGGAAAAAAGCGGATGGATGCAGGCGCATTTTTAAGAGGATTTTCAGTGGAAAAAGGCGCCGTATTTGAAAGGAGAACACAGTAAATGGGATATGGATACTACTACAGGTTTGACCCGACGATGATCCTGGTTTTAATCGGAGTGCTGCTGTCTGCCCTGGCTTCTGCCAGAGTCAATTCTACGTTTAACCGGTATGCAAGGGTGCGCAGCGCCTGCGGCATGACAGGCGCAGAGGTGGCAATGCGGATTTTAAACTCCCAGGGGATTTATGACGTATCGGTTCGCCAGGTAAGAGGAAACCTTACGGATCACTATGATCCCAGAAGCAGGACAGTCAACCTGTCCCAGTCGGTATATGGAGCCACATCCATTGCGGCGCTGGGGGTTGCGGCTCACGAGTGCGGACATGCCATTCAGGATGCCAGAGATTACGCTCCCCTGAAACTGAGAGGCGCTTTTGTACCGATTGCCAATTTTGGCTCTCAGCTTTCCTGGCCTTTGATTTTAATCGGCCTGCTTTTGGGAAGAGGAGGGCATATACTGATTCAGATTGGGATTCTTTTATTTGTAGGAGCAGTTTTGTTTCAGCTTATCACCCTTCCGGTAGAATTTAATGCTTCTGCCAGGGCCGTTCGCCTTTTAGGGGATACAGGCATTTTGATGGAACAGGAAGTAGACGGCACGAAAAAAGTGTTGGGCGCTGCGGCTCTGACCTATGTGGCAGCGGCGTTAGGCTCTATTTTGCAGCTTCTGCGTCTGGTGCTTTTGTTTGGCGGACGGGGACGGGATGATGAGTGATAAGACTGGTATGACCGCCAGGGAACTGGCTCTTGATATGCTGCTGGAGATTTTGGAAAAAGGAGGGTTCTGTCATATTGTAGAACGGCAGGCCCTTTCCAAATACCAGTATCTCCCTAAAAAAGAGAGGGCGCTTGCTACCCGTCTGACGGAAGGAGTCATTGAGCGGCTTATTTCTATTGATTATGCCATTAACCAGGTTTCCAGGACGAAAACAGAAAAGATGAAGCCGGTTATCCGCAATATTCTCCGGATAGGCGCATATCAGCTCCTTTATATGGATCGGATACCGGATTCAGCTGCCTGCAATGAGGCGGTAAAACTGGCAGTAAAACGGCGCTTTTCGGGATTAAAAGGTTTTGTAAACGGAGTGCTGCGATCCATTGCAAGAAGCCGGGAAGACTTAATATTTCCCGACGAAGAAACCAGACTGTCCATTCCTTCCTGGATTCTTTCCATGTGGAAACAGGATTTGGGAGAGGAAAACGCCCTTGCGGCAGCAGAAGCTTTTTTACAGGAACGGCCTACCTGCGTCCGCTGCAATCTGGACAGGTGCAGCGCGGATGAGATTATCGGAAGTTTAACCAGCCAGAACGTCAAAACAACCAGGATTTCTGGCTTTGAGGATGTGCTTTATATAAGCGGCTATGATTATCTGGAGGCCTTAGATGCTTTTGCAGAAGGATTGATTCAGGTACAGGATGTGAGTTCCTCTTTAGTGGGACGGGCAGCAGCCCCCAGGGCAGGGGATTTTGTGCTGGATGTCTGCGCAGCGCCCGGAGGAAAAAGCCTTCACATGGCAGACCTGTTAAAGGGGACCGGCATGGTAGAAGCCAGGGATTTAACCTTCCAGAAAGTATCCCTCATTGAAGAAAATATCAACCGCCTGGGATTTTCAAATATCCGGGCCAGGGTCTGGGATGCGTTAAATCCCGATCCGTCTGTAAAAGAGAAGGCGGATATTGTCCTTGCGGATCTTCCCTGCTCCGGTCTGGGGATTATCGGGCGCAAACCGGATATCAAATACCGGATGACGAAAGAGACCTGCGAAGACTTAGCCAGGCTGCAGAGGGAGATTCTGTCTGTGGTCTGGGAGTACGTAAAACCCGGAGGAACCCTTGTTTACAGCACTTGTACCATTGACAAACTGGAAAATGAAGATAACCGGGACTGGTTTTTGGAGAATTTTCCTTTTGAACCGGCGGATATCTCAGAGACTATGGAGGGAGTATGTTCAGAAGAGTCCTTAAAAGAAGGATATTTGCAGCTTCTTCCCAACCGTCACCATAGCGATGGATTTTTCCTGTCCGTATTCCGAAGAAAGGATTGAAAAAGACGAATTGATGGAAAAATGTGATATCAAATCCCTGACATTAGAAGAACTTTCTCTGCTCATGGAGAAAGAAGGAGAAAAAGCATTCCGCAGCAGACAGATTTATCAGTGGATTCATGAAAAGCTGGCGGACAGCTTTGAGGAGATGTCCAATCTTCCCCAATCCCTAAGGGAACGGCTCCATGCAGGATACCGCCTTATCTCTCTGCAGAAGGCGGATGTGAGGATTTCCAGGATAGATGGAACCCGAAAATATCTGTTTGCACTGGAAGACGGAAATGTGATTGAAAGTGTCTGGATGAAATATAAACATGGCAATTCCGTATGTATTTCTTCCCAGGTTGGGTGCCGCATGGGATGCCGGTTCTGTGCATCCACATTAGACGGACTGGAGAGAAATCTCCTCCCTTCAGAGATGCTTGACCAGATCTATCAGATACAAAAAGATACCGGGGAACGTGTTTCTAATGTAGTAGTTATGGGTTCCGGGGAACCACTTGACAATTACGACAATCTTGTACGGTTTATCCGGCTTTTGACGGATGAAAACGGGCTTCATATCAGCCAGAGAAACATAACGGTTTCCACCTGTGGCATTGTCCCCAAAATCTACGAACTGGCAGAAGAAAATCTGGCCATCACCCTGGCATTGTCCCTTCACGCCCCTAATGACGAAGTGAGAAAGAATTTGATGCCTGTTGCAAAGAAATATCATCTGGAGGAAGTTTTAGCTGCCTGTAAAGCCTATTTTGAAAAGACCGGCAGAAGGCTGACATTTGAGTACAGCCTGGTAAGCGGGGTCAATGACAATTTAGAAGAGGCAAAAGCGCTGGCGGCTCTCATTAAAGACTATCATGGACATGTCAATCTGATTCCGGTCAATCCCATAAAGGAGCGGGATTTTGTTCAATCTGACAAAAAAGCCATAGAAGCATTTAAAAATTATCTGGAACGCCAGGGAATTGCCGTCACAGTCCGCAGAGAAATGGGACGGGATATTAACGGCGCCTGTGGTCAGCTGCGCAAAAGCTTTATTGATAACAAACAGGATTTTCAGTCTTAAAACAGAAAGGAGGATGGCAGAATGCAGATCAGTGCATATACGGATACCGGAAGGGTCCGGTCCACAAATCAGGACTATATTTACGCTTCCCAGCAGAAAACCGGTCCGCTGCCCAATCTTTTACTGCTTGCAGACGGTATGGGAGGCGCCAATGCAGGAGACTTTGCTTCCCGTTTTCTGGTGGAAAAACTGGTGGCATACATAAACCGCCAGCCGGATGGAGAAGCGGAAATTCTGGTCTTAAACAAAGGGATTTCAGAGGTAAACAAACGACTTTATGAGGAATCATTAAAAGATCCGTCTTTTGAGGGGATGGGTACTACTATGGTGGCGGCTACGGTTTCGGATGGAACTTTGTATGTGGCCAATATAGGAGACAGCCGGCTGTACCTGATCCGCGGCGGTCTGATTCAGGTAACCAAAGATCACTCCTATGTAGAAGAGATGGTGTCACTGGGGCTTTTAAACCGGGGAAGTAAGGACTATCAGAGAAAAAAGAATTATATTACCAGGGCAATCGGCACAGAGCCGGAGGTAGAGCCGGATTTTTTTGAGGTGTCGCTCCATAAAGGGGATAGGATACTTTTGTGTTCAGACGGCCTTAGCAATATGGTCAGCGATAAAGAGATTTATTCCATTGTATCGAAAGAAGGGTCTCTTTCAGAAAAAGCATGGAACCTTTTGCGTCGGGCCAATGAAAATGGAGGAAAAGATAATATTTCCGTTATTTTGGCAGAACCGGCGGAAAGCGAGGTGAGTCCATGCTGAAAAACGGAGATTTTTTGCAGGACCGATATGAGATTTTGGAAAAAATCGGTTCCGGCGGTATGTCTGATGTATACAAGGCAAAATGCCACAAATTAAACCGTCTGGTGGCCATCAAGGTGTTAAAAAAGGAGTTCTGCACAGACGCGGGCTTTGTCAGCAATTTTAAGATGGAGGCTCAGGCTGCTGCCGGACTGTCCCATCCCAATATTGTCAATGTCTATGACGTTGTGGATGAGGGCGATATTCATTATATTGTGATGGAACTTATCGAGGGGATTACCCTGAAAAATTACATTGCAAAAAAAGGAAGGCTGGACAATAAAGAGGCGATCGGGATTGCCATTCAGATTGCGCAGGGTATGATGGCGGCCCATGAACGCCATATTATCCATCGGGATATTAAACCTCAGAATATTATTATCTCTATGGATGGAAAAGTGAAAGTAGCTGATTTTGGCATCGCCAAGGCTATCAGTATGCAGACGAAAAATTCCGATGCCATTGGATCGGTTCACTATATTCCGCCGGAACAGGCCAGCGGCAACATCAGCGATGCCAGAAGCGACATCTACTCTTTTGGTATTACTTTATATGAAATGGTCACAGGAATCCTTCCATTTGACGGAAACGATGCAGAATCAGTTGCCATTGCCCATATGGAACAGGACCTTACGCCACCGTCTCATATAAACAGTAACGTAGCGCCTGGACTGGAAACGATTATTTTAAAATGTACCAGAAAAAATCCATGCGAACGCTACGATTCTGCGTCTGAGGTGATTCACGATTTGCGTCACGCACTCTTAAATCCAAAAGACGAAGAAAAAAAGGGAAAGCAGGCGCAGATCCATACGGAAAAAGAGGTAAACCGCAGCCTGGAGAGGTTGTTTTCTGTGGGAGGAATCGCAGGAGCAATTTTTATTGTTGCAGCTCTGATTTTTCTCATCGCTCAGATTTCAGGGCTTCTTAAGATTGGTCCGGGCATCGCCCTGCCTACAGGGGAAAGCGGCGAGAGCCGGGCAGAAAGCACCATTGTGCTTTCAGATTCCCAGACCAATATCCCGGAGCTTTTAGGGATTACAGAAGAAGGAGCCAAGGCCCGTCTGGCAGAACTGTCATTGGTTCCGGATATTCACTATGCCTATTCGGAAACCGGAAGGAAAGGCTATGTGATTGCTCAGGATGATGCAGGTACAATCGTAGAAAAGGGAACAGCAGTGAGTATTACTGTCAGCAAAGGCAGCGGAAAGACAGAAGTTGCATCCTTAAATCTCATTGGAAAAACAGAAGCGGAGGCAAAAGCAGTTCTGAATGCCGGAGACATTTCTGTGGTTGTGACCTCTGAAAACAGCGAGACTGTGGAAGCGGGACGGGTAATCCGTACAGAGCCGGCAGACGTTATCTATAAAGGCGGAGAGCCGATTACTCTTTATATCAGCTTAGGGCCTCTGGCAAAGAAAGTTCTGGTTCCCGCTCTGGAAGGACTCCCGGAAGATCAGGCGTTAAAACTTCTGGAAGCAGCTAAGTTAAAGCCGGGAGATGTAGAGATTGAGCACAATGACATGATTGAAGAGTGGAGTATTATCCGCCAGAGCATTCCGGCGGGAACCGAAGTAGCAGAGGGAACTGCCATTGGGTATGTGGTGAGTTACGGGCCGGAAGAAGTGCCAGTTCACCAGGCGGAAACCAGAGCCAGCAGAAATGTCTATGTGGGTTCTATTAATGAAGAGTTTGATTTAAATCCTATTATCGGGCCCGGAAGCGACAGCACCCAGGTTTCCATTGAGATTCAGTTAAAACAGATTGTAAAGGGAAAAACAGTATATAAAACGCTGATTCCAGAGCATAAAGTCAACGGAAGCAGTACGATTTCCATTGTGTTCCCGGAGATTATTGGAGAGTACGGAGTAGAAGAAGGAGAAGTTGAGGTGGTCAATACCCAGACCGGAAAGGTGCTGGAATCCTATGACGTCTTCTTTGAACTGGAAGAATAGGTTATGACAGGAAAGATTATAAAAGGAATTGCCGGTTTTTATTATGTCCATGACAGAGCAGGCCGGGTCTACGAATGTCGGGCAAAAGGGGTATTCCGCAGCCGGAAAATCAAACCTCTGGTGGGGGATGACGTAGAATTTACAATTTTAAATGAAGAGCAGTCAGAGGGAAACATTGATGAGATTCTTCCCAGAAAAAATGAGTTAATCCGGCCTGCATCCGCCAACGTGGACCAGGCTCTGGTGGTATTTGCCATCACTCATCCGGAGCCAAACTTAAATCTTCTGGATCGGTTTTTGGTTATGATGGGGGTACAGAATGTGCCGGTTTTCATCTGCTTTAATAAGATTGATCTGTGTGATGGGGAATTGATGGAATCTTACCGGTCTATTTATGAAAAAGCCGGTTATCAGGTAGTCTTTATCAGCACTTACGATCAAACCGGTATGGCCGGGCTGAAAGAACTCTTAAAAGGAAAAACTACGGTTCTTGCCGGGCCTTCCGGCGTGGGCAAATCTTCCCTGACCAATTTTCTGTTGCCGGAGGCTGCCATGGAGACCGGAGGAATCAGCAAAAAGATTCAGCGGGGAAAACACACCACCCGTCATTCCCAGCTGTTTTGTGTGGAAGAGGAAACCTATTTAATGGATACGCCCGGATTCAGTTCCCTGTATCTGGACATACCTCCCCAGGAATTAAAAAATTATTTTGGCGAGTTTGCCCCATATGAGGACGAATGTAAGTTTCTGGGCTGTGTTCATGTGGGAGAAACGGTATGCGGAGTAAAACGCGGGGTGGAAGAAGGCGCTCTGAGCAAAAGCCGTTACAGCAACTATCTTCTGATTTATGAGGAACTAAAGGAAAAAGACAGGAGGAAATACTAATGGAGTATATATTGGCGCCATCTGTACTGGGGGCGGATTTTACAAAGTTGGGACAGGAAGTCAAAACAGTGGCAGATGCAGGGGCAGAGTATATTCATTTAGATGTGATGGATGGGACGTTTGTCCCCAGCATTTCCTTTGGAATGCCGGTGATTCAGGCATTGCGGGCAGTTACGAATAAGATCTTTGACGTCCACATGATGGTAGAAGAGCCGGGAAGGTATATTGGGGATATGAAACAGGCCGGGGCGGATTTGATTTGTGTTCATGCAGAAGCCTGCCGCCATCTGGACCGGACCCTCAATCAGATTAAAGAGGCCGGCCTAAAAGCGGGAGTGGCTTTAAATCCGGCGACCCCCATAAATGCAGTGGAGTATGTTCTGCCGGCAGCGGATATGGTCCTTGTTATGTCTGTAAATCCCGGCTTTGGGGGACAGAAATTTATCCCCTATGCAGTGGAAAAGGTAAAAAAACTGCGGGCTATGATAAGGGAGCAGGGATTAGAGACAGATATTCAGGTAGACGGCGGAGTGACTCTTAATAATGCCAGAACGCTTTTAGATGCCGGAGCCAATATTCTGGTGGCCGGTTCCGCAGTATTTAGACAGGATGCGGCTGCCAATGTAGCCGGATTTTTAGAAATTTTTAAGGAGTATCCATCTGAGAGAGTATGAAAACTTGTCTGATAATTACCGGTGGCCCCATTGATTTGAGGTTTGCCGGCGATTTTTTAAAGAAAAGAAGCTTTAATAAAATCATTGCAGTCGATGCAGGGCTGGAAGCGGTAAAGGCTCTTGGCCTTTTGCCGGATGTGATTGTAGGAGATTTTGACACAGTGGATCAGACTGTGCTTTTGGAATTTCGTAAACAAGAGCATATTGTATGGGAGGTCCATCAGCCGGAAAAAGATGAGACAGACACAGAACTGGCTTTCAACCGGGCAATGGCTTTGGGCTGCGGCGAGATTGCAGTGCTGGGCGCTACCGGAGGGCGTCTGGATCACATGATTGGGAATATTCATCTTTTATATCCCTGCCTTCAGAAGGGGATTTTTGCCTATCTTTTAGACCCGCAGAATAAAGTGTATCTGCTGGATGAGGGAAAAGATTTTTTTAAAGAAACTCTGTGGGGAAAGTACGTCTCCTTTCTACCTCTCAGCCAGGAGGTAAAGGGGATTACCCTTACCGGATTTCGTTATCCTCTCCGGGAAAAAGATATTGAAATCGGCACCAGTCTGTGCATCAGCAATGAACTGGCCGGGGAGGAAGCCAGAATCGAATTTCGGGAGGGCGTTTTAATCTGTGTGGAATCCCATGACTAAATGGGCGGCTTTCGCCAAATACAAGAAGCAAAAGAGGATTTATTGATGAATACAATCCAGAACCATCAGAAAAAAATTATGATGATCAACGATTTGTCCGGTTATGGCCGCTGTTCTCTTACAGTTGCCATTCCAGTTTTGGCCGCTATGAAGATTCAGTGCTGTCCGGTTCCCACGTCGATTTTTTCCAATCATACCGGCTTTCCTTCCTGGCATATGGATGACTATACAGAGAGTATGCCAGACTATCTGAAAAAGTGGGAGGAACTGGATCTTACTTTTGACGGAATTGCAGCCGGTTTTTTAGGATCTGCAAAACAAATCAAAATCGTAGAACAGGCGATAGAAGCCTTTAAAGGACCGGACACCAAAGTGTTAATTGATCCGATTATGGGGGATGAGGGAAAGGCTTATGCCACCTACACAGAGGAAATGTGCGGGAAGATGGGGCATCTAATCTCTCTGGCAGACATGATTACCCCCAATGTGACAGAAGCCTGCATTCTGACCGGCACGCCCTATAAGGCGTCTGGCTGGAAACGGAGAGAACTGGAAGAAATGGCAAAAAAACTTCAGGAAATGGGACCAAAACAGGTGGTCATCACAGGGGTTTTGGAAGGCAGTTATCTGACCAACACAGTAGCCCAGCCGGATCAGAAGATTCAGTTTATCCGAACCAGGATTGCAGGAAAAGAGCGGCCCGGCACAGGAGATGTGTTTTCTTCCATTCTGGCCGGCGGCATGGTCCTGGGGGAAGAGTTAAACGATTCTGTGAAAAAAGCAGCCCGTTTTGTAGGGGAATGTATCAAAATCTCGGATAAATTAGAGATTCCCAGAGAAAACGGGGTGTGTCTGGAGATGATTTTGGGAAAACTGATTTCCAGATAACAGTTGGCCATGCGAAGATTCAGACAGGAAAAAGCGTTGAAAACTCGTTTTCACAGGGAAAAGCGTTGAAAACCAGGGGCCGCCTTGCATTTATTAAGGATCTGTAGTATAATCCTACCCAGACTATCACCGAAGAAAGTGACATATCAGGAGGAGATTATGTTAGATTTAAAGTTTGTCAGAGAAAATCCGGAAATTGTAAAACAGAACATTAAAAATAAATTTCAGGATTCCAAACTTCCGTTAGTAGACGAGGTAATTGAACTGGATGCCAAAAGCCGTACCACCAAGGCAGAGGCAGATTCTTTGAGAGCCAACCGCAACAAATTGTCCAAGCAGATTGGCGCTTTAATGGGACAGGGCAAAAAAGAGGAGGCAGAAGAGGTTAAACGTCAGGTAAGTGAAGATGCAAAGCGCCTTGCCCAGTTAGAAGAAAAAGAGGCCGAGTATGAGGAACGCATCAAAAAGATTATGATGACCATTCCCAATATCATTGACCCAAGCGTGCCCATTGGAAAAGACGACAGCGAAAATGTAGAAGTAAAACGGTATGGGGAACCGGTAGTTCCGGATTTTGAGATTCCTTACCACACGGATATTATGGAAAGCTTTGACGGCATTGATTTAGACGCTGCCAGAAGAGTGGCGGGCAATGGGTTCTATTATCTGATGGGTGACATTGCAAGACTTCACTCTGCAGTGATTTCCTATGCAAGAGACTTTATGATTAACCGGGGATTTACTTACTGCGTTCCTCCGTTTATGATTCGCAGCAACGTGGTCACCGGCGTTATGAGTTTTGCTGAGATGGACGCCATGATGTACAAGATTGAGGGAGAAGATCTGTATTTGATCGGTACCAGCGAGCACTCCATGATTGGAAAGTTTATCGATCAGATTATCCCGGAAGAGGAGCTTCCCAAGACCCTGACCAGCTATTCTCCATGCTTTCGCAAGGAAAAAGGCGCGCATGGCCTGGAGGAAAGAGGCGTATACCGCATTCACCAGTTTGAAAAGCAGGAGATGATTGTAGTATGCCGTCCGGAAGAAAGCCCTGTGTGGTTTGACAAATTATGGCAGAATACCGTTGATTTATTCCGCTCCATGGATATTCCGGTCCGCACCTTAGAGTGCTGCTCCGGCGATCTGGCAGACTTAAAGGTAAAATCCGTTGACGTGGAAGCCTGGTCCCCAAGACAGAAGAAGTATTTTGAGGTGGGAAGCTGTTCTAATTTAGGAGATGCTCAGGCCCGTCGCTTAAAGATCCGGGTAAACAGCAAAGACGGCAAGTATTTTGCACACACCTTAAACAATACGGTTGTGGCTCCGCCACGTATGCTGATTGCATTTTTGGAGAATAATCTTCAGGCAGACGGCAGTGTCCGTATCCCGGAGGCGCTGCAGCCTTACATGGGCGGACAGAAAGCCATCTGCAGAAAACACTAATAGATTAGACTCATCACAATCCCCTGGGGGAAGTCTCCGTACTTTTCCCCAAACAGATTGATGCCCCCGATATGGCGGGCATCTTTTTTGATCTCGATTTTCAGAGAGATATAAGGAAGTTCAGAAAGATTTAACCGGGCTAAGGTTAAGGTCTGGTTTACCAGTTTTCCGTCCAGATAGCCGCCGTTTTCCCGGACGGAAAAGGTTTTTAAAAGTCCGTACTGGGTTCTGCCGTTGGGCCAGGAAGAAGGAGTAAGCCGTCCTCTGCGGGCACCGAAATCCCCAGGAGAACAATAAGTTGCCACAGGATGGCCGTTGATGGATACTGTAATGTCAGATGGCCAGTTTTCCAAAAATCCCGGCGCTTCGGAGCAGATTTCCATGGCAAAAGCCAGTTCATGAAGATTTAAGAGAGGATTTGCCAGATTGGGGAACCGGTATTCAATAAACCCCTGCTGGAACCATAGAAGCTGGGCTTTGGTGTGTGCAGGAGAATAAAAGGAACGGACATTGTCATATACATCTAAAACACCATTTTCATCGGCAAGGCCACAGGTAGGCTCAATGTCAAACTGAAAATAATTTCCAATAGGCATATCCAAAGATACCGTATTGTCTGCCAGGTCAGTGTCTGCGTCAAAGGTTTCCAGATGGAAAGACTGCATGCTGGAAATGCAGACCCGCATAGATCCATGGATTCCGGGCTGCGTTTCTGTGACAATGAGTTTTGCTTCTTCCAGAATCTTGATGTGAAGAGCAGTAGAGGATACAGGGATTTTTAAGATTGCCGCGATTTCCTGAAGGGAAAGGGCGGTATTTTTTAAAATATTTAAAATGTTCAGCCGGATAGGGGAGGATAATGCTTTCCCGATTTGAGCGATTCTCTGGTGGTGTTCTGTATTTCCCAGATGGAGTTCAATGTCCCGTTCTCCGATAATCTTGACAGGGGTTTTTGTTTTTCCAGACATAGGGAGTCTCCTTTTCTACATTATTTTTTGATTGCTGTAATAAAAAACGAACATTAATTACATAAATTATAAAATAAAATATCAATATACACAAGAATATCAGCGAAAAACTATGTAATTATCACAAATATACAGGTGAAAATAGAAATGATATTGCCTAAAATGTGAAAATATGCTATTGTAATTTATGTAATAAAGTTCCGCGAAGGTATTTGCAGCAATGGTTATTACAGAAATATTATAATGAACGGGCGCTGCAAATTCAAGAAGAAAAGGAGAAGAGGTTATGAAAAGAAAGAAAACAGCAATCTCATTGGTTATGGCTGGCGTAATGGCAGTTTCTCTGGCAGGATGCGGAGGGGGAAATACAGAAACCGCTGCCGGGACAGATGAGCCGGCAAAGACTGCGGCAGCCGGGGCGGGTGAAGAAAGCAAAGAGGGCGGCCAGGAGGCAAATGCAGAAGACAGGACTACAATTACATTTATTAATGGTTTTACCGGCGGTGACGGCCCGTTTATGACAAAAATTGTAGATGCTTTTAACCAGTCTCAGGATCAGTATTACATCGAACAGCTTCAGGATGCAGATCATTACACAAAATTTAAATCCGATGACTTTGATATGCTGATTATTCATGCAGATTGGATTTCCACTTATCACGCAGACGGGCTTTTGCGGGAAGTATCAGATTTATATGAGATGGCTGGTCTTTCCTTTGAGGAGGATTTTCATCCCATTACCCAGACCTATGCAAAGTATGAGGATGGAATTTTTGCTTTCCCCCTGGATTTGTATGCAGAGACCTTCTATTACAATAAAGAGTATGTGACAGAACCTCCGAAAACGTACGAGGATATGGCGGCGCTGCGGGATCAGCTGGATTCTGAAAATTCCGGCATATACCCGATGGCAATTCCGTTGACAGGAGACCATCAGTGGGCCTGGATGACAGCCCTCGGACAGTCGGGATGCACCTGGGTGGAAGACGGGCATATTAAGATGGATACGGAAGAAATCTGCGATGCGTTTATGAAGATTCACGATTTGATTTACAAGGATCATTTAAGCGCGCCTGGTCTGGGGGACAATGACCATTTCAATACCTTTATTAAAGAATCTGACGGCAGTACCAATGTAAGCTCTGCCTGCGCATTGACCGGGCCATGGAATTATACGGCTGCAAAGGAAGTACTGGGAGAAAATCTGGGAATCGGAACTCTTCCTCAGCTCTACGGCGATACCCCTTGTGTCCCGGCTGGCGGACATACCTTTGCGGTATCTGCAAAGGTAACAGATGAAAAGAAACTGGCAGGTATTGCAGAGTTTATGAAATTCGCCTATCAGCCGGAAATCATGCTAAACTGGGCTGACTCTGGTCAGGCGCCGATTCATTTGGAGACAATGGAGCTGGTAAAGCAGTCTCCTGACAAATATCCGGTTGCCAATGTAAATTATGGTATTTTTGATGACGCCCAGATCCTTCCGGCTATTTACAACATTCGGGAGCAGGTTAAGTATGTAAATACCAATGTGTGGTCCATGGTTGTTCAGACGGAAGATTTAAGCAGGGAAGCATTAATGGAAGAACTGAAAAATGCCACCGAGATCGCAATCGAACTTTCAGAGTATTAAGTATTTTCGTAACAGTTCAGCCATGCATCTTCTTGCCCGCGTGCGGCGGACAAGAAGCGTCTGGCGTCCGCCCTATAAAGATTCAGGCAGAAAAACTCTTATGAAAACAAGCTTTCAACGCTTTTTTCTGCCTGAATCTTCGCATGGCTGAACTGTTACGTGTTTTCGCAGTTTGGGATGTTTATTCCCAAACTGCAAACAATCCGGGAAACTGTCTGGTGCACTGTCAGCAGAAAGGAGCTATGATGAAAAAGAAAAAAGCAACTGCAGTTTTGTTTATATTCCCATTTCTGGTATTTTTTCTGCTGTTCTGGCTGATTCCTTTTGGATTCGGGATTTATATGAGTTTTTCCAAATATAGTCTGATTCGGGGAAATCAGGGATTTGTGGGATTGGGAAATTATATAAAAATTCTGTTTTCTTCTTCTATGTACCACAAGTCCTTCTTTTTGGGGCTGAAAAATACCATTATTTTTGTAGTGTGTACCACTCCGTTTCTGGTGTTTGGAAGTCTGGCGCTGGCCTTGCTTTTGGATCGCCTTCCGGAGCGGTTAAAAGGGATTTTCAGAACGATTTATTTTGCCTCATATTCGGTTTCCGTAACCGCTGTGGCCGCTGTGTTTGTATGGCTGATGAAGGGAAACGGCGGATACCTTAATAATCTGATGATGAATATAGGGCTGATTGATAAGCCGGTCCCCTGGCTGGAGCAGCAGCCCGTTGTGTGGGTTTCTTTGACAGCAGCAACCGTCTGGTGGACCATCGGGTATAACATGATGCTGTTTGTCAATGCGTTAAATGATATTGATGCAAATCTATATGAGGCGTCCTCCATGGATGGAGCCGGATTTTTTGTACAGCTTCGATACATTATCCTGCCCAACATTAAAAATATCTTCTATTTTGTGCTGATGACCACTATCATTGCTTCATTTAACGTCTATGGGCAGACAAGGCTGATGACAAAAGGCGGCCCCGGAGAAACTACCAAACCATTAATTATGATGATTACATCTACGATTATGGATCGGAACGATCTGGGAGTGGGGAGCGCTATGACCATATTGATGGGAATCGTTATTATTCTCTGTTCCATAGGACAGTATTATCTGACCAGAGAAAAAGAAAATCTGAAATAGGAGGGGATTTGTGATGAAAAAGAAACAATTCAGCCGGATTCTTCTGGTTATGTGCGCCTGTGTTTTGGCCTATGCTTTTTTGCTTCCCCTTTTGTTTATGCTCTTTACCAGCTTTAAAGGGCTGGCGGAATCCATGACGTCTTCTACGCTGCTTCCAAAGACCTGGACTCTGGAAAATTACAGGGAACTGTTTGCCAGCACATCAACAGCGCCGATTTTTAAATGGCTGTTTAATACGGCGATTGTAACCGTAAGTGGTACGCTGCTTCGGATTACTACCAGTGTGCTGGCGGCTTATGCGCTGGCAAGACTGCCGGTCCCGGGAAAACGGTTTATTGTAGCCGGTCTGGTCTGGGCCATGGCAATCCCGGAGATTGTAACCTTCTTTCCCTTGTTTTACATTTTTAAACAGATTGGAATGTTAAATTCGCTGCTTCCTTTGATTCTGCCCTCCGGCTCCGGAGTGATGTGCATTTATCTGATTTACAACTTTCTGCTGTCATTTCCAAAAGAACTGGAAGAGGCCGGACTGGTGGAAGGGGCCGGAGTATTTCAGATTTTATGGCATATTGTGCTTCCGTCTGTAAAGCCGGTAGTGATTACCCAGGCGTTTATCACATTTTTAGGACTATATAACAGTTATTTATGGCCGTCTCTGGTGATTAACCGTCAGGAAAACCGGACGGTTACACTGGGAATCGCGTCTTTGGTATTAGGAGAAAATTATACAAATCCAGGTCTTATGATGGCATCAACAGTGGTATCCGTAGTCCCGGTGATGATTATTTTCATGTTTGCAAATAAGTATGTAGTAAAAGGCTTTACACAGTCTGGAATCAAGTAGTATTTGCGGAAAGGAAACGTTATGAGAAATGAGTATCCCCGTCCGGATTTTGTTCGGAAGGAATGGTTGAATTTAAACGGAACCTGGGATTTTTATATTGGAGATAAGCAGTATGAGATCCAGGTACCCTATGTGTGCCAGAGCGCAATGAGCGGAATCGGCGAGAAAATCACACAGGACAGAGTGACCTATGAACGCCGCATTCAGGTGCCGGAGGACTGGAAAAAAAGACGCATACGTTTAAATTTTGGAGCAGTGGATTACCGCTGCAGGGTATGGGTAAACGGCCGGATGGCCGGATGCCATGAGGGCGGGCAGACTCCCTTTTCTTTCGATATTACAGACAGCCTTACCTGGGAAGAAGAGGTAATCCGGGTAGAGGTGTGGGACCCTTTAAAGGATGAAAGCATTGCCAGAGGCAAACAGTTCTGGGAGGAAGAATCCCGGTTTATCTGGTATACGCCCAGTACCGGTATCTGGCAGACGGTATGGATGGAACCGGTGGAAGAAACACATTTTGAGCAGATCCGCTTTACCCCGGACATTGATGAAGGAACAGTGCGGATTGATTATGAACTGTCTTTGCAGAGTGTGCTCCCATGTACAGTGGAGATTGCCATTTCGTTTCAAAATGATTTGATTTTTTGCGGCAGAATGGTTGCAAAAGAGTACCGGCAGACTATAATAGTAGATGTGTTTCAGAAAAAGGCGCTCAATGGTTCCTTTCATTTTACCGGCGCATACTGGTCTCCGGAAACTCCCAATCTGTATGAGGCAGTGCTGACAGCAGGAGAGGAAAATGATGGAACCGATCAGGTTGTGACCTATTTCGGCATGAGAAAGGTGGAGGTGAAAAATGGCCGGATCTATTTAAACCATAAGCCTTATTATCAGAAACTGGTTTTGGATCAGGGGTATTGGAAGGACAGTCTCATTACGGCTCCCGATGATCAGTCCTACATAGAGGATATAAAAAAAGCCAAGGCCATGGGATTTAATGGCTGCAGAAAACATGAGAAAGCAGAAGATCCCAGATTCCTTTACTGGGCAGATAAACTGGGATTTATTGTCTGGGAGGCAATGGCCAGTTTCTGGGTCTATACGCCAGAAGGGGCAGCGGCCTTTGCAAAAGAATGGGCAGAATTAATCCGCAGAGATTATAATCATCCCTCTGTTTTAGTCTGGGGGATGTTAAATGAAAGCTGGGGCGTTCCGCAGATCGGAACAAGCAGAACTCAGCAGTCTTTTGCAAAATCGTTGTATTACCTGGCCCACAGTCTGGATGATACCAGACTGGTGATTTCTAATGACGGATGGGAGATGACAGATACAGATATCTGTGCATTTCATTCCTACCAGCATGGAAAAACGGAAGACAAACGGCAGCAGGAGCGTTTTAAAGAATCCTTAAAATCAGTAGATACATTGGGAAAAATCGTAGAGAGACCGCTGTTTGCAGGGCAAACTTCTTACGAGGGACAGCCGGTTATGCTGACTGAGTTTGGAGGAATATCCATTGCAGAAGAGAGCATGGAGGGATGGGGATATACATCTGTAAAAAATTCGGAGTTTTTAGAGGAACTTCGCCGGATTATGGAGGCAGTCAGTGAGGCGGAGCAGATCTGCGGATACTGCTACACTCAGCTTGTAGATGTAGAACAGGAGAAAAATGGCCTTTTGACCAGTGATCACCAATACAAATTTGATCCGGAACAGATTAAGGATGTTCAGAATTTATGTGGGTGAGACCGCACACCAGAAAAGGAGAATGTTTTTGATGAAAGTAATTGCGCACAGGGGATACAGTGGAAAATATCCGGAAAATACCATGCTGGCGTTTGAAAAGGCAGCAGAAGCCGGATGTGATGAGATTGAATTGGATGTTCAGCTGACAAAAGACGGCACAGTTGTTGTAATCCATGATGAAACCATTGATCGGGTCACAGACGGCGTTGGTCTGGTAAGGGACTATACTTGTGAGGAACTTCAGAAATTCCATGCCGGCTCAGTGTTTGGAGAACAGTATGGGTTTGTGAACATTCCTACGTTTGAAGAATACTGCAGATGGGCGGCTGCACAGACGGTGACCACGAACATTGAACTGAAAACCGGTGTTTTCTTTTATGAGGGACTGGAGGAAAAAACCATTGCCATCATCCGAAAATATGGCCTGGAAGGGAAGGTTATGTTTTCATCATTTAATCCGTTATCCCTTATGGAAGCCAAAAAGATTGCTCCCCGGATACCATGTGGATTTCTGGTAGATGCTTCCTTGGGCAATGCAGGATACTGCTGTAAGAAATACGGATTTGAGTTTTACCATCCAAACGGATCAAAACTGACAGAAGATGTGCTTAAAAGCTGCAAAAAACATGGAGTCGGAATCAACGCATGGACCATCAATGATATGGGAGTTCTGGAAAAGCTGTACGACTGGGACTGCGCAGGAGCCATTACCAATTATCCGGATGTAGTAAAAGCATGGCTGGAAAGTCAGAAATAACAAGAATCGTTTTTCTCACTAAATCACAGGCCGGATGCCCGACGCTTCCTGCGCGCTTACAGTGTACAGGAAGACATGGGGGCAGACGGCTGGTTTACAACAGTTCCTTAAAGCTGCAGGACGGCACTGCCACCAGAGAATAATTGGTGTGGTAGATCACAAATCCAGGCGCGCCGCCTGCGGCCTTTCGGACGTTTTTTCGCTGGATATAGTCGATTTCTACCTTGTCATTGTCTCTGCCCTTGGAATACCAGGCTGCCAGGGCCCCGGCTTCTTCAAATACCCGATCGGGCAGTTCTTTGCCTTCTGTTTTTACAATTACATGAGAGCCGGGAATCCCTTTTGCGTGGAACCACCAGTCGCCTCCGTTTGCCAGTTTAAAGGTCAGTTCTTCATTCTGATAGTTGTTCTTGCCTACATAGATATGGAACCCGTCGCTGGATAAATAGTGGAAGGGACGGCTGGTGATTTTGGGGCGTTTTTCTCCGGCCCTGCGCTTTTTGATATAGCCGTATTCCATTAATTCTTCTTTGATCTGTACCAGGTCATTTTCCTCTAACGCAATGTCTAACGCGGCGCTGATGGATTCCAGATGGTCGATTTCTTCCTTTGTTTCTTTTGTCAGGTCGTTTAGGGCTTCAAACGTCCTCTTTAACTTATTGTATTTATCAAAATGTTTCTGGGCATTTTCTCTGGCGGACAGTTGGGGGTCCAGCGGAATCCGCACTTTTTCATTGGTGTAATAATTGATGCACGTAAATTCCTTTTCCCCGCCGGAAAGTTCATAGCCGTAGGTGTTTAAAAGTTCTCCGTAAATCCGGTATTTTTCCCGTTTTTCCGTATCTTTTAGCTGTTTTAGCTGTAAATCGTATTTTTTATAATTCCGCTCTAAGGCGGTCTGGACAATCCGCCGCAGATCAGAGGATTTCTGCCGGATTCTGGTAATGGTCTCTCTGGAAGAATAGTAAGTCTTAAGAACCTGGCTGATTGAATCGAATTTCCGGCTGGAAAACCGCTCGCTGTCAAAGCAGGTCAGGGGCAGGGAGGCAAACTCTGTGGGGACGTCGCCGTCATAAATAATATTGGGAAAGAAGTTTCCCTCTGTTACGTCTTCCATCATCAGGACAAGGGTCCGGTATAAGTGGACGGTTTCATCTTCGGTCAGATCCCCGGCTGCCTTGTCCGGATTAATAGAAGCAAGATGGCACAGTTCTTCCGCGATAATGGGGCTGATTCCGGTCAGGCGGTTATACAGGGCCTTTTGTATCGCCATGGGCGCATGAGACATCTGCCCGGCAAATTCTTCTGACGATACAGTAAAGGGATCGGATTTTTCCATTGTATGGGGAATAAAATACATCCGTCCCGGAAGCACTTCCCTGACCGAACTTACCTGGGCGGAAACGTGTTTAATACTGTCTAAAATCGTGCCGTCTTCTTTGCAGAAAATGATGTTGCTGTGTTTTCCCATAATTTCAATTATCAGGCGCTTTCTGCACACATCCCCCATTTCATCCAGATGCTCCAGGATCAGCTCTATAATCCGTTCCAGGCCAGGCTGGGATACAGAAATGATTCTTGCACTTCCGATATGCTTTCGCAAAAGCATACAAAAATTAGGGGCAGTCATAGGACTGGGCTTGTTGGTATCGGTGATATAGACCAAAGGAAGGCTGGCGCTGGCCGAGACTAAAAGCCGGACAGAAGAGCCGTCTTTTTTGATCTGGAACAATAATTCGTCTTTTTCCGGCTGGGCGATTTTGGCAATGCGTCCTCCCTCAATGGCCTGTTTTAAATCATGGGTCAGATTGGCAACTGTAATTCCGTCAAAAGCCATGATAAAACTCCTTTCTGGCAGATGTGCGCAGCACAACTGCATTTTGGAGTTATTATACCACATCTTGTTGCAGATTGAAATGTTTTATTGACTTGCAAAAGCCTTTGCCTTATAATGGAACTATCTATGGCAAGAAAGGCCATGGCGAAAGTGAGGCTGATGTTATGATAAAAAGCATGACTGGTTTCGGCAGATTTGAGGAGACAACAGATGATTATAAAATATCTGTGGAGATGAAGGCAGTCAACCACCGGTATCTGGATTTGAGCATCAAGATGCCCAAGAAGTTTAATTACTTTGAGGCTGGCATCCGGACCCTGCTAAAGGATTATATCCAGAGGGGAAAGGTGGATGTTTATATCAGTTATGAGGATTATACGGAAGGCCGCCTGTGTTTAAAGTACAACCGGGCGCTGGCCGCAGAGTATATGGAAGCATATCAGAGGATGGCAGATCAGTTTGGCCTTCCCAATACAGTGACGGTCAACGATCTGGCCCGATGCCCGGAAGTATTTACCATGGAGCAGGCTCCGGATGATGAAGAAGAGATGTGGAAAGTCCTTTCTCACGCTGTAAAAGAGGCTGCAGGCCGGTTTGTGGATACCCGTACGTTAGAGGGCGAGCATTTAAAAAAGGATTTGCTTGGCAAGCTGGATTATATGGAACGTCTGGTAGCAGAGGTGGAGGAACGTTCCCCGCAGGTGGTTTCAGAATACCGGGCAAAGCTGGAGGATAAAATCCAGGAGGTGCTGTCCGGCATTTCAATCGACGAAAGCCGTATTGCTACAGAGGTGACGATCTTTGCGGACAAGATTTGCGTAGATGAGGAAACGGTCCGGCTGCGCAGCCACATCTGCAATACCAGAAAAGAATTGACAGAGGGCGGCAGCATTGGCAGAAAGCTGGATTTTATTGCCCAGGAGATGAACCGGGAGGCCAACACCATTTTATCTAAAGCCAATGATCTGGAGATTTCCCAGAGGGCGATTGCGCTAAAGACCGAAGTAGAAAAGGTTCGGGAACAGATCCAGAACATTGAGTAAGGGGAACAGAATATGAAAGAAACAGGAATATTGGCCGTTGTGTCCGGATTTTCCGGTGCAGGAAAAGGCACGCTTATGAAGGCTTTGGTGGACAGATATGACAATTATGCCCTTTCCATTTCCGCCACTACCAGAAATCCCAGACCTGGCGAGATCGACGGCAGAGAATATTTTTTTGTAACCAGAGAACAGTTTGAAGACATGATCCGCGCCAATCAGCTAATCGAATATGCCCGCTATGTGGATAACTATTACGGGACGCCAAAGCAATATGTAATGCAGCAGATGGAAGCGGGAAAAGATGTAATCCTGGAGATTGAGATTCAGGGGGCGCTGAAAGTAAAGAAGCAGTTTCCCAATGCGCTTTTGCTGTTTGTCATGCCGCCCAGTGCCGCTGCGCTGAAGGAGCGTCTCACAGGCAGGGGCACAGAGACTCAGGAAGTGATTGAGAGCCGGTTAAAGCGGGCGGTAAAAGAGTCTGAGGGCATTGAAAACTATGATTATATTCTGGTCAACGACACAGTAGAAGACTGCGTCATGCGCATGCACCAGTTGATTCAGGATCACCACAGCCACACCTGCAATCAGACAGAATTTATTGAGAATATGCGTGCCCAGCTTCACCAGATGGGCTAAAAGACAGAAAGGAGATTTTCAGATATGTTGCATCCATCTTATTCGGATTTAATTAATGTAGTAAATAAAGAGGTAGAACCGGGAGAACAGCCGGTTGTCCAGAGCCGTTATTCCATTGTCATTGCATCTGCAAAGCGGGCAAGACAGATTATTGACGGGGCAGAGCCGCTGGTTCCCGGCGCAGGCAAGAAACCTCTTTCTGTTGCCATTGAAGAATTATATAAGACCAAAGTAAAAATCCTTGGAGAAGAGGAAGTTCCGGAAGGAGAAGCAACTGCAGAGTAATCCGGAGTCAGGCTTTTTCGTGAAGTGGAGCGGGAAGACTTTTATTTATGTGTAACAGTTCAGCCATGCGAAGATTCAGACAGGAAAAAATGTTGAAAGCTTGTTTTCATAAGATTTTTCCTGTCTGAATCTTCATAGGGCGGATGCCAGACGCTTCTTGTCCGCCATGGGCGGGCAAGAAGATGCATGGCTGAACTGTTACATTTATGTACACGTATGCCAGAAAGTCTGTCGCTCCATTTTCCGCATCAAGGCATAGATTTGAACTGCAGACGAATCTGCACATGAAAAATCAAAAAGAAGATGAGGTGTTTTTAGATTTATGAAATTACTGTGCGTTTCACTGGGATGCGATAAAAACCTGGTGGATACCGAGAAGATGATGGGAATTTTCCGCCAAAAAGGCTGGGAGTTTACCGATGATGAAAGCCAGGCGGATGCGGTGCTGGTCAATACCTGCTGCTTTATCGGCGACGCCAAGGAAGAAAGCGTCAATACGATTTTAGAGATGGCGGAGTTAAAAAAAGAAGGAACTGTAAAAATGCTTCTGGTTACCGGATGTATGGCAGAGCGGTATAAGCAGGAGATTTTAGAGGAGATTCCGGAAGTAGACGCGATTGTGGGCACCTCTTCTTATGATGAGGTTTTAGAAGCATTGGAGAAAGTATCCAGCGGTCAGGGACCGGTGTCCTGTTTTGAGGATTTAAAACGCCTTCCAAAAAGCAGCGCAGAGAGGGTAGTGACCACAGGAGGATATTATGGATTTTTAAAGATTGCAGAAGGGTGCGATAAGCGCTGTACGTACTGCATTATTCCAAGTCTCAGAGGGCCTTACCGCAGCTATCCCATAGAAGAACTGGTAAAAGAGGCAGAGTCTCTGGCAAAAGGCGGAGTAAAGGAACTGATTTTAGTGGCTCAGGAGACCACTCTGTACGGAGTGGATCTGTATGGAGAAAAGATGCTTCCGACGCTGCTTAGGCGTCTGGCTGCAATTTCCGGGATTCAGTGGATTCGGATTCAGTATTGCTACCCGGAGGAGATTACGGACGAGTTGATTCAGGTTATCAAAGAGGAAGAAAAGATCTGTCATTATCTGGATATTCCTGTCCAGCATGCCAGTGATAAAATTTTAAAAGCCATGAACCGCAGGACCAATCAGGCGCAGATAAAAGAAATGGTTGCAAAACTGCGCAGCGAGATTCCGGATATTGCCCTGCGAACCACTTTAATCTCCGGTTTTCCGGGAGAGACCAGTGAGGATCATGAGATTTTAATGGAATTTGTAGATGAGATGGAATTTGACCGTTTAGGCGTGTTTGCTTATTCCGCAGAAGAAGATACACCGGCCTATTCCTTTGAAAACCAGGTTCCTCAGGAAGTGAAGGAAGAACGCAGGGATGAGATTATGGAACTCCAGCAGGAGATTGCCTTTGCGCATTCCGAGGAAATGGTGGGTCGGATTCTGGATGTTATGATTGAAGGAAAAGTGGCGGATGAGCCTGCCTATGTGGGCCGCACGTACATGGACGCTCCAGGAGTGGATGGCCTGATCTTTGTCAATACAGGAGAACTTCTCATGTCCGGAGATTTTGTACGGGTAAAAGTGGTAGGAGCCAGCGAATACGATTTGATTGGAGAGATATACGATGAATTTGCCAAATAAACTGACGGTCCTTCGGGTGATTTTGATCCCGTTTTTTGTAGCAGCCCTGATGTTCCAGAATGGAACCAATGAAACGATGCGGATTGCGGCGGCTGTGATCTTTATCGTGGCCAGCCTGACGGATTTGTTAGATGGTAAAATTGCCAGAAAATACAATCTGGTAACTAATTTTGGAAAATTTATGGACCCCCTGGCTGACAAGCTTTTAGTGTGTTCGGCCCTGATCTGTTTTATTGAACTGGGACAGGTTCCGGCCTGGATGGTTATTATTATTATCAGCCGGGAATTTATTATCAGCGGCTTCCGCCTGGTGGCATCTGATAATGGAGTTGTCATTGCAGCAAGCTATTGGGGGAAATTTAAAACCACATTTCAGATGATTGCCATTGTGCTGTTGATTTTCAACATTCCGGCCCTTTTTGTGGTAACTCAGATTTGTCTGTGGACTGCCCTTATTTTAACCATTGTATCGTTAGTAGACTATTTAATTAAGAATCACAAGGTACTGACAGAAGGGAGCATGTAATCTATGGCAGCCGAACTGATTTCCGTAGGAACGGAACTGTTATTGGGAAATATTGTAAATACCAACGCCCGGTATCTGGCTGAACAATGTGCGCTTTTAGGACTGACAATGTATTACCAGTCTACTGTAGGAGACAACAGAGAACGGCTGGCAGAGACGATTCAGACAGCGCTTAGCCGTTCAGATGTCATCATTTTAACGGGAGGACTTGGCCCCACAGAAGACGATTTGACAAAAGAGGTCTGTGCAGAAGTGATGGGGTATGAATTAAAAGAAGATTCCCATACCAGAAAGCGGATAGAGAAGTATTTTAAAAATGGGATTTACAAAAAGATTCCGGACAATAACTGGAAACAGGCCATTGTACCAAAAGGAGCCATTGTGTTGGACAATGACAACGGGACTGCGCCCGGATTGATTCTGGAAAAGGGCGATAAGACAGCCATCCTTCTTCCGGGACCTCCCGGAGAATTAAAGCCGCTTTTTGAAAAACAGGTTGCCCCTTATTTAAAAAAGAGACAGCCGGAAGCGATTGTTTCCCAGATGGTAAAAATATGCGGATACGGGGAAAGCCAGGTGGAAGATAAACTTCTGGACTTAATTGACAGACAGACCAATCCTACCATTGCTACCTATGCCAGGACCGGTGAAGTTCATCTTCGGATTACGGCCGGCGCCAGAACCGAGGATGAGGCAAAAAAGCTGTTAAAACCAGTGGTAAAAGAAGTAAAAAAACGGTTTGAGGACAGTGTTTACTCTGTAAAAGAGGCTGAAACTTTAGAAGGCACGACCGTCCGTCTGCTGGAAAAATACGGACTTACCGTATGTACAGCAGAATCCTGTACAGGAGGACTGCTGGCAGGCCGGATCGTCAACGTGCCAGGTGCATCCGAAGTATTTAAAGAGGGATTCGTGACCTATTCCAACAAAGCAAAGAGAAAGCGCCTGGACGTCAGTAAGGCTACTTTGAAAAAATACGGAGCGGTCAGTGAACAGACGGCCAAAGAGATGGCGGCCGGAGGTGCATTTGCAGCAGATGCGGATGTCTGCATTGCTGTGACCGGAATTGCAGGACCCGATGGCGGAAGCGAGGAAAAGCCGGTAGGACTGGTGTATATTGCCTGCTATATCAAGGATAAAGTTACTGTGGAATGCTGCCATTTTAAAGGAAACAGAGAGAATATCCGGGAGCAGGCAGTGGTTCGGGGCCTGAATCTTTTGCGCCTGTCCATCTTAAACAATTACCGGAAAGATAAGGAAAAAGACAAAGACTAGGAGGACATCATGGAGTATCTGGCTATGAAAAAATCTCTGTCAGCAGCCCGCCATTATTCTTATACCAGGCTGGCGCTGAATTACTATATGTATTGTGAGGAAAGGGCTGAAGGAGAGAATAAGGACCCCTGGAAAGAAACGTTTTTTTCTGAATTTCAAAAAATTATAAAAGCAGTCCTGGACGGAGAAGGGGATCTTTCCAGCCTTAAAAAACTGAGGGAAACCGTCATGGAGAAAATGGAAGTTCTCACTGCTTATACAGACTGTTTCCAGATTTATGAGCATGTATTAAACCGGTTGGAACTGCGGTATGTTCCTGTGGAAGACAAACCCAAACTGGAGGATGACGACTATTTTGTCGCAGAAATTTTAAACTTTCTGGCTTCTTCCAGAGATGGCGCCCTGATGAATGAGCGAATCCAGATGATACTGGAGCAGCTTCCCATCCGGTTTACAAAAAGCAAATTTTTCTCCATGGTTCAGGAGGGTATGTCCGTTTACAAAGGGAACTTAAAAAGCAGTCTGGATGCCATGATGTATGTGCTCCGCACAGAGTCCATGGTCAGCCTTCCCAAACATATGGAACGGGATCATGAAAAACTTCATGAACTGCTTTTGCTCCTTTCAAAAGCAGATTACAGGAATCTGCCAAAAGAAGAGTTTTCCCGCCTGTCAGACGGCCTTTTGCTGGCCAGTGAAACCCTGGTAAATCTTTCTTCGGAACTGCTTTTTGAGATGGATTTGATCAACGATCTCTATGTGATCCATATAACGGATACTCAGACTGTGATGGACGCGTCAGAAAAGCAGAATCTCCAGAAACTGATTTCCACTGTCTGGGAAAGTCTGGAGCAGGAAAACGGTTCCGGCTTACCGGAGGAAGCGGATGAGATGCTGATACAGCTGGAAGGAAAACAGGAACGCTATTATGAGCGGTGGCTGCGCCATGAACTTCCGAAAGAAGAGGGGCTGGATGAAGAGGGAAAGGCGCTTTTAAGAGATTTGCAAAATGTGGAACTCCTTCTTTCCGGCAGTTCGTTTGTGGAATTGGACAAGGAGACAGAAACAGATACAGAAGTGACCGGTACTATGCTGGAAGAAGAACTTCAGAAGTTTTTTAAAGAACTGGAAACCCTCTGGCAGCAAATGCCAAAAGCAGTGGTCCGGGCCATTATGGCCAGGATGCTGTCCAATCTTCCCCTTTGTTTTAACTCCATTTCTGAGGTAGAGGAGTATATGAAAAAAAGCCTGGGAAGCTGTACGGATATAGATGAAAAGTTAAGTTCCATACAACTGATCCGGGATATTATGGTGGAAGCAAATGAGATGGTATAAACCCCTTTATATGGGTGAGCAGGCGGCAAAAAAGAGGTTTTCCCTGATACAGGGACTTCGCAGAAAAAAACTTTGTATGGGAGCTTATGTGATTACTCCCGCCAGCGGAGGCAATAATATCCTTGATATTTATCCGGCCGCCGAACTTTTGCTCCCTTATTACAGGGAGAAAGACTTCCTGATTATGGGCATTGCCGTAGGTTATGAGGAAGCGACTGAATTAGCGTCCAGGATTGTAACGGATTTGTACTGCAAAACAGGCGGTTTTTGTTTAAATGATTTATTGGGAGATGAGACTCCATGACAGGCACAGTCCTTTGGGTTCTGAAAATCATAGGGATTCTTCTGCTGGCAGTGCTGGCTTTTTTGTTAGCCGCAGTGCTGTTGTTGCTGTTTTCTGCTGTCTGTTATCAGGCAAAGGGTTCCTATCAGGAAAAAATACTGAAAGGGACAGGAAAAATTTCCTGGCTGTTTCATATCGTGACGTTTCATATAGTCTGGGAAGAAGAAAAAAAGGCAGCGCTTCGGATTTTCGGGATACCGGTCTGGAGAATGACAAAGCAGACAGAGACGCAGCCGGTATCTGAAGAGTTATCAAAAGAATCACCAAAAGAACCCTTCCGGACCCCGGAGCAGGACACAGAGGATTATCCGGAACCGGAGGGGGAAACTTTGGAGGAAGAAGAGGGGATACTAAGTGTGCAGGAAGTGAGGCCCCCTGCCGTTTCCTTTGCCGACCGTCTGGTCAGGGCAGTAAAAAAGGCCTGGAGGAAGATACGGCGGACAGCTGCCAACATAAAGCGGCGGTTTCTTGCAGCAATGGCCTGCAGGGAGAAGGCGGTTTCCTGGATAGAAAACGAAGAAAACCGGCAGTCTGTAACATTGATCCTTCGCCAGACAGGGAAAATAATCCGGCACATCCTGCCGGGAAAATGCCATGGAACCATTACCTTTGGGTTTGGGGATGATCCATATCTGACCGGAAAAGTTTTAACAGGGATTGCGCCTTTTTATCCCTTGTATGGGGAACATATTCACGTGTATCCGGATTTTGAACATCAGGTATTTGAGGCAGAAGGCTGCATAAAGGGACGCATTCGTATAGGAGTGGTCATCGGATATGGGCTAAGACTGCTGTTTGATAAAAATATTCGCAAAAATATCCGCGCCTTTCGGGCAGTGGGATAGAGGAGGTACCTGCAATGGCAGAGAAACATGTTTCAGAAGCAATAGACGCATTATTTAAAGGAATGGATCAGTTTGTCTCCACTAAAACAGTAGTTGGAGATGCAGTAAAGATCGGAGATGCCATCATCCTCCCGCTGGTGGACGTAACCTGCGGTATGGCAGCCGGTTCCTTCCAGAAACAGGCAAAAGAAAGCGGAGGAGGCGGCATGAATGCCAGGATCAGCCCCAGTGCTGTTCTGATTATCCAAAATGGAGTTGCCAAACTGGTAAATGTGAAAAATCAGGATGCCATGAGCAAAGTGATCGATATGGTGCCGGACCTTGTAAACCGGTTTATGAGCGGTAAAACCTTTGATGATGAGATCGATCCTGAGGCTGTAGAAACTGCCCGGAAACTGGCCAAGGATATGGAGGATGAGACGGCAGAGCCATAAAGACAGGGGCGGCATAGACCCGCCTGCTGCTGCATAGGATACTTTATAGAGGTGAAAACGGAGGATTTCTATGAAGCGGGTCTGCGGATTAATGCTGTTTTGTTTTGGCGCCGGAATGACGGTGATGCTGTTTATACCGGAAACCTTCGGGACATTGGTGTTTATTATCGGGTGTCTGGTAGTGGGATACAATTTATTTTGTTGTTAGTTCAGATATCAGAGGGCTGTCGCTTTATGAAGTGGCAGTCCTTTTTTTCATGTAACAATTCTTGACAAAAGTCTGATTTCGGACTATAATACAGAATGACATCAAAAACATCCGATTTCGGACTAATTATTTCAACTAAAAAAACAAGGAGGCAGAAAATGTGAGTCTTTGGATGACAGATAAAATTCTTCGGGAATACAATCAGATTTTTAAGGAAAATAATGACCTGTATCGGGGAGCGGCAAAGACGCTGGGTTTATCAGATACAGCATTCTGGATTTTATATACTCTGCGGGAAAGCAATAACATGGCAACTCAAAGGGAAGTCTGCAGTATGCTTTACGAACCCAAACAGACCATTAACTCTGCGTTGAAAAAGATGGAAGCAGAGGGAATGATAGAGCAGGTTCAGGGGAAAGATCGAAGAAGCAAACTGGTAAAGCTGACAGAATCCGGCATCCGGCTTGCAGCAAAGACAGCAGATGCAGTGATGGATGCAGAGTACCGGGCGTTCTGCAATATGCCGGAGTCAGAAAGAGAGAGGCTTTTGCACCTGTTTTTTGTTTACACAGAAAATCTGAAAAAAGAAATGGAGACAGCCGGCCTGATCAGCCGGAAAAAGAAGGAGAGGGACAGCAGAAAAAATGAAGCAGCAAATTCAGTTATCTGAACATTTTACTTATAAAAAATTATTCCGTTTTTGCGTGCCGTCTATTATTATGATGGTATTCACTTCCATCTATGGTGTGGTAGACGGTCTCTTTGTGTCAAACTTTGTGGGAAAGACATCTTTTGCCGCAATTAACCTGGTAATGCCTTTTATTATGGTTTTGGGCGGAATCGGTTTTATGATCGGTACCGGCGGAAGCGCGCTGGTGGCAAAGACTCTGGGAGAAGGAAAAAAGGAACTGGCCCACCGGTATTTTACCATGATGATTTATCTGACTTTGATCCTGGGTATTCTTTCATCCATAGTCGGAATTGTATTTATCCGCCCCATTGCCATTTTTCTTGGGGCAACAGAAGGAATGCTTCAGGAATGTGTGATTTACAGCCGTTCTGTCCTGTTTTTTAATACTGCATTTATGCTGCAGAATGTATTTCAGAGTTTCCTGATTACGGCAGAAAAGCCGAAACTGGGACTGGCGGCTACAGTTGCAGCCGGAATTACCAATATGGTGCTGGACGCTTTATTTATTGCAGTGTTTCACTGGGGCGTGGCAGGTGCGGCCATTGCCACCGGAATCAGCCAGTGCGTCGGCGGCATTCTGCCTTTAATTTATTTCCTTCGCCCCAATGACAGTCTGCTGCAGTTAAAGAAAACCCGGATGGAAGCTGGTCCCCTTATTAAAGCCTGCATCAACGGTTCTTCTGAATTGATGACCAATATTTCCTCATCCATTGTCAGTATGCTGTACAATTTCCAGTTGATTCGGTTTGCAGGAGAAAACGGAGTAGCGGCTTACGGTGTTCTTATGTATGTCCAGTTTATTTTTATTGCCATTTTCATTGGATATTCCATTGGAACAGCGCCCATTATAGGTTATCACTATGGGGCCGGAAATCACAGCGAACTGAAAAGTATGCTGAAAAAGAGCCTTCTGATTATGGGAACCATAGGCGTAATTATGATGGGTCTGGCGCAGGTTCTGGCAGGTCCTCTGGCCCGGATTTTCGTAGGATATGATCCGGAACTTTTTGCCATGACCAGACACGCATTCCAGATATTCTCCTTTGCGTTTGTTCTGTCTGGCATCAACATTTTTGTCTCTTCTTTCTTTACAGCCTTAAACAATGGAGGAGTGTCTGCAGCAGTTTCCTTTTTGCGGACTCTGGTATTTCAGCTGCTTTCCGTATTGATTCTGCCGATATTTTTAGGAATTGACGGAATCTGGCTGGCAATTACGGTAGCAGAAATCTGTGCATTTCTGATCTCCATGCTGTTCTTGATTGCAAAAAGAAAGAAATACCATTACTAAAGAAGCGTTCAACGCGTTTTCCTGTTTGAATTCTTACAAAAAAAGTAACAGTTCAGCCATGCATCTTCTTGCCCGCCTGCAGCGGACAAGAAGCGTCTGGCGTCCGCCCTATAAAGATTCAGACAGAAAAACTCTTATGAAAGCAAGTTTTCAACGCTTTTTTCTGCCTGAATCTTCGCATGGCTGAACTATTACCAAAAAATTCCTTGATAAGTCGTAAATAGTTGACAAAATACACAAATTCATGCTAATCTGATAGTACGATTTTTCGCCTGTTTGAACAGAAAATGACTTGAATGGAGGCTTATCAGAATGAAACGAAAATCAGGTTTGAAACAAATGGGAATTGCTTTGCTGGCAGCGCTTTATTTAACAGGCTGCGGCGGGGAAGCGGATTTGGCACAAACGCAGGCATCTGCGGGGACTAAGCAGACTGCCGGGACTGACGCAGCCCAGGCAGGAGAGACTGGCCAGGAGACATCCGGCCAGACAGGAGAGACAAAGCCGGAGACGTCCGGTGAGACAGAAGAGTCAGGGGGATCTGACCAGATAGACCGGTATCAGGAAATTGTGGATCGCAGCCAGGATGAAGGCAAGCTGACCGCCTATTTTCTGAATTTAGAGACAGAGCCGGATGCGGAGGATAAGGCGGGAGATTCTACGATTTTGATTTCGCCGGACGGCAAGGTTATGCTGTTGGATGCAGGCCATCCGGATGCAGGGGATATGGTGGTTCAGGCATTAAAGGATTTGGGGATTGAAAAGATTGACTATCTGGTGGCATCTCATCCTCATATCGATCACATTGGGGGGATTCCGGAGGTAATGGAAGCGTTTCCGGTAGGGGAGACGTATCGTTCCTATGTGGAGTATACCACAAAGACCTATGACAATTATATGGCTGCTCTGGAAAAAAGCAGTGCAGAAAACCATCTTTTAAAAACCGGAGATGTATTTCAGTTTGGAGATCAGGTTCAGGTAGAAGTGTTGGGACCCGGAGAGGATATTCAGTATCCAGAAGGATTTCCAGACAACAGCACAGAATTTTTAAATAACAATTCCCTTACCTTAAAGTTTACATATGGGGAGTCTACCGCATTGTTCAGCGGAGATTTGTACCTTCCCCAGGAGAGGGAGTATGTAGAACAGTATGGGGAAAAGCTGCACAGCGATCTGGTAAAGGCCAATCACCATGGAAAAGATACTTCCAATTCAAAAAAATGGATCAAGGCCGTCTCTCCCCAGGTGGTGGTAGCCATGAACGACAAGGCGCCCAACATGACGGTTTGCGAGAACTATCAGAAAGAAGGCGCTCAGTACCATCACACATTTTATGATGGCGTAGTAAAAGTTCGGATGGATGACAAAAAGAATCTGGAGGTCATCGATCAGAAAGACAGCTTTTTGAACGAATAGGTTTCATAATCAGAAAGAGGGCAGGAGACCAAAGGCGGTTTCCTCCCTCTTTTTGCATCTTTAGCCGGATGTGGGCATATACATGATGGAAAGAACTGCCGGAGACAGCTATGGCGATTTATGTAGTGAAAGAGGGAGATACCTTGGATACCATTGCTTCTGATGCCGGTATTCCGGCATCAGAGATTGCAGATGACAATCAAATCCTTTATCCATATCCTCTGGCCATAGGTCAGGCCCTTTATCTTGCAGAAAAGCATCCTTATTTTGACCAAAGCCCTCTTTTTTCCTTTGGTTACGCATATACCTTTATCCATTACAGAACCCTCAACGAAACTCTGCCGTTTTTAAGCGCTCTTTATGTATTTTCTTATGGATTTACAAAGGAAGGGCATTTAATTCCTCCTGCATTGGACGATACCTGGATGATAGAAGAGGCCAAAGAGGCCAGGACTGCTCCGGTGCTTACTCTTACGCCGCTGGGAGAAGATGGACGATTTAACAATCAGCTGGTATCGGAACTGGTGAGAAATCCGGATGCCTCCCGGAGACTGATTTGGGAACTGGGCCGGACTATGCAGGAGAAGGGATTTCGGGGATTGGACATTGATTTTGAATATGTTCTGGCAGAAGACAGAGAACGATTTGCAAGGTTTGTAAGTCAGGCCAGAAAAACTTTAAATCTATTTGGATATTCGGTTTCAGTGGCTCTGTCTCCCAAGACGTCTGCGGATCAGAAAGGGCTTTTATATGAAGGAATTGACTACGGGCTTCTGGGCAAGGCGGCCAATTACGTAATGCTGATGACCTATGAATGGGGATACAGCCAGGGGCCTCCTATGGCAGTTGCGCCGATTCATATGGTCCGAAAGGTAGTGGAGTATGCAGTAACCGAGATACCGGGAGAAACGATTTGTCTGGGAATTCCCAATTACGGATATGATTGGCCCCTTCCTTTTAAGCAGGGAGTGACAAGGGCAAAGACTGTCTCCAATGTGGAAGCAGTCCGTCTGGCAGTTGAGCAGGGAGCAGAGATTCAATTTGATGAGACTGCCAAGTCCCCGTATTTTCACTACAGTCAAAACGGGATCGAACATGAAGTGTGGTTTGAAGACGTGCGGAGCATACTGGCCAAATTTGAACTGATAAAAGAGTACGGCCTTCTGGGCGCAGGGTATTGGCAGCTGATGAACTACTTTCGGGCCAACTGGCTGATGATGGATGAAATGTTTCAAATTGTAACTTGACCATTTCCGTTAAATGTTATAAGATTACTATAACAGTTATAACGAAAGATGGTGATAACATGCTCTGGAAAATTGATTTCAGCAGTGACGAGGCCCTGTATCTGCAGCTGTGCAATCAAATTATTATGGATATTGCCGCAGATACGCTGCGGGATGGGGACTCCCTTCCATCCGTCCGTCAACTGGCTGACAATATCGGGATTAACATGCATACAGTCAACAAAGCGTATGCAGTATTAAAACAGGAAGGGTTTGTGAAACTGGACAGGAGAAAGGGAGCATTTATCTGTCTGGATATGGATAAGATGCAGGCGTTAGAAGAGATGCGCCAGGAGTTGGAAGTTGTCCTTGCCAGGGGGATCTGCCGGAATGTAAGCAGAAAAGAGGCTCACCAGCTTCTGGATGAGGTGTTTGACAGCTATGCGAAAAATGACAGGGAAATTTAATCATTTTGCGAAAGGCAGGGTGATTTCTCAAGGAGGATAATCTATGCTGTGTGAAAGATGCAGGATTCGCGAGGCGAATATTAAGTATACAGAGATTATTAATGGAATAAAAAATGAGCACAATCTTTGCAGCCAATGTGCCAGGGAAATGGATTTTACCGGATATTCCGCTATTTTTGACGGGGAATTTCCTCTGGGAAAACTGTTGTCTGGACTTTTAGGCATTGACGACGAAGAAGACCGACAAGAAGATAAGATGGCCCAGGTGGTCTGCCCTTCCTGCGGCACCAGTTATGAAGAGTTTGTAAGCAACAGCCGGTTTGGCTGTATGGACTGCTACAGTGTATTTGACCTGCTGATGAGCGACAATATTAAAAAGCTTCAGGGCGGGGATGCCCATGTGGGAAAGCAGCCAAAGTTTCAGAAAATTCATCCGGTTTCGCAGATTTTGGGAAAAGAGGATGAAAAGGATGAGCCGGCCTCGGTCAGGGATCAGATTGAACTGTTAAAGGCCCGTCTGGCATCCGCTATTTCCAGCGAAGAGTATGAACAGGCTGCCAGATACCGGGATCAGATCCGGGAATTGGAAAAAGAAAAGGGGGAAGAAAGCAATGCTTAGATGGTTTGAAAAGCCGGAGACTTCCTCAGGAAATGTAGTGTACAGCCGGGTACGCCTGGCAAGAAACTGGGATGCCTACCGGTTTCCTCAGACTCTTTCAGATGAGGAAGGAAAAGAAGTAGTGAAACGCCTTGAAAACGGGTTAAAAGATCTGAAAGAAGAGGATGGGAACGTTTACGAATATGCGTTTCTGGAAGAATTAAAAGAGCTGGATCGGCTGGCGCTCAGGGAAAGAAGAATTTTAAATTCCGGCACAGTGGCGAAGAAAAGCCCCACAGGAATTATTATTTCAGAAGATGAAGGCACCAGTTTTATTTTAAATGGAGATGATCATATCCGGCTTCAGGTTATGTCGCCGGGGCTTCATCTGGATGAATTGTGGCAGAGAGCGGATAAACTGGATGATTACGTCAATACCCATTTTTCGTATGCCTATGATGAAAAATACGGCTATCTTACCTCTTACCCCACCAATGTGGGAACCGGGCTGCGGGCATCGGCCATCCTGCACCTTCCGACCCTTTCCATGGGGAAACGGTTTCAGAATCTTCTGGCAGAGATGAGCCGGTTTGGAGTAAGCATCCGGGGCGTGTACGGAGAGGGAAGCGACAATTACGGAGCCCTTTACGAGATTGCCAATCAAAAGACTCTGGGACAAAGCGAAAAGGATATAATCGAACTGGTTACCAAGATTGCCAGACAACTGGACGCTCAGGAGAAAAAGGTGCGTAAAATGGCTCTGGAAAATCACCGTCTGGAGAGGGAAGACGAGGCGTATAAGTCTTACGGCGTCCTGAAATTCGCCAGACGGCTGACAAAAAAAGACGCGATGATTTTTCTGTCTCAGCTGATGTCCGGTATAGCGGACGGCCTGATTCACACAAAAGAGCCATGTTCCATTTACTCCCTGATGCTGGGGATTCAGACTGCCAATCTGCAGAAGTTGTCCAGCCGTCCTTTAAGCCAGGAAGAACTGGACATTGCCAGAGCCGCGTATTTGCGGGAAGAACTTCCTGAACTCAGGGAAGAACGATAACGAATTGCAACTGTTTAGGAGGACACAATATGATCGATCGATTTACTGCCAAAGCAAAGGAGGCCATCAGCCTGGCTGTGGATGCAGCAGAAGAACTGGGGCGCAGCTATGTGGGGACCGAGCATCTGCTGTTGGGACTTTTAAGAGAAGGCAGCGGTGTGGCGGCCAGAGTGCTGACGGAAAATGGAGTAGAGGAAAAAAAGATATTAAGCCTGATCAGCCAGCTCATTGCCCCGGATAATACCGTAGGACTGGCGGAACAGGAAAATTATACGCCCAGTGCCAGAAGAGCCATTGAAAACAGCTATCGGGAGGCCATCCGTTTCAAAGCGCCTCTCATTGGCACCGAGCATCTTTTGCTAGCTATGATTCGGGACGGGGACTGTGTGGCGGCCCGTCTGTTAAATACCATGGGAATCAGCGTTCAGAAGATTAATGTGGATCTTTTGGTAGCTATGGGAGAAGACGCACCGTCTTTAGCCCGCTCCGAGGCGATGAATGGAAAAAGTGCAGGTGCAAGGCGGGAGACTCCGACTCTGGATGCCTACAGCAGGGATTTGACTGCCCTGGCAAAAGAGGGAAAACTGGACCCGGTAATCGGACGTCAGACGGAAATGCAGAGAGTTGTGCAGATTTTAAGCCGGCGCACGAAAAATAATCCCTGTCTCATTGGAGAGCCGGGAGTTGGAAAGACAGCAGTAGTAGAGGGACTGGCCCAGTTAATTGCTTCCGGAGACGTGCCGGATACCATTGCAGACAAGCGGGTTATGACTCTGGATCTTTCCGGCATGGTAGCCGGGTCCAAATACCGGGGAGAGTTTGAGGAGCGCATTAAAAACGTGATTTCCGAAGTGACCCAGGATGGCAATGTACTCCTGTTTATTGATGAGATTCATACCATCATCGGCGCAGGAGGGGCAGAAGGGGCGCTGGATGCATCCAATATTTTAAAGCCGTCTTTAGCCAGAGGAGAACTCCAGCTGATTGGAGCCACAACTGTAGAGGAATACCGCAAATACATTGAAAAGGATTCAGCGCTGGAGAGAAGGTTCCAGCCGGTTACAGTGGAAGAACCGTCAGAGACAGAGGCGGTAGAGATTTTAAAAGGGTTAAAAGCCAGGTATGAGGAACACCATAAAGTGACCATAACCGATGAGGCGTTGGAGGCGGCAGTCAAGCTGTCTGCCCGCTACATCAACGATCGCTTCCTTCCGGACAAAGCCATTGACTTAATTGACGAAGCATCTTCCAAAGTGCGTCTGGCCGGATTTGCAGAGCCGCCGGAGATTAAGGATTTGGAAGAGGGCATTCATGCCCTGGAAAAACAAAAGGAAAACGCTATCCGGACAGAAGCCTATGAAAAGGCGGCGGAAATCAAAAAGAAGCAGGAAAAGAAACGGGAAAAGATTGAAAAAATCCGCGCAAAATGGGAAAAAGAGCGGAGCAGCCGTCCGAGAATTGTAGATGAAAACGAAATCGCGGACGTGGTTGCCGGATGGACCAAGATTCCGGTCCGCAAGCTGGAAGAAGAAGAGTCAGAGCGGTTAAAGAAGCTGGAATCCATTCTTCATGAGCGGGTAGTAGGCCAGGAAGAGGCGGTGACGGCTGTCTCCAAGGCAATCCGAAGAGGCAGGGTTGGCTTAAAAGATCCAAAACGCCCCATTGGCTCCTTCCTGTTTTTAGGTCCTACGGGCGTAGGAAAGACGGAACTTTGCAAGGCTCTTGCAGAAGCCATGTTCGGCACAGAAAATGCCCTGATCCGGGTGGACATGTCTGAATATATGGAAAAGCACAGCGTATCCAAGATGATTGGCTCTCCGCCAGGATATGTAGGATATGAAGAAGGCGGGCAGCTTAGTGAGAAAGTGCGCAGAAATCCCTATTCTGTGATTTTGTTTGATGAGGTGGAAAAGGCGCATCCGGATGTGTTCAATATCCTTTTGCAGGTGTTGGACGACGGCCATATTACAGATGCCCAGGGACGCAGGATCGATTTTAAAAATACAATTCTCATTATGACTTCCAATGCAGGGGCAGAAAATATTATCTCGCCAAAACGCTTAGGCTTTGCATCTGCCAGTGATGAAAAGGAAAATTATACCTTTATGAAGGGGCGGGTCATGGATGAGGTGAAACGCCTGTTTAAACCGGAGTTTTTAAACCGGATTGATGACATTATCGTATTCCACCAGCTTAACAAAGAGCATATGAAGGAAATTGTCTCCATTATGTTAAAATCCGTTGAAAAGCGGGCAAAGGAGCAGATGGATATTGAGATTTCCGTAACCGGCCAGGCCAAAGAATTTTTGGTAGAAAAGGGGTATGATGAAAAGTACGGCGCCCGTCCTTTGAGAAGAACCATTCAGAATCTGCTGGAGGACAAGCTGGCAGAGGCGGTATTGGACGGCACTGTGAAAGTGGGAGATAAAGTAGAGGTGGTTTTAGAATCCGGCGATCTCAAATTCTTGTAGAAACTTGTTATTTTTACAAAAAAATGCTATAATAGCCATACTATTTACAGCAAAATACCAGGAGGATAAAGAAATGCCAGCAAATGAATTAATCCGCAGCGAAGCCGACGGAAGCATCAGTTTTGGAGATTATAAACGGTCTGCCAAGGCAAAATTAGACAATTTTGAACATCAGGGAGACTTGTATAAAGTAAAAACCTTTTATGAAATGACCAAATTAGAAAGAAATGGGATGTTTGTCTATGAATCTGTGCCGGGAACAGCAGTAGAAAAGTTTCATGTGACCGACAGAGGATGCAGCTGTATTGTAAAAGGAGATAAGGATGCACAGCTTACCATCCAGTTAGAGGATGACAGCGACTATGAAGTTTATGTGGACGGCGTTTCTGTAGGCGGGATGAAGACCAACATGAGCGGCAAGCTGGTAGTCAGCGTAGAGTTGGGAGAAGGCGCAGCCGCAGATATTCGGGTGGAGAAGAGATAATTTATGGCAAAGGCGAAGACGACAGTATTTTTTTGCAGGGAATGCGGGTATGAATCCCCGAAATGGATGGGCCAGTGCCCGGCCTGCAAAGAGTGGAACACATTCGTAGAAGAGCCGGTTGAAAAAAAGGAGCCGCGGGGCCTTGGCCTTGCGGCTTCCCGCAGTTTAGGGGGATTGGGAGGAAAAGCTTCTAAAAATGGAGAGACAGCCCTTCATCCCTCTCTTTTATCTGAAATTTCCGTAGAGGAAACGGATCGGATTTCTACTGGTTTTTTAGAATTGGATCGGGTTTTGGGGGATGGAATTGTAAAAGGTTCTCTGGTGTTAGTGGGAGGAGATCCGGGAATTGGAAAATCCACCCTGCTTTTACAGGTCTGCCGCAATCTGGCAAATGACGGCAGAAGAGTCTTATATATTTCCGGAGAAGAGTCCTTAAAACAGATTAAGCTCAGAGCCAACCGGATAGGCCATGTGACCGGCGATCTCCGCTTTTTGTGCGAGACGAATCTGGAACAGATAGAGGGAGTGATCGGCAGAGAAAAGCCGGAAGTGGTAATCATCGACTCTATTCAGACTATGTTTCGGGAAGAAGTGACTTCTGCGCCAGGCAGCGTCAGCCAGGTCCGGGAGTCTACCAGTCTGCTGATGCAGATTGCAAAGGGCCTGGGCATTACGGTTTTCATTGTAGGACATGTGACCAAAGAAGGGGTAGTGGCAGGGCCGAGAGTCTTAGAACATATGGTAGATACGGTTCTGTATTTTGAGGGGGACCGCCATGCGTCTTACCGGATTCTTCGGGGAGTCAAAAACCGCTTTGGTTCCACCAATGAGATCGGTGTGTTTGAGATGCAGGAGACGGGACTGGCAGAAGTGGAAAATCCATCTGAATATATGCTTTCCGGACGGCCCCAGGATGCGTCCGGGGCGGTTGTGGCATGTCTCATTGAGGGAACCAGGCCCATTCTTTTGGAAGTGCAGGCGCTGGTGACAGAGACCAGCTTTGGAATGCCCAGGAGAACGGCTGCCGGAACGGATTACAACCGGGTGAATCTTTTAATGGCAGTGCTGGAAAAGCGGTGTCATTATGATTTGGCCAGATTTGATGCCTATGTCAATATAGCCGGAGGCATGAAGATGAATGAACCGGCTTTGGATCTGGCGATTGTGATGGCGTTGATTTCCAGCTATAAAGACAGGCCGGTGGACCCGGGGATCATTTTATTTGGAGAAGTGGGGCTGTCCGGAGAAGTCCGGGCGGTATCCATGGCGGAGCAGAGAGTGGCGGAAGCGGTAAAGCTGGGATTTACCACCTGCGTTCTGCCCCAGCTGTGTCTGGAAAAAATGAAGCCCACAGACAGGATCCGGCTGATAGGAGTCCGCAATATAAAAGAGGCCATTGGGCTGATATAGAGCAGCATCAGTATACAGAGGCAATGCCCCCTGTATACTGCTATTATAGGTACAAAAAAACTCCGGAGTAATCATACTCCGAAGTTTTCCCACACTTTTTCACACTTATAATTCTTCCCAAAGGAAACAGGGGAAGAGGGGCTCGAACCCCCATCTACGGTTTTGGAGACCGCTGCTCTACCATTGAACTATTCCCCTTTGTGCGCTTGGCTGTTTGCCTCGTGCTCCATTATAATAGCACAATCGAGAAGGACTGTCAATGATTATTTTTCAAATTTTTTGAAAAATTGTAACAGTTCCGTCATAAGAAAATGAGACAACAGTATCTTAGAGAGTTGAGTGTGAAAAACATACAAATGTATAGCTTGTATACAAATAAAAATATACATAGTATCCAAATTTTGGTTGAAAAGGGAGATTTCCTTTGCTATAATAGAAAGAAAGTATGAGAACAGGGGGATGTTTGTTATGGCGCAGAAAAAGAGAAATATTATCGTGGGACAGTCCGGCGGGCCTACGTCTGTCATTAATTCCAGTTTGGCAGGGGTTTATAAGACTGCCAAGGAGAGAGGATTTCATAAAGTATACGGAATGCTTCATGGGATTCAGGGGTTGTTGGATGAACAGTATGTAGATTTATCCACGCAGATTCATTCCGATATGGATATTGAATTATTAAAACGGACTCCGTCTGCGTTTTTGGGTTCCTGCCGCTATAAACTGCCGGAGATTCACACCAATCCGGAGGTATACGAAAAGATTTTCGGGATTCTGGATAAGCTGCAGATAGAGGTCTTTATCTATATTGGCGGCAATGATTCCATGGATACGATTAAAAAATTGTCGGATTATGCCATTGTAAAGGGACACAGTCAAAAGTTTTTGGGGGTTCCCAAGACCATAGACAATGATTTGGCTCTGACGGATCATACTCCCGGTTTTGGCAGCGCTGCCAAGTATATTGGAGCATCCACCAAAGAGATTATCAGAGACGCATTGGGTCTTACTTATAATAAGAGTATGATTACCATTATTGAGGTAATGGGCCGCAATGCAGGATGGCTCACAGGAGCCACTGCTCTGGCAAAGACGGAAGAATGCGAGGGTCCGGATTTGATTTATCTTCCGGAACTTCCTTTTGATTTGGATAAATGTCTAAAAAAAGTACGGGAACTTTTAAAGAAGAAAAGTTCCATTGTAATTGCAGTATCAGAAGGAATCAAGCTGGCGGACGGCCGTTACGTGTGCGAACTTTCCGGAGGAGGAGAGTATGTGGACGCCTTTGGACACAAACAGCTTCAGGGAACGGCTGCTTATCTGGCCGGATTTATGGGAGCAGAGATAGGCTGTAAGACCAGAAGCGTGGAGTTTTCCACTCTTCAGAGAAGCGCATCTCATATGGCATCCAGAGTGGATGTCAATGAAGCGTTTATGGTGGGTGGCGCCGCTGTCAAGGCAGCAGACGAGGGAGACACTGGAAAGATGGTAGTCATTGATCGCATTTCCGATGATCCCTATATGAGCGCGGCCGGCATTTATGATGTTCACCGCATTGCAAACAATGAAAAACTGGTTCCGAGAAACTGGATCAATAAAGAAGGAAACTATGTGACAGAAGAGTTCTTAAATTATATAGAGCCCTTGATCCAGGGAGATTATCAGCCATTTATGGTAAATGGACTTCCTCAGCATCTGGTGCTGAAACGCTAAAAATTGGCATAAATACAGAAAAATTGGCATTCTCTTTCATGCGAAATCGATAACTGCAGAGGGGATGCCAATTTTTTTGTCGAAAAAAGTGTGGCTATTTTGCGAAAAAAGGAGAAACGGGAATTCTGTAAACTGGAAAAAACGCATAAAATGTAAGCGTTTACAAAAATATAACCAAAAATTTGACAAGAATTGACATTCGTGATATATATATTGGAATACAAATCACTTTTAATTTTTATCACCATCAAAGGAGTTGATTTATTTTATGAAACAGAAGAAAATCATGCTGCCATCTGTTGCGGCTGCAAAAGAGTTTGTAAAAGAAGCAGGAAAATGTGATTTTGATATTAACATATTTTATAATCGGATTATTATTGATGCCAAATCTTTGCTGGGCGTACTGAGTCTGGATTTGACCAGAGTGCTTACGGTAGAGTACAATGGCGAGAATGATGAGTTTGAAGAATTGTTAGAGGATTTGGAGAAAAATATTGCAGTTGCATAAGAAGGATTGAGAAAAGCAGGTCCAGGAGATCTGCTTTTTTGATTGACAAAAAAGAAGATTGGTATAGCAAAAATAACAGCCTGGCAGCGTTGACGGTATTTTGGTTCTTTCCTATAATAATAGCAAAGGACAGAATAATTGGGAAGGTGTTGAGAAGTATGTATATACAGCATAATCTGCCGGGGCTTAATGCAAAGCGGAATTTAAATACAAACAGAAAAAATATGAGCCGCAGCCTGGAACGGCTTTCTTCTGGTTACCGCATTAACCGGGCAGGGGATGATGCAGCAGGGCTTGCAATTTCAGAGGGTATGCGGGCTATGATAAAGGGGCTGGATCAGGCTGCCAGAAATACCCAGGACGGAATCGGACTGGTACGGACAGCAGAAGGAGCGATGCAGGAGATACACGCTATGTTGGGGCGCATACACGAATTAAGCATTCAGTCTGCCAATGGCACCTATAATGATACCAGCAGAGAGGCCATTCAGGAAGAGGTGGATGCAATTTTATTGGAAATTGATCGGATTTCAGAGCACACAGAATTTAATGGAGTTCAGCTGCTGCGGGGAAAGCAGCAGGGGCCTACAGTGACCTATGAAGGAACCCTTCCGCCTTGGGTGGGCACAGATTCTTCTATGCAGAATGGGTATTTAAATGAAAGTTATACAACCGAGGAGGTCTTTAAAGATCAGGCGACCGGAACAGAGACCAAATATCAGATCGATCATGCGGCTACCTATCTGGACTTTAGCGCATATACAGGAACGGATGCTCAGAAAAAGGAATTAAAAGAGGGCGGGTTTTACATGACCTGTTTTACCTGTAATAATCATTACAGCATTAAATTTACAGATGGGAACACCAACAGCGTGGACAGAAGCGGAAGCCATTACATTTATAATATCGGGATTGACAACATTGGCAGCGCCCAGGATTTGGTGCAGGCCATTATAGCCGGGGCGGATAACGGCAATCCGGACAATCATTATACAAAGCTGGTTGTGGATCCAACGAATCCCAATAAATTAATCGTATATGATGATCGCTCCAGCGCTCCGCCTCCCCAGAATTTGCCGACTGGGAGTTGGCCAAATTGGGACTGGCCCCAATTTAACACCAACCATAACACCTATCCGAATGACGGGAAATTCGGCGAGGGAGTTGCGGTAGATCCGGGGACAGGGGGAGATATTGTATTTCAGATTGGGCCTTCCAAAAAAGAAACGTTATATGTGGATCTTCCCTATTTAAGCGCCGCCGATTTAAAGATCGCAGGAGTGGATCTGACGACTCAGCCGGGAGCTTCTGCGGCCATTGATCTGCTGGACAATGCCATTGATCATTTAAGCACAGAGCGGGGGCGTATGGGAGCTTATGAAAACCGGCTGGAGCACACGTATAATACGCTGACCTGCTACAATGAGAATATTACAACAGCAGAAAGCAATATACGGGATACAGATATGGCAGAAGAAATTACGGAAATGACAAAAAACAATATTATTTTGCAGGCATCCCAGTTTATGCTGAACCAGGCTAATCTCGTGCCGGAATCAGTATTAAATATGATTCAGCAGGGATAAAAAACATGCATGGCTAAACTGTTACATAAAAAGACAAAACCATCAGGGACAAAAGAGATTTTGGTTCCCCGGTGGTTTTTTGCTTTCCGAATACGGGGAATCTGTGGTAGAATGAGAGACGAGAGAAAGGGGACAGTCTGATATGAGCCAGGATTCCAACACAGTGATCCGGATTTCTGTCCGGAACCTGGTAGAATTTGTCCTGCGATCCGGAGACTTGGACAACCGGAAGACCGCAGGATCGCAAAGGGAAGCCATGCAGGCAGGAAGCCGTCTGCACCGCAAGATTCAAAAAAGGATGGGAGCCGGATACCAGGCGGAAGTACCGTTAAAGCATCAGATTCAGGAGGAAGGCTTTCTCATCCAGGTAGAGGGACGGGCAGACGGAATTCTGACAGAACCTTCCGGAGTGACCATTGACGAGATTAAATGTATGTATATGGATGTAAACCGACTGGAAGAAGCAGTTCCGGTACATATGGCCCAGGCGGCCTGCTACGGTTATCTGTACGGCCTGAAACACAATCTTTCTTCTATTGGGATACAGATTACGTACTGCAATATTGAAACCGAGGAAATCCGCCGGTTCCGGAAAGAATGGTCCTGGGAAGAATTGAGCCAGTGGTTTTTAGGGCTGATCCATGAATACGTAAAATGGGCCGAATATCTGTACCGCAATGCAGTCCGCAGGACAGAGTCCATAAAAGAACTGGAATTTCCCTACCCCTACCGGAAAGGGCAGAAGGAGCTGGCAATTTCTGTTTATAAAAGCATTGCGCAGGAGAGAAACCTGTTCATTCAGGCGCCTACCGGCATTGGAAAGACTTTATCCTGCGTTTATCCGGCTTTAAAGGCCATGGGGGAAGAAAAGGCGGACAAACTTTTTTATCTGACTGCGAAAACCATTACCAGGACGGTAGCGGAAGAGACCTTTCAGATCCTGCGGGAAAAGGGGCTGTATTTAAAAAGCGTGACCATTACGGCCAAAGAAAAGCTTTGTTTTCAGGAAAAAACGGAGTGCAATCCAGACGCCTGTCCCTATGCAAAAGGCCATTATGACCGGGTAAATGACGCAGTATTTGACATTATTCATCAGGAGTTTGGAATAACCAGGGAGATTGTTCTCCAATATGCAAAGCAGTATCAGGTCTGCCCATTTGAGTTCTGTCTGGACATAACCAACTGGACAGATGCCATTATCTGCGACTATAACTATGTCTTTGATCCAGACGTAAAGCTGAAACGGTATTTTGCAGAAGGAAACACAACGGGTAAATACCTGTTTTTGACAGACGAGGCCCATAACCTGGTAGGACGGGCCAGAGAGATGTACAGCGCGGCTTTGAAAAAGGAAGACGTCCTTCTGGTTAAACGGATTTTCCATAACCGTTCAGAAAAGATAAAAAAACTGCTGGATGCCTGCAACAGGGCGCTGCTGACGCTGAAACGGGAATGTATCAGATACGAAATCCTTCCCGACGTGGATTTTCTGATGCTGCATATCCGCCCTCTATTTGAAGAACTGGAGAAATATTTAGACGAGCATCTGGAATTTGAAGATCGGGATTTGGTTCTGGACTTTTATTTTAATCTGAGGGCGTTTTTATATGTCCAGGATCGTCTGGATGACAATTATCAGATTTATACGGAGATGCTGCCCTCCGGAGAATTTCTGCTTCGTCTGTTCTGCGTCAATCCGGCGAAAAATTTAAAAGAATGTATGGATCAGGCAGTGAGCACCATATTTTTTTCGGCAACTCTTCTTCCGATCCAATATTACAAAGAACTGCTGTCGGGAGACAGGGAAGAATACGCAGTTTATGCCAATTCCCCATTTCCAGGCAGTCATAAGCTGCTTTTAGTGGCTACAGAGGTCAGCAGCCGTTACAGCCGGAGAAACCAGAGGGAATATGAAAAGACTTCTGATTATATAGAAGCGGTTGTCAATGGCAGGCAGGGAAATTACCTGGTCTTTTGCCCGTCTTATCAGTATATGAAAAAGATAGAGGATAGTCTGCGGGCCCGCTGGGAACACGAAACGGATGACTCGGACTGCAGGCAGAGAGCAGAACTGCTGGTTCAGTATCCTGATATGACGGAGCAGGAAAAGGAAGAATTTCTGGCTGAATTTGATAAAACTGGGAGAAGTCTGGCGGCGCTTTGCGTCATGGGAGGCGCGTTTTCGGAAGGAATCGATCTGAGGGGAGAGAAATTAATCGGAGTGATTATTATCGGAACCGGACTCCCGATGGTTTGCACAGAGCAGGAGATTCTGAAAGAGTATTTTGACCAGAAAGAGAAAAGGGGATTTGACTATGCCTACCAATACCCAGGGATGAATAAGGTTATGCAGGCGGCGGGGCGGCTGATCCGGACCATGGAAGACAGGGGCGTGATAGCTCTTTTAGATGACCGTTTTTTGCAGGCGGATTACCAGGTGCTGTTTCCAAGAGAATGGGACGAGTATTATCCGGTAAGCAGAAGTCAGGTAAACGGGGTGCTGGAGCGGTTCTGGAAAGAAGTATGATCAAAAAAATCCAGAAAGAGACGTCTCTTTCTGGAAAAATAAGAGTTATCTGAAGTTTATAGCATTCCGATAAACTGTTTTGCCGCCTGGGAAACCGGCAGATTTTCATTATAGGCCACAACCAACTGACGGGAAGGAAGCTGTTCGCTGAGTTTTAAGACAAATAAATCCGGTTCGTTTTCCGGAATGCAGAAATCCGGTACAAAGGCGATGCCCAAACCGATGCGGGCCAGATCTAAAAGCAGGTCATTGCTGGTGAGTTCGATTTCCGGAACCAGATCCAGCCGGCTTCTCTGAAACATCCGGTGTAAAAATTCGCTGGTAGTACTCTTTCTTGTCAGCATGAGAATCGGGTAATTCTGCAGTTCCTTTAATGTCAGCACTTTGTCCTCCAGAGGAAAACTGTTCCGGTTGGCGATAAACACATCCGAAAAGTCCTTGATAGGGCGGATGTTCTGGGTATTGGAAAGGCCGGAGTTGGGAAAGTTGGTTACAATAAAATCTACCTGGCCGTTTTCTAACAGACGGGCGCATTCTATGGAGGTCTGGTTGGTTACTTTGATATGGACATTGGGATACAATACATGGAATTTCTGCAGATAGGGTACCAGAAAATAGCGGCAGATGGTATCGCTGGCGCCGATTCTTAACTGGCCTCCGTTTAAGGTGTTGGCTTCTAAGAGCTGGTTCTCCCCTTTCTGAATCAGGTTGATGGCCGGTTCAATATGTTTTAAGAGAATTTCTCCTTCCGGCGTCAGGGAAACCCGTTTGGTGCTGCGGATAAAAAGAGTCTGATTTAGTTTTTTTTCTAATACTTTAATAGACTGGCTGACCGCAGACTGGGATATGAAAAGCTGCTTGGATGCTTCGGAAAAACTGAGGGTATTGGCAACATGGTAGAACACCTTGTATAATTCGTAATTAATATCCATTATTAGTCCTCCTTATAAATACAAAGCTATTTTAACACGCAGAAATAGGATTGTAAAGAGGGGATTGTGGCAAAAAGAGGAATATGATAAAGTAGTACTAAGAAAACATATAAGGAGGTTTTTGGGATGGACTATCGGGACGAAACCATTGAAAAAGAAGATTTTTACCAGATGTATCTGGATGATTTATCAGAGATTACGCCTTGTACAGAGGCAGAGAGGGAAGCGCTGTTATCAAAGATGCTAGAGGGGGAAGAGGCGGCCAAGAAGAGATTGATTGAAGGCCATTTAAAGGCAGTTCTTGAAATAGCGTCCGACTATATGGAGGGGCCTCTTCCGGCAGGAGATTTGATCCAGGAAGCCAATGTGGCGCTGATGCTGGCAGCAGACAGCTACAAGGGAGGCGATTTTTTAATCCATTTAAGAACCCAGGTAGAAGAAGCGTTAAAACTGGCTTTAGAGGAGCAGAAACGGGAAGAGGAAACCAGCGAAGAGATTACCGCCAGAGTCAATGTGCTTCAGGAAGTTTCAAAAGTAATGGCAAAAGAGCTGGGAAGGGAAGCCACCGTAGAAGAACTGGCAGAAAAAATGAAAATGACTCCGGAGGAGATTAAGGACATTATGAAAATGACTCTGGATGCAATTTCCACGATTGGGGGAGAAATCGAGTAGCAGGACAAGGAGGGGCGGTTTTTATGAAGAGTATCAAAAGGGGAAGAGGCCCGTCGATGATGCAGGGGGCTGGAAGCATTTTCGCAGCAGTTTTTGGAGTCCTCTGGACAATCATGGCTGTCAGCATGGGAGCTCCGGCAATTTTTGCGCTGTTCGGAGTGTGCTTTATCGGGATTGCAGTGGTACAGGCTGTTTACAATTTCAAAAATGCGTCCGGCGGCGAGAGGTTTTCGGAGTTTGACATTGTAGACAGCAGGGAAGAAGGAGATCCCATGGATTCTTATTTTAAGAAACCAGATGAGGTATCGCTGGAACATTCCGTTCCGGACGGTTCTGATCCAGGAGATTCTGAGGGCGGGTTCTGCCCTTACTGCGGGAAACCGGTAAAAGCAGATTATGCGTTCTGCAGAAAATGCGGAAAAAAGCTTCATTAGCGCAGAACTATTACCTATATTAATATAAAAAATAAGCTATATTAATTTTACTTATTTGTAGCTTCTGTGTTATGATACAGTCAGGGTTAAAAGAATAAGGAGGATTACCAATGAGCGTAAAACGGATTTTTGTAGAAAAGAAACCGGACTTTGCAGTAAAGGCAAAGGAACTGCGTGAGGAAATCGAGAACTATTTAGGGATTGGGACCGTTACCAATGTGCGGGTGCTGATTCGTTATGATATTGAAAATCTGACCGAAGAGACCTATCAGGCGTCTCTTGGCACTATTTTTTCTGAGCCGCCGGTAGATACGTTATATGAAGAAGACTTTCCAAAGGAAGCAGGAGACATCTGCTTTTCTGTAGAGTATCTTCCAGGACAGTTTGACCAGAGAGCGGACTCTGCAGAACAGTGCGTAAAACTGTTAAAAGCAACGGAAGAGCCGGTAATCCGCTCTGCTACTACCTATGTGATCTCCGGAACTCTGACTGCAGAAGAAGTACAGGCAGTAAAGAATTTCTGCATCAATCCGGTGGACTCCAGAGAAGCGGATGCAGCAAAGCCAAAAACCCTGGTAACCGTATTTGAGACTCCGGAGGATGTAGCAGTGTTTGACGGCTTTTCTTCTATGGAAGAGGACAAGCTGGAAGAATTATACCGTTCCTTAAATCTGGCTATGACGTTTAAGGATTTTAAACATATCCAGAATTACTATAAAGATGAAGAACATCGGGATCCGACGGTTACAGAGATCCGCGTTCTGGACACGTACTGGTCCGATCATTGCCGTCATACTACCTTTTCTACTGAGCTGAAACATGTGACTTTTACCGACGGCGATTATAAAAAGCCTATCGTGGATACTTATAATCAGTATCTGGCTGACAGAGAAGAGATCTACAAGGGAAGAGACGATAAGTTTGTCTGCCTGATGGATCTGGCTCTGATGGCAATGAAAAAACTGAAAAAAGAAGGAAAGCTTGCAGATCAGGAAGAGTCTGATGAAATCAACGCTTGCTCTATCGTAGTTCCGGTAGAAATCGACGGACAGACCGAAGAGTGGTTAGTGAACTTTAAAAACGAGACCCACAATCACCCGACAGAAATTGAACCGTTTGGCGGCGCAG
>CAUWCT010000042.1:0-84435 GCA_963557065.1 uncultured Lachnospiraceae bacterium | reverse complement strand
AGACACATCAAAATCTTTTTCAAAAGGTTCTTGACATATCACCAGAATGCTTTTTATTTTGTATAGTTTACTTTGCATTTTTAGTATAGCTCACTTTACTTTTTTTGTCAAGTCTACTATACAATCTCAATCTCTGTCCGGCTTCCCCTCCCCCCGCTTTCCGCAGGTTTCACCAGAAGTTTTACAGGCATCTGGTTCTGGATTTTTTCTACATGCGTAATAAGGCCAATGGCCCGGCTGCTCAAGCTTTGCAGATTTTCCAGGGCATCCATGACTACTTCCAGCAGATTGTCATCTAATGTTCCAAATCCCTCGTCCAGGAAAAACAGTTCCAAAGACGCATGACTGCTTAGCTGAATCTGGGAAGATAAGGCCAGAGCAAGAGAAAGTGAGGCCAGAAACACTTCTCCGCCGGATAAGGTGGACGCAAAACGGCGTACACCTCCGTTTTTAAAATCTATGATCTGGAAATGCCCCTGTTCATCGCACTCCAGTTCATAGTTTCCGCAGGAAAGCTGATTAAGCAATACAGAGGCTTCTCTGGAAACGTACTGCAGTTTTTCCCTGGCCGCATATTCTACAAACCGCTTTCCCTTTATCAGCTTTTCCAACTGGGCAACCAATGCCTGTCTGTGCTCTTTTTTCTGATAGTCCTTTTCCAGTTTCTTTTTTTCCTTGAGACGGATTTCTCCCTGGGTCAGGCTGTCTAAAAGGCGTATTCCTTCTGTCCGCTTTTCTTCCAGGCGAGTCTCCATCTGTTTCTTTTCTTTCACAAGTTCCTGCCACTCTGTCTCATCAAGACTTTGCCCCTGAATCAACAATTCCTTTTCTGCAATCTGGCCGGAAAGACGTGTGATCTCGTCCCGATATCTGCGGATTTTTTCCTTAAGTTTTGTCTCTTCTTCCTCACTGATTTCCCATTTTTCAATGGCTTCTCCCACTGATTCTTTACTTTCTTCCATCTGCCTGCTTAATCCCGGACAGGTTAAAAGTATCTGGCAAAGCTGGTTTTTGGCTTCCTCCCAGGCAGCTTCTACATCGTTTCGTCTGGTCTGGCTGACTGCCGCCTGTTCCTTTGCTTTCGCAGCTTCCTGCCGTTTTTCCTCAAAGGTTTCTCCGGCATTTTTCACGAGCCTTTGAATCCCTTCGATCTCATCTATGGTTTCTTTTAATTCCTCTTTTGAACCGGCGCTCTCTCCCACCAGAGCGGCAATTTCCGTCTGAAGGCGGAAAATAGCAGCTTTTGTCTCTGCCTGACTGGTCTCCATCCTGGCTTTTTCCAGTTCCAAATCCGTTCTCTTGTGGGTAGTCATCTCCCATTGTTCCTGGAACTTTAATCCTGCTTTTTCCATCTCTCCAAGACGTTTTCTAAGGAGTTCCGACTGCTGATCCATTTGGATAAATTCCTCCTGTTTTTTCTCAAATGACAGACAAAAACTCTCCTGTTTTTCCTGCTCCAGCCGGGACTTTTGTCCTGCAATCCGGTCTGAAATTTCTGCCAGCCGTTCCTCTGCGCCCTCCAGTTTTGCCTTCTGTGCAGACAGTCTGAAGTTCAGTTCAGACGTAACTGTTTTAAGTTTTTCCTGCTCTTTTTCCAGCGTTTCTCTCTCATAAGAACCACTGTTTTTTTCCATTTCTTTTTCAAAATCCGACTGGGAAAAACGGTTGAGATCGTGGTGAAGCGCCCCGCAAACCGGACAGGGTTCCCCCTCTTTTAATGCCTCCCGAAAGACTTTCGCCATGCGCTCCCTGTCGCTTTCTTCCCATCTTAAAAGTTCGTTGGATACCTCTGTTTCCCTTCTTACCTGTTCTCTCCACTCTTTATCCAGTTCTTCTGTCTCCCAAAGCAGCCTGTCCCTTAGTGTTTTGATTTCCTCCCGTTCCTTTTCTTCCTTTTGAAGTTCCCGTTCCAGCAAAACGCCATTCTGTACCTGCGTTCTCAAAATGGGGGAAATCTGATTTTCTTCCAGCACATGAGCCTGTTTTTGCTGCTTTTCTTTTATCTGGTTTTTTTGTTCTAAAATCCGTTCCTCTTCCTGTTTTAGCTGTCCAAGGGTTTCTTCTAAACGGGAAAGACTGCATATCCTTTTTTCCTGCTCTTTTTTCAGCCCCATCATTTCCAGATTTTTAGGTGCCGCAAGTTCCAGATTTTTCTTTTTCTCTAAGAGAGCCGGAAGGGTTTCCTCTTTGCTTTTGGCCTGTTTGAAAACTTCCTCTGCCCTCATTTTTTCTGTTTCTGCCAACTCTGCCGCCTGTTTTCTTTCTGCAAGAGTTTCCTCGGCGCTGACAAGTTCCTGCTTTTTCTCATCATACCGTTTTTTCACCGGTTTTACAGTGCGGATTTCTTCTGCAAGAACGATTCGGTTTTCCCAGCTTGCCGCCTCCTGCTCCTGAAGAGAAAGAAGGTGCAGCCGATTTTCATAGCCGGATTTTTCCTCCAACAGTCTTTTAAGCTTCTCCTTTTCCTCAAACGTTTTCTCCAACTGCCCGGCTGTTTCCAACAGTTCCTTTTGTTCCACTTCCCACTGTTTATGCGCTTCTTTTCTCTGCTTTAAAATCTCTTCTGAAATCTCTTCATAACCGGACAATCTGCCCTTCAGATTTTCCATGGCATGGCTTAAAATCCTCTTTTCTTCCCCGATTCTTGCCGAGAGCTGCTCCCCGTACTGTTCCAGATTGAACAGCCGTTCCAGCATCTCATTGCGCTCTTTTCCGGTGAGCATTAAAAACTCTGAAAACTTTCCCTGTGGAAGCACCACTGTCCTTAAAAAGTCTTCTTTTTTTAGTCCGATCAGCCGTTCACAGGCTTCATTAACCAGCGCTGTGCCCTCTTCTAAAACCGTAATCTCCCCGTCCTTTATCTCCTTAAGCACGCTTTTTGACACCGGTTTTTTCCAGGAATCTTTGTTTTTTGTAAAGGTTCTGTCCACCTGAAATATCCTGACAGTCTGGCCGGAAATCTGAAAAGTCAGAGAGACATTGGCCTGTCGCACTTCCTCACTGGAGTTTACAAACCCATTGCTTTTCCGGGCCAAATCCCCATATAAAGCCAGAGTAATTCCATCTAAAATCGTGGTTTTTCCGCTGCCTGTGGGGCCGAAAATCCCAAAAATCCCCTTGGAGGATAACTGTTCAAAATCAATGGTCTGAGCCTGTATAAAACTATTCAGTCCTTTTATGGTAAGTTTCAGCGGTTTCATTCCTCTCCTTTCCGACTGTCCGGCGTTTCCTCTTTTCTGTCTTCAGACAGTTCTAACAGAAGTTCCATCAGCTCTTCATCTGGCTTTGCTCCCCCATTTTCCCTGGAGTAATATTCTGCAAACAGTTCTTTTAAACTCTTGTTTTCTATGGTTTCTTCTTTTTTATCCCAGGATTTCTCCCCCACCGGGATAGGCCGGATTTCCAAAAGTTCTTCTTTCAGGGATTTCATGGCACGAATCTCATCTTCCCGAATATATCCCCTCTCTGTCTCCACTTCCAAATAGACCCATGATTCCTCCTGCCCATGTTCTCTGCACATAGTCACCGCCTGTTCTATACTTTCTGCATGCCAGATCTGGACAGGCTTGTACACAGGCAGCAAAATGTCCTTTTTGGTAAAAGGTTTTCCCGGATGGACTTCAATGAGGCTGCACTGTCTGGACGCCCCGGCCTCATTGCGATGATACGCCATGGGCGCTCCGCTGTAAAAGGCTCTGCCGTTTGTATGAGGCACCTGCTGAGGTTTATGAACATGTCCCAGTGCAATGTACTGGGCTTTTTGGGGGAGACAGCTTCCATCCACCACATAAGAACCGCCCAGGCTAATTCCCCTCTCTGAACCGCCGGCAGACGCATCCATCGCAAATAAATGGGCCGCTGCCAGATTAATAGTATCGTCTCTGTATTTTTCCTCCAATAACGAAAAAAAGCGGCCTATCCTCTCTCCATAGGATGCTGCCCGTTTTTCTTCTTCGTCCATTTCCTGATAAATTACATCGTTAAGCCGTTTTTCGCTGGGATAAGGAAGAAGCAAAATCACTGCCCGTTCTCCATTTATCTCCACTTCCACATACCCTTCTCCAGAGTCCACCACCCGATGGCAGCCATAGTCTCCTGTGGGAATCACACTCTTTGGAAGGCCTGCCATTAAAATGCCATGTTCCATGGCCAGAGGGCCTGCCGCCACCAACCGTTCCGGGCTGTCATGATTTCCGGCAATAATAAGCGCCAGCCGTTTTCCTCCTTCTGTCATCTCCTTTAGCGTCTGATAAAATAGTTTTTCCGCTTCCGCAGACGGGTTATAGCTGTCATATACATCTCCTGCGAGAATGACAAGATCCGCCTGCTCTTCTTTTACAATCCGGACAAAATCAGAAAGAAACCGGCGCTGCTCTTCCAACCGGCTTCTCCCTTCTAATGATTTTCCCAGATGCCAGTCTGCCGTATGCAAAATACGCATCCTTATTCCTCCACTCCCTGTTTTTTGCAAATGTCATGTAAACAGCACTGTCCGCATTTGGGTTTGGTGCGGGCTGTACAGATATCTCTGCCCAGAAATACCAGACGATGGCAGAAATCGCTTCCCTCTTGTGGAGGAACCAGTTTCCACAGCGCCATCTCTACTTTTTTGGGTTCCTTGATCCCATCTACCAATCCCATCCGGTTAACCAGACGGATGCAGTGGGTATCCGTCACAATCGCCGGTTTTCCAAACACATCCCCCATAATCAGATTGGCGCTTTTTCTTCCCACGCCAGGAAGTTTCAACAGTTCCTCAAAAGTTTCCGGAACCTTTCCTCCATACTGTTCCTCCAGTATTTTCATGCAGGCGCTGATATCTCTTGCCTTGCTTTTTCCAAGACCGCAGGGACGAACAATCGCCTCGATTTCATCTACATCCGCCTGGGCCAGAGATTTTACGTCCGGAAATCTGGCGTATAAATCTTCCACTACCACATTGACCCTGGCATCTGTGCACTGGGCGGCCAGCCGGACGCTGACCAAAAGCTTCCAGGCTTCGTTGTAATCCAGAGTACAGCCTGCATCCGGATAAGTTTCTTTTAACCGCCTGATAATTTCCAGGCATAATGCTTCTTTTGTCACCCAACTCCTCCTTTATCTTCACTCGTGTGCTGTCTTACTCACATTTCCTGCGAAATATAAGCCGTATACTCTTTATCCATCCTGTATCCCAGCTTTTCTGCCAGCGCTTTGGATTCCAGATTGTGGGCGTCCCAGCCGGGATAGATTCCCCTCTTTTCACATTCCACAATCAAGGCCGCGGCACACATAAAAGCCAGTCCCCTTCTCCGAAAATCCGGATGGGTATCGATCTGAATTTCAATGGCCGTTCTTCCTGCGCAGTAAGACGATGCACCAGCCACTGGAATATGGTCATTTACAACTGCAACCCCCAGTCCTTTTTGCGCAAACTCTCCATAGGATGGGAATAACGAAACCCAGTCTTCTGCCCAGGGATGATTTCTGGCGTATTGATAAATTTCTTCATCGATCGGTCGGATTTCAAACTCTTTTGGCAGATGGACAGCAATTTCTGCCACAGCTTTTTCCAGTTCATCCAGGTTCCAGATATGGGGTTCTTTCAAAAAACTATACCGTATAATCCGTCTGGTCTGATTGCCGTAAACAGTTTCTATAGCCGCGGCCCAGTCTTTATTTGGCGGAACTAAAATACTTATATCCGGGCAGGCGGCCTTCAGTTCTTCTAAAAAACTTTGATCCGTTTTTCCTGCCAGAAAGCAGAAATCACCCAGACAGGCAGCCGCTGTCTCCGGTTTCTCTGCCTTGTCTGTATAAATCGTTCCCATGGATTTTTCAAGACAGATCTGCACCATGGTATTGGTTGTTTTTCCAAACAGCGGAGCAGATTTTAGGGTATCTTCTAGTCGAAACATGCTTCCTCTTTTCCGGATTTCTTTTGTTTGTTTAAGCGTTTAAACAGTTTTATCAATACCACTGCTGCTGCAGTTGCCAGCACAATTTCCGCCACTGTCTGGGCATAAGCCAGGCCATACAGCGGAAACAGATAATTCAGCAGATAGAGCGCCGGTATTTCCAGAATAATCTTTCTCATAATTGCAAAAATCAGCGCTTCCTTTCCCATACCGGTAGCCTGAAATACGCCTACTGCCATAAAATCCATACACATAAACGGCAGGCCCAGACAGAATCCCCGAAGGAATCTGGTGCCGTATGCCACAATGGTTTCATTGTTCATAAACATCCGGGTAATGGTTCCAGCCCCAATGAAATAAAGGAAAGTGGCAGCCACAAGAAATCCCAGAGCCGCTTTTAGGGAAAATATCAGGCTCTTTTTCATTCTCTTATAATTGCCGCTGGCATAGGTATAGCTAATAAGAGGCATGATTCCCTGAGAGATTCCCATGGCAATATTCATAGGAACCATATTTACCTTCTGAGTAATTCCCATGGCTGCTACTGCATCAGCCCCATATACGGCAGTAAAATTGTTTAAAATCGTCATTCCGGTTACATTTAAAAGGTTCTGTATGGAAGAGGGAATTCCCACTCCGCATACTCCCAATACAATGGATTTTTTCATGGTGAACAGCTTTGGATGGATGCAGACATAGGTACGTTTTCTTTTTATAAATAGCAACAGAAAGAAATACAGACAGGCCACACAGTTAGATAAAAATGTGGCGCACCCTGCTCCTGCCGCTCCCATATTCAGTCCCCATGGCAAGATAAAAATCGGGTCCAGAATCATGTTTAACAGACAGCCGCTCATGGTTCCAATGCTGGCATGAAGAGCCTCTCCCTCTGAGCGGACCATGTATGCCATAACTACATTGATCATAGCAGGTGCTGCGCCAAAACTGACTGTCCACATCAAATAACCGGCTGTCGCTTCTTCCGTCAGATTGGTCGCCCCCAAAACGGCCATTGCGGGCTGTCTGAACACCGTATACCCCAGAGAAAACAAAATGCCGCAAAACAGGGTGCAGTAAAATCCAAATGCCGCACTTTCGCGCACCATATCATAATCTTTACGCCCCAGGGAACGGCTCATCATGCTGGAGCTACCCACGCCAAACAGATTGGTTACTGCGTTAAAAGCCAAAAGCACCGGAGCAGCCAGGGTTACCGCCGCATTCTGTACCGGATCATTTAACATTCCTACAAAATATGTATCCGCCAGGTTGTAAAGCACCATGACAAGAGAACTTAAAATCGTAGGAATACATAGCTGCATCACTGCTTTGGGTATTGGCGCCTGTTCAAAAAGTTCTGTCTTTTGTATATTTTCCATTGGTAAAATGCAATCCTTTCTTCTGTATCATTCCGGGAATATCAATGCCGGGGCCCAATACTGCCCCGGCATTGATTCTGTCGCCAAGCATCCAAAAAGATGCCAACACCAGTTTTTCTCAATTAAAGCTTACTGCAAGCCGTCCAGCTTGTCCAACATATCCCATACGCCAAGCATATACATAATCCCCAGCGCCCGGTCATAAAGACCATATCCGGGACGTACATTGCCCGGACCCTCATCCCAGAGATGACGGCCATGATCCGGACGGATATATCCTTCATATCCGCAGTCATGATATGCCTTTAAAATATCCAGAATACCTGTGTCACCATCACAGTCGCGGTGGCTTGCTTCTGAGAAATCTCCGTTCTCAAAATGCTTTACATTGCGGATATGAGCAAATGCAATCCGATCGCAGTGTCTGCGAATAATGGATGCAACATGATTGTTGGGATCTGCATTTAAGCTTCCGGAGCATAAGGTCAGACAGTTATGGGGATCGTCTACCATAGATAAAAATCTATCAATATTTTCAGAACAGGTCAGAAGACGGGGAAGTCCAAAAATATCCCATGGCGGATCATCCATGTGAATTGCCATCCGAATATCCGTCTCATGGCATACCGGCATTAATGCCTCCAGGAAATATTTTAAGTTCTCCCATAATTTTTCTTTGGTAACCGGCTTGTAAGCTGCAAACAATTCATCCAGTTTTGCCATACGCTCCGGCTCCCATCCAGGGAATGTGAGACCATTCAGATTGTTAAGAATATAATCTGCCATCTCCTTAGGGTCATCATGGATGCGGCTTGCCTCATAATACAAAGCCGTAGAACCGTCCCCTACCGGATGGAATAAATCTGTACGGGTCCAGTCAAAAATAGGCATAAAGTTATAGCAAATTACTTTTACTCCAAATTTAGACAGATTACGGATGGTCTGAATATAGTTTTCAATATACTTGTCGCGGGTAGGCAGACCGATTTTGATGTCATCATGCACATTTACAGACTCTACGACATCCATATTGAACCCATAGGGTTCCAGCTGCTTCTGCACTTTGGCAATCTCATCTACTTCCCACACTTCGCCGGGCATCTTGTCATGCAGTGCCCAGACAATGCTGGTAACTCCGGGAATTTGCTTGATATCAGAAAGGCGAATTTTATCATTGCCCTCTCCATACCATCTAAAGCCCATTTGCATTGGCATAAGAATTCCTCCTTTATAAAATCAATATACTCATTTTAATTATAACACAAAACAAGAAGTTCCAACAACTAAATTTGTATTTATTTTACCCCTTCCAGTTCAAACAGACTTATCTGATGAACCATCTCCTTTTTTGAGGATTTTCCTGCCTTCTCTATGGTCTTCCATTTTGTGGGAAGTTCCTCTAAAAAGGGAGAGGGATTGTCTGAAACGGTGAGCACCAGTTCTCTCTCAGCGCGGGTCATCCCTACGAAGAACAGCCTTCGTTCTTCTTCCTCATCGCTCTTTCCTTTTTCTGATTCCAATGGAAGAATTCCTTCATTTACGCCGCAGATGAAAACCGCCGGAAACTCCAGTCCTTTGGCAGCATGAAGGGTCATCAGGCTGACCGCATCAGACACATAGCTGTTACCCCCGCATCTTCTAATATCTCCCTCTTCTTTTAGCATCACAGCCTCTAAAAATTCGGCCATGGACTTATAAAAAAGAGCAGAGGACCGCAATTTGTTTAACGCTTCCTTATGGCTGGTTCCTCCAAACTGTTGGTTCCACATATCCAGAAGTTTTGCCGGGCTCTGACGCTTAATCCCGGTTCCCATGGTTTTTACAGCCTGTTCAAAAATACTGTCTGTCAGGGATGTTTCCTCCAGTTCCCACATCAGACGGCAGCACTGCTCCTTTGCTCTGGAATCCTGGGGATTTAAAAGATAACTGCAAAATGCCAGCGCACCCTGAACTGCCCCATCAAGCAAAAAGTCTTCCTGTCCTGACACTGTATATGGAATTCCCTCTTTTTGCAGACACTTTTCCAGCACTGCTCCCTGATGTCTTGTCCGGTAAAGAACGGCTATGTCTGAGAAACTCCGAATCCTCATTCCTTCCCGGTTTCTGGCATTGTCTGCTGCATTCAGCATATCAATGCCTCCCGTCATACGATTGATCTCTTTTGCAATAAAAACGGCTTCTGAAAATTCACTGTCTGTTTTTACAACACGAATCTTCTGTGCCCCCTTTTCATGGGGAATCAGGACTCTTTTGCCGCCTGGATTATGAGAAATCAGGGCAGATGCAGACTCTGTGATTGGCGGAGCCGATCGATAGTTTTCTTTTAAATGGATTTTGGTAAAACCGGAAACTGCCTGTTCCAGACGATCAAAGCATCCTGCGTCCGCCCCTCTGAAACCATAAATTGACTGATCCGGGTCGCCGATAACAAACAGTTCTTTTCCTGCCTGGTTCCATGCTAAAATCAACTGAAACTGCAACGGACTGATATCCTGAAATTCATCTACCAGAAGATAGGAAAATGGTTTCCCCAGCTTTTTTCCGTCAGACCTGAAAAGTTTTAAGGTCTCCAGCAGCAAATCATCATAATCCAGAATTCCCGCCTCTTTTAGCCTCTGCTGATAATCGGCGGCTGCCTCCTGTTTTCCCTTTAGCAGATGTTCCGGTTCCTGTCCGTCCCACCAGCCATTTTTATATCGGGAGATTTCCTTTAAAAACTGCCTGGATGAACAGGATAAATCAAAACGGCTGATGGTTTCCTCTGCCAGTCTTTGTGTTGTCCGGCTGTCTGCAAGAACAATCTCTCCCCTTATTTTCTTTAACAGATTGAGACAGATGGCATGAAAGGTGCCGATCTGAATCCGGCTCAGTTTTCTGCCATTTTTCAGATTCTCTTTCAGCCGCTCTTTCATCTCGGCTGCCGCCTTGTTGGTAAAGGTCACTGCCGTAATCTCACCCGGACTTACATTTCGCTCCTGCAAAAGCCAGAGAATCCGCCAAATCAGAGTCCTGGTCTTTCCGGTTCCGGGGCCTGCAATCACTGCCACTGTCCGGTTGAGGGCTTTTACCGCCTGCTGTTGAGCCGGGTTTAATCCGTCTGTCTGCAGGGAAACGGTTTCTGAGAATGTACTGTTTCCCTCTGCTGCCGCTCCCGGTTCCGATTCTTTTCGTACTGTTTCTTTGAATACTGCTTCTTCGGATATTGCTTCTTTTTTTATTCCAAAGGATGAAAACAGGTCCATCTGGCCTTCTGTCTCATTTAATTCTTCTGCTGAAAACAGGCGGATTATGCCGTATTCTCCATCAAACCCAGGCGTTTTTTCCACCTGTCCTTTCCGCAGACGCAAAATCCCTTCCGCCACCCGTCTGCCTGCTACTTCTTCAATATGGGCAATGGGTGTTTCTCTTAAAATGACAAATTCCGGTCCCAGTTTTTTCAGCATTTCTTCATACTGCTGCTGCACTTTTATGCTGGCAGGCGAGCGGCCGGTACAGGAAGCAATGACCTCCGGCAGAGGAACCAGACTTTCAAAAGGCTTTGCACCAGGTCTTACAAATCCCTCTTCCCGATCGGAGAGCTGATAGGTCCGGTTTGCCACCCCTATGGTAATCTTTTTGCCGCATATGGGACATTTTCCCCCATACCTGACAGTCTGGTCCGGCGACAGGCAAATATGGCATTTCCGGTGTCCGTCCAAATGGTACTTTCCCTCTTCCGGGAAAAATTCTATGGTTCCGGCCAGACCCTCTCCGGTCTGAATAGCCTGATACAGCCCGTCATAACTCATGGAAGTCTCAAAAAGCGTGGCTTCCCGGCCTAATTTTGCCGGAGAATGGGCATCGGAGTTGGACACCAGCTGATAGGCGTCCAGCATAGACAGCCGCCAGTTCATAGGCGGATCTGAGGACAATCCCGTCTCCACTGCATGAACATAAGGGGTTAAATCTTCAAAACACTCCCTGACTGTGTCAAAACCGGAAAACGCCCCAAACAGAGAAAAATGAGGTGTCCAGATATGGGCCGGGATATAAATGGATCGGGGCGACAGTTCCAAAAGAATCTCTAACAGATCGCGGCAGTCCAATCCCAGTATAGGTCTTCCGTCCGAATGAATATTTCCAATGGCTTCCAATTTGGCGGATACTTTTTCTGCATCTTCCAAACTTGGAAGGAGGATCAGGCTGTGAACCTTGCGAACCTTCCCATTCTTCTTGTAAATGGAACTGATTTCCCCGGTAATCACAAAATGGGCATCTTTTGCATCAGCCGTCCGGGTTTCCATAGAAAATTCTTTTTTTAGCTGATAGAAACCATTCCCCTCCGGCACCAGCTTTTCTTCCAGTTCTTTTCGCCACGCCGGATGGGTAAAATCTCCTGTTCCCACAACCTGTATTCCCTTTTTCCTGGCCCAAAGATCCAGATATTCCGGCGTGCAGTCTTTGCTGGTAGCCCTGGAATATCTGGAATGAATGTGCAAATCTCCTATATACATGGTCATCCTTCTTTTTTTATAAATGTGTAAATTCCCATCTCATTATCTGAATCTTCTTCTGAATAGGAAAATCCCAGCCGGGCAAAACTTTTCACGCCTTCCAAATCCTGAATCTGATTTTCTGCCAGAAACCGCACCATTTCTCCCCGCGCCATTTTCGCCATGGTCGCCTTCTGGCGCACCTTATTGTCTTTCTTTTCCCCAAATACACAGGTAATCATCTTCACCGGCATCTTTACATATTCTTCCACACATCTGGAATATTCTTTGGATGCCAGATTTAAAATCACAGGGCTGCTGTCCTCTTCTGCCGCCAGGCTGTCATATAGCTGGCTTCCCCAAAACTGATATAAATCTTTCCAGCCTTTGCCCCAAAGTCTGGACTGCATTTCCAGACGGTAAGGCACAATTCCGTCCAGGGGCGCCAGCACTCCGTAAAATCCGGACAAAATCCGCAGATGATTCTGCACATACTCCCAGGCTTTCCATTCAAAGGTCATAGGCGACATATACTGGTACTGGATTCCCTCATAGGCCATGAGAGCCGGAGTGAGAGCGGCCAGTTGATTCTCATCCAGATTCATCTGCAAAAAACGGTCATAGTTGAGTCTTGCCAGTTTATCATTGCACTGCCACACGTCTTTAGCCTGCTCATACGTAAGGCTTTTCATAGTTTCTAATAAAATCCGGCTTTTATTCAAAAACTTTGGCAAAGCGCTGGGAGAAAAGAAATCCGTATTTTCATTCATTTTCTTTGCAGGCGAAATAATAATCTTCATACGCCGCCTATAAACGTTCCAGCATCTGGGCCGGATTTTCTTTTGCTTTTACTTTTCCAAAGACTTCCTGTATCACGCCTTCTTCATCAATCAAATAGGTCGTCCGAACCACTCCCATGGTCTTTTTCCCATACATGTTTTTTTCTTTCCACACATCATAAGCCTGGATCGCCTGAAGATCCGGATCGGAAAGCAAGGTAAAGGGAAGATTGTATTTTTCCTGAAATTTCTTGTGAGATGCCACGCTGTCTTTGCTGACGCCTAATACCACCGCATCCTTTTCCTGAAACCGGGGATATAGTTCTCCAAATCCGCAGGCCTGGGCAGTACACCCTGGCGTATTGTCTTTTGGATAAAAATATAAAATCACCTTTTTCCCTTTAAAATCTCCTAAACTCACCTGGTTTCCATCCTGATCCGAAAGACAAAACTCCGGCGCTTTTACTCCTGTCTCTAACATAATCAATTCCTCCTCTTTGGTTTTTCTATTCTGCCCGAAGGCATCTCAAACAATTCCGCCGCAGTGGGGTCAAAACTTTCTGTCGTATAGGTTTCTGCTGCATTTTTCTCCGAAGCATCCGTTTCTGCTGCGTAAGTCTCTTTTTCTTTGCTCTGCTTCCGTTTCTGCTCCACTGCCCGGCTGATCTCCTTTACCTGCTCTGAAACATGGTATTCCTCATTTTCATACAGAAACTCATGGAGTTTCCTCACATTGCTCTCTAAATCCAGAGGAAATACGTAATCTATGGAATGGCTGTCTTCCCGAATCCTCCTGGTTTCCAGATCAAAGGGGAAGCCGGATGACGCCTCTAAATGGTATTTTTTCAGGTCTGCAGCCACAGAAAGCAAATCGCTTATCTGAAGGCTGGTAGATACCTGAGGCAGCACTCCTCCAATCAGATTGGTAAGCGTGGCCAAATCCGCCTGTTTTCCTTTTTCAAGTACCTTTTCCACCACTTCCCGCTGCCGTTCGGTTCTCTGAAAATCTGTATCCATTTTCCGCAGTCTTGCATAGGCGACTGCCTGTACACCGTCTAAATGGTTGGGCCCTGGCGCTTTTAACTGATGGGAACCTACGCCGCTTCCCTCTACCGTACTGGTAATATACGAGTTAATGTAGGCAAATTCTGCCTGGCTCAGATCCACTTCAATGCCTCCCAAAAGATTGATGGCATCTGCAGCAGCTTTCCAGTTGACTGCAACGTAATCATCAATTTCAAGATCCAGATTTTCATTCAGCGCTTTTACGGCCTGACAGGTTCCGCCCCTGGCGTAAGCTTCATTTATCTTTTTATAGGGATTTTGCTCCCCCACCTTCATACAGGTGTCCCGGTAAATGGATACCGCTCTTACGGCCCCCGTCCTCTGGTTTAAATTGCAGAGCATAATCACATCTGCATTGGCGCCTTTTCCCAGGCTGCCGTCTGCCGAATCCACGCCAAACACAGCAATCGTCCAGTTTTCCCTCATAATTTCTCTGGTCTCATTGGTAATATGGGGATTTTCCAGTTCCTTTACCGGAAATGGAGTGTCCTTCTGTCCCCTTTTTAAGGAGGCGTATGCCCAAAGAAAACTTCCGGTAAAAAAGACTGCTGTCATTGTTAAAATGGCAAGAAAGAGGTACCTCACCTTCCGGCGTTTTTTTCCTTTCAGCGGTCTCCTCCTTCTTTTATATCTGGAATCATATCCTCCCTCCTGATGGATTTTTACCTGATTTTCTCTGGCGTATTCCAAACCCTTAGGTTTTCTCTTTGAGGTGTGATAGATTCCCTGCCTCATATTTGATTATCCTTTTTCTTTCTTCTTTTTTTCCTGCCGCTCCTTCAAAAGCTGATCAAATTCTTCCATGGAAATGCCGGATTCCTGAAGCCTGCGCCTGCGCTCCTGAATTCTGGCCTGTCTGGCCTCCTTTTCCTTTTTGGCCCGGTCCATCCGATACCAGATAAATCCTCCCATTGCAGCGGCGATCACCAGAATGGCAATACCTGCAAATATCCACTGGGAGGGAATGGAGATATTTCCCTGTCCGGATGTTTCTTCCTCTTCTTTGGGCACCTGCGTTTCTGCCGGTTTTGTTTCAGGGATTTCCTCCTGCTTTACCTTCACATATGCGCCTCCTACCGGTCTTCCCTCGTAGGTATAATCCAGACGGGCAATCGCTCCTTTTGGCGCATCTGCCGGCAGATCGGTTGAAATCGTCCGGACTGCATCTGAAAATACTGCGCCCGTCGGCACTGTAATACGCCCGGTCTCCTCTATCTCAACAGAAACTCCCTCTTTTAGCGCTGCTCCCGCACTTTTTACTTCTTCAGCCAAACCGGCTAAATCGGTTTCTTCCTGTGATGGATTCAGGTTAATAAATCCGTCAAAGGCATAGTCCAAAAGCTGTCTGGTATCTGTATAAGTGGTGTAATGCTCCGGTTTGCTTCCCTTTAAAATCACTACAATCAAAGTCCTGCCGTCCCGCTCTGCAACCGTAGCCAGCGTATTTCCGGCCAGGGTGGTAAAACCGGTTTTCCCTCCCTTTACATCCGGATCGTAGTATCTGCTCCAGTCCTCCAGCATCATCTTATGTTCCTGACGGACGGTAAGTCCCTCCGGATCATTGGCAGTGGGCGGAAGCTTATAGGACAGCTGTGATTCAATCTCCCGAAATTCTTCCAGTTCCCAGGCCGCCTGAACAATCAGCGCAAAATCTCTTGCGGTTGTATAATGTTCCGGGTCGTTTAGTCCGCTGGGATTTTTAAAATTGGTATTCTCACAGCCGAGCTCTCTGGCCCGCTTTGTCATCAGTTCTGCAAACGCCTCTCTGCTTCCGGAAACATGCTCTGCCAGAGCATTGGCGGCTTCATTGGCAGATTTTAACATCATGGCATAGAGGCAGTCCTTTACAGTCATCTGCTCCCCTTCATCAATTCCCGCATTGGTGCTTCCTGATTCTACATTGTACACTGCATCATGGGAAAAAGTAACCATCTCATCCAAAGAGCAGTTTTCCAAAACTAAAAGGGCCGTCATAATTTTCGTAATGCTTGCCGGGTAAAATTGTTCTTTACTGTTTTTTCCATATATAACAGCCCCTGACTGGGCATCCATTACGACCCCGGCCTCTGATTCCAGAACTACATTGGAATCATCGGTCCATACCGGCGCAGCAAACACTGTATTCCCTGTAAGAATAGACACTATCAGGGAAATTATCCATATTTTTCTGATTCGCTTTTTTATAGTCATTGGCTTGTCTTTCCATTTCTTAACCATTTTCGTATTATCTGTTCTCTAACTTTCTTTCTCCAGTCCATCCGGCACAGCCGGAGCCGTTACTCCCGGCCCGATCTCGCTGCTTTCCTGCTCCCCTTTGGTTTCCCTGCTTTCCTCAACCGGAGTCACAACAGAACTGTCCCCGCCGGATGAGGGGACGGGAGGCGCGGGAAGGGTCGAAGACGGTTCCTGTGTCAAAGGCCCTGACTGGCTGCCTGGAACCACTGGCGTAATAACCGGAATTGAATCCCCATTTCCCGGAGCCGGCAAAATCGGCTGAGTATCTGTCGGCGCCTGGGGTGCGGTGACGGGGGCCGTCGGCTGAACCGCCGGTATCTGGGGCTTTTCTGCCGGCGTCTGGGGTTTCGCTGCCGGCGTCTGAGGTTTTGACGTTTTCCCGGAACTGTTTGATGTCTTTTTACTCTCAGTCCCTTCCAGATTATAACAGATTACCGGAACATTGGTATATACCCGAGCATACAGTTCCTTTGCCTTATCATAAGGCATATTGATGCAGCCATGAGAACCGTTGGTCTTATAAATAGAACCTCCAAAGCTGGAACGCCAGCTGGCATCATGAAAACCGATTCCGCCATTAAACGGCATCCAGAAGTCTACCGGACTGGCATACCCCTCTCCTTTCAGCACTGCATCCTGCTGCTTGTAAGTCAGACCAAAGATACCCGGAGGCGTTGTGTGATTTTTCTTTACATTGCCGGAAACAAAATCTGACTCCAGCACCTTTTTGCCGTCCTGATAGAAAAACATGTGCTGGGCAGTCAAATTGACCTCTGCATACGTATCTCCGTAATCATTGCCGCTGTAAGAAGCCCCTTTCTGCTCGTAGACCGGCTCTCTGGTCTGGCTGTCCCCCGCTTCCAAAATCCGCATCAACTGGGCAGTTTCCTCTGTCTCATTGATTTTCCATCCATAACTTCCGCTTACCTTTACAGTGGGGCCATAACTGGTCTGAAAATATCGGCTGGTATATGCAGTATTATATTGGGATGCCAGTTCCGACACATACCCGGCCACATCTTCCTGACGGAAACATACAGAACCGTCTTCTCCGGTTTCCAGCCACTGATGAAGCGTATCTCCATCTAAAATCTCCTGCCTGTCCCCGAACTGGTACGTAACCACTGTCTGAACCAGACGGTTTTTCTCTGCACAGAGTTCATTTAGTTTCTCATCTTCGGCTAAAATCTTTGGTTCCAGATAACACCCTGCCTCTGCCAAATCAACCTGCTTTTCTTTTGCCAAAACTGCGTCCCGGATAAGTGTTTTTGCCTTTTCTTCGTCCAGTTTTTCTCCCTGTACTTCCGGAATAATCTCATATCCCTTCTGGGGCATATACGGGGAAATCCTGGCATCTTCCGGCTCTGTCTGATATTCCGGTTTAAAACAGGTCAGGTTTTCAATGGTTTCCTCTAAACGTTCTTCTTCAAAAACAGCAGCAGCAGGAATGGTATACGTCTGCGGAAATATCCATCCTTTTCCCCAGGCATACGGGTTTTGCTGCTTTACAATCTCTTTTAAATCCTCTGTTGTCTCTGCCCTAAGGCCGATATCTTCGCCTTTGATCACTTCTCTCCCGCCCCGGCTTATCACTGCCAGTTCATACTCTGCCAGTTCCTGGGAAATACGGATAGCTGCTTCCTTTGATGTAAGCCCCTCTACCTCTATACCATTTATAGCTGTATTCGGAAAAAAACGGTCCTCGTAATACCCTGCCTTTACCATGTAAAAAGAACCGGTCCCAAAGAGAAGCGCTGCCGCCATACAGCTGATGCCTATGGTCAAATTCTCCTTTTTCACTTCACACCCCTTATAAAACTTGTTTTAGCCTGTCTGCATGTAACAGTTCAGCCATGCATCTTCTTGCCCGCCTGCAGCGGACAAGAAGCGTCTGGCGTACGCCCTATGAAGATTCAGACAGGAAAACCCTTATGAAAACAAGCTTTCAACACGTTTTCCTGTCTGAATCTTCGCATGGCTGAACTGTTACGTCTACATTCTACCATGTATCCGGATCGGCTATCAATAGATTTCTCAAAATTGTAAGAAACCTTTCCTATAAACTTCCGGCTTCTATTTTTTTGATGAGACGAACGTACACAATACCTGATACAACCGCTGAAATCAGATCGGAAATCGGTTCTGTATAGAAAATATTGGTAATATCAAACCATATCGGAATTAAAAATACTCCTGCAAAATAGATTAATTTGCGGAATGTGGACAGAGAAATGGCTACCTTTGCGATTCCCATCCCTGTAAATCCATCCACTACGGTATACTGAATGGCCAGAGGAATAATCATCAGGGAATAGATGCGGATCGCTCTCACTGTCATCTGAATATACTCCGGGTCCCTGGTAAAAATCAATGTAAAATACTGGGGCAGAAGCTGGGCCGCCACAAACATAATGGAGGTAAATGCCAATGCCAGAATCAAAATGTGTTTCTGGGCTTTTTTGATCCGATCCGGTCTTTTTGCCCCGTAATTATAACCTAAAATCGTCTGGGTTCCCCCTGTTATGCCGGACAGAGGCATGGTTACAATCAGCATAAAGCTCTGGAGAATGGTGTTGCAGGTTAAAAGCATGTCCCCCTGTCCTGCGCCGCCGTATTTCTGAATGGTTGCGTTTAAAGAAATAATCAGAATATTGTCAAAAGCGACAATGAGAAACGGCGTCAGCCCCAGCAGCAGCACCTGCCCCATTACTTTTAAGTCATAGCCTCCAAATGTAATACGGATCATGGGACGGCTGCTGAATAAAAAGTGCAGCACATAGATGCAGGAAGCCATCTGGGATATTACGGTTGCGAGGGCTGCACCGGATACTCCCATATCAAACAGGAAAATAAACACCGGGTCCAGAAGAATGTTTAACACTGCTCCCAGGAGAACGGATTTCATCCCCACTTTTGCAAATCCCTGACAGATAATAAACTGATTCATCCCCGTAGATAAAAGGGCAAATACGGTTCCTGTCAGATAAACGGTAATATACTCATTTGCATAGGGAAATATTGTCTCGCTGGCTCCAAACCAGGTTAAGAGATGGTTTTTCATTGCCAGAGACAAAATCGTGATAAGAATGGACATAACGCCTAACAGCAAAAAGCAGTTGGCTAAAATCTCCTTTGCCTTCTTTTCATTTTTCTGCCCCAGCCGAATGCTTAAAAGGGGAGAACCGCCGATTCCCACCCAGAATGCAACGGAAGAAATCATGGTAACAATGGGACCGCAGACTCCAACACCGGCTAAAGCAATATCTCCGATCTCTGCAATATTTCCAATGTACATCCTGTCTACAATGCTGTAAAACACACTGACAAATTGAGCCAGCATGGACGGAAATGCCAGCCGCCATACCAGCTCTTTTATCTGATCCGTATCTAAATTATTTTCCATTTGTCTGGTCTTCCTCTCGTCTCTTTCTAAATTCATCTATATCATGTACGAAAATCTTCAGATTGTCAATCATGGAATCGTAAATTCCATACTTATACAGATTTAAAAATACCAGGCCGACAGGCACTGCCAGAATCATTCCTCCCAGACCGCTTACCTTAAAGCCAATATACAAAAATATCAGTGTCATAAGCGGCGGAAGTCCCATGGAATCCCCTACTATCTTAGGCTGAATTGCCTGGCGGATAAACTGACTTAAAATGTAAAGGAGGATTAAACCGCCTGCCATATAGTATTCTCCGGACAGCAACTTAATCAGTCCCCAGGGAATCAGCACTGTCCCGGTTCCGAATACCGGGAGAAAATCCAGCAGAGAAATCAGCAGCGCCAGCAAAAAGCTGTATGATATCTGAAGCACTAAAAAACCGGCTGTCAAAACCGCCGCCACAACAAACATAATGCGGAACTGGGCCATAAAATATCCGCCTATCAGGCGAAGAGCATCCCGGCGCATATGGCTCATATGCTTTTTCCCGCTTTCCGGCATGTACTGTCTCCATACATTTAAAATCGTCTCCCGCTCTGCAATAAAAAAGTAAGACGACAAAATAACAACCACTGTATTAACCAGCAGACTGGGCAGACTTTTGGCTACGCTTCCTGCCGCTTCCACAGTAGGCGTCGCCATATTCTGAAACAGCACTCCGATATACGTATCCAGATTATCAGCCGCCTCCCGCAGTTTTACCCCAAACTGATCCGGCAAAAACGCAAACATACTCTCCAGTTGTCTGCCAATCTCTCTTACTTCTGCCTGAAATGTCTCCCAAAGCTGGGGCAGGGAATGAAAAAGTCCGGATGCTTCTGAAAACAGTTTGCTCAACAACAGATATATTGCCCCAATAATCAAAGCCAGCACTGCGATTACCACCAGTACCGATCCATGTTTTCGCACCACTTTCAGTCTGCTTTCTAAAAACCGGACTACCGGATTTGCAATCATGGCAATAATCCAGCCCACTACAAACGGCATAAAAAACCGAAGCACTTTCGGAAGAAACAAACAGACCAGAAGCGTACCTCCGGCAGGGATTAAAATATTTAACAAAACCCGAGCATAGTGGGCTGCACTTTTATGTTCCTCATTCATTACCATCACCTGCTTTTATTCCAATACCGGCCGGCCCTCTACAGGCCGCACTCCTTTGCAATCTCTCTAAATGCGGGAATGGAACGCTCAATCTGCTCATAGGAAACGCAGTATGCGATCCGCACATAGCCGGGACAGGCAAAGGATGTTCCCGGAACTACCAAAACTCTGTGTTTTTTACACAGATCTGTAAACTCTTTTTCATCTTTCAGAGGGGATTTTACAAACAAGTAAAATGCACCTTCCGGCTTTATACACCAAAATCCCAGTTCTTTTAATGTGTTGTACAAAAGATTACGGTTTCTGTCATAGGCTTCTAAGTTTACCTGTTCATCCACACAGCGCTTTATCACTCTCTGCATCATGGATGGCGCATTGACACAGCCCAATACCCGATTGGCAATGGACGCTGCCGTAAATACCTGGCTGCTGTCTGTCAGTTCATCCGGAATTACCAGATAGCCAATCCGCTCTCCCGGAAGTGACAGGGACTTGCTGTAAGAGTAACACACAACTGCATCTTTATAAAATTTCGTCACATAAGGAACTTCCACTCCGTCATATGCCAGTTCCCGATATGGCTCATCGGAAATCAGCACAATGGGATGGCCGATTTCTTCGCTTTTTTCTCTTAAAATATTTCCAATTTCCGTCAATGTCTCTGCTGAATACACAACTCCAGTTGGATTATTGGGCGTATTGATAATGACTGCCCTGGTCTTTTGGGAAATCTTCTCTGCAAATTCACACAGATTTGGCTGGAATGTACTGGTGTCAGGAGATACAACTGTAAGAACGCCGTCATAATTGCGGACATAGGAACCGTATTCCATAAAATACGGCGCAAAGACAATTACTTCCTCTTTCGGATTTAAAATAGTCTTCAAGATAACATTCATCCCACTGGCAGCGCCTACACTCATCATAATATTTCCCAGATGGAAATGGGTGTGAAAGCGGCGGTTTAAGGACTCTGCAACCGCTTCTCTCACATCCTCAAATCCGGCGTTGCTCATATATCCATGAACCATGTTTTCGTCTTCTTCCTCCAGCACGTCCAAAATCGCCTGACGGACTGCTGCCGGAGCCGGAACACTGGGATTGCCCAGACTGAAATCGTAGACATTTTCTTTTCCGTAGACAGCCGCCATCTTTTTCCCTTCTTCAAACATGGCGCGGATTGCCGAGTTATTCTGCATAAAGGGCTTCATCTTTTCTGAAATCATGGTTTCCTCCTTATTTTCAGGCTCTTATCTGTTACAGTTCTATAATCAAATCCCCTGCCTTTACTTCCATGCCGGTATGGCAGATGAGATCCGGGTAATCCGGCGTGTTGCAGATCACAATCGGAGTAATCAGATCATATCCCTGCTCTTTTATTTTTTCCATATCAAATTCTATCAGGAGATCGCCTTTTTTTACCTTGTCCCCTGCCTTTACATGGGAAGTAAAATATTCTCCATGGAGGTTGACGGTTTCCAGACCGATATGAATGATCAGTTCCGCACCGTCGTTTGTGCGGATACTCACTGCATGCCTGGTTTCAAACACCATCAGAACTTCCCCGTCCTGCGGCGCCGTAACCTTTCCCTCACAAGGAATAATGGCAACTCCCCTGCCAAGAATTTCCTGGCTGAACGTAGGGTCTTTGACCTGACTCATCGGGACACAGGTTCCGTTTATTGGGGCAAAAATCTCCCCATGAGGTTTCTTTTTTCCAAATACTTCTTTTAAAGACTTATACACCACTTACATCCTCCTTTTCATTTTCGGCTGACGACTTCGCATAGCAGCCAGACTGCTCCTGTTGCCGCCAGATAAAACCAGGTAGTCGGATTCGAGAACCAGGTGGTAAAAAATGACAGAGCCATATACATAGCCATCTGAACATACAGTAAAAATCCCGCCGGGTTCTGCATGCGGTTAAACTGTTTGGACAAATATCCGCAGATTCCTCCCAAAAGGGCCGCAAATACAATGACTCCTATAAGCCCAAAGTCATAATAGGCATCATACAACAACGTAACCGTAGTTAATTCTTCTTTTGTCACATAAAGCGGAAAAGACACTAAAGACGGATAGAGAAATTTCAGGCCCGTCAGCGCCCACACAGGAAACAGCATACGCAGACCAAAGGTGTGAGACGGCAGTTTTTCTACCAGACAATTAAAATTGTCGTAGTTATTGGCGATGTACATATAAGGCTGTGTAATAAATATTGGCATTTTGCTATTTTTCATCTCGAAAATACCATTTAAATATGCCACATCATGACTTCTGGCAATGGTTAATATCACATAAAGCGGAATCATAGCCGCTGCCACTATGGCAATGGTCCCCGGCCGGATCGTTCGTTTGATTGCTGCATAGGAAAAAACTGACAATCCCACTGAAAAAATAAGCTGAAAACGGGACACACACAAAACAGGGATAATTAAGCTTACTGCCGCAGAGACTGCGCAGACAGCCTTCTCCCACTTTTTTGCCCTGGGCTTTCCCAGATAAAATAAAACCGCAAGCGGCGGCACCAACACACAGGATACAGTAAAATAGTGAACTCCGGTTATGTGAAAATAAGAATATGCATGAGGCACCCCTTTTGTGAAAAAAGGAATATATCCTAAAACCACTGCCTCAATCACAAAAGCGGTAAGAGAAACCGCTCCGATTCCCATAATGGCTAAAAACAGACCGCCGGAATCTGCAATCACTCTGCCCCTTCCCACTCCCAGACTGGAAAATCTCAATGTAGCAGAAGGTTCTTTTTTTAAATTCCGGGAAAACGATCCTGCATCCCATTTTTTTCTGTCCCGATCTTCTGTCAGGGAAAATCCAATATAAAACGCAGTTTCTGCTGCAAAAAAGCACAGCCAGGTCATCCAGGACCAGGGAGTCTGAAGATTGCTTAGTTTAAAACAGGAAATTCCCTGTCCCCCTAAAAATCCTAAAAAGAACAGCCCCCGCAGATGGATCAGATTCTTACTGTCTCTGTAATCCTGCCAGTACATCCACAGAGCCGTTCCAATGAGCACCAGGCCGGATGGGATATTCCATCCGGCCTGGGCCAGTAAAAAACTGGTGGGATAACAAATGCAATATACCATCATAGGTTACTGCTCCACAAATTGTTTCATAAATTCTGCTACTTCTTTTTCAGTAGCAAAACTCATGGCCTGATCGGCAACTGCCTGAAGTTCGTCTACGCTGTAACCGGTAATCAGCTTTCTGGATTTTAAAATAGCGGATGCGCTCATACTGAATTCATTTAAACCAAATGCCAGTAAAAGCGGAATCAGCAGAGGATCACTGGCTGCCTCTCCACACATTCCCACCATGATCCCGGCTTCCCGTCCGCAGGTAATGATTCTCTTAATGCTGCGCAGAACTGCCGGATTTAATGGGGAATACAGGTAGGAAACTTTGTCATTTCCTCTGTCTACCGACATGGTATACTGTGTCAGGTCGTTGGTGCCAATACTGAAGAAATCCGCCTCTTTCGCAAAAACATCTGCCATCAGGGATGCCGCTGCGGTCTCTACCATGATTCCCACCTGAATGTCCTTCTTGTAAGCAATGCCGGCTTCTTCCAGTTCTTTCTTTAAATCTGCTACAAGCGCCTTCACTTCTCTGAGTTCCTCAATACAAGTCACTAAAGGAACCATAATCTTAATGTTTCCAAAAGCGCTGGCGCGCAGCAGAGCACGCAGCTGCGGTCTGTAAATATCCTCTTTTCTGTCCAGACAGAAACGGACTGCCCGGTATCCCAGAAATGGATTTTCATCTTTCTCCAGTCCCATATATGGGATTTCCTTATCGCCCCCAATGTCCAGAGTCCGAATAATCACCGGTTTCCCATTCATGGCAACTGCTGCCTTTTTATATGCCTCAAACTGCTCGTCCTCTGTGGGCATGGAGTTACGGTCCATAAATAAAAATTCTGTACGGAACAGACCGACTCCCTCACCGTCATACTGAAGAACCTTGTCGATGTCTTCCGGTTTTCCAATATTGGCAACCAGTTCAACTGAAATTCCGTCCCTGGTAACAGTCGGTTTCCCAATATACTGCTCCAATTCCTTCTTTTCTTTTAAAAATGCCTCCTGTCTGGACTCATACTCTGCCCTGACCTCTGTTTGCGGATTTACATATACATCTCCTTCTGATCCGTCTAAAACGATTTCATCTCCGTTTTTCACCTGATCCAGAAAGTTGGTTACTGCCACTACAGCCGGAATTTCCAGCGCTCTTGCAAGGATTGCGCTGTGAGAGGTTCTTCCTCCCAATTCGGTTACAATCCCGACTACATTCCGGGGATTAATCCCTGCTGTCATAGAAGGCGTCAAATCCTTTGCCACAATCACTGTCCCTGTTGGCAGAGACGCAATATCAACAGATTCTGCACCCATGAGAACTTTCTGCATACGGGTTTTGATGTCTCTCATGTCCGTTGCCCTCTGCTGCATCAGTTCGTCTCCCATAGAAGCAAACATATCTGCATAGGTATTGCAGACCTGCTCAATGGCATATTCGCTGTTTACCCTTTCATTGCCAATCGTAGTTTCGATTTCGCCAGTCAGCATCGGATCGGACAGCAGCATTAAATGGCCGTTTAGAATCTCTGCCTCTTTCTCTCCGACGCGGGTAGCAAGGTCAGCCGCCAGTTCTCCTGTCTCTTTCACACTCTGTTCCAAAGCCGCCTTAAAACGTTCTATTTCTGCCTGCGGATCGGAAACCGTCTCCTTTTTAATCACTAACTGCACATCTTCTACTATTGCTGCCTTTCCAATGCCGATTCCTGCTGATGCACCTGTTCCATGATACATAACACCTGTTACCTCCTTAAACTGTTTCCTGGTTTTTTCTATTCTCCCAAGCCGTCTTCTACGGCCTTTAACATAGCTGCCAAAGCTTCCTCTTCATCTGCTCCTTCACAGATAAATTCGATTTCATCCCCGCTTTTTACACAAGCGCCCAGCACGCTTAATACACTTTTGGCATTATTTAAAGAATTGCGGAACTGAAAATGAATAGAAGACTGAAATCTCAGCGCTTCCTTGCACAAAATTCCTGCCGGGCGCAAATGAAGTCCTGTCGGATTTTTTATCACAGTTTTTGCCTTTACCATATAAATCTCCCTGATTAATTATCATGTCCGGAAACAGAACTTTCTTCTGTCTCTTTTTCCCCTTCGGTCTGGCTCTCGGATTCTTTGGACTCTTCTGACGTTCCTGTCCCCAGGTTTTCTCCGGGTCCTGCTGTCTCGGATTCATCCGTTACAGTCAGATTCATCGGACTGTAATCCAATATCTCATATCCATGCTTTAATTCCTCAAATGCAATGATTGCCGGATACTCGCCAGGTTCCATTCTGGAAACATCCAAAGACGCATGGATATCGCTTTCAGAAAAGCTGTTCAGATCCTCTTCCAGTCCCTGTACCGTCACAATCATTTCTTCCGGTGTAAATGTATATTTGTATGGAGTCTTATTGCCGATAAGCGCAATGTCCTTTGCAGGAACGCTATAGGTCCTGGATGCAAGCTTTTCTACTTCCAGACGCACATGGATAGTAGTATCTCCCGTATCTGTTACCATGCGGACGCCTTCAGGCAGATACTGGCTTACATCTACTTCTACTGTCTTTCCTTCTGTCAGACCGTCCACGCTCAGAACAGATGCCGGAATGGTTACATTGGTAATGGAAGCAAGCTGTGAACGCAGTCCTACTACCGAAATCGTCTTTGCATCGCACTCAATGCCTGTAAAGCGGTATCCTTCTGCCACATTTCCGCCCACTTCAAAATCCAGAGCCAACTGACGGACCTTCAGTACCTGCACCGTATAAGCAATCTCGGTCTGATCCATGCTTACCCTCTCTCCCAGATTCAGAGGATTGCCATTGGCATCATAGAGAATCGGGGTAGCGATTCCTGAAAGATCACCCTCCGCCCCATCTGCTTCTATTTCAATTCCAACTGCTGTAATCTGACCTACCAAAGATTCAGGTCCGCTTACCCACACACTGTCACAGTCGGTTGTATAGCCGTTTACTTCATATCCACCGGCTGCCTCCCCCTGAATGTCCACCTTCAGCGGAAATTCTTTTTTCTGAAGAGGTTCTGTCTCCACATGGACAACACTTGGATTGGCCTGTACATTCATTACTCTGTCTTTGTTATTTAATACTTCCAGGCGAACCGGCACTGCTCCCAGCACATTGCAGTCAGCCAGGTCAATATAGGCCCTGAAATCCGAAGCCTGTATCTGAGAACTGTCACGCATATGAACTGTATAATCAATGGTCACACTGCCTTTTTCTGCCAGTTCATACGTAAGTCCTGCGTCTGTCAGAACCTCTTCATTGATAATTTCAAGCTGGACCGTTCTTTCATCGCTTTGCCTGGGATCGGAAACATTGATAACCAGCAGCCATACAAAAAACGCAAGGAAAACAGACAGAACTTTCAGGCCCAGATTACTCTTTAACCGTTCTTTCATTTTTCAGCCTTCCCTTCCAAATCTTAAACCTGTTCAGCGGAGCTTCTTTCTCCTCGCCATTCGTAGCGCGCAGCACACTCCTCAAATGGTCGGCGCTGCTGATTTTTTCCAGTTTTCCACCCTGAGCTACTGAAACTCTTCCCGTTTCCTCTGACACTACAATGGTCAGTGCATCCGTCGTCTCACTGATCCCCACTGCCGCCCTGTGTCTGGTGCCTAAATCTTTGCTGATATTCATATTGTCAGACAGGGGCAGATAGCAGGTAGCTGCCGTTACCCGATTACCCTGAATTACCACTGCGCCGTCATGAAGAGGCGTATTGTGTTCAAAAATATTAATTAAAAGCTGACTGGTCACAAGTCCGTCCACCTCAATGCCGGTTCTCTCAATTTCTTTTAAAGGAACACTGCGGCTGATTACCATCAGAGCACCTGTCTTTACTTTGGCCATCTCAAAAGTAGCTTTTACCAGTTCGTTAATGGTTTTGTCAGAAAAACCCTGTTCCATCTTTTTATCATCAATCGATAAAAGATTATTCAGCAGATTCCGGCTGCCAAGCTGCTCCAGAGCTTTCCGAAGTTCTGGCTGAAAGATAATAATCAGCGCTGTTACCGCAACCGTAAGGGATTTTTCCAAAATCCACAAAATTGTATTCAGCTTAAATAATTCTGCAAACAGTGCAAAACCCAGAATCACGACAAGACCCTTTAACAGCACCCAGGCTCTTGTATTTTTGATCCAGACCAATATTTCATAAATCAGAACGGAAAGTATTATAATTTCTATCAGATTCGCAAAGGTCATTCTTGGTAAAAAGGTAATCCAGCTATATAAACCGTTTAACAAATCTGCCATCTTAATACAGCACCTCCTTTTCTGAACTTCTGCGGCTTATTCTATCCTTTTCTTCTGCTGTTAATCCTTTCAACTTTTACATCCGGCGCCGTCACAGCAATCTTCGGCACTGCTTTTACGTAATAGTAATAATCGTCATCCTCATATTGAAGGTACTCTGTCCGGCTGTAATCCACTGCAAATGCAAAAAATGTGTAAATCAGAGCCACCAGTGCAGAAACCAGCATTCCGATTACCAGCGTTCCCATAGGCACTGTGATGGAAAACAGAATATCCCCCATAAAAATGACCGCCAACTGGATGATCAGTCCTGCTGCAATGGCCAGATACCAGGCATAATCTACGGAAAGCCTCTTTATCATGTACACCACCATGATACACAATGCAAACGCAGCAATCATCACAACTGCAGTCTGGTTGGACAGCATACTTTTAATCAGCTGGAGGTATTTCTGGGTAATATCCGCCGCTGCCGCTGTTCCGGTCAGCGCTCCTACATTTTGATTGATATACACTAAAATGTAATACATAAACACTCCAATAGAAACCGGAATTACTGCGCTTAAACTTCCTGTAAGTCCTACTAAAAGCGGAAGGACATAGGGGATTTTGAGAAAAAACATCATAGGCGTCAGCACCAGCAAAAAGCTGTTGCCCGGCTGCAGACCGCAATAAAGCAAAATAACAATAAAAACCAGTATTCCTACTACCAGCGCGATTTCCATAGATGCGCTAAATAAATGAATCAGCATCAGCATTGTAATCAGCAGCGAAATCACACTGTACGGCAGAAAGGAACAGATAAGTCCCATGACGAATGCCGTAACCGGAGTGGCCAGCTTTGTCATAAATCCCAGATTTGCATTTAAAATCAATACTGCCGAAAAGCCAAAGACAAAATGAAACAGCGGATTAATATACATGTCGTATTTTCCATAAAACACTTTTAATCGTTCCTTTAGTACAAGCAGCCCCATCATAACCTTGAGCCCTCCTTAATTTCTTTTGTCTTGCTCTGAAATTCATAACGCTTTGCCAGGCGTCTGAGTTTTGCCGCATACTCCTTCATCCCTTTGGAGGCATTTTGATAGCGGACAGCTGCAATGGCTGCCGTTACTCCCAGATACAGGATCAGTCCGGCCAGATACACTGCAATCAGAGTCTCTCCCTGCCTGATAAGTTCATAAAAATCCATGGTATTGAGGATTTTGTCTAAATTGTAAAGTCCCCAAATCAGCAGGCACATAAGGGCACACAGCGTATAATTAAAAAAACTCCTCGTAATGCGGCTTCCGATATAATCGCTTTTAAAATACTTATGGTAAGGAAATACGCTTTTTCCCTTTTTTTTCTCAAACATTGCGATTTCTGTCATCAATCTGATTTTTTCTTCATTCAGCATAACTTTGCCTCTCTATCCATAAGATATCAATTTAGTATACCACAATTATCAGATATTGGCGAGTCCATCTGAATAAATTTTTACTCTTTTTTTGCAATTTCAGATAGAAACAAGGAAACCAGTACAGACAAATCCATAGGCGGATTCCATCTGTACTGGTTTTGTTTTTAATTTATTCGTATCGCAGGGCGTCAATCGGGTCCGCTTTGGCCGCTTTTGAGGCCGGGTACAGGCCAAAAAAGATTCCTACAACTGCAGAAAATGACACTGCCATAATAACCACTCCCGGTTTTACTACCACTGGTATTCCAAACGCCATGCCGCCCAGACTTACCAGTCCCACCGACAGGGCAACTCCCAAAATCCCTCCAAATGCAGACAAAAGTGCGGATTCTGTAAGAAACTGGATCAGCACATCCCTGGTCCTGGCTCCCAGCGCTTTTCGGATGCCGATTTCTCTGGTTCTTTCTGTAACGGATACCAGCATAATATTCATAATTCCAATGCCGCCTACCAGAAGAGAGATTGCCGCAATGCCGCCTACCGCCGCGGAAACACCTCCCATCACACTGTCTACGCTTGCCATCTCATCGATCGCCGTCTGCATATAATAATCTTCCGGCGCTCTCCCTTTCATCTTGGCAATAAAAGCTTTCAGGCGGTTAAAAAAGTTCTGCAAATCTACTCCTTCTTTTGCAAACACACGGCAGGAATAAAAATAATCATTGGGCCAGGTCAGAAGGGTATATGGAATAAACGCACTTCCGGTATCTCCTCCGCTTCCCATCATCAATGCCATAAAGGGACTCATCTCTTTGCGGTAAACGCCTACTATGTTGTATTCATCTGTACTTCCATAAATCGTGGTGCGAAATGTCTTTCCCACCACATCAGCTGTTCCGAACAGTTTGATGGCGCTCTGCTCTTCTATTACCACATTTTTCTTTCTTCCTAAAATGTCCCCTTCATTGAGATACCGCCCTGCCACCATAGTAACCGGCTGTACATCCATATAGTTATAATCAATGCCGGTAAAGTCGAAATCCATATTGATTCTTCCGGCCTGAACTTTAGAACTTACATAAGCGCTGCTGTCCATATAGGCAATCTCGTCCCCGAACACTTCATCGATCCGGTCCAGATCATCCAGAGTAAAATAATCGCTCTGGTGAACATCCTCCACCCAATATCCAATGGATATATAAGCCTGCGTAAGTCCCACATCTTTGTAAAGTTCTGTAAACATACTTCTCATGGTATCTCCAATCGAGACAATGGAAATAACCGAGCCAATACCGATAATAATTCCAAGCATGGTCAGAAACGCCCGCATTTTATTGGCTTTGATGGCATGAAATGCCATTGACATATTTTCAAGCAGCATGTTAAGCCTCCTTATCCCTGTTGCTGACGTGATAAAGACCTGCCATATGATTTTCGCGGCCTGTAATGGTAGGATTTGGATTTTTCTCATCACTGACGACTTTTCCGTCCTGAAACCGGATAATCCGATGGGTAAAAGCCGCAATATTTTCTTCATGGGTAACGACCACTACGGTTGCACCCTCTTTATGAAGTTCGCTGAAAATCTCCATAATTTCAATCGAAGAAGCCGTATCCAGATTGCCCGTAGGTTCATCCGCCAAAATAAGAGGCGGTTCATTGGCCAGGGCTCTGGCAATCGCCACTCTCTGTCTCTGACCGCCGGAAAGTTCATTGGGCATATGTTCAAATCTCTTTCCAAGCCCCACTTTTTCCAAAAGCACCAACGCCCTCTGCCGTCTCTCTTTTTTGGACTTTCTGGCATAAATCATAGGAATTTCTACATTTTTTACTGCAGATGTTCTGGAAATCAGATTAAATGACTGAAACACAAATCCAATCTTCCGGTTTCGGATGTCCGAAAGTTCATTGGGACTTAAAGCAGCCGTATCTACTCCGTCTAAATAGTAATGCCCCATAGTCGGTCTGTCCAGACAGCCCAGTATATTCATCAGTGTGGATTTTCCGGAACCGGACTGTCCCATGATGGCTACAAACTCTCCCCGTTTAATGGTCAGATTAATTTTCTTTAAGCCTAATACCTTGATCACCCCGGTATCGTAAATCTTCACCAGATTTTCCAGACGGATTAAGTCCTCCTGAATATTTTCTGTCAAGTAGGAAGGGACTTGTTCCTTTTTCCAGGGCAATTTCCAATTTTTCTTCATAACTGCCCCCTATTCTGTACCGGCTGTGGGCAGTGCAGTCACTTTCATTCCTTCTGTCAGGGAGGCATCCGGAGTTATTATGTAGTTCATCCCTTCTGTCAGAGCGCCTCCTTCTCCCGGGAAAATCTCAATACTGATGTCGCTTTCCACTCTGGTTGTCACTGGTACCATATGACAGACTCCGTTTTCTACAGTTACCAGTGCAGTGGTTCCATCTGCTGCAGTCTGAAGGGCGGATATGGGCACTACCCAGGTATCTTTTGATTCTTCCAGCACAATAGCTGCCTTTGCCGTAATTCCCGCAATCAGCTTTGTATTCTCGTCCATTACCCGGATGATTGTGGGGATCACCCGCTCTGTAGATCCGCCGCCTTTTTCCTCTCCGGTTGGAGAAATGGAAACCACTTCTCCGCTTACGCTCTCTCCTCCTAAAATATCCGCAGTAATCTCTGCTTTCTGGCCGGTCTGAACTTTCCCAATAGAATATTCGCTGATTTTGATCTCCAGTTCCAGTGTATCCAGATTCTCAATGATAAATATCGGTTCATTTTCTTCCGGCTTATCTGCAAACTGCCCTACTTTACTGTTGACTCTTACTACGGTCCCGGATATAGGCGCTTTAATTGTGGCCTCTTCCAGGTTTTCTCTGGCCTTGTCTAAATTGTACTGGGCATTTTTAATTTCCAGATCATAGGATTTGTCTGTTACTGCCTGGCCATTTTCCAAAGTGTAGCCATCCACTGCCCGCCTGGCATCCGCAAGGGCATTGGCCGCGCTTTCCAGTTCAACTGCCGAAATCCCGCCTGACTGAGCCAAAATACTCTGCCGGTCATAGTTGGCCTGGGCTGCCTGATAATCCTGTAAAGCCTTGGCATATCCGTTTTGGGTATCTCGCAGTTTTTCTTCTTTCTGCGCCACTGCCAGATCATAGGAATTCTGGGCAATTTCCAGTTCTTTCTGCAAATCGGCATCATCTATCCTGGCCAGAATCTGGCCCTCTGTTACCTTATCTCCTTCTTTGACTTCTATGCTCTTAATCTCTGCATGAATATTGGACACCACATCTACACTGTCTGTACCGGAAACCGGACCGCTGACCGATAAAATGTTCTGGATATCCCCTTTCCCAAGGGGGGCGGTCTGCACCATAGGCGGCGCCGGTTCTTTTCCACCGAACAGACCAAATCCTGCAAACAGAACAACTGCTCCCACCCCGCATCCTATGAGAATCTTTTTCTTTTTTCCCATGGGCCGTCTGCCCTTTTTGTTTTTGGAAGGAGTCTCTGCTAATAATTCCTGCATCTGCCGGTCAAATTCCTGTTCTTCTAACGTCATCACTTCATCCTCCTGTTATTGTCCGCTTCTGTTCCTTATAACGATTAGAAAATTTTTCCGCCTTCAAAAAAATGCACATTTTTAGAAAATTTCTTTTCCGGACCAGTAATTAATTGCTTCTTGGCGTATGCCAGGTGATTTCATAATTGTCTTTTGAGGGTATGATCTGATTGGACACATACTGAAACGATCCGTCTGCAAAGGGGCGGATAGTCACCTCATGGGCATAAACCTTTGAAAGTCCTCTATACGGGAATACTGCATGGACCGTAAGAGTAATGGTTCCGTCTTCATGTTCTGAAACTTCCGTCACTTCAGGATATGGGTATTCAGCATATTCCATATCCTGAAATCCTCTGGGGCTGTATCCATATGTATTATCTTCCGGATAATACTCTGTTTTTTCACGAAGCACTTCTTTTGAAACACGAAAATGAGACTGGATTACCTGCTCAAATACATCTGCCGGTATCCGGTAACACTCACAGTCCGGACTGCTTTTGTAAGACCCTTCAGGAACATAAGGCTGTCCCGTCTCCATACAAATTCGATCGTAGAGATCATAAAAATTTAAATCTCCATACGCATTTTCCGTCCAATCAGTTATAAACAGATTGTTATACTCATATCCTATGGGCAAAATACAGGCCCGGTTCAGTTCTCTGCATACTTCTGGCAAAGGCTGAATGCGAAAAGCCTTATATTCTTCCTCTCCGCTTAATGTAAGGGCATAGGATTCCTCTGAATAATAAACCCCGGAAAACATTAAATATTCATTTTCCCAACACTTCCAGTTCTCGGCTGCAAAACTACCGGTATCCGCCAGTCTCATCTCTCCGTCTTCGTACTGGTAATAGGTCTTTTTTACCTTTACAGGAGCGCCTTCTGCACCGTTTCCTGTCTGAAAGTCGTAGACTGCCAGGCCATCCGGATAGCGGATTTCCATAAGTGTCAGCTGATCCCCTTTCTTTTTCTCTGTATTTTGACAAAACTCAATCACCTGGTCCGGATTTGCCATATCAATCTGATTAAGAAAATCAACTGCTGCATATCCGCTGTCCCCGAACTGATCTACGATCCATTTCATCTGATAAATCGGACCCTGGACCGTCAATTTTTCCGCTTTTTGGTAAACCTTTGCTCCCAGTTCTGCTGCTTTTTCAGCTTCCACTTTCAAATCCATCTCCTGACGAGTCTCTCCGGAAGGCAGATTTTCTCCCTCACAGCCGGAAATTGCCAGCGCTGCTGCCAGAATACAAGTAAAAACTGCCCTTTTCCCCATATGGTCTCCCCTCTTTTTTAGCACTCGGCTCTATATGACTTACATGTTCTCTATCTCATCTTCATAAAATTTGCCTATTCCCTGTTCCATTTTTTGGAATTCCGGAATATACTTCTGCAAAATAATTTTAACCAGACGCCTGGCTGCCAGTGCATCATAGATATGGGTCATATCATTTCTTGCTTTCAGCATTTCCAGCCAAACATCCTCGTCAATAAAGTCATATATAGTAAATGCTGTTTTTAATATCATCTTTGGTGAACCGCTGGCAGAAATGCTCTGCCCCTCATAACTCAACAATTCTTTCAGCACTTTCCAGCCCAGTTCAAACTGAATAAAAAACTTGTCAATAATTCCTCCTATAATAAAATCATTGGATAGATCTTCTCTATCTGCTGATGACAATACTCTTAAATTAGACTTAAAATGATCAAATTTTTTCATATAACAGTCTCCCCTCTCTCTTAATGGATTCCATTAATTCATCCTGTATCTTCTCGTCTAAATTTATAATATCAAATTTCAAAAGCGTTGTTGTCTCTTCGTTTACATCCAATGAAAACCGGACAAAATCACCGCCCTTTACTGCCAAATCAATATCACTTTTCTCTTTAAAATCGCCCCTTGCTCTTGATCCAAATAAAATAACCTGGTCAACTGCATATTTTTGAGCCAGTTCCCGTATCTCCCGGATTACATCCTGCTTAATTCCTGTTCTTTCCATACGATTCCTTCCAATGGGAAATTTTTCATTTCCTCTTTTTTGTCTCTTCGATTGTAACTGATCTGTTATGCTTTATCAACATAAAAAATAAAAACAGAGCGGTTTCCAAGTAACAGTTCAAACCGCTCTGCCTTTCTCTCAATCTTTTTTCACACAATCCCCATCATTTTCCCAATCCAGTATAAAAGCCCTAAAATCCAGCTTGCCAGGGTTCCATACAAAATCACCGGCCCGGCAATGGTAAAAATTTTCACACCGATCCCAAATACCTGCCCCTCTGTTTTAAATTCGATTGCCGGAGCTACTACGGAATTGGCAAATCCGGTTATGGGAACCAGGGCTCCGGCGCCGCCGTATTTTACGATTTTGGGGTAAATATTGAATCCGGTTAAAATCACACTGGCCCCGATGAGACACAAAAGCGTCCAGGCTCCGGCTGCTTCTTTTTCCATTCCTCCTGCTAAAAAGAAATTGGTCAGTCCCTGTCCAATGGTGCAGATAATTCCGCCGGTTATAAATGCCTTTGCCATGTCCGCCGGCAGACTGTTGACCGGAGTTATCTTCTTGACATAGGAATTATATGCTTTTTTATTGACCTCCATGTTACGTCCTCCTAATGTTTAGCTGATGCTGATACGCTCTCCAATACCTGTCCAGAAATAGAGCAGAGAACCTGCCATTTTTCCCAATGCTATGGAAAGGATTAAATACTGAAATCCCACTGCCAGATGTATTCTTCGGGAAATCACAGGAAGAGCCTGCAAAGTTTCCGCCAGTGACATGACCAGACACCCTACAAAAATTCCAATAGAAAGTCCGATGATACCTGTCACAATCCCTCCGGCTGCTGCGCTGGCAGCTTGTCCCCAAAGAGCTTCTATGTTTTTTACAATGGGCATGGGAAACTCATAAATATCCACAATGTTTCCAAATGCTCCTCCTATAATAATGACCGTTTCATAAAGAAAAATGTGTTCCCAGGTCCTGGTTTTTCCAATCAGCCTGGGAAAAACTCCGATGATAGCCAGAAATGCAAAGACTCCGGCCGCTACAATCCCCCCGGATGCCAGGCCAATCACCGCCAGAAGCAACTCTCTAATGAACATCAATATCCTGCTCCTTCCTCTCTGCATTTTGAATTAAGGTTTTGCTGATATTGTCTTCATATACCCGCATCTCCACCTCCAAAGGAGTGGGATCTGTATTGAGTTTCCATTTTGCAAAATGATTGAAAAAGACCAGAATCCCTACTGCCAGCCCAATGGAATAAAACAGTTCTAAAACTGTAAAACCGCCAGGTTCTTTTCCCATAATCAGAACATAAATTTCTTTAAACACCGCCGTTACGCTGACATCGTTGTTAAACGTCATAATCGCAAACGCCGCCCCGCAAAAACAAACGGAACATACCCCTATGGTTTTAGCCCACTGCCAGGCCCAACCTGGCTTTTTGGGCGGCTGGTAATCTATGATAAACTCAGTCTCACCCAGGTTATTAATCTGAAGATTGGAATCCAGCTTTTGCAGTTGTTTTAGCAGCGGTACAATGGTTTCAATATACCGTTTCGGCTCATCTTTCTGAATTTTCTTAATTTTCATAGAACTGCATTTATTTTGCAGATCCGGATTGTCACAGTAAATATCCGCCACATCTTTTAAAAGCACATCTTTATGATGGACCTCCGTAATCTGCCGGATATTCAGATACAAAGAAGGGGAGCTGCTCATAAAAGTCTCCCTCCAAATACCGGTCCCAGCACAAAAGTTCCCTGCTGCAGCGCCTGATCCGGCAGACGGAACATGCAGTACCAGACTGCTGCCCCAATCAGACCGATGCATAAAATTAAAATCAAAATCCCGAATACATATTTTAGTGTGTTCACCTGGATCACTCCTTTTCCATTTGCTTCTTTGTAATTGCGTTTATGGATAGGATTTCCCAAATAGACTATTTTATGTATCCGCCTATAATCCTGACCTCATTTTTTTTAAAATCCGTTTTTCCAGTCTGGACACCTGGACCTGGGAAATATGAAAGACTCCGGCAATTTCTGTCTGCGTCTGATTATAATAGTACCTTCTCAAAATCAAATCTTTTTCCTGGCTGTCCAGACAGCTTAACAGTCTTTCTAAAATCAGTTTGTCCAGCAACTTGTCCTGACCATTATTCTGGTCTTCAATTTTATCCATCAGGCAGCCGCTGTTTTCCGACGCATCCCCAAAGGGCCTGTATAGTGATTCTATTTCCGAACCCGCTTCTAAAGATGCTGCTATTTCTTCTCTGCTGACTTCCAGCCTGATGGCAATTTCATCCAGTGTCGGCTCCCGGCCCAGCGTACTCTGCATCTCTTCTCTGGCTGCCTGAATCTTACTGCTCATTTCTTTTAAGGAACGGCTTACCTTAATCATGCCGTCATCCCGCAAAAAGCGCTTGATTTCTCCTGCAATCATCGGCACTGCATAGGTCGAAAACTTTACCTCGAAGCCGGGATCAAATTTGTCAATGGCTTTTATCAAGCCGATGCTGCCTATTTGAAACAGGTCTTCCAGTTCATGTCCTCTGCCGGAAAACCGGCGCACAATGCTCCAGATTAATCCTACGTTTTCCATAACCAGGCGATCCCTGGCTTCTTTATCCCCTGCGTGAGCGTCCTGGATTAATCTCATTGTCTCGTCCACGATTTCACCTGCCTATGCGCTTTTTCATGGTCACCTTTGTGCCAAGCCCCGGTTTGGTATCCACCTTTACTTCATCCATAAATGCTTCCATAAATGAAAACCCCATGCCGGAGCGCTCTCCTGTAGTATCTGTGGTATACATAGGTTCCATAGCCTTTTTTAAATCCGGAATCCCAACCCCCTTATCCTGAATAGACAAAGTCAGCAGATCTCCTTCAATCGCTGCTTCTATGCAGATTTTTCCCTCTCCTCCCCGGTATCCATGAATCACCGCATTGGTCACTGCCTCAGAAACCGCTGTTTTTACATCGTCAATCTCTTCTAATGTGGGATTCATACGGCTCATAAAAACGGCTGCCGCCACTCTGGCAAACTCTTCATTTCTGGACAAACTGTCAATCTCTATTTTGATTCTCTCTGCCTGTTCTTTTCTGTTTTCCATATGCGTCCCCTTTCTATCCCACGATTGCTGCTTCTTTGGTATCAAAACTTGGCATTAAACGGGCAATTCCGGCTACCGAGAGAATCCGATGCACCTGAGGGCCTGCTCCGTAAAGCCGGACCTGTCCCCCGCTTCGTTCCATTTGTTTATACCGGTTTAACAGTACGCCGATTCCGGAAGAATCCATAAATTCGGTCTTGGAAAAATCAAAAATAATCCGGTTAATATAGTTTTCCGCCAAAAGCAGATCTGTCTCATAGCGAAGGTTGCGGCAGTTATGGTGATCCAGCTCTTTGGGCAGATGAATGATGAGACATTGCTCCTTTGCTTCATAAATAAATGATACTTCCATGTTAATAATCTCCTTCCTGTTATCATTTTTTCCATTTTCGACAAAAATATACAAAATAAAAAAGACACTACGAATATAACTTTTCTTTCGTAATGTCTTTCAAAAATCTAATTGTTCTCATTTGCAGGAATTGTTTCCGGAGTATCTTCCTCAGGCTGAGCACTTTCGGTCTGCGGCTCCGGCTCCTGAGTCTGCGGCTCCTGGGTCTCCGGTTCCTGTCCATCCGGTTCCTGTCCATCCGGCTCTTCTGCCGGATTGTCGGCTTCACCTGCCGCCTCAGTCTCATTCTGTCCGGCAGCCGCTGTGGGCAGTCCCATCTGGCTCATGGCATTGGCTGCCTGGGAAGCCTGTGGACTTTCCGGAAAACTGGTAATAATTTTACTGAAGCACTGTCTGGCATTTTCCGTATCTCCTCTGTCCTGATACAGCCGTCCCAGCAAATAGGTGGCTGATGGATTATTGGGGTTGATCTCCAGACTCTTCTGATAATATTCCATGGCCTGATCTTTCTGGCCAGAATTCCATGCAGTAGTACCTAAATCCTCTAAAATCTGGTATCCCTGGGTCTGCATATCCGCTGCCACTACATTGGCAATTTCCAGTACGCTCTGATCCACGATAAGGGACGGGTCCAGATCTACATATAACTTGGCAGCCGACATGATGTCCTCATTCCGGTATGCCTGCAGGATTCCTATCATAATCTGATACTGTTTCAGCACCAGTCCTGTGTCCCCTTCAATGGTATTCAGTTTGTTCTCCATCTCCTGGGACTGGGCTTTTAGCTGATCATAGGATGTCTGCAAAGCGTCCAGTTCCTGATTTTTTTCATTTAATTTCTGGCTGTAGGTAATGATTTCTTCATTATGCTTATTGTTAAGAGCGCGGGTACTGGGGGGCATAATCAAAAAATATGTTACCATCACGCCTAACACCAGACCGGCTACAATGTTTAAAATACTCTGCCATCCTGTATTTTCTTTATATGTAGGCGGCATAATCACGTCATCATCCTGCATTTGATGATGGGAAAAAGCATTTTTTAATTTCCGCTTTTCCACTTCCGCCTTGCCTGTATTTTTTTTAACAATAGACATGTACCACTGAGCCTTGGGATTATTTTTGTCAATCTGAAGGACTTTGTACAACGATCTTCCTGCCTTGGAAAAATCTTCATGGTACATATACAGAACTGCCAGCAAAAGGTGTGCTTTTACAAAATGAGGATTATCTTCTACCACCCTGGTAAGCTGCAGAATCGCCAAATCGTCGCTGTCATGCTGGGCATACCAGAGAGCCTGATTGTATTTCTTTACATTTTGATCGGCTATCTCCAGACGCCCCGGCTTTCTTTGAATCTCATCCAGATAGCGATCTGCCGGATTGTCCGAAGGGTGAAGATTGGTGCTGATTACCCACTGAACCAGAGCGTCCGACACCTCTCCCATCTCATAGTAAATGAGTCCCAGCAGGTTTCTGGCATCCATCTGGTACTTATCAAAATGGAGACTCTTTTTTAAAGACTCTACTGCTCCGGAAAGATCTCTGATATTTGCTTTTTCCAAGCCAAGATTGTAAAAACTATTGGCAATCTGGCGGTTTCGTTTTTCATAGTCCATGGCCCTATTCCCTGACTTCCTTAATCATTTCCATCATAATATCTGTCATGTCTGTCAAATCGCTTTTTACAATCTCATCTGCGATTTCCTCCACATCCAAACTGGGCTTAAAACGACTGATTTCCTCTTCAAAATTAATAATTGATTCTCCCATAATTTCTCCTTTTGTACGTTTAAGAGTACAAATAAATTCGTATCTGTCAAAGATTATATAATAAGATCCTGCATTTGCGCAACCATATTCTTTCGGGCCTTTTCGCCCAAATTCGGCTTTTTCTGTGATAATCCATACAAAATCGGAACCGTTCAGGGATCAGGAACCAGATGTAGGAATATAAGGAATCAGAACTCCTGCCACGCTGCTGATGGGCATGGTCTGAAGCCAGATATGTCCTGGTCCGGTGATAACCGTATTAAACAGTCCCTCTCCCCCGAATAATACATTTTTCACTCCGGAAATCGTCTGAATATCCATCTGACAGCTGGCGGTCATTGCTGCTAAATACCCGCTGTCTACCACAATCTGCTGGCCTGATCCCAGTTCATATTCCACTACATGGCCGTCAAATTCGGCAAATGCAATCCCTCTTCCCGACAATTTTTGAAGAATAAATCCCTCTCCGCCAAACAGTCCGGACCCTAATTTTTTATGAAAATGAACCGACAGTTCTACCCCATATTCTGCTGCTAAAAATCCGCTTTTTTGTAAAATCAATTCCTTTCCCGGCCCTATCTCAAATGCTTTTATGGAACCTGGAAAACTGGACGCAAAACTGATTAGTCCCGGCCCTCCCTGAGCCGTATACGTGTTCTGGAACATTCCCTCTCCTGCAAACATGCGGCCGAACATTTTTCCAATACCTCCGTTGCTTCCTGTCTCCATCTTCATATTAGGAGACATCCAGGCCATGGAACCTCTCTCTGTAATCATCTTTTCTCCTGCTTCCAACTCACAAATAACAACCGGAAGTGTTTCGCCTTCAATTTTATAACGCATATGTTTCCCTCCTGATTTCCGAACATACAGTAACCATTTGAATGGTGTATCCTGATTCTATTTTACTCGATACTCCCCATTCTGTCCAATGGTTATTTTCTGATACTGCAGACAAAAACAGCTATAGAACCGTCAAAATTTCCTGTCGGATTCCATTGAATTTTCTTTGCTTTCTTCCTATACTATTAATAGTACAGTCACTTATTGCCTGCACCTGACAACACTAAGGAGGAATGAGTATGAAATCGCCCAAAAAGCCCATGTTTCAAAAAAAGAAGAGACAAATTCTGGTTTCCGCTTTATCGGTTCTGCTTGTGGGATCAATCTGTCAAAGTCCCCTGGCTGCAGTGTCGAAAGAGGTAACTGTCTCCATCTCAAAACCGGAAGACAAAAAACTCTTGACTGCTTCCCTGACGGATTCCCGGACAGGAAACTCGCAGAGAAAAAGAGTGGCCACTCCTTCCAATGCAGAACGCCCAGAGGAATCTGTGAATCCTTCTGATTTGGATACAGAACCTTTGGATACAGAACTTTTCTCTTCTCAGGACAAGGCTGTTTCAAAAGATTTGAAGGTAAACTCCCTTGAACATGTACAGACCCGCACAGAGGCCGAGATTATCGCTTTTAAAAAAGCGCATCCATTTTCCATACAATCAGAGACCTATGCAGAGAGCCCCAGTATTTCCGAAGAGCGTGCCGGAAAACTTTCGTCTCAAAGCCGGCAAAATGCTCTGAACGCCCTGAATTTTTACCGCTATGTAGCCGGAATTCCTGCAAACGTTGTTTACGATGAACAGTTGGAATATTATGCGCAGGCGGGAACTACTCTTTTGACAAAAGTCAAAAAATTAACCCATTATCCAGACAAACCGGCCGGCGTTTCCCAGGAATTTTTTGACGCAGCTTATAAAGGGACTTCCTCTTCCAATCTTGGACAGGGATACAGCAATCTGGCAGATGCCCTTCATCGGGGTTGGATGAATGACGGAGACTCCTCTAACATCTCCAGCGTCGGGCATCGTATGTGGTGTCTTAATGTTCCCATGGGAAAAGTCGCATTTGGAAAAAGCGGCCAATATGCCGCTATGTATGCCCTGGATGAAAGCAGCACGGATCCTGCTGATCCCGCCTACGTCATGTGGCCGGCCCAGACCATGCCAATCGAGTATTTTAAAGGCCCCTGGTCATTTTCTCTTCGAGACCAGACCTATTTTAAGAGTTTCAGTGAATCCGGCATTGAAAATATCCGGGTTTCCATGACAAGCGGAAAGACTGGAAAAACTTATGAACTCACCTCAAAAGATAAAAATGTTTCCGGAAAATACATGAATGTGGATCGCAATAATCTTATTTTCCAGCCGGGAGCATCCTTCTCTTCCGGCGATGACGTAACTGTGACCATCAGCGGTCTTAAAAATATCCATGGAGAATCTGAAACCATCTCCTATACGGTTCACTTCTTCTCTATGGGAGGAACATTTGCAGGAGGCAATTACGGCAGCGGCAGTTCCGGCGGAAGCGGCGGTGGCGGTTCCAGTCATGGAGGCGGTTCCGGCAGCGGCGGTGGCGGCAGCTATAGCACCGGCAGCGGCAGTTCCAGTTCAAAGGGGAAAGGCCCAGGTACTTCCCAGTCCAATCTTCCCTCCTACGTAGTAACAGGCACATGGAGCCAGACAGGAGACGGAATCTGGAATTTTTCTGACAATACCAACGTTCGGTACACCAATCGCTGGGCAGCCGTCTACAATCCTTATGCAAATACGTCTGCAGGTTTCCAGGCATTTGACTGGTTCCGCTTTGATGAAGCCGGGACCATGCTGACCGGCTGGTTTACAGATCCTGCTGACGGCAATATTTATTACCTGAATCCTCACTCCGATGGCACCAGGGGCCGTATGATGACCGGCTGGACAGTCATTGACGGAAAAGAATACTATTTTAATCCGGAATCAGACGGCACAAGGGGAAGAATGTTTCGCAATGAACCTACAAAAGACGGACATTTTCTGGGGGCCGATGGAGTAAAAATCTATTAAATAGTAACAGTTCGGCCTTGCATCTTCTTGCCCGCCTGCAGCGGACAAGAAGCGTCTGGCGTACGCCCTATGAAGATTCAGACAGGAAAACCTTTATGAAAACAAGCTTTCAACACGTTTTCCTGTCTGAATCTCCGCATGGCTGAACTGTTACATTAAATACACAAAAAAACCTCACCTAGTATCTTCAGACCGGATACCAGGTGAGGTTTTTTAAGACTCGGTATGTTCCTCTTTCTCTTCGATTTCAATATACTTATGTTCCTGTCTGCTGCAATACCGGGAATAAACTTTAAAGGTATCCCCATATCTGGCCTGACTGACCGGGAGTTCCTCTCCATTGTCCAACAAGATGCTGTTCTTACAAATCCTGACAATTTTATCCATATTTACCAGATAACTTTTGTGGCACTGCAAAAAAATATCGGAAAGTTCCTGTTTCACTGTCTCCAGTTTCCCATAGTAGTAATAGTTGCCTGTATCTGTGCGGACAATTACCTTATGGCCTTTGCTCTCTAAAAATAAGATACTCTCAACCGGAATGGTGCAAATCTCCCCTCTTTTCCGAAAAACCAGGTTTTGCGGTTTCTCATCTGGAGAGTTGTTCACAATGAGTTGTTCCGCCATATCCCGAAAGCGCTCTTCTATCATCGGTTTCTGATATACCCCTGCAATATTGGATGGAGTCAGGAAAATCTTTTCAATCTCCTTTCTCCCATCCTCTATTACAAGGATAATCCTGGATCGCGGTCTTCTTTCATAAATCATCTGAACTATCTCCCATTTTGTACAGGTCGTCTCTTCTTCTATTTCCATGACAATATAGTCAAAATACTCCCCATACAACACCTCTTCTAAAAAATTGTCCAATGTCTGAAAATCCAATACTTCTCCGGTCCCTGACAGTTCCATCAGAATTTTTTTCATCTGTTCTTTCGACTGTCCATTGGTGCTAAAAACTGCGATTCTCATCTGTTTGTTCCCTTATTGTACCAAATTTTTGTTCTAACTTCTATACATCCAAACTGCCCATCCTGCGGAAATACTCTATGTATCCCTGGATATATTCTGCATCTGTCTCATTCCATTCAAACCCTGCCTGTTTCAAAAACCACAATGTAAATTCATTGTCTACCTGAACATTTTCATGGAATCCCAGATGTCCATGCTCATCCATGTCATTTTGGAACGCTTCAAAAACATGTTCTGCTTTACTGCTTTTTATCGTCTTTTGCAGTTCCTCATAAAAATTCGTTTCATTGACAACCTTTACAGCAATTCCCCTATTCCGGATAATCTCAAAAAATCGTTCTAAAAGAATGGGACGGCTGCTGTTTACATGGAATACGGTCTGCCCTTTTGCATATTGAGCAATTTTCACAATCGCCTCTGCGGTTTTATCAATGGGCGAAAATTCTATAGGCAGATTGGTCAGGTAATCTGGAACAAAGCCAAATTCCAAAATTGCTTTCACTCTGGTAAAAAAGGCATTTTCCTTAAAATTGGGCTGAAATTTATAATCCGATACCCGGTTTGTCAAATTTCCAACCCGAACTACCGATGCATCTAATCCCTCCAGAATCCCATCATAGACTCTTTTTTCTGCCTCAAATTTACTGTGAATATAGACATTTTCCAAAGGCTGTCCGATATAAAAGGATTGTTCACTAAAATGGAGCTGTTTTCCATTGTCTGCAGGAACGCCATCTGAAAAACCGTTTCCGCTCACGCTCAGGGTGGAAACATGAATCAGTTTTGCTCCCAGCTGTTTTGCAAGGTTTATGACATGCTGGGTTCCTTCTACATTTGTTTTGTGGAAGTAGCTGTATGAGCCATAGTGTTTTACGCTTGCTGCTGTGTGAATCACTGTCTGCACATCAGAGGGCATCTCCTGTGATAAACCATCCTGTTCCAGATCTCCTTCCACAGGAATAATCCGATGTCCAGGTTCATTTGCATATGTATCTCCAAAATAGTAATTTAACGTTTTTCTCAATCGCTCACAGCCGCTTTCCGTCGCAGTGCTCCGAACAAGACAATAGATTTTCCCGTCCTCTTCCCTCATCAGCTGATCCAGCACATGGCTTCCAAGAAAACCGGTAGCGCCTGTTAAGAGTATATTTCCTAATTGCGCCTTTACCGGTAAAAAGTCAGCATCCTCTGTGTTTTTCTTAAAAACAGCCTGATATTTCTCAAAATCCGCTTTTTTATAGTCTGCTTTTTTTCTCGCCCCGCTTTCCAGGAAGGCACACAATTTTCTTACGGTCGGATAGTCAAATACATCCTGGGCCGAAATTTCCATTCCCAAACTATGTGCTTTTGCAGCATATTCAATCGCAGTCAGGCTGTCTCCGCCAAATTCAAAAAAGTCATCTTCTGCACCTACTTTTTCCATATGAAGCAATTTTCCCAATAACCTGCACAGCTTTTTCTCCAGTTCTGTTCTTGGCGGTTCATATTCCCTTGCGGCTGCAGAAAAATCAGGAGCTGGCAGATTCTTTCTGTCTATCTTTCCGCTGGGCGTCATTGGCATATCCTTCATCTGAACAAAATAATTGGGCACCATGTATTGGGGAAGCTTTCCGGAAAGATACCCCCGCATCTGCCTTTCGTCGATTTCCCGGTCTGCCGTATAATACCCCACAAGGTACTGTCGGTTATTTTCATCTTTCCTGTCCACTACAGCGGTGATATGAATTCCGTCAAAACCGCCCATAACGCTTTCGATTTCTCCCAGTTCAATGCGGAGTCCCCGTATCTTTACCTGGGTATCGATTCTTCCCAGATACTCAAGTTCCCCGTCCGCTCTCCATCTTGCCAGATCCCCGGAATGATACATTACTTTTCCATGGTGATTTTCTTCTGTCGCAAACGGATTTTTCACAAACTTCTCAGCAGTCAGTTCCGGCCGGTTTAAGTAACCTTTGCTGACTCCCTCTCCGGCTATGCACATCTCGCCTGCCACTCCAACGGGAAGTACCTTTCCCTGCTTATCCAGAATATAGATCTGCGTATTCGCAATGGGAGAACCTATGGTAATCTCATCCTCTGTCTCATTCTTTTCATGTATTTTTATGCAGCACCCTACTGTGGTCTCTGTGGGTCCGTACTCATCCAGCAGTCTGCCATAACTGCAGATATAGTCTATATGTTTTCTCTTAATTGCCTCGCCGCCAAGGATAAAGGCCGAATCCTCAGGCAAAGCAGCTTTCATATCCCACAAAATATCCATGTGGGTAGGCGTCAGCTTGTACAGACTATTCTTTTTCTTAACAATATACTGCAATTCGTCTACCAGGTTTTTATTCACAATTTCTAATGCCGCTCCTGTGAGAATGGGCAAAAACATAACTGTAACCGATAAATCAACAAATGTATTTGTAATCAGAGATGTATAGAACTGGTCAATCCCATAGGTGTTTTGAACCGTCATCAGATAATTGTATAAATTTTTATGGGTAATCATCACGCCTTTTGGCATGCCGCTGGAGCCAGATGTAAAAATAACATAGCATAAATCCTCTGCTTTACTGCAGTTTTCTACAGGAGCGGTCTGCCCTTTCCATTCTTCAAAGAATGCTTCGTCCAGATTGATAACTTCTATATTTTCTAAATGGGCATCATACTCCCATATCAGCCCTGTTTTACTTTTCGCCTCATCCACAATATACTGAAGTCTGTCTCCGGGAGAAGCCGGGTCCAGCGGCATATACGCAGCCCCGGATTTCAATATTCCGAGAATCGCTATCAGCACATACCAGCTTCTTTTTCCAATAACCGGAATTACATCATTGGGCTGTACTCCCTTTTTCCTTAAAACATACGCCACAATATTGGACAGTTCGTCTACCTGCCTGTATGTGAATTTTCTTCCCTCAAAAATAAGCGCAATTTTATCCGGAGTCTTTTCTGCCTGCTCAGAAAAAAGCTGATGAACGCATTTAACAGGCGGATATTTTCTGTATGTGTGATTAAATTCTTCTACTATCGTCTTCTGTTCCTGATAGGGGAGAATCGTTAAATCTTTTATGTATGCGACATTATTCTGCACGATCTGCTCAAGAATCCATTCCAGACGGGCAATGATATACTGCACTTCTCTCTCGTCTTTAAACACTCTGGTCTGGTAATCTGCAGTTATGGTGTAGCTTCTGTGAGCATCCCGGTTATCGAGATGCAGAACCATGGGAATCTCGCTAAAGCCATTGAAATACCATCTGGTATCCGCCTCTGTTTCTGTCTTTGCGTTTTGATAGCTGAACATGACGTCATATAAATTTCCGTCAAAATTTTGTTTTTCTCTAAGGGTTCTTAAAATATCTGTATATGGGTACTTTTGATGCCTGAAAATCTGCATATGCTCTCTCTTAATCTGACGCAGCATATCCGGTATTGTCATATCCTTTTCCATAACAATCGTCAGAGGCATTGTGGATACAAACATTCCTGCCATTTTCTTTTCTTTTGCATTCCTGCGGTTTAAAACCGGAATTCCAATGGTCACAGATGTATGTTCCAGATTGATCAGAGACAAATAACTAATCAATGCTCCCTCAAACAGCACAGCCGGAGTTACCCCATTATTTTTGCAGTATTCTTCTACCTGTTCTTCTAAAGAAACCGGCAGTACAGTTATCATTCGTCTGGATTCAATGCTTAACTGGTCGGACGTATATAGTTTTATTGCACTTCGTTCAGGACGTTCTCTATACTTTTCTTCCCAGTAATCTTTGTCTTCCTGATAGCGCCTGGAAGTCAGATAATCCTGTTCTGCCTGTATGTAATCCGCATAATTCCCTTCTTCTAATTCGCCGTTTACCCCCCCCCAGGCAATTTCGCGATATGCAGCGTCAACCTGGTTTACCATAAGACTGAATGTCCAGGCGTCTGAGATCAAATGGCTTAATACTGCCAGAATTCCACTCTTTCCATCTACAGTAAATACCGAAAAACGATACATGGCTCTGTCTGCCAGTCCCAATGGCTTTTTTGCCATTTTTTCTGCATAAGCGTCAAATTCTTCCATAGACGGAAATGACATCACTGGTATTTCATCATTGATTTCATTTACCACATACTGCCTGGGTTCTCCTTCTTCGGAAAAACGCATCCGCATACCGCTCTGGCTCTGTATAAATCTCCTGATGGCCTGCTGCAGAAATGAAGAGTTCCTCTTCTCTTTAAAAAACACCACGCCGCATAAATTAGAAATCGCTGTATCTTCATAATATTTTTGTAAATTCCAGATATTTTTCTGTTGTACTGTTAAAAGAAACTTTTCCATCTCTTTATCCCCCTGTTCTAATCCGATAACACCAAAGATTACGTTTCCGGCTCCAAATACAAAAATTCTTCTACGTCTGTCTTCCTACAGCAGACTTTCAAGAAACTCAATCATCGTTTCCCTGGACTCCACCAAATCGCTCTTTTTTAAATCTCTCATAAACTCGTAGATTACATGGCACAGGGATTCCTCAAAAAAGGTCAGCATCAGACATGTATTATCCTTTTTTCTCCGGGTACAGTTAATACCATTTTCTTTATTGATAATCATATAAAAATCCCGGCTTAAAGAAATGGCATCATCCTTTAATAAATATGAATTCCCTTTATTCTCTGAAATTGCTTCCAGGATTTTTTGAATTGCCTCTTTTCTCTTCTCTTTGGGAAATGGAAGAAAATGTTCAGACAATCCGTCAATCACGTGTCCGTTCTCATAAAAATCCATAACTCCCTTTCGGGTAAAAAAATTGTATACTTTCAGACTCTCTATCTCAGAACTAAGTTCCTGATTTTCCTGCTGCAAAAAACGAGTCAGTTCTTCTCTCTTTTCATCATCCGGTTTTAACAGTGAAATCCAAAAATCCGAACTGTATGAAGGGAACGGAACCATCGGGCAGAGGATGTACACTTCTTTATTTTTGTAAAAATCGCATCCCTGCATAACCCGCTTGAAATCTCCCAATCTTGCATCATTCGTTGTAAAAATAGAAGCATAATTTTTGATCTTATTATAACGTTTCTGGAATAACTCCACTTTTTCCCTGCCTTCAAAGAAAATCCCATCCTCAAAATCTGTGGAGAAAATAACCCCCATGGAATCGCTTACAATTAAATATGGCATCAGGGAAGTGCTGCCGTATCGAATGGAAACGCTGTCATAAAAATAATAAATGGAATAACTGAATTTGCCCATCAGAGCAGGAATCAGTTTCTCCAGCGCACTGATATTTTTTACACCACTGTCGCTGCGCTCACTCTCCAGGCAGATAATCTGCTCTACGGATAACTTGGGATTATCCCGCAAAATATTTAATAAAAGATACAGCACCTCGCATTCCGGCTGACATAAAATCCGTAAACTTTCATTTTCTTCATAGGCATTTAACAGAATCTGAAAAATAACCCTGTTTAAATTTTCACGTCCATGAATAATTTCACTAATATGCTCTCTCTGCATTTTAAAGGAACTGATTGGGTGATCTTCCTGATCTACATTGAGGTTTTCAATGAACTTGATAACCGTTTTTGTTTTATAATAATTTTCTTCTCCTACCTGCATAATCTGATACAGTTCGCACAAATGCTTTTCCTCATCCGGAGAAAGATTTAAAATGTGGATAAGTTTGTTAAATAACCGTTCATTCAAATATCTCTTTTCTGCAAGCATCTGGTAAAAAGACGAAGGATCAACATCTACTTTTATCGCCAGTTTATTCTTGCTTATCTTTTTTCTTTTAATTGTTGTATTTAATTCGTCTAAAAACTTCGACATATCTTCACCACCGGTTTTCTCTTTTCCCTAAATATCTCTTTTTTATTTCAATTTACTTAATCATACCATTGGCACTTTTAGTTCTCAATATGTGGCATTTTATTTGGCATTATTTGTTAAATTCATGTGCCAATAAAAAAAGGAGAATCGAAACGTTTGCTGCCTCTGTTCTCCCTGTGGTCTTTATAAAAATCCTTTTAATTTTTCTAAACTCTTTTCTTCAAATTTCTGAAGTGCTTCCATTAATTTTACAATCCGGTCATCCCCGCCCTGATATGCATGAATTTTTTTAATGGTATCATTAATTCCCATGGTACTTCCCTGGATCAGCATTTCCGCCATATGAGAAACGCTTTTATCTGTCATGGTCTGCACATTGATCATCAGATATGTCCGAAGTTTTTCAAAGGCACCTAAGCCTTTTTCATCAAAACCTCTTTCACAAAGCATATGCTTTGCCTTTTTGTGAAATTCCTGATAACCTTCCTGCTGCGTTTCCAAAAAGATGCGAAATTCCTCATCTTTGGTCAATTTGCTTAACTGCTCCATAGTTTCTGTCCCCATCTGGGAATTCTGATAAATAAAATTCAGCAATTCTGCACTTTCATTCATATCCATATACTCCTCTCATCTAACACTTCGATTGATATTGCCGCCTACATGGATAGAATGTACTGGTTTGAACAAAATATTCGCCGGATATTATTTCTCTATATCTGGACAGACTCCAAAGTATATCCGAAGAAACTGTCGGGATTGTGAACAAATCCAAATATTCTTTATAATTTTATTCAATTTCCAGATATTTTTTTGCCAATTCCAATATCTGTTTTGCAGTTTCGATCTGCTGTTCTGTTACTCTTTTGGAAGCAACATAAAACGTATCGTAATCACTGGAATGCCGAATTTCTTCTGCCTTTACGATTTTTCGTCCCAGTTCCCTTGGAAATATCTCTGTACTGATATAGTTTTTATTGAAATAACTAAGTGTATCTTTGTGGCGTTTAAAAGCAATGCCCTCTTTGGCAAGCACAGCACTGATACTATGAAAAATACTGTAGTATGCCCTGTTATTTGCTCCGCGTAATTGTCCAGCATGGTAAGTAAGATATGCAGTATCCAGATCTTCTCTCGCTACCTGCAAACGGTGTCTCACCACATCCATTCTGGTTCCCGTATCCCCGGAATCAGGCTGCTTCATAAAGCTTCACCCCTTCCTTCTGAACATTCTCATAAAAAGGATAAGCTTTGGCCCAGTTGTTAAAATGGTTCTGATTTTTTACCACAGGCATCATCCAAATACCATAAGCAATATTATAATCAAATCCTACCTCTGCTAGTTCATCCGAATATTGATCCATCTCTTCATCAGATAAATCAACTAAAATCATGATATCTACATCTGAATCCGAAGTAAAATCCCCTCTTGCATAGGAGCCGTAAAGAATTACGCTTTTCAGATGAAAGCCATATATCTTTTGGATTTCATTCAAATACCCTGTTAATAATGTTTGAACTGACATTGGCATAAGCTATTCCTCCTCCCAACTATTCCTATCTACAGTATAGTCTTATTCTAAAGTTCTTACAAGATATAATTCTATACCAATCAAAACATCCCAAGATACCATGCCGGGGGCAAAAGCCACCGGATCATTCCTATAACGTCCAGCCATTTTCCCGCATCAATAAAGATAGGGCATACCAAAAACAATCCCAATGCCAGGGCCGGTATCATCATTGCAATCCATTCTGCTCTGGGAATTGCGGCAGAAATCGCCCAGGCATAGAATATTGAGACTATGCCACAAGCTGACAGGGAAGCAATTTCCAAAACAACACCCTGAAATTCTCCCGTTACCCACAGACTCAGCCAGCCGGATAAAACAGCCAGACATACCGGAGCTGCCAGAGCCCCCAGCTTGCACAGCGCCCTTTCTCCATAGGGAACTGCCAGAAACAATCCCTTTTTTTCATCTTCTTTTACACTGCACGCTGCAAAAAAAGCAGACAGGAATACAAAAATCCCGATAAGTCCCCGCACGGGAAAAATCCCATTGTCTGCCCTGGCATCTTTCATTTGTCCATCCGGATTGTCCAAACCTTCCGTCTTAAATTCAAAGCCAAAGGTACTTCCATTTTCCTGATAAGTCTGGTACCAGGAAACCGCCTCTTTCCTGAAAAACTCCTGCTTTTCCTTTCCCTGCGCTTCTTTCTGACTCTCTGCATAATCCGCAAATATCATTCCATCGTACCTTGCTGCTAAAACAGAAAATACCACTTCTCCTGCTAACGGCTCTAAAATCGTAGAGGGGGCAGTGTATACAAGAATCGATCTCTTATATCTGCCCTGATCCAGCTTTTTCTCCAAATCCTCCGGAAAAAGATACCCGCACTCTGCCTGTTTTATCTGAACTGCCCTTTTTAGTTCTTCCTCTGTGCTGTATGAAACAAATTCAAACATGCTTCCATCTTCACTCATCTGCATTAAATCTTCTTTGACAGCAGTTCCTAGCCCATCTCCTTCTGCTGTCACTCCGATTCGGATTTTTTCCGTCTCCTCCGGCTCCAGCGCGGAAATTCCCCAAAGAAGAAGGGGCATTGCAAGCAGAAGAAGCGCAAATCCGGGGTAAAGAAGCCATCTTTTTACAGACAGGAAAAACCAGACAACCATCCGTTTCATGACCTGCCTCCTTTCCGAACCGCAGCAATGATGAAAGAGCCTGTGCTGACTGCAAACAGTTTTAAAATGATCTGCCAGTCCGTTCCGCTTAAGAAAAACCGCTTCATACCTGATAACAGAACGGTAGTGGGAAGGTATCCGGATATGTCACGAAAACTTTGGGGAAGAAACACCTCCGGCACAATTCCCCCGGAAATCACCATCATACCGCATGTTCCCAAAAACAGCAGCATCATGCCGCCGATTAAAGTCCCGGTTAAACTGTAGCAAAGCACAATCACAGATGAAACCGTCAAAAGGATGGAAACTGCCAGCGCCATCCGAAACCCCACTGTTCCCCGGCTTTTTTCGCCCAGTTCAGAGACGAAAACAGACAGAGTTTTTGCCGGAACGCTGCCGGAAAACATCCGGCCAAAAATTCCTGCCAGCGCCAGAAACAGCGCTGTTAAACAGATGAGTACACCCATGATTCCTATGACTTTTGCTGCCGTCCGGCTGCCTGCTCCAATTCCCAAAAGCTGCAGCTTTTCCTTTCTGGCTCTGCCACTTTCCGCAAAAAAGGCAGCGGCCGGTATTCCGGAAAGCAGCAGCAAAAATACTGCTCCGGATGCTGCATAATGGTACTGCACCGGAACATCCTCTACAGAAGAAACCTGACGTTTGCGAAAATACACATCCCTGTCAAGACTGTAGGACAAATATTTTGCATTGAGATACTGCTCTGCTTCCTGTATACTGGCCGGAACCTTATAAAGTTTGTGCATATGATTGGCTGCATAAATTCCCGCCTGAGCGCTGGACAATGTCCTGGCGCCGGCCTGGGCCAGTTCTTTAAAAATCTGTTCCTCAATTCCCATAGGACCAGAAAAAACTATGGTAACCGGCCGGTTGCTCCCATCTATAATACTGCTCACAAATTCTTTTGGCACCAGCATCAAACATGCAAATTCTCCTGATTTTATCCTTCTTTCTCCTTCTTCTTCCTCTACAAAGACAAACTCACAGATAGAGTTTACACTGTCTAATGACCCTAACATGGAGACAACTTTTTGAGCCTGGGCATCTTCTTCCTGCAAAACTACCCCAACCTTAAGTTTGTTGATGTCCTGCCCTCCTTCCAGAGTCCGAAAGGCAAAAAGGGCAATGGCGCCCAGCAATCCTGCCAGTACCATTGCCCCAGCAGCAGTCCATGGAAGAATACGCAGCGCCCTTTTTAATTCCAGTTTTATATATACAAAAAACGTCCGCATGTTCCCTCCTGCCTGTTACTGCAAAAAGCTTCCTCCCAAAATCATGGAGTATACGCTCATCACAACTTCGTTGATCAACTCTTCCCAATCCTGCCCGGATGCTGCAAGCACATCCATCTGCTCTCCTTCCGGAACCATTATCTCTGTCTGCAGTTCCCGTAAATAAAGGGCGCCGTCCAGTTCAAAGAACATGAGACCAGAAGCGTCTTCTACTGTCAGAGAGTCCAACGTGTAGTGAATGTTTTTTCCTTTTTCCAACAGATCTACCACTCCATCCAGTGTAATATCTACACCGGACTCTTCAGATCCGTCTCCAAAAGAAATCCTGATCGCAGAATCATTTGTAGTTCTGTCATAGGCATTCTCGTACTCCGCACACACTGTTTCGCCTGCATACTCAATCTGGAATTTCCACCCGCTGTTTAATGCAGCATCGGTGTATTCTCCGGACTTGGTAAAATTGCAGGTAATTGTATCTTCATTCTCTGTCATAGCAACTGTCAGGGAGCCATTTTGAGTAGGATAGCTTCCTCCCTCTAAAACCGCCTTTGCCGTCATTACAAGCGTGCTGCCGCTGTCTGCAAATGCACAGGAAACATCCATGGCTGCAAGCTGCCCCTTCTTTGTTACATAAACTTTCATAGTAATGTTTCCGTCCAGAATCCGCTCCAGGTCTGTAATTATGTCCTCAAAACCTGTGTCCAGTTCTGTCCAGAACTCTGATAAAAGTTCTTCCGGAGCGGGCAGATCCATTTCATCATCTGCTGCTGCATAAGACATCCGGCTCATTTCCAGAACTACTTTGATATATTCCAGAAGATCTCCCTTCAATCCTTCATCTTCCATGAAAAATCTGGATGTTGTCCTGAGAAATTCTATTAAAGCTTCTTTTGGAATTATCACATCATATCCAGTACAGGTCTGCTCTTTTCCATTATACATCAGCCGGGAATTCTCCGCCTTTGTCACAGTCAGTGCTTCTTTTAAATTTCCCATGGCCTGACTGCCTTCTTTGTAACGCTGCAGCAGCGCCTTAACATCAAAGGGCTGTTTTTCACCAGAATAAATACTGCTCAGATAAGCTGCATAATTCTCAATCGCCTGCTTATCTTCCTCTGTCAGTGTAATCCCGCTCTCCTGCATTAAGGGAGAATTGGCAATCTGCTCTGACAAATTATCTGCATAATTGATGGTAAGAACTTTTGATGTCAGTTCCGGAACTGATGCCATGATGTAGGTATCGTCTCCATAAATATCAATAGTGGCCAAATCCATGCCGCTGTAGATAATTCCCAGTTTTTCAGAGAATTTTTTATTGACCGGATCAGAAGCTGTGTCTATGGTAATTCCAGCTCCCTGAAATATGCTGAAGTCCGGTTCACTGGAATCTGCAAAAGCCAGTTCGATTCCCATCTCACTGCCAGTGGTCTTAATATTTTTAAAAAGCTGCTTAAATCCGAATACTTCCTCAGCCGGATCTGTGTTTTCTGCTGCGTACACTCCCTGCAAAGCCTCAATTACTACAGTTTTCGGATCTTTATTTGCTGCAAAAAAGCCAATTCCTACAGCTGCAGCTGTAATGACGGCTGCAGCTGCTCCTCCGATGATCCAGGCTTTTTTCGACTTTTTCTCCGGCCCATTCTCCGGTTTTGGTTCCGGTTCACTCTGCCTTTCTACTGCTGTCCCACATTCAGGACAAACCCATGAATTCTCCGGAATTTCTGCATTACACTTTGAACACTTCATACTCTTCTCCTTTCTTTGACCGGCGTAACCGGCAGCCATACTATCTTAAAATCTGGCAGTAAGCTGGGAGACGGTCAATCCGCATGGAATTTCTTTTGCAGTTCCATCCTTCAGCACGTACATTTTTGAACAGACTGCCAGTTCCGCCATCTCATGGGAAGCCAAAATCACCAGTCCTCCCTCTTTTAAATACGTTTTTATATAGTCCTGAATTACTTCTTTGCACACTAAATCCAGGGCTGCTCCAGGTTCGTCCATAATTAACAGCTTTTCATGACCTGCCAGAGCAGATGCAATGGACAGACGTTTTTTCATCCCTCCGGAAAGCTTCCCTACTGGCGTATTTAAAAACTTATCCACTCCCAGCATGGCAGCCGGGCCACTTTCCAAATCTTTTTTCATGGCAGTCCGATTGCCTTTATACCACAGACTTAAGTTGTCTTTCACGCTAAGTTCGTCCATAAACGGATTTTCCTGGGGAACATAGGCAATGCTTTCTGCCTGGAGAGAGGGCTTTCCCAAAACTTCCCGGCCATCTATCCGGATACTCCCTCCATCTGCCTTTCTTGCACCCGCCAGAATAGACAAAAGCGTAGTTTTGCCGCATCCGTTTCCTCCCACAATCCCAATACACTGTCCGGGTTCTGCTGTAAATGAGACTCCTGACAGCACATTCTTTTTTCGGTATGTTTTTCGGATTCCTTCTACTTCTAACATGTCCTGCTCCTTAGTATGTCAAAACAAAATCAGCAACCAGCGCCCATCCGGCCCGGTTTTCCGCCCAAATAGAGTCAAACTCTGATACTGGCATAGGACAATCCACTTTTCCGGTCTCTACTGTAATACTGGGCACAGGATTTTCCTTTAGCTGAGCCCAGTCTTTAAATCCTCCGCCCCCGCCGCTGTACAACATCTGGTAGCCGCCTGTAGCCACTGACATAAGCTGTGCCAACTGTCTGGAACGCTCCCTCTCTTTATTGCCTTCAATATCCCAGTAAATTACTTTTCCCATAGAATGGTAGTTCAGCACAGCCGCCCATGGATAATCGCTGTTCATTAAATTAACCAATGCCTGGGATTCCGGCTCTGATACAGGAGTTAGTCCCTTATACCCGGAATAGGAAGGCAGCATCCAGTTGCTGGAAGTGTTGGTCCACAATGCGTCAAAATTGTGGTTTAAATCGACGCCTCTCGCATTGGCCTTCCATCTCTCCAGGTATCGGTTAAATTCATAACTGGTCCTGCCGGCAGCCAAATCAGATGCATATGCTGCCTGGACTGTCTGCTTTAACTCATCTGTCTTGAGGGCATCCAGACCAAACTGGCTCAATGCAACTCCGTCCGGATTTGCCATGGGGACAAAATGAACAGCTACCTGATTTAACAGATCTGATAATTTTCTGCCATTGTAAGAGCCAGTATCATAAAAAGCCAAAGCATCTTCGATCTGCTTCATCATCAGCAATGGATTGGCATATTCTCTGGCATGAATGGCTCCCTGAATCAGAACATGTTTTCCCGCATTGGGGTTCCCCACAATAATATCATAGATCTTCCTGCCGTCTGCAGAAGTCCCGATAGTCGTAATCTGCATATGAGCAGTGCCGTACCGCTGCTGCAGAGACTGAAGATCTGATTCCATCTGCTCGTACGAATACTTGTCTGTTATCTGGACAACAGGATTTTCTACTGTCATAGTAAGGAACTCCTGAACTTCTGCCGGATTTGCAGACCCACCGGCATCTGAAGATGCAAAAGAAGACATCCCGGGGCCTATGTTGGAATAATCTTTTACACCGCCGCTTGTATGGGAAATCGTCCCGCCGGCAGACGGCTCTTCCATCCCCTGTCCCGGCCCAATCTCTCCTGACGGTTCTGTCTCTGCCCCACTCTCCGGGGCTGTCGTCTCTCCTGACGGCTCTGTCTCTGCTCCACTCTCCGGGGCTGCCGTCTCTCCTGACGGCTCTGTCTCTGCCCCGCTTTCCAGTGTCTCCTGGGGCTCACCGGCCGGTGTGGATTCCGATTCACTTTCCGGTGTTGAAGAAATCTCCTGTCCCTGACTTTCCTCTGCCGGCGCCTCCAGGGCCGGAATCTGATCCACTGGTTCTGCCGCAGCAATCATAGTGGGAAGGGTAATCCCAAGGATAACTCCCAGACCAATGGCATAAATTTTATTTTTTCTCATGGTATTTTCCCCTGCTGTACTCAAACTGAAAGAAAAAAGGCCGCCGTCCATCAAGGACAGCGGCCCTGTCTATCATTTATTCTGCATCAACCGCATGTTCTTCCCTGGCTTCTTCATTTTTTGCTAAGTCACTTGGACGCATGCTTAAATTGATTCTACCCATCTTGTCAACTTCAATTACTTTTACAGTAACTTCATCTCCAATATTTACCACATCTTCTACCTTTGCAACGCGGCGGTCTGCCAGCTTAGAGATATGAATCATACCGTCTTTATTGGGAGCCAGTTCTACAAAAGCGCCGAAATTCATAATACGGGCCACTTTTCCCGTAAAGATCATGCCGGCTTCGATGTCTGTTACAATGCTGTTGATAATCGTTACTGCCTTATCAATCATAGCAGCATCTGTGCCGCATACGCTGACTGCCCCGGTATCCTCAATGTCTATCTTCACACCGGTTTCTTCAATAATCTTGTTGATCACTTTGCCCTGTTTTCCGACTACATCGCCAATCTTCTGAGGATCGATGGTAATCTGACGGATCTTAGGAGCATATTTGCTTAATTCTTTTCTCGGCTGGGAAATAACCGGAGCCATAACCTCATCCATGATATAAATTCTGGCCTCGCGGCATCTTGCGATGGCTTCTTCAATAATCGGACGGGTTAATCCATGAATCTTAATATCCATCTGGATTGCGGTAATTCCCTTATGAGTACCGCCTACCTTAAAGTCCATATCTCCAAAAAAGTCTTCCAGGCCCTGAATATCGGTTAATACGATGTAATCGTCATCGCTTTCTCCTGTAACCAGACCACAGGAAATACCTGCCACCATGCTCTTAATCGGTACGCCTGCCGCCATCAAAGACAGAGTGGATGCACAAATACTTGCCTGAGAAGTAGAGCCATTGGACTCCATGGTCTCAGATACAGTACGGATAGCGTAAGGGAATTCCTCCTCGCTTGGAAGCACTGGAACCAAAGCTCTCTCTGCCAATGCGCCATGGCCAATCTCCCGGCGTCCCGGACCTCTGGACGGTTTTGTCTCACCTACGGAGTAGGATGGGAAATTGTAGTGATGCATATATCTCTTAGCTGTCTCATTTTCATCCAAACCGTCTAACTTCTGGGCCTCTGATAATGGAGCCAGGGTGCAGGCATTTAAAATCTGGGTCTGTCCTCTGGTAAACATGCCGGACCCATGAACCCGTGGAAGCAGGTCAATCTCTGCTGCCAACGGACGGATTTCCTTAATATCGCGGCCGTCCGGGCGCTTGTGATCTTTTAAGATCATCTTGCGCACTGTCTTTTTCTGATACTGATAAATGGCATCGCCAAGAAGAGGCAGCCACTCTTCATTTTCTGCAAAAGCCTCTTCCAGACGTTCTGTAATCACGCGGATGTTTTCTTCCCTCTTCTGCTTTTCGTCTGTAAAGACTGCTTCTTCCATTTCTTCCGGAGTCACAATCTCCCGGATTGCAGCAAACAGTTCCTCCGGAACTGCACAGCTTTCATAAGAATGTTTTTCCTTGCCGCACTCTGCTACAATGGTGTCAATAAAGCGGATGATCTCCTGATTGACCTCGTGAGCCTTAAAAATAGCGTCAATCATAACGTTTTCCGGCACTTCCTTAGCGCCTGCCTCGATCATGATTACCTTTTCTCTGGTAGAAGCCACCGTCAGAGCCATATCAGAAACTTTCTTCTGATCATTGGTGGGGTTGACAACGAACTCTCCGTCAATCAGACCAATCTGGGTGGTAGCGCATGGACCATCAAATGGAATATCTGAAATGGTTGCTGCGATTGCAGAACCCAGCATAGCAGTCAGTTCCGGGCTGCAGTCCGGATCTACAGACATTACCAGGTTGTTTAAGGTAACATCATTGCGGTAATCCTTTGGAAACAGAGGACGCATAGGTCTGTCAATTACGCGGGAAGTCAAAATTGCATTTTCAGAGGCTTTTCCCTCTCTCTTATTAAATCCTCCTGGAATCTTTCCAACCGAATATAATTTTTCTTCATATTCAACACTTAACGGGAAAAAATCAATCCCTTCTCTTGGCTTGTCAGATGCGGTTGCTGTAGAAAGAACTACCGTATCCCCATAATGCATAAATGCGGCTCCATTGGCCTGGGCTGCCACTCTGCCTACATCTACCGTCAGAGTACGGCCTGCTAATTCCATACTAAAACTCTTATACATGTTTGTCTCCTTTTTACTCTTAAAATGTTCTCTCTTCATCTGCGGTAAAAGACCCGAAACTACTGACCTGTACATGACTGCCGTAACTTCCTGTCATATATACGTCAGCGGTCTCGGTACGTCTTTTGCAAAAGAGAATTGTGAAACGGTTACAACAAATATAGGGCGGAGAAAACTCTCCACCCTAACAGCAGCCAAATTACTTTCTGATGCCTAACTTTTCGATCAATGCACGATAACCTTCCAGATCTGTCTTCTTTAAGTAGTCTAACAGACCGCGTCTCTGACCTACCATCATCAGCAGACCGCGTCTGGAGTGATGATCCTTTGGATTGCTCTTTAAATGCTCGGTTAATTCGGTAATTCTCGCAGTCAGGATAGCGATCTGAACTTCCGGTGAACCGGTATCTCCCGGCTTTCTGCCGTACTCTGCAATAATAGCTGCTTTCTTTTCCTTAGAAATCATGGTAATATCCTCCTTATAATAAATGAAATCTGACCGCAAACCAAGCCGAGGTTGGAGTCTTCCTGCCGGCTGAGTTTCGGCGTTTACTCATACTTGATTATGATAGCATAGGAACAAATCGCTGTCAAGGCTGAACCATCAGGATTTTTCTTCTGCTTCTCTGATGTCGGTTCCTTCATAAAAGAAATTTAAAATTGTTTTATAATCTTTCCCGTCTTTTGCCATCTCCTGCGCTCCGTTCTGGCTCATGCCTGCCCCATGTCCATAGCCGCCGCCGTAAATATAAAATGACAGAACGCCGTCTGTACTGGTTCTCTTTTCAATAGATATGTAAGCACTTGGCAAAATTGCAAATCCGGTCTGGACATTCCCGTCCTTTTTTACAATCTCCAGACCCGCATCTCCCAAAACGCTGCGAATCGGATTCTGTCCTTCCAGAATCTTCTCTCCTTCTGTTCCCTGAATCTCTAACTTTTGAACTACGCCTCCAGGTCCCCTCTCCAGCACTTCCATGTTTGTAATTTCCCCGATATCCGGCACTTTTTTCTGCAAATCTGATGCGGAAATCTTTGTCTCCCAGCGGTACATGGGATAACTCTGATCATAGGACGGATAATCCTTGTTTTTAATAAATTCGGAAAATGCAGCATTGCTGGACAAATCCAGGCATTCTTTTCGATCTCTCAGCTCCCTGGCCTTCAAATATGGCGCTGCCGCTTTGCTGCCGCCCCAGGCACTGCCGTCTGTTGTATGACCGCAGGATGTGGAAAAATAAAATGCCTCTATTGCGTTTCCCTCATAAAACAGCATCTGGCCATAAGTGGCAGTTACTGCCTTCGTGGTTTTTGCAAATTCTTCTGTGTTGTTGTACACCTGAAATCGAGTGCTGTCATCTACATGGGCGCCGTACTGACTGTAGCTGTTGCCTAAAATCTGCCGGTAAGCATAGGTTCTGGCGCAGACTGCCTGTGCTTTTAATGCTTCCAGCTCATAGCTGGCCGGCATCTCACTGGGAACTACTTTCTTTAAGTAATCCTCCAAATATAAGTCATTGACAATGGTAAGACCTTGTGGTTCTTCTTTAATTTCAATAGTTCCGCAGTAAGAAGGAGTTCCCTGACTTCTGGAAATGGAAGAAATCAAGATCTGCCCGTCTTTTGTCACCGGTGTAATAACCGCCCGGCCTTCCTTTAAATACTTGCCGCCCGGTTCAATGGTCAGGCTTTCCCCTGCTTTTAACTTTTTTTCCTTTTTTCCATAAGAAAGCACTGCATCTGTATCCGGAGTCAGGGTCACAGATGGATGGAAAACCGATTCAAAACCAGTATTCATCAGAAGCACCCGGATTCGCTCTGCATCAAACTCTCTGGTTATTAAGGCCGCACACAGCTTTCCATTGCTGGTGACAAATTCCTGATTGTCGTATCCTACCAGGATATCTGAAAGTTCCATCTCTTTATACTCTCCGTAAACCTTGTGGACCCGGAAATTTTTTTCCAGCGGGATCAGTCCGTACCCTTCTATCTCAATCCCGGCATCGCTGACCGACAGAACTTTTCCCTTAATCCGGTCCTCCTGAATGGAGATCTTAACTAATTTTCCGGATTTTAATTCCAGATCTACCAGATTGTTGCGGAAATCTTCCAGATTTTCAATTCCTTTCCCGGAAAATGTTCTGCAGACACTGCCTAAATGAACCTGAAACGTATCGCTCCCACTATCATCCAGCCATACATTTTCATACACCACATCTTCGGAAATCAATTTGCGGACAGCTATCATTTCCTGCCCCCGCACCATAATTTCCAGTTTGCAGTCTATGTATGCATCCAGGGCCAGGCCCTCAAATCGAAAATCTCCTTGGCTAGTATAAGCCATCCAGCTCTCCGAAGGCTGAATGTTGGACGGCGTCCCATATAAAAGGACCTCCAGAATCTCCACGCCGCCTTCTATGTCTAAAGCGCCTGTTTCCTTTAACAGTTTCTCATAAATCTTCCAAAAATCTTCCTCCGGATAGGGATTATCCTTATTTTTTCGGACCATCCCCACAGAAGATTCCAGCGGTTTTGAAAAAGCTCCAGCCATATGGCTGACCTCTTCATAGGTGATTTCCTTTTGGGCAGATTCCGCTGTAGGCTTTGTCAGCTCTTCTGATAAAATCCCCTTATCATACAGATAATCCATATAAGGCACATACCAGTTGTTCTGCTCTTTCTGAGAAAAATAAGAGTCCCTTTTCTTTTCCTTATATGTAAGCACTCCCTCTCTGGTTTCCATCATAAGAGCCACTGCCTTAGCTGCCCGCGCCCTGGTAATTCCCTCTTCCTTTCTCTCCGGCTCCAAAACCACAATAATCGTTATAAGCGCCAGAACCAGAGAGAGGATTGCCCCTATCCGCACAATGAATGACTTTCTGCTCATAATTTCCGATAACTCCTGTCCGTCTCCTCTACATAGTCTAATTCCTGATAATCATCTGTCCGGACAGACAGATTCCGTTTTCTGAGTTTACTGTTAATGAAATCTCCGATCAAGCGGTAAATCACTGCAAAGGTAGGAACTCCGATGATCATTCCCACAAATCCAAACAGGCCGCCAAACAACAGAATGGAGAATAATACCCAGAAACTGGAAACTCCTGTAGAGTCACCCAAAATCTTGGGGCCCAGAATATTTCCATCAAACTGCTGCAAAAGCAGAATGAAAATCAGGAAATACAGGCACTGAAGGGGGCTTACCAGAAGAATCAAAAATGCACTTGGAATTGCACCGATAAATGGTCCGAAAAACGGGATCACATTGGTAACTCCCACTATCACGCTGACTAACAGCGTATAAGGCATCTTCATAAAAGACAGACACACGAAACACATAATTCCGATAATCAGAGAATCCACAATTTTCCCAATAATAAATCCGCCGAATACCTTGTGGATAAATCTGGCTTCCCTTACAATGCGGTTGGCCCATTCTACGGAAAAAAGTCCATAAGCAATCTTCTTTGCCAGAGCCACAAACTGATCTTTAATATTTAAAAGATAGATCATAACAATCAGTCCGATTAAAAGGTTTTTTATCCAGACAATCAGACTGATAACCCCCAGGGAAAGATTGCCTAAAATCCCAAAAATCTTATCTAAATTGGGTTCCAATACGCCCTGGGCCCACTCTGCCAGACGGTTTAACGAATTGATTGCAATATGCTCCGCTTCCGGATTATCCTCCAGAACCTGTGAAATCCAGATAGACAGATTCCGCATATTTTCCGGCAGGGCGTTGACGGCATTCTGAATGCTCCTGATAACCTCCGGAATCACCATGGAAAACAATCCGACTACAATCACAATCAGCACTACTACGCTGACAAAGGTTCCAATTCCCTTTGCCAGAGCTTTGCCCCGTTTTTCACGTTTTATCCATTTTGTAAAAACCGGCTCCGTCTTTGCCACACACCGATTGTAAACAGGCGTTAAAAGGTATGCCATGACTGCGCCGTAAATCACAGGCGCCAAAATATCCGCCAGCATGGAAAAACCGCCTTTTACTGTATCAAATTTGAGCAGTACAAAGCAAAATGCAATACTGGCTGCTATAACCAGAAATGCTGTAATTCCCCAGCAGATGTAGTAATAGAATTTTTGTCTGTTCATAAATGTTTTCCCCTTAAGTTTGTGTAAAAGCAGATAAAGCAGCGATTGCTCGCTGCTTTCCTCTTTTGTAACCCCAAAATGCCGGTTCTTACTAATTGACCCCTAGCAAAGCTAGGTGGGCAACCTCACTCAGGCTTCTGCCATCCACTCAAAGGAGGCCCGACATCCGTCTGAAAATATTGGAATCCCGATGTCATAGTGTAGGTTCAAATACGTAAGAGTGTCGAACATTCCAGGTGTTACAAGTTCACATAATTTTTACATAAGTAAGTATACAATAAAAGCACTATAATTTCAAGATGCTTTTTTCCTAAATGAGTGAAAACTGTAACAGTTCAGCCTTGCATCTTCTTGCCCGCCTGCTGCGGACAAGAAGCGTCTGGCGTATGCCCTATGAAGATTCAGACAGGAAAACCTTTATGAAAACAAGCTTTCAACACGTTTTCCTGTCTGAATCTTCGCATGGCTGAACTGTTACTGAAAACTCCTTCCAACCTTTTTTACTGAATATTTCCGCTTAAGATATGAGCCAGTTCACTGTCCCCGTCCAGAACGATTGTCTTATTTTCTCCTGTCATGGACGCTTTCAGCGCATCCAGGGAACGGACATAATTATAAAAATCCGCCTTGGATTCATCGTTGTATGCTTCAGACAAAATCCTCATGTATTCTGCTTCGCCTTCTGCCTTGATCTTTTCTGCATCCGCGTTAGCCTTTGCAATGGTTTCCCGGACCGTACGGTCTGTTTTGTTCATGATCAGTTTGGATTCGTACTCACCATCCGCCTGGTAACCGGCCGCAATGTTGTTTCTTTCTGAAATCATTCTGGCATAAACGCTCTCTTTATTGGAATCAGGCAAATCCAGTTTTTTCGTTTCTACAGAATAAATGCGGATTCCATAGCTGTCCAGGGCGTCTCCGATATTTTCCGTAATGGTCAATGCCAGCTTGCCGTCTCTTCCTGTGATTATATCTTCCTGATTGGTTGCTGCCAACACATTTTTAATGGAGTTATACACCACATTGCTGATGCGGACCTCGGCATTTTCCTTGCTGGCATTTAAGGTGGTAAGGTATTTCAGCGGATCTGCAATATCCCAGATTACAAAGCTGTCTACTGTCATAACCTTTTTATCTTTTGTTGTAACATCGCTGGGAACCAAATCGGAAATCATCTTATATTTAGGGACGCTCTGTACTTCCTGGATAAACGGAATCTTAAAACTGAGTCCCGGTTCAGAAGAGATCCGGACCACCTTTCCAAACTGAGTAACCAGCTTATACTCTTTTGCTGTAGTTGTAACCATACTGGAACTAAGCAGGACAATGGCAGAAAGGGCAATCAGCGGAGTGACAATCCATTTTATTCGTTTCTTCATGATTCATTTCCTCCATTCTGTACAGTCTGGCCATCTGCAGCCGGCTGCGGCGACGGTTCCGGCGCTGTGGGCATTCTGGTTCCTGTATCGGTTCCGGAAGCGGCAAATGGTTCCAGAGGAAGCAGCGTCTGTGTTCCGTCAGAAGAATTAATAATCACTTTCAGATCCGGAAGAACCTCTTCCATTGCCTCATAAAACATACGCTTTTTGGTGATCAGAGGATATTTGCTGTATTCCTGGTACAAATCATTAAAACGGGCTGCCTGACCGGTTGCTTCGCTGATTTTTTCCTGTTTATACGCTTCTGCATCCTGAATCACCTTATCTGCCTTTGCGTTTGCAGTGGGAATCTGCTCCGACTGATATTTCTTAGCCTGGTTAATCGCTGTATCCATCCCCTGTTTGGCGTCTTCCACAGCCTTAAACGCATTGGTAACTTCTGCAGTGGGCGGTTCTGCATCCTGAATCGTTACATTATAAATGCCATAGCCGATATTTTCCTGTTCCAGACGATTGGACAGCTTTTCTTTTACCTTAGACTGAATCTCGCTTTTTCCTGTAGTAATGACATCATCTACATTGTATGTTCCCACTGTGTCGCGAATGTATGACTGAGCCAGATTTTTGATAATCTCCTGATACGTATCCGCATGAATAAATGCCTGAATCGGGTCAACTACCTGATATTCGATGTAAAAATCCACATCTACAAAGTTAAAATCCTTGGTAATCATTTCGGATTCTTTGGATACAGTAGCCGGATAATCTTCATTTACCTCCGGATCTTCTTCATCTTCCACCGTATATCCAATGGGCATACCCATAATATTTTTTGTGATTTTATGGACTCTCTGAATAAAGGGAACTTTGAAATGCAGTCCGGCTGTTTTTACTACAGAAGGTTTTCCAAATGTAGTGACTACCGCATAGGTATTTTCATTTAACATATAGAAGGAATCCCATGCGCAAAACAACGCTATCACCAGCGCTGCGCCGATTCCTGCTACTCGAAGGGCAGAGCCTGCTTTTCCTTTTTTCTTTCCGCCTTCCCTCATTCTGCCTCCTCCTTTTTTCTTCTTTTTAGAGCCGGACTCTAAATTATCATTGAAATCAGAATCAGACTTTTGGCCGGAATCTTCTTTTTCATCCTCTTCCCCGTCAGCCGGACGCACATTCCCGTAATCTGCATCCGGGCGCAGACCGCCTGTGGAGTTCTGTTTCTTTTCAAACATCTGTTTGATTCTGCCCGTCAGATCCAGACTTTCATTCTGGGCTGCAAAAATCATGACAATAATAATGACGATTAATAAATCCATCCTGTTCCCCCTTGTCTTTCTCTAAAATCATTATAATTTGTGAATAGTGGGATGAGGTCCATTATAACATCCTTTTTATTTTTGTGCAATATTGCTAATTTTCTTTTTTCTTACAGATTCCATACACTGCTCCAAAAACAGATTGTTAAAAATAAAACTTTTTTATTGCTTTTATTAATGAATGATGTATAATATGATTAGAAGAATCGTTTTTTTGATTACTTCTGATTATACTGTCATTACAGGCAGTGATTTTCACTATGAAAGAAAAGAGGTAAATGTATGATGTCAAAGATCGATTTAACCAAGTACGGCATTACCGGCACCACAGAAATTGTGTACAATCCTTCTTATGAAATGTTATTCGAGGAAGAGACCAAACCAGAACTGGAAGGCTACGAAAAAGGCCAGGTCAGCGAACTGGGCGCAGTAAATGTAATGACTGGTATCTATACCGGCCGTTCTCCAAAAGACAAATTCATCGTTATGGATGAAAACTCCAAAGACACTGTATGGTGGACTTCTGACGAATACAAAAACGACAACCATCCGGCTTCTCAGGAAGCATGGGACGCTGTAAAAGACATTGCATTAAAAGAACTGTCCGGCAAAAGACTGTTTGTTGTAGATGCTTTCTGCGGCGCCAATAAAGATACCCGCATGGCTATCCGTTTCATTATGGAAGTTGCATGGCAGGCACACTTTGTAACCAATATGTTTATTCAGCCTTCTGAAGAAGAGCTGGCAAACTTTGAACCGGACTTCATTGTTTACAACGCTTCCAAAGCAAAAGTTGAAAATTATAAAGAACTGGGCTTAAATTCCGAGACTGCTGCTATGTTCAACATCACCTCCCGCGAGCAGGTTATCGTAAATACCTGGTACGGCGGCGAGATGAAGAAGGGTATGTTCTCTATGATGAACTACTACCTTCCATTAAAGGGCATCGCTTCCATGCACTGCTCCGCAAATACCGATATGAACGGCGAAAATACCGCTATCTTCTTTGGTCTGTCCGGTACCGGCAAGACTACTCTGTCTACCGATCCGAAGCGTCTGCTGATCGGCGATGACGAGCATGGCTGGGATGACAACGGCGTGTTTAACTTTGAGGGCGGCTGCTATGCAAAGGTTATCAACCTGGATAAGGATTCCGAACCGGATATCTACAATGCAATCAAGCGCAACGCTCTTCTTGAGAACGTAACCTTAGACAAGGACGGCAAGATCGATTTCGCTGACAAGAGCGTAACCGAGAACACTCGTGTATCTTACCCAATCGACCACATTGAAAAGATTGTTCGCCCTGTTTCCGCTGCTCCAGATGCAAAGAACGTAATCTTCTTATCTGCAGATGCATTCGGCGTACTGCCTCCAGTATCTGTTTTAACTCCTGAGCAGACCCAGTACTACTTCTTATCCGGTTTCACTGCTAAGTTAGCTGGTACAGAACGCGGCATTACCGAGCCTACTCCTACCTTCTCCGCTTGCTTTGGACAGGCATTCTTAGAGCTGCACCCAACCAAGTACGCAGAAGAACTGGTTAAGAAGATGGAAAAGAGCGGCGCTAAGGCATACTTAGTAAATACCGGATGGAACGGAACCGGTAAGCGTATCTCCATTCGCGATACCCGCGGCATCATCGACGCTATCTTAAACGGCGATATTTTAAATGCACCAACCAAGAAGCTTCCATACTTCAATTTCGAGATCCCGACCGAACTGCCAGGCGTAGATACCGGCATTCTGGATCCTCGCGACACTTATGCAGATGCTTCCCAGTGGGAAGAAAAAGCTAAGGATCTGGCTGCAAGATTCATTAAGAACTTTGCAAAATATGAAGGCAACGAAGCCGGCAAGGCTTTAGTTCCTGCTGGTCCTCAGTTATAATTTCATCGCAAAAAGGCCGCCGCCCCAGGTAAATCACCTGGGGCGGCTTAGTTTTTATGAGAAATAGTATCTACTCCAATCTATTATTCGGTTTCCCTCCCTCTGTCGTTCCCAGATAGTTTATCCCTTCTCCATTGATTAGATTCTGACCAACAAATTCATCCATTTCCGGATTATACACAAAATCCGTAATCTGGTATCTGGCGGTCCGCCTATCCCAAAGTACAACATGAAGGCGATCTTCTATATCGATCCAGACATCTGCCTGCGGTTCTCCAAGCTGAACGATCTCGTCAAAAAAACGGTACTCTGTTTCTCCTGAAGTCAGGGAAACAGCGAAACGACACCTGTCATCCATTGCCAGTTCCCCATCTATCAGCATATCTTTCTGGACAAATTTCTGAAGTTCCCATTCTTTCTCCCTATAAGAAAACGGATAAGAAGTATAGAGCACCATATCATTTAAAGGTTCTGTCTGTTCCGGCCGAATCCGTTCTGATTGCTCTGACTGCCTGCTGTCTGTCAGAAACACATACTGTGCTTCTCCAGAAAATCCCCTGCGCTCTTCCTTCTCCTTTTCCCACACAGCCGTCAGCGCATAGACTTTTCCTGCTTCCAGTTCAATCAGTGTCTCATTTTCATAGACTACCATTTCTTCTGCTGAATTCTCCACGTTTCCCAGGGCAGAATGGCCCCAGCTGGTCAGCCGAATCTGATCCGGCATCACCGGACAGGATACCAGATACGGGGTTTTTGTCATCTGGTGATAATCTGGAACATACAATTTGGGAGCATCTTCGCTAACCTCCAGCGGATGTGCGCCACAGGCCACAACTCCCTCGAAGTCCTCATTTCCCTTCATGTTCCAAGTATAAGAACCAGACGAAATCGAAAACGACTGGGAACTGCCAGACAGAGAATCTGATAGCTGCATTTGGGGAGGCATTGTCAGAACTTCCTCTGCTTCAGAAGACGTTTCCAGGCTGTCTCCTGTTCCTCTGTTTTCTGTCTCAACAGGTTCTATCTTACCACTTTCTGTTTTGCTCATTTCTTCTGTACTGATTTCTGTTTTTTCCAGGATCTTCGGGTTCTCACTCTGACATCCACCTAATCCCAGCACTGCATACGCAGTCAAAATTCCCATCCCGAACAGTAATTTCTTTTTTCGCATATCCAGCCCTCCCGCCGCATCCATAATTCATGTTTTCTTTTATCCTACCATAGAGACATTACAAGGAATGTTGGTCCGACTTTTTCCTGCGGATATGCTATCTCTTTATCCCCTGGTCTTTGGAATATGAGCAGTTATTTCTTAATCTTAAACATCCTGGTCTGATCACTTAAAACCCGGGTCTGGGAGAACAGCTGCTCGCTGACTGCCGCAACCTCCTGACTGGTAGCAGAGTTTGTCTGTACAATGGCTGAAATCTGTTCGATTCCATATGTAACCTGTGTAATTGCTCCTGCCTCTTCGTGCACTGCTTTTGCAATATCATCAATCGCTCCTGCTGACTGCGCTGCGAGTTCCAGGGTATTTTGCATGGTCTGAGAGACTTCCTCTACAATACTGCTTCCTCTTCTTACTGCCTCAACAGAATTTTCAATCAGAACTTTTGTGGCTTTTGCCGCATGATCCGACTGGCCGGCCAGGTTTCTCACTTCATCTGCAACAACTGCAAATCCCTTTCCCGCTGTACCGGCACGCGCTGCCTCCACAGCTGCATTTAATGCCAGAATATTGGTCTGGAATGCAATGCTTTCGATTGTCGAAATGATATTTTCAATCTCTTTGGAAGACTTTCGGATATCTTCGATTGCAGCAACCATCTGGTTCATCTTACTGTTGCTTTCAGATATCTGCGTATCGGTCTGGCGCGCATTCTCCTGTACTGACCGGGCTGCCGCCGCATTTTTCTCTGCGTTTTCTGACAGCTTTTTCAAAGCCTGCATCAGCTGCTCCACCTCGCTCGCCTGTTCGGCTGCTCCCTGCGCCAACGCCTGGGAACTGGAGGAAATCTGCTCAGCTCCATTTGTAACCTGTCTGGTTGCCTGATTTACCTTATAGATAGTTTTGGACATAGAATCTGCCATTTTCTTAATAGAAGCTTCTATCGAACAAAAGTCTCCAATAAATGACTGGGAAACATCCACATCAAAATTGCTGTCTGCCATTTTCTCCATAATTTGATTAATATCAGACACGTAACCGTCAATCCGGGCCATTGCCTTTCTTAAAGTATCCGCCAACGCTCCTAACTCGTTATCGGTATGATGGCTGAGTTCCAGATTCAGCCGTCCCTCTGTCAATGGTTCGCTTTCCTTTGCAATATTTAAAATCGGACGTACAATGTGAACAACAACATAATAAGCCATGCTAATCAGACATCCCAGCGAAAGCAGGCAGCAGATCACTGTCAGAATCTGCATCATTGCAATGGCCGCAGCCATCCGCTCCATGCTCTGTGTGCTTAACAGGCTGGTACGTTCTACTATCTTGTCTAATTTAGCAATCAGAGAATCTACATCTTTTTTGATTACAGTATGGTAGTATTCCTGTGCTTCTTCCGGTTCCTGCTCATACAAATCCAGCACATGGAGAGCGGATTCATGCAAAGCCTTGTGCATTGGCTCCACTTCATTCCGCAGGTTTGATAACGTATCATCTTCCAGTCCCAGTTCCCCGTAAATCCATTGTCCAAGTCCGCAGGCTGTAGGGTCCGTACTCCCTGTAAACTTACCGCCTTCATACACTGCGCTGCTCAGTTCGCTAGACCATCTGTAATGGGCTGCTTCAGCTACCTGTACCTTTTCCAAAACACTCTCAATACCTGCGTTCTTCTCCTGTACACCGCGGATACGCGCAATTCCAATATTGATTGTAGCACACAGAATCAGCGATGAACACAGCGCAGCTCCAATGCGCAGAGCAACAGAACGTTTGATACTTTTTCTCATGGTAAGTAATCCCCCTCGTATTTTATTTTTGCGAGTTTCCTTTTTAGGATAACATGGGAACTTAATATCTGTCCAGCAGATTTAAATAAATCTTTCCACCTGCTCTCTGGTTACTCTGGCGTAAATCCGTTTTTTCTCTTCCTGAATGCGTATGCCAATGGTATAAGCGCTCTTTAACTTCCGGGCTGCATCTCCAAACAGAGATTCGTCAGAAGCATACAGCACTGCCAGCACATCTCCTGCCTGTACCTTCTCCCCATATTTTTTCTTTAAAATAATTCCGGCCCATGGATCAATCACATCTTCTTTTTTGCTTCGCCCCGCTCCCAGAAGAACGGACGCAATTCCTACGGATTCTGTGTCCATATGTGTGATAATGCCTTCTTTATCTGCCAGAACTTCATAAGAATAGGGGGCGCATGGAAATTTGTCAGGCTGTTCCACGTAACTCTTATCGCCTCCCTGACCTTCCACCATACGGGCCAGGGCCTTAAGGGCGCTTCCATTTTCAATGGCTTCCTCTGCCAGCCTGTAACATTCCTCGATAGTTCCCTTTTGGGCCATGTACAGCATATTGGCAGCCAGTCCAAGAGATACTTCCCGAAGATCCTCTGGTCCGCCTCCCTTTAACACTTCTATGGATTCCTTGATTTCCAGTGCATTTCCCACTGCATGACCCAAAGGCACGTCCATATCCGTAATCAGGGCGCAGCAGTTTCTTCCTGCTCTGGTTCCAATGGCTACCATTTTCTGTGCCAGAGCAATGGAGTCGTCTAATGTTTTCATAAACGCTCCGCTACCCGTCTTTACATCCAGAACAATCCCATCGCTTCCTGCCGCAATCTTTTTGCTCATAATAGAAGAAGCAATGAGAGGAATGCTGTCCACAGTGGCAGTGACATCCCTAAGAGCGTAAATCTTTTTATCTGCGGGAACCATGTTGCCGGACTGGCCGATTACTGCAATGCCCGTACGGTTTACAATGTCAAAAAATTCCTCTCTGGGAATAGATGTAGAAAATCCCGGTATGCTCTCCAGCTTGTCAATCGTTCCCCCTGTATGCCCCAGTCCTCTTCCGGACATTTTTGCCACTTTTACCCCGCAGGCAGCCACAATGGGTCCGATAATCAGCGTGGTCTTATCTCCCACGCCTCCGGTGCTGTGTTTGTCTACTTTGATTCCCTTTATCCCGCTTAAATCTACCATATCCCCGGATTTTGCCATCTCCATGGTCATGGCAGTGATCTCCTCATCACTCATTCCCTTAAAGTAAATGGCCATTAACATGGCAGCCATCTGATAATCCGGAATCTCTCCTCTGGTAAATCCCTGGATCATATATGCAATCTCCTGATCCGAAAGCGTCTCTCCCCGTTTTTTTTCTTCAATCAGATCGTACATTCTCATAGATTTTAACCTCCTCGCCATTTATTTTAGCCCCGCCCAGACAAACGTGTATCTGAACGGGGCTGCAGTACATGTTACAGTTCTGTCATTTCCCGATTAATAGCTTCCCTCTTCAATTACCTCTGCTTTTGCCAGTTTCACAATACGGCTGGTCCCCAGTCTGGACGCTCCCAGTTTGATAAATGTTTCCGCATCCTCAAAGGACTTAATGCCGCCGGCTGCCTTCATCTTAACGTCCGGCCCTACGTGTTTTGCAAACAATGCAATATCGTCAAAGGTTGCGCCGGCTGTGGAAAATCCAGTGGACGTTTTGATATAATCCGCTCCCGCATCTGTGACAATCTGGCACATCTTAATCTTTTCTTCATCTGTCAGCAGGCAGGTCTCAATAATGACTTTTAAGATCTTATCGCCGCAGGCCTCTTTAATCTCCCGAATCTCTTCCTCGATCTTTTTGTAATTTTTATCCTTTAAATCCCCGATATTGATCACCATATCAATTTCTTTTGCACCGTTTTCAATGGCGTCTCTGGTCTCAAATACCTTTACCTTTGCAGTGTTATAGCCGTTAGGAAATCCGATTACTGTGCAGACCGGCATCTTATCTCCCAGATACTCGGCCGCCCGTTTCACATAGGACGGCGGAATACATACAGAAGCCGTCTTGTAAGCTACTGCATCATCACAGATTTCCTTAATCTCCGCCCAGGTTGCTCCCTGCGTCAGGAGGGTGTGATCCACTGTTTTAAAAATCTCGTTCTTGTCCATGTATATTCCTCTCTTCCTTATGTTTTATATTTCTTTTAAAAAGCTTTCCCCGGCAATGTCTCCATCAACTCCCAAATACTCTAAAATCGTGGCGGCTATATCTGCAAAAGAACCTCTGGTCCCTAAATTTACTCCTGGTTTGACCCTGGCTCCCGCTATCACCAGAGGCGTATATTCTCTGGAATGATCCGTAGACGGTGTAATGGGATCACATCCATGATCGGCTGTGATCATCAAAATATCATCCTCTTTCATCGCCCCTAAAATCTCCGGAAGCCGATTATCAAAATAAGTCAGGGCTTTGGCATAGCCGTCTACATCGTTGCGGTGTCCGTAAAGCATATCGTAATCCACCAGATTGATAAAGCACAGTCCTTCAAAATCCCGCCCCAGATATTCCATAGTCCGGTCAATTCCTTCTGCATTATTAGCGGTCCTGACCATCTCACTGATACCCTGTCCGGCAAAAATATCGTTAATCTTTCCCACTGCAAGCACCTGCTTCCCGGAAGCTGTAATTGCGTCCAGCATGGTAGCCTTTGGCGGAACCAGAGAGTAATCGTGACGTCTTGAAGTCCTTTTGTAAGGCCACTCTCCCTCAAATGGGCGGGCAATGACGCGACCAACTCCATATTTCTTTGTGCACAGGCGGCGGGCAATCTCACAGTAACGGTACAATTCTTCTATAGGAACTACGTCCTCATGCGCTGCAATCTGGAATACACTGTCTGCGGATGTATAAACAATCAGCGCTCCTGTCTCCACATGCTCCCTGCCGTAATCTTTGATGACTTCTGTGCCGGAATATGGCTTGTTGCAAATTACCTTTCTTCCTGTTTCCTTTTCAAATGCCTCTAATAACTCTTTGGGAAATCCATCCGGAAATGTGGGAAGAGGCTCTGGAGAAATCACGCCTGCTATCTCCCAATGTCCAATCGTTGTGTCCTTTCCTTTGGAAACTTCCGTCATTCTTGCCACTGCTCCCCGGGGATTTTCCTCTTTCTCCTGACAATTCACACCTTCAATATTAAACAGCCCCAGTCTTTTCATATTGGGCATGGAAAAATACGGACTTGTAGCAGCAGCAGCCAGTGTATTGCTACCCTCATCTCCAAATTCGGCTGCATCCGGCATCTCCCCGATTCCCACACTGTCCAGCACGATTAAAAACACACGCTTCATATAAAAACCTCCTCAGTCTAATCCATCAAAAACTGCTTTTCTCCTGGTTTTACCGGTATTTCTGTAATATCCAGATCCTCTACCCGCATATAGCCGTTGCCCTTGCGGATGGCATCTAACAGCAGAGACAGTTTGACCGGATCGCCCTGAAGTTCCATCTGAACCGTACCGTCATAAAGATTTTCCACATATCCGGTAATCCCTAAAGGTCTGGCTTCCATACACACAAAAAACCGGCATCCTACATTTTGGACTCTCCCTCTGGCAATTACATGGTAACGGATAACTCTCTGCACAAAAACACCTCCCCAGTTTATGATGGTATTAGTCTACCACACTTTGTAAAAAATAACCAGTGACTCTTGAAAATATCCTTCCATATCCGGCACTTTATAAAAAAATTTAATGAAGACATTTGCCCCTTCCATCCGTTATAATAAGTAGAATACCAAAAAGGAAGGAGAGAGACTTACTTGAGCGATGAAGAAACACTGGAACGCCTGATCCGCCAATATCAAAATTTAATTTATTCCATCTGTTTCCGGCTTACCGGCGATTATTTTGATGCTGAAGATTTGGCGCAGGACACCTTTCTCTCCGCCTACAGACATCTGTCTCATTTTGACGGCTCCAACGAACGGGCATGGCTGTGCCGCATTGCCACCAACAAGTGCATCGACTATTTAAAACGGGCAGGCAGGCGCAGCGTACCCACTGCAGATGATTACTTTACCGGTCTTGCAGACAATCAGTCTTCCCCGGAAGAATTATGTCTGGAAGCCGCCGTCAAAAAACACCTTTATGACTGCTGCTGCAAACTATCATCCCCTTACAGAGATGTGGCCCTTGACTACTACTACCATGAAATTGAAATCAGCGAAATTGCCGCAAAAACCGGTAAAAATATAAAAACGCTTCAGACACAGATTTACCGCGCCAGGGGGATGCTGAAAAAACTTTACCGAAGGGAGGAGCTTACATGAGAAACAGTCCAAAATCCAGAATTTATGTGGAAACCTTAGAAGAAATTGCGGCTTCCGACGTTTTAATGGAAGCGTTTTCTGATGAAACAGAACGATACTATTTTGTCCCTGCTCCCAAAGACTTTTCCCAGTCTGTTTTAAAAAAAAGCCGTTCTCTGGATGTGCAGGTAGCTGTAAAAACCAGCCATGCCTCAAAAAGACTTCAGTTTTTTATTTACAGCCTTCAAGTAGGAACGGCTGTAGCCGGGGCTCTGGTTCTGCTCTTTGCGCTGCCAAACAGCACTGCTTTTTCCCGTTCTTTTACAGGAGGACAACGGATAGAAGTTCTGGCTTCCGACCGTACAAGACGGCTTTCTGATTCAATACTGGAATTTTCCTATGATATGTTTTATTGGAGGTAATTGATTATGACAAAAAAGAAAAATCATTTATTTACATTTTTTTGCTCCCTGATTCCCGGAGCCGGCGAAATGTATTTAGGCTTTTTTAAACATGGCCTCAGCGTTATGAGCCTGTTTTTCCTGCTCTTTTTCTGCAGCGGCATCCTGTTTCCGCCGCTTATGTATCTCTCTCCGGTGCTGTGGTTTTACAGTTTTTTCCATACAAACCATCTGGTTACGCTTCCGGATGATGAATTTTATATGATTGAGGATGATTATTTCTTTCCTGTTGATTTCCTCGTCAAAAACCGGAATCTGCTGCTGACCAGATACCGAAAAGCAACTTCCTGCTGTTTAATCCTTTTAGGCACCGCCATCCTTTGGCAAAATCTAAATGATTTCGTCCATATGCTCTTTGGACAATATCTGTCCATTCCTGAACCAGTGCAGGAACTTCTCTCCTGGTTCAGCCGCAGGACTCCCCAGATACTTGTTGCAGCAGGAATTATCGCTCTTGGCATCTGGCTTATCAGACAGAAGAAAAATGACCTTTTCCTGACTGATAAAAATGGGGGGGGCATTTCCGGAGAGCCGCACCCTAAACTGTAAACAAAAGCTGCTGCAATCGAAACAGGTCCATTCCAAATGTCTCGATTGCAGCAGCTTTCTCATGTCTTAGTCTTCTTTAATTTTTACAATCACTTTTTTAATTGGCGCCGGCTCTCCATTGGCTGCCTTTGGTTTATGGGCATCCCATGGGAAGAAAATCACGTACTGATCGTCCTTTGCCGCAATCTTGAGGCCCGGATTGGAGTCATCAAAGAACACCACGTCCTTGTCCGGATTGTAGGGAGTCTGAACGGTCATCTCTCCGGTCGGCGCATAGGTCATGATTTCCGTTCCCTTAATCACATACTGAATATCCGTATAATGTTCATGAGCCTCAAACTTTGCCTCTTCCCAGGCAACTGTGGTATATTCTACTACGTTGGCATATACATTGTCTCCGTCAATCTCATGTCTTCCAGCCTCTAAAGCAGCCAGATCCGTATTCAGCAGAAAATCCACTGCCTTGGCATAACGGCCTTCAATTCCTAAATTTCTGTAAAAATTCAAATTCTTTTTCTCATCAAAAATCATATGGCGCTCTCCTTTTCCATGCAGATACGGTATGTAGCTGCTGCATCTTTTACAGACAGTATACGCCATACCTGTGGAAAACTCAATCTTTTTCTTATTTAAAAAATTCATGTCCATCGTGGGCAAACAGATAGGTAAGCTTTGAATCAAAAAAGCCGATTGCTCTGGTCTGAGAACGTCCCCGATTCATAAAATACAATGCTCCCTGGGAGTAGTCTTCTCCGTCCAAAGCCCGGTTTACGCATTCCACCGTCAAATCCGTCACTTCTACCTGATTGATCCGTCCATCGGATACCGGTGAAAACTGGCCGCTCTGATACACCACCTCTGTCACTGTGTTGGGAAACCGCTTGTCCCGTACCCGGTTCATAATGACATTGGCAACCAGAATCCGGCCTTTCGCATCGCAGATTCCGGCCTCTGCCTGAACGATTTTTAAGAGGACCTGATAGTCTGACTGGGAGCAGGAAATCCTTCTCGCTGCTCTTCTCTCTTCTTCTGCCTTCCTTTTAGCCTCTTCCTCTGCAATTCGTCTGGCTTCTGCTTCTTTTTCTTCCTGTATCTTCTCCTGCTTAGCCTCAAGTTCCGCTTTTGCCCGCTCTGACTCTTCTATCTTTTTTTCTGTATTTTTTACCAGGTTCTGGCCTATGAGGCTGCTTTCCTGTTTTAAAGCGGCGAATTCGGCTTGTATTTTAGCTTCTGTAATCAAATCCAAATCTTCAGCGTCCGTTTCCTCCAGAGCATCGCTGCTCTCCTGATAACGTCCCTCTGCAAATACAGTCAGTGCATTTTTGCCTCCTGCTCCAAATCCGGCTGCGGTAAATGCAACTACCGCAACGACCATACATCCGGATGTCAGAACGGCTGCCTGGCGGTACATTCTCTTACTCACCTGGATAATCGGCCTTACCAATTCCCGGACAAACTGCAGGGCTGCCTGAAGAAAAGAATAAAATGGAAACATAGATACTCTCCTTTTTCTCCCTCTTTTTGGCGCAGAAACAGGAACTATCTCCCACTTTCTGCTTGTTTTTCTGGTTAACATGGCAAATTATATGGGAACGCGTACCACAATGTCAATGGAAGCAGAACAAATTTGTCACTTATTCCAGAGCAAAAATAAACGCCATCTGCATTTTTGTGCAGATGGCGCAATTTTACCACTGTTTTTCGCTTATTTTTCAGCTATCCTCGCTAATGTAATTTTACAGAAATATTACATTTTTGTTAATTATTTTGTGTCATACTCTTTGTCGAATCTCGCCGTCGAATCCTTATGTCAACCTTTTTCTCCTCTTCTGACATCAGACAGGATACCGTTCAGCCATACATCTTCCTGCCCGCTTACGCGGACAGGAACGGTTCAGGCGTCTGTTCCCGGCTAAATCTTCACATAACTGAATGGTTATTAAATAAGGGGAACGAAACTGCCGCCGGCATAGGTACAGAGATCGTTGGGATCTAAAAAAATCTGAACCCCTCTCTGCCCTGCACTGACTGCAATCTTTTCAAACAGCACTGCTGTTTCTTCTATATATAAAGGAAACTTTTTCTTCATCCCAATCGGAGAACAGCCGCCGCGGATATAGCCGGTAACAGAAAGTAGTTCTTTCACAGGAATCATCTCAACTTTTTTCTCCCCGGCTGCTTTTGCCGCCTTCTTTAAATCCACTTCTTCGTCTACCGGAATACAACAGACCAGATAGCCGTTCTTCTCTCCCTTTAACACCAGGGTTTTAAAGATTCTTTCATGGTCCACTCCCATTATATCTGCTGCATGACTGCCGGATAAATCCTTTTCATCCACTTCATATTCCATGGATTCATAGGCAATTTTTGCCGCGTCTAAAAGACGCATTACATTTGTCTTTATCATGTTCGCTGCTCTTTCTGAAACATTATCTTTCGATTTCTCCATGGTAATCCATGATTCCGCCAATATTAACTGCCTGTCCGTATCCGGCCTTTTTTAAAAATTCCACACCTCTCCCACTGCGGGCGCCGCTTCTGCAGTACACAAACAGCGGAGTATTTTCAGCATAGCTTATCGTGTCCAGTTCATCAAGGGGGAGGTTCACACTGCCCGGCACATGGCCCTGTACATACTCTTCTCTGGTACGCACATCCAACAACACTGCGCCGTCAACAGACCTGGCTTCTTTTACTCCTTCATCCATTGTAATTCCATCTGATAAATGAAATAATGAAAATAATCCCATCATAATTCTCCTTTTCTTCATTCGTGTACCATCTTGGCATTGGGATAAATCCGATTCATCCGGTCATCGTCAAACCGTTCATCCATAATTTCCTGCCAATGGTATCTGGCAGGAATTCCCTGACTTCTCTCACTGCTTCTGGCAAGCGCCATACAGGAAACTCCCATATCAATGCACATAAATATAATCAAACCCCAGATAATCGGTTTGCCCGGCCATTGGGGGATCTTTTCGATCCATCCGGATAATACAGGATACAGTCCCTTAAACCAGACAACTGCTGCGATTCCCCAGAAAAAGCAGTACAATAAATTAATGCGGCCTCCCAGATTAAATGGAATCTTGCTGTAATCCCAAAAAATCGTCCCAAACATCAATTCTGTAAACACACTGCACAGGTACTCATATGCGCCGCCTAAAACTGTTCCCATCAGAAACAAAAATCGATCGGATCGCGTGCGATACCGATATAGCAGGACTGTCACAGCTGCAATGGCCAGACCCCAGACAACGCTGAATGGCCCCCAGACCAAACTGCTTCTGCTCATCCACACACCTGCACTTATACGGCAGAAAATTGTTTCGGTAACATCTCCCAAAAATGCACCAATCACAAACAACAGTACAATTTTGTAAAAGCTGCATCCTTCTATAAAGCTTTTTGTCTGCTGTCTTTCCTGACTGCTCTCTTTTTTCTCTGCCGACGGATAGGCTTTCCGGATTCTTTTGTTGACCCAGGAGGAAAGTCCCTTTTCCAACCGGACGCTTAAAGAAGCAAACCAGAAATCCATGGATTCCCACTGCTCAATCCTCTGACTCTTTCCGCTTATTACTACCAGTGTTGCCAGAATATCTGCGGTTACTGCAGCCAAAATTACCCAAACCAGAATCTTTCCCAGACCTGCCGGAATCAACTGGTAGATATTCACAAAGAAATCATTTCCCCATTTTAATGCAGCAAAACCCAAAAGCCCCCACAGCAGAGAGATGGGCAGACAAATATAACCGTCCAGATTCCATTTTACTTTTGAATAATCCCACCATTTTTCTTTGCAAATCCATTCGAGAAGGTGTCCGCCAACCCATTCCACAACGGTCGCTAAAACAGCCGCTCCCGCAAACAGCCAGATACCGGAAAGTTCCTGGAAAAAGACGGAAATCAATACCGCTGTAATGCCGTAAATTAAACACAGCGGACTATTTACCAGTCCCCTGTTTACAAAACGTCTCTGGCGGATAACGGCACTTACGGTCTCCAGGAGCCACCCCAGAAACGAGTATAGAAACAAAAGCCATAGCAGTTCATAACCAGTGTATTTCAATTCCTTCACTCCTTTATTCTGTCGTTAACATCCATGTATACTGGTACTACGTACTTATTATATCAGCACCTTTAGAAAAAGGAAAGAAAAAAAGAAAGTCCTGCACCGCTACTTGATTGTTCTTTTATTTTCAGCTATTATTATTTTGAGATGTCAGGGTCAAAAGGTCATAAACCACGTTGTGCTTGCATATAAGTGGTTTTATGCCTTTATAATCCGCCCTTAAATGAGAATAAAAGTGGGGCATATGCCCCGCGATATTTGAATTTGGGACAGAATTGTGGGAGTGCAAAGTACGAAACAATTCGCCAGGCATCTTTTGATCCCAACACTATTTTGATAATCGTTGCTTTTGACAGAAAAAGGAGGTTTTATTTTATGAAGGTATTAATGTTAAACGGCAGCTGCAATCTGCAGGGATGCACCTATACTGCGCTTACAGAAGTCGGCAGTATTTTAGAAAAAAACGGCATTGAATACGACATTTTTCAATTAGGCTCTAAACCTGTCATGGACTGTATCGGATGCGGACAGTGCAGAACCGGAAATGGCTGTGCATTTTCCGACAGCAATGTCAATGAATTTACCAGGAAAGCTATGGAAGCAGACGGGTTTGTGTTCGGCACTCCTGTTTACTATGCCCATCCAAGCGGACGAGTCCTCTCTTTTCTGGACAGAGCCTTTTATTCAGGGAAAAAAGCGTTTCAGGGAAAGCCAGGTGCTGCTATTGTGTCTGCCAGAAGAGGCGGAACCACAGCTTCCTTCGATGTGCTAAACAAATATTTTACCATTTCTTCTATGCCGGTTGTTTCCTCTACATATTGGAATCAGGTCCATGGCTCCTGTGCTGAAGATGTATTAAAGGATGCAGAAGGTCTTCAGACTATGAGAAATCTCGGCAGAAATATGGCCTGGATATTAAATTCCATAGAAGCAGCCAAAGCAGCAGGAATCCAATTTCCAGAGCAGGAAGGCGGAAACAGAACGAATTTTATTCGATGATTTTTCTATCATAATGAGGGGTGAAGTACCTGGATTTCAGGCCTTTCACCCTTTTCTTTGGCTTTCCAATGCACTCATCCTGTTTTAACGCCCGGCTCAGCAGCATTTCTTCACTCTTTATCTCTAATTCCAATACTCCCAGGCATATTTCCCTGTCTTCTTTCTTTTTGATGGCTTCTCAATGAACTCCAGACCGCTACGCTATATAGCAATGATCGGCCAACAGGAATATTGTGAGAGAGCAGACGTTAGCTGCAAGCGACGGCCATCTGGATGTTGTATTTCAATCCACTAATCCCGCGAGGGATCAGACTTTACTGCTTTCCGGACGATTGCAAGACGGGGAATATTTCAATCCACTGATCCCGCGAGGGATCAGACATAACCTGTCGGAAGAGATAAATAAAATCACCTGATTTCAATCCACTGATCCCGCGAGGGATCAGACGATTTGACCTCGGAGTCCTTACAAAATGTCCAGGCATTTCAATCCACTGATCCCGCGAGGGATCAGACGGCCCAGCAAAAGAAAATCTGGGCGCTGATGTATATTTCAATCCACTGATCCCGCGAGGGATCAGACTTAGGGGTGTATGCAAGGCGGTAAGTTATGAGGATTTCAATCCACTGATCCCGCGAGGGATCAGACGAAGTTGGCTTAATCCAGAAAACAATGATGGGTATTTCAATCCACTGATCCCGCGAGGGATCAGACCAATATGTCTGCAAGAAGAAAAGAGCAACAGAAATTTCAATCCACTGATCCCGCGAGGGATCAGACGAAGTCAATAACATGACCTCTGATGACTCGAAAATTTCAATCCACTGATCCCGCGAGGGATCAGACAAGCCAGCCAGTCACAAAATGTAGAATCTGACAAATTTCAATCCACTGATCCCGCGAGGGATCAGACGCTTCTGAATATGAGAGAGGATTTCTCTTTCTCGATTTCAATCCACTGATCCCGCGAGGGATCAGACCTCGCCTCTTATTTGATTGAGAGGTAGAAGATATATTTCAATCCACTGATCCCGCGAGGGATCAGACAATATATCCGTTTTTCTTCCACAGATACGGTAAAATTTCAATCCACTGATCCCGCGAGGGATCAGACAAGGAAAGAATCTTCAGCAATAACCGGATTTGCATTTCAATCCACTGATCCCGCGAGGGATCAGACGCAGCAGCACTGAGCTAACTGTGCCTGTAATGCGTTATTTCAATCCACTGATCCCGCGAGGGATCAGACTAGCCGAAGAAGAACACCAAAACATATACCGAATATTTCAATCCACTGATCCCGCGAGGGATCAGACGAAAGAAAACGGCTGAATACATTTTCCAAGCAAAATTTCAATCCACTGATCCCGCGAGGGATCAGACGCATACTCCATAAGAAAGCAGTTGCCTGGTATATTATTTCAATCCACTGATCCCGCGAGGGATCAGACTTAAAACGACAGAAGCCCAAAGAAAAGCTGTAAGAATTTCAATCCACTGATCCCGCGAGGGATCAGACTATTAAGGTGGAACAAAGAGGAAAGCCGAGGAGATTTCAATCCACTGATCCCGCGAGGGATCAGACTGTTATACTAATAACATGAGATTAGGACATCTGATTTCAATCCACTGATCCCGCGAGGGATCAGACGAGTATATGGACGATGCTATGGATTCCATGAAGATTTCAATCCACTGATCCCGCGAGGGATCAGACTGGACAAATTAGCTGGTTCATTGCAGAAATTATCATTTCAATCCACTGATCCCGCGAGGGATCAGACGATATGTCGGTTGAATGGCTTATTGATAAATTACAAATTTCAATCCACTGATCCCGCGAGGGATCAGACGATGAAATTTACAGACGCGCGACAGCATAGGCAAATTTCAATCCACTGATCCCGCGAGGGATCAGACAAAGAAAAAGAAAATGAAAAGAAAACCAGAAAAATTTCAATCCACTGATCCCGCGAGGGATCAGACAAAGCACAATCCTCATAAAGCACGTTTTGAGTCATTTCAATCCACTGATCCCGCGAGGGATCAGACTTAGAATACTGTGAATTACATAATATAGATTTGATTTCAATCCACTGATCCCGCGAGGGATCAGACGATTATCGCATGGGATATTCTGGTGGACGAGGCGGATTTCAATCCACTGATCCCGCGAGGGATCAGACCAAACCAAAATCAGATTACGGACTATTCATGGGATTTCAATCCACTGATCCCGCGAGGGATCAGACAAAGCAAAATAATTTCATCATATTTCCAGACAGAATTTCAATCCACTGATCCCGCGAGGGATCAGACGCAGTCGGAACAGCCTATAAAGCTATTTTAAGAATTTCAATCCACTGATCCCGCGAGGGATCAGACATCTGTGAATCCAGCAAACAGAATATTGGTAGACAATTTCAATCCACTGATCCCGCGAGGGATCAGACATTGTTGTGACAAGCACGCTTTGACCTCTATATGATTTCAATCCACTGATCCCGCGAGGGATCAGACAGGGAGTCCGTCCATATCATCTGGAATTTGCATATTTCAATCCACTGATCCCGCGAGGGATCAGACCGCAAAATAGCATATTTCTATTCTGCACCAGAATCAGATTTTTGTCAACTCTTAACAAAAACAAATAGCTTTTATCGTAACAGTTCAGCCATCAATGTCATTTAGTTAATTTTAGCAAAAACAAAAATT
>CAUWCT010000041.1:0-2051 GCA_963557065.1 uncultured Lachnospiraceae bacterium | reverse complement strand
TCTTAAAAAACGACCATACTTGTTTAATCTAACCTCATCAGGTAGCAATTTACCTTCTTTATTTTTTCGATTATCCATTGTGCGAAATTTTATTAATTTGAATATTTTTTCATCTTTTCCAGGCCGTTCTTGCATAAAGAAAGGATTTCCTCTCATAAATACCGTACCCAGTACAATTAATACCAACAATAACGGTGAAAGTACAATTAAAGCAATCAAGCTCAACGAAAAATCTATTACTCTTTTAAAATATTTTGCATACATATCAATTCTCCATATCCGATTTAACAATTATTCAAAGCACGCTTTTATTACTTCAATAATTCTATCCTGCTGCTCCGCAGTCATTTTATTATCACTTGGCAGGCATAATCCTCTTGCAAAAATATCCATTCCTACATCGGCTACACCACCTGTAATATACGCATTTGATCTTGCACGTCCGTTACCATCTCTGACAATAAATGGATTCAAACGATAAATCGGCTGCATATGCATTGGTTTCCAAATCGGTCTGCCCTCTGCATTAATAGATGCAATTGCTTCCAGAATTTCAGTCGTACATGTTTTTCCGGCTTCTTTGACATAGCAGACATCCTGCTCACCACGAACCTGTTTGCACATTGCGTCTTCGTCAATGATCAAGCACGAAAGCCAATAGTTTGGTTCTGAATTTTCCAGATCCATTGGGTTCATGGATAATGGCAAATCCTTTAATCCTTCTTTATATCTTTCGTAGATTGCTTTTTTCTGTGCAATATGTTCATCCAGATACGGGAACTGTCCACGAACTACACCAGCTACTACATTACTCATGCGGTAGTTATAACCCAGTTCTTCATGCTGATACCATGCTGCATTTTCTCTCGCCTGAGTAGACCATTTACGAACTTTATTTGCAGCTTCTTCATCATCTGTCAAGAAGCAGCCACCTGAGCTTCCTGTGATAATCTTGTTTCCATTGAAAGAAATTGTATTATATTTCCCGAATGTTCCTGTCTGGACTCCTTTGTATGTAGCTCCCATAGATTCTGCTGCATCTTCTACCAGAATTGCACCATGCTTTTTAATAATTGCATTCAGTTCCTCAATTTTTCCCGGTGTTCCATAAAGGTGTGCTATGACTACTATTTTGGTATCCGGATAAATCTCAAAAGCCTTTTCCAACGCTATCGGATCCATATTCCAAGTATCATATTCTGTATCAATAAATACTGGTTCTCCACCCTCATATACAATTGGATTTACAGTAGCATCGAATGTCATATCGGAACAAAATACTTTCTTTCCTTCTAATGCGCCATGCCCTACCTTTGGCATTCCATATGCTTCAATTCCTGCCAGCTTCATAGATAAATGCAAAGAAGCTGTTCCGGCAGATAATGCAACTGCATGTTTGCATCCAATATATTCGCAGGCAAGTCTTTCCACTTCATTGATATTTTTTCCAACTGTTGACATCCAGTTAGTTTCATATGCTTCTTTTACATATTCGATTTCCGGGCCGTGCATGGTCGGGCTGCTTAACCATACTTTAGATTCAAATTTCTTGAAGTTGTTGCTTTCTTTAAACATGATTCATTTCCTCTTTTATTGTTCTTTATGATTGTTACTTTATTATGCTATTTCTTTATTTACTTCTTCTGGGGTTTTGAATGTTGGAACAACCGATCTTAATGCTTCTTTTGCAATCAGATCATCCCCTGTATCACAGGCATTCCTAAGCACATCAATTTTTCTATATATTTCTTCTTTATTTAATGCTGTATCTCTTTCAATAAAGATCAGGCTGTTGTCTGTTTTATCCAATTCCTCTGTCTTAACTAGCAGTTCCTCATATAACTTTTCTCCCGGTCTTAATCCGGTTTCAACAATTTCAATTCCCTGTACACCAGACAGACGAATCATATTCTCTGCCAGATCCATAATCTTTACTGGCTGTCCCATGTCAAGAACAAACAGCTCTCCATTATTGGCAATCGCACCACTCTGAAGAACAAGCTGTGATGCTTCCGGAATTGTCATAAAATATCTGATGATTCGCTTATCTG
>CAUWCT010000040.1:0-3406 GCA_963557065.1 uncultured Lachnospiraceae bacterium | reverse complement strand
ATCCGGGACATTTTCATTTATGGTATATTAGGACATTATCATAAATGGCTTATATGGTGGAACTGTTACGCAAAATAGGGGTGTTCTATTTGGCAAAATTATGATAAACTATACTCAGTATGCCTATAGAGAAATTAAGGAGGAATTCCCCATGATTCAGAAGTTAATTGAAAAAATTCAAAAAACCAAAGCGCCTATCTGCGTTGGACTGGATCCAATGCTGTCTTACCTTCCGGAGCATTTGCTGCAGAAGTCTTTTTCTGAGTACGGCGAGACGTTAGAAGGCGCAGCCGACGCAATCTGGCAGTTCAATAAAGCGATTGTAGACGCGACCTGTGATTTGATTCCATCTGTAAAGCCTCAGATTGCCATGTATGAGCAGTTTGGCATCGAAGGCTTAAAAGTGTATAAGAAAACTGTTGATTACTGTCAGGAAAAAGGGCTGGTTGTAATCGGCGATGCCAAGAGAGGCGACATCGGTTCGACTTCCGCCGCGTATGCAACTGCACATATCGGGAACGTAAAAGTAGGCTCCAACGTATTTTCCGGCTTTGGCACAGAGTTTGTAACCGTCAATCCATATTTTGGAACAGACGGTATTAAGCCGTTTGTGGACGTCTGCAAGGAGAACGATAAGGGTCTGTTTATTCTGGTTAAGACTTCCAATCCTTCCAGCGGCGAATTCCAGGACAAGTTAGTAGACGGACGTCCTGTATATGAGCTGGTTGCAGATAAGGTAGTAGAGTGGGGAAAAGAGACCATGGACGGAACCTACAGCAACGTAGGCGCAGTAGTAGGCGCAACCTATCCGGAAATGAGCCGCATTTTAAGAAAATTAATGCCGAACACCTATTTCTTAGTACCTGGTTACGGCGCCCAGGGCGGTACTGCAGAAGATTTAAAATATTGCTTTAATGAAGACGGCTTAGGCGCGATTGTCAACTCTTCCAGGGGCATCATCGCTGCTTATAAGAGCGCTGCTTACGAGAAGTTTGGTCCGGAACATTTTGCGGACGCTTCCAGACAGGCAGTCATCGACATGGCAGCAGATATTAACAGCGTATTATAATCGACCAGGAGGAAACATGGCACAGGTAAAATTAACAGCATCCGTAGCCAGTCAGGAAAAACTGGCAGACGGCATTTACAGTATGTGGATTGACGCAGAACCAGTAGCTTCCCAGGCAAAGGCCGGACAATTTGTTTCCGTATATTCCAAAGACGGCGCAAAACTGCTTCCAAGACCCATCAGTCTCTGTGAAGTAGACAAAGAACAGGGCAAAATCCGTTTGGTTTATCGGGTGGCCGGAGCTGGAACCGAAGAATTTTCCCATTATCAGGCCGGAGACTCTATTGATATTTTAGGCCCTCTGGGAAATGGATTCCCGTTGGAGCAGATGGCTGGAAAAAAGGCGTTTTTAATCGGCGGCGGCATTGGTGTGCCTCCTATGCTGGAACTGGCAAAAGCACTGAACTGTGAAAAACAGGCGGTTCTCGGCTATCGGGACGCGGCTATGTTTTTAAAGGAAGAGTTTGAACCATATGCAGCCGTATACGTTGCTACAGAAGATGGCAGCGTGGGTACAAAAGGAAACGTTATGGATGCAATCAGGGAAAACGGCCTGGAAGCAGACGTAATATTTGCCTGCGGCCCAACCCCGATGCTTCGGGCAATTAAGGCTTACGCATTAGAAAACAACATAGAGTGTTACTTATCCCTGGAGGAGAAGATGGCCTGCGGCATCGGGGCGTGTCTGGCCTGTGTCTGCAAGTCCAAAGACGTAGACGAGCATTCCCACGTCCATAACAAGAGAATCTGCAAAGACGGTCCTGTTTTTCGGGCAGAGGAGGTGGAGCTGTAATGAATACCAGAGTCAACCTAGCTGGAGTCGAATTAAAAAATCCGGTCATGACAGCTTCCGGAACCTTTGGTTCCGGCGCGGAATATGGAGAGATGGTAGATTTAAACAAGCTGGGAGCAGTGGTAACCAAAGGCGTTGCCAACGTGCCCTGGCCAGGCAATCCGACGCCCCGTATTGCAGAGACTTACGGCGGCATGATCAATGCCATCGGATTACAGAATCCAGGCATTGATGTGTTTGTAAAAAGAGACATTCCATTTTTGAAGCAGTATGACACCAAGATTATTGTCAATGTCTGCGGAAAGACTACAGAAGATTACATTGAAGTGGTAGAGCGGCTGGGAGATGAGCCTGTGGATATGCTGGAAATCAACATTTCCTGCCCCAATGTAAAAGAAGGCGGCATTGCCTTCGGCCAGGATCCAAAAGCGGTTGAGGCCATTACCAGAGAAGTAAAGAAATACGCAAAACAGCCGGTAATTATGAAGCTAAGCCCCAATGTTACAGATATTACGGTAATGGCAAAGGCAGCGGAAGCCGGCGGTGCAGATGTGCTTTCCCTGATTAATACCCTGACCGGTATGAAGATTGACATCAATAAGAGAACTTTTGCAGTGGCAAACCGTACCGGCGGTATGTCCGGCCCTGCAGTCAAGCCGGTAGCAGTGCGTATGGTCTACCAGGTAGCCCAGGCGGTCAAACTGCCGATTATCGGCATGGGCGGCATTATGGATGCAGACGACGCCATAGAGTTTATTTTAGCAGGCGCTTCCGCAGTAGCAGTAGGAACCGCCAATTTCCACAATCCTTATGCAACGGAAGAGATTGCGGCAGGAATCGAACGCTACATGAGAAAGCACCAGATTGAAGACATTCGGGAATTAATCGGTGCGGTAAGATAAAAGGAATTGAAACCAGTTCGGAAACGGGCTGGTTTCTTTTTATAAAGAATTGGATTTATTACCGATAATATAGTATACTGATACAAAATGCTCTTACAGACAATATAAATGATCGGGAAATTTATATGAAGGGCATCGATCATAGTTATTATTATGAAGGCTATTACGTGTTTGAGATGGAAGATTTAACGGACAATTGAAATAACAGGCTATTTATGATAGAATGAAACAGAATAATCTCTCTCACATATGAAGCAGGGATAAAACATAGAAAATAAGGGTGAAAGAAACCCATAATACGGAGGTTTTAGAAGATATGGAACAGTACAAACAGGAATTTATTGATTTTCTGACAATGCTTTTCCATAAAGTGATGTAACTTCTCAAACCCTTGTATTTACTGGTGTTCTGCAAGATTTTGAAAAACGGTAAAGTGGTGTATTGTATCATAAAATGGTGTAGTTTGATATGAAAATGGTGTACTAAATGGTGTAGTAAATCGGAAAGAATTATTAAATTTGATAGCAAAATTTTAAGAGTGTCAGATTTGACATTTGAATAGGTATTTGTTAGAATAAAAATATAAAAAGGCACTACTGATAGTTGGTTAGTCCAAATTATTTTATTACTTAAAAAAGTAAC
>CAUWCT010000039.1:0-3406 GCA_963557065.1 uncultured Lachnospiraceae bacterium | reverse complement strand
GAATAAGTCTGTAAGCTGTTTTCTTGCTTACAAACTTATTATACGAGGAGGGAAAGTATGAGGATTACAGAACTATTAAAAAAGGAAAGTATTGAACTGGGGGTAACCCTGACGTCGAAGGAAGCGGCGATTGATAAATTGACCGGACTGATGGAAGCAGGCGGAAGACTGAAGGATCGGGCTGGATATAAAGAAGGAATTCTGGCCAGGGAAGCCCAGGGAAGTACGGCAGTCGGAGAAGGGATTGCAATTCCCCACGCCAAGGTAGAAGCGGTAAAAGAACCAGGCCTTGCAGCCGTTACTGTACCGGAAGGCGTAGATTATGAGGCATTTGACGGTTCTCCCGCCAATCTGATTTTTATGATTGCAGCTCCGGCAGAAGGGGCAGACGTTCATCTGGAAGCGCTGGCCAGACTTTCTACTCTGCTGATGACGCCTGGATTTAAAGACAATCTGCTGGCAGCAGCCAGTAAGGAAGAGTTCCTGGCAGTGATTGACGCGGCAGAAACTGAAAAATTCGGAGAAAAGGAACCTTCCGAAACCCAGCAGAAAGCAGAGTTGGAAGACCCAGCAAAAAAAGCAGGAACTTATCAGATTCTTGCAGTCACTGCCTGTCCTACCGGAATCGCCCATACCTATATGGCGGCAGAAAATTTAGAGTCTACCGCGAAAAAGATGGGAGTCTCCCTAAAAGCGGAGACCGATGGATCCGGCGGCGCCCAGAACGTGCTGACAAAAGAAGAGATTGGACAGGCCCAGGCGATTATCGTAGCGGCTGACCGTGAAATTGAGATGGCAAGATTTGATGGAAAACCAGTGATTCAGGTTCCGGTTTCAGACGGCATCCACAAGGCGGAAGAGCTGATTAAAAAGGCAGTATCCGGCCAGGCTCCAATTTACCATCATACAGGCGGTGCAGAAAGCAGTTCCGTAAAAGGCGGCGCATCCGACAGCGTGGGAAGACGGATTTACAAGCACCTTATGAACGGCGTTTCTCATATGCTTCCGTTTGTTATCGGCGGCGGAATTTTAATCGCATTGGCATTTTTATTTGATGATTATGCCATTGACCCCTCTAACTTTGGTAAGAATACCCCTCTTGCCGCTTATTTGAAAACCATTGGTGAACAGGCCTTTGGCATGATGCTTCCCGTATTGTCCGGCTACATTGCAATGAGTATTGCGGATCGTCCTGGTCTGGCCGTTGGTTTCGTATCCGGTATGGTTGCCAAAATGGGCATGACGTTTGCGAATCCAGAAGGAGGAGCTGTAAACGCAGGATTTTTAGGCGCATTATTTGCAGGATTTGCAGCAGGTTATATTGTAGTTGGATTAAGAAAGCTATTTTCCAGACTTCCAAAAGCATTAGAAGGTATTAAACCGGTTCTGCTCTATCCGGTACTGGGCATCCTGCTTGGCGCAGTTCTTACTACTTTTATCAATCCATTTATGGGTATGATTAACGATGGACTGACTGGTTTTTTAAATGGAATGGGCGGCACAAGCCGTATTGTTCTGGGAATGCTTGTAGGCGGAATGATGTCCATTGATATGGGCGGCCCATTTAACAAAGCAGCTTACGTATTCGGCACCGCACAGCTGGCAGAAGGAAACTTTGAAGTAATGGCATCTGTTATGGCAGGCGGCATGGTTCCTCCCATTGCCATTGCACTGTGCACCACTCTGTTTAAACGCAAATTTACTAAGAAGGAATGCCAGTCCGGCGTTGTAAACTATATTATGGGACTTTCCTTCATTACAGAAGGAGCCATCCCGTTTGCGGCATCGGATCCATTGAGAATTATTCCTTCCTGCGCCGTTGGCGCAGCAGTTGCAGGCGGTTTGTCTATGTTTTTTGGCTGTACGCTGAGAGCGCCTCATGGCGGCATCTTTGTACTTCCTACGATTGGAAATCCTTTAGGCTATCTGGCTGCGATTGTAATCGGCTCTGCAGTGGGCTGTGTGATTTTAAGCCTGTTAAAGAAAAATTTAGACGAAACAGAAAGATAAGAGACAGATTCTGAACCATTGCAGATACATCCCCCACAAAGAAAACCGCTGGAATCCAGTTAAAAAACTGGCTGTTCCAGCGGTTTTCGCAGTTATCAATCAGGCCTGGCGCTGCTCGCTTTTCTCTAATTTTTTCAGGGCAATACAGAAAAATAGCAGTCCGGCACAGGGAACAATATTAGAAGCCATGCCGGCTTTAATCCCGCCGTATTCGGAGATGATTCCGATTAACCAGGGCATGATAATAGCTCCGCTGCTGGCAGCAGGAAGCATTACGCCCATACTGGTAACGCTGGTCATTTTTCCTGCGCTGGCAACTGCGGTAGGATTTAAGCCAGCCATGGAAAATGCGAAGGCAAACAGCAGCAGAATAGCTGGAACCTGGGTGTCTGCGGCCATCAGTCCAATATAAAAGATAATGCATCCAATGGACATTTTAATCATGGAAGACGCGGCATTTTTGATAGGAAAGACAAATGCAATCAGCATTCGGGCAATTAAAGTGGCAGTCCACATGACAGTGACCGTATAGGTGCTTAAAACGCCAGACAAAATATTGCTTCCTTTAAAATAAGTAACCATCCATCCGGTAACGCTGGTTTCCGCTGCATTCTGACAGAACAAAAGTCCGGTTAAAAGCCAGAATTTCCAGCTTTTTAGAAAACTCCAGTCTACGGAACCCTCTTTTTGCTGGGAACGGGTGCGCAGAGATACGGATGCGAAAGAAAGCCATAAAAGAAGGCCGCAGAAGGCAAGGACAAACATGGGTGCATGGCTGTTAAACTTGGCAGCTGCTCCGATGAAGAACGGGCATAAAAGAGCGCCTAAGGCATAGCAGCTGTGCATCAGATTCATTCCTTTTGTGCCGTTTTCAGAATTGTCGCGGACCAGAATGGTACAGATGTTGATGGTGCTTCCTTTGGCTACGCCTGCGATGAAAAATGCCAGCATAAAGATTGCCATCAGAGAGGAAAGCCCCATGAGAAGGTATCCGGCAAAATATCCGATAGTCAGGAGCAGGACTGTCTTTTTCAGGCCGATTTTAGCAGGTAAAATACCAGCGGCAAAGCCGGCAATCAGATTGCCGATACTCATCAGCGACAAAAGCGTTCCGGTCATTCCATAATCAAATCCATACAGTTCCTGTAAAAGACTTACCACGACGCCGCTGCTGATGGCGCAGATTCCGCTGAGAAAAAAGGCAAAATATCCGGTATTTCTCTGCTTTGCAGATTGTGTCTGTGTATTCATTTCCATACGTACATCCCCTATAATTTTTAATAAAAATCAAACGTCTACGATTATATACGAAATTGAAAAAAATGAACAGTCTTTTCATGGTTATAAGCCATTTATGATAATGTCCTAATATACCATAAATGAAAATGTCCCGGAT
>CAUWCT010000038.1:0-3885 GCA_963557065.1 uncultured Lachnospiraceae bacterium | reverse complement strand
AGTATACAGGTAAATCCTCGTTGCTACAAATGTGGGGTCACTTCATATTGTCCTGAATTATTTGGAATGCTTCTTCCTCTGAATCACACCCCTTAAAAGTAAACGGTACTTCCTCTCGCCCTTTCAATTTTTCTGCGTCTGCCAGTAAATAATCTGTACACGTATAAAGCCCTGTCGCATAAGGCATCGTTAATACAAAATAACTCATTATCATTTTCTCCTTACCGTCCATATTCCTTTCTTTTTTTCACCTGATAAATTCGCAATTTCATAAGGAATATTCCTCGTTGACATCGCTCTGTTGAGGATCATGGTAGGAACACTATCCTTCTGATCCGACCTTCTGTTAATCTGCAACAATTTTAGAAGCTTATCAGAAAAATCCAAAACTTCCTCTTTCGTAAACTCCTTTCCTACCGCATCTTCCAAATACTGTATTATCTCCTGATCCTCTACTGGCGGAACCCAATCCATATTTTCATATCCCTGGCATTCCGGAAATAGTTCTACAATCTTTACGATGTAATGTTCCGCAAATTTTCCATCTTCCGGATAATCAAGCAACTTCTGTAGAAACCGAATATGGAAGTTATTTGCAATCTTTGGATACACATTAATGTAATATTTCAATGCACCTTCAGTACCATCTAGGTACAATGGAAATGGAACTTCAGCTAAAGGACCAACTACCATTTTTCCACTATAACCTTCCTCTAGGATCGAAATCCTTTCATTTTCCCCCTCTAATTCCTGAATCTTGGCCTCCACTGTTCTTTTTGATGGGAGCTGCAGTATTAATTTTACCCTATCCTTTTCCCCCTTGTGTCTTTTCCGTCCAAGCATCTGAATGACACTTTCTGGCCACAGATGAAAACTCACAATGTAACGCAATTTTTCGTCCCGAATATTCACTCCCACGTCAAGCCAACTCGTTGCGATCAGGTAACGACCATCAAATTGCTCGGTTTCCATCAGCCTGTCAAATATAACTCGCTGTTCTCTCTGTTTCGATGCGGCTGTAACAAATACTGCATCGGAACCTAATTCTTCTGCCAACTCCTCCCCCTGATTCATCGATCGGACAAAAATCAATGCTTTTTCCTCCCTACCAATCTTTTTTAAAAAATCTAAAATTGTCTGTTTCTTCTCACCAAAAGCAATCGAAACATAATCATAATGTCGTTTAAAGCAGTAGACTCTTAATGCCTCATTTGCTCTCCAATAAGACTCATCCGGAACCATCTTATCTTCCAATTTTGCTATGGTGTCCAGAATGATTTCTGGCGTCGCAGATAAGTACACTCGTTTCGACCTCTGAGCCACCTTGGTAATCAAAAACTCAAGTATATACTGCGTGAACACATTAAACAAAGCATCCAGCATGAAGCAGTGAACCTCGTCCAAGACTACGAACTCAAATTTTCTTGCTTCTTCCAATAAATTCTGTCTTGCCCTAGATGATACCAAAGATTGATATGTAATGATCATACAGTTCGACCACTCCGCCTTTCGCTTGATTCCCTCGAATGTATATAGCCTTACCAGTTCAGGACAAAATTTTTCTCCTATTCTCTTCCTGAACTGGATGGCTAAAGCTTCCCTTGGCACGACAATTAACACCTTCTTTCCACATTCCTGAGCTAACGGAATCAATACCTCCTCGATAAATGTCGATTTTCCCGTTCCTGTTTGGGATGAAATTAAGTACCCTTTTCCCCGTTCCCAACGGCTGACTGTCCTTTCATTCAGCAGAGCTGATATATACGGGCTATCCCATTCCCCATACACCTTAACCCTCTCCGGTTCTATTATAGAGTACAACTTATTCCTGTCCGGCATTGCGTCTTTAATTCGTTCTTCTAACCGTGGAATCCTGACAACTTCTACCCTCATTTATCTTCTCCTTTCCTGCCTTGCATGCTATAATTTTATCTAACCCTAGTGCATATATGAGACTTTTATTTCCTTAATTCAATTTTTAAATTTTTCCATTTTGAGGCCATCTTTTTTAATTTAAGGAGGAACTATGTATTCTAACAACTCGTTGTATATTGGAAACCATCCATTTCATACCTGCGAAGCTATTGCGTCTTTTCTAAATGGTAGTTTATCATCCCCAAATAATAGAACACCTGAACGAAATCTTTATTGGGATAAATTCGATATGCATAATAGAATAGTAAGACAAAAAGAACAACTTAGAACGAAATGTTCTTTACAAGATATTATTGATGTGGAAATAGATTTGGCAAAATTAAATATCTTAAAAAATATAAAATATGCTCCTTTCACATCGACTGGTAGTTCCATCCTAAACAGCCTTATTTTAAGCTATGAAGAATATCCTAGTTTAGTTATCAAAACATTTCAGCAATATTTGAGAGACTGTAACGCCTGGACAAATTTGCTTACTCCTCCTGATATTGAATTTCAGCAATATAACGTTACCACACATCAAAGAAATTATTACGACAATGGAAAAGCAGAAATCCGCGGGAGTGGTGGAAGAAGAAATTCCTTTAATAAATTTTTTAAAAATAATGAACTTGTTTTACAGCAATTAGGTATCCATAAACACGGAAACTCATTTTGTTTTCCTCTTAGTGAAACATATTATTTATTTTATTTTTACCAGATAACCCAGCAAAAACAATCTTTTGAAACATTATATGACTTAGCAAATCCGATAAATTATACTGATGATGTAGATTATTTTCTGTTTCCATATCGAATTAATAAATTAATCAGTTTAAATAAACTGCAGTACACCCTACACTTTTTTGATTTTATTTTTTCTGACGAAACAAATTTTTTAAACGTAATCAAAAAGTTCTTCCCTGCATCTAGAGAACATAAAGAAATCGTTGCATTTATCAAAAATACCTTTTTTGATTTTGAATTTTTAACGTCCTACTTTGCTAGTGATTGGCCTGATTGTGCGATCATCATAATAAATGAAGTATTATCTTGGTATCAAACAACCCCGTCTGGCAATTATGCTGAAAACTCATTATTAAACCTTCGTACAGAATTACTGGAGGCTTTCTCAACCTCCTTCTACAGTATTATTAATCCGAAGGTCGCTGCTCAATTAGTCCAAGACTTACACGAATATCACTTTGAAATTGAATCTTTAGAAAAGGGGCTTTGTAATAAGCTATCCAATAATGTATATTTCATATCGTACTATTTATCTACATATCCTCTTTCTGAAATTTATAATGGCACTAGAAGTCACAAGCATGTTTTAGATCTTTACCTGAATTATTTATGGAAAAGGTAGTATCAGGATAGCCCAGAAAAATTTCTGAACTACATTTTTTCTTGCTTTCCGGTACACTATTGGTACACTATCTTTTGATTTATAGTGTACCAACCTGTTCCAAAACGGCTTTTCCCACTAAAAAAGGAACTTCGGTTAATTCTAGTAATAATTACTAAAATGGCCGAAATTCCTTTATTTTAAAAGCTTTTTATACGAAAAAAGGAACCACATTTCTGTGATTCCTTCAGAGGCGACAACCAGATTTGAACTGGTGATCAGGGTGTTGCAGACCCACGCCTTACCACTTGGCTATGTCGCCATGTTAAATTAAAAAATGACCCCAACGAGATTCGAACTCGTGTTACCGCCGTGAAAGGGCGATGTCTTAACCGCTTGACCATGGGGCCTTACCCACTCCGCCTGACACTCGTCCGGGGATTCCTATTCTTACTTCTCTTTTAAACTCCCCCTGTTGGACTCGAACCAACGACACTGCGGTTAACAGCCGCATGCTCTACCGACTGAGCTAAGGAGGATTACCTCTTCTTTTGGGGGCTTCTCTTTCTTACATACCCTCAAAACCACACATTGAAACTTTCATCCTTTCTCTTCCCTTTACC
>CAUWCT010000037.1:0-7929 GCA_963557065.1 uncultured Lachnospiraceae bacterium | reverse complement strand
TAAATTTTTGTTTTTGCTAAAATTAACTAAATGACATTGATAGCTGAACTGTTACAAAATAATTGCCCGGCACAACTGTGCCGGGATGTTTTCCTCATATGATATTGGGCCATAAAGGCATCTTGATATTTGTTTACTTGATCCGGCGCACTCTCAAAACTCCTTCGATTGCAGCCAGCCGATCCATTGTATCGGTTCCCGGAAGGGTTTCCAGATCCAACAGCGTATATGCGAACTTATCTTTGCTCTTATTGGTCATATCGGAAATATTGGCGTGTTCGGCTGCCAGTATTGCCGTAATCTGTCCCAGCATATTGGGGATATTCTGATGGAAAATCGCAACTCTGGCCGCTGCTTTGCAGACGCCCATATCGCAGGCCGGATAGTTGACCGAATTTTTAATGTTGCCATTATCCAGATAATCCATGATCTCCTCGACTGCCATAGCCGCGCAGTTGTCTTCCGCTTCTTCCGTAGATGCGCCCAGATGCGGAATCACAATGGTTCCCTCCATATTAACTACCTTTGGATTTGGGAAATCCGTCACGTATTTCTTTACTTTTCCATCAGACAGAGCCTTTGCCATAGCATCTTCATCCACCAGAGCATCTCTGGAGAAGTTTAAGAACACCACTCCATCCTTCATCTTTTTAATGGCATCCTCATTGATCATTCCTTTGGTAGTTCCCGTTGCCGGCACATGGATGGTAATGTAATCGCATTCTTCGTAAATAGTGTCAATAGAGGTTACCGGACGCACTTCCCTGGACAGCATCCAGGCAGCTTTTACAGAAATAAACGGATCATAGCCCAGCACTTCCATCCCCAGGGATGCCGCTGCATTGGCAATTTCTGCTCCGATTGCTCCAAGGCCGATAACACCCAGCTTCTTTCCCCTGATTTCTCCGCCTGCAAAAGCTTTTTTGCTCTTTTCCGTTGCCTTGGCAATATTTTCGTCCTCTTTATTGGCTTTTACCCAGTCAATACCGCCTAAAATATCGCGGGAAGAAAGCACCAGTGCTCCGATTACCAATTCCTTTACTGCATTGGCATTGGCTCCTGGCGTATTGAATACCACAATTCCCTTTTCCGCACATTTTTCCAGAGGAATGTTATTGACTCCGGCTCCGGCTCTCGCAATCGCCAGAAGTCCTTCCGGCAGTTCCATATCATGCATGGCTGCACTTCGCACCAGCACTCCAGCTGCGTCTCCAATGGAATCTGTCAGCTGATAATCCTCTGTCAGCCTTGCGGTTCCATGCTTAGAAATTGCATTCAGGCAATAAATCTTTTTCATAATTTTCTCCTCCTTATGACCATTATTTGCGATTTTTCTTTTCAAAATCTTCCATAAAGGTTACCAGCTTTTCTACGCCTGCCATTGGCATTGCATTGTAAATGCTGGCTCTCATGCCGCCTACGGTCCGGTGTCCTTTCAGATTTTCAAGACCAGCGGCCTTGGATTCTTTTACAAATAATGCGTCTAAGTCCGAATCTCCGGTTACAAACGGAACATTCATCAGGGAACGATCCTTCTTTTCCACTGTGCCCTTAAACATCTGGCTCTGATCTAAGAAGTCATACAGAAGTTTTGCCTTCTTTTCGTTATACTCCTTCATTGCAGACAGACCGCCTTTTCTCTTTAACCACTGGAATACCTTGCCGCACATATAGATACCGTATGCCGGCGGCGTATTGTAAAGAGATTCTGCGTCTGCGTGGGTCTTATAGCGCAGCATAGTCGGCGTTCCAGGAAGAACGTCCTCTGTAATCATGTCTTCCCTGATGATGGCGATTACAACGCCTGCCGGTCCGACGTTTTTCTGGGCGCCGCCGTAAAGCATAGCGTATTTTTCTACCTCAACCGGTTCCGACAGGAAGCAGGAAGAAACGTCTGCTACCAATGGTTTTCCCTTGGTATTGGGAAGAGTTTTAAATTTCGTACCGTAAATGGTATTGTTTTCACAGATATACACGTAGTCTGCATTTTCAGAAATGGGAAGGTCTGAGCAGTCCGGTATATAAGAGAACGTCTTATCCGCGCTGGATGCCACTGCGTTTGCCTGGCCATACAATTTAGCTTCTGCAAAGGCTTTTTTCGCCCACTGGCCGGTAATGATATAGTCTGCCACTTTATTTTTCATAAAGTTCATGGGAATCATGGCAAACTGCTGGCTGGCGCCGCCCTGAAGGAACAATACCCTGTAGTTGGATGGAATTCCCATCAGCTCCCTTAAGTCGGCTTCCGCAGTATGGATGATCTCTTCAAACATTTTAGATCGATGGCTCATCTCCATAACGGACATTCCGCATCCTCTGTAATCTAACATCTCATCTGCCGCTTCCTGCAGAACCTCTTCCGGCAGAACTGCCGGTCCGGCTGAAAAGTTATATACTCTGCTCATACCTTTTTCCTCCTCTTTCTTTTCCTTTTTATTTTGCCTTAAGCTTTTTCATAGACCCGTCAGGGAATTACTCAATCTTTAAGTCCACGTCGTCAAATACGTCCGAAATCGGCGCTCCTGGCGATACCATTGGAAATACTTTGTCGTCGCATGGTATCTGGCAGTCGATGACAACTGGAATATTCAGAGAAACCGCTTCTCTGAATACCGGCTCAAATTCTTCTTTTTTCTCTACCCGATAGGCTTTTGCCCCCATGGCCTCTGCCAGTTTCACAAAATCCACTGTATCATTTAATACTGTATGTGAATACCGTTTTCCATAGAACAGGTTCTGCCACTGACGGACCATACCCAGCACGTGATTGTTCATAATGACTTCAATAAACGGAATGTTGTAGCGGGTTGCTGTGGCCAGCTCGTTCATATTCATACGGAAACAGCCGTCTCCTGCAATGTTGACTACCAGCTTGTCCTTACATCCCATCTTTGCTCCAAGAGCTGCTCCCAGACCGTATCCCATGGTGCCAAGTCCACCTGACGTAAGCAGGGTTCTGGGCTTTTTGTACTTATAATACTGGGCCGCCCACATCTGGTTCTGCCCTACTTCCGTTGTAATAATGGCATCTCCGTCTGTGATTTCATAAATCTTTTCCATAATAAACGGACCGGTCAGCTGGCTCTTATCATAGCGCAATGGATACATATCTTTTAAACGCTCAATGTGCATAATCCATTCGTCATGGTTCATAGGGTCCAGACGGGCATTGAGTTTTCTTAAGACCACTTTGGCGTCTCCAATAATACTGGCGTAGGTCTGGATGTTTTTATTAATTTCTGCCGCGTCTACATCAATCTGAAGGATTTTCGCATTTTTTGCAAACTTGGAAGCATTTCCGGTTACCCGGTCGCTGAATCTTGCTCCCACTACAATCAGGAGGTCGCATTCCGTAAATCCAAAGTTGGACGTCTTGGTTCCATGCATTCCAACCATACCAGTATACAGCGGGTCCGTACCGTCAAAAGCGCCTTTTCCCATCAGGCTGTCTGCTACCGGCGCCTGGATTTTGTGGGCAAATGCCTTTAATTCATCGGACGCATTGGAGATAACCGCGCCGCCGCCTGCAAAGATAAACGGTTTCTGGCTGTTGCGGATCAGTTCCAGGGCTTTCTCTATATCTTCTTCTGTAATGGTGTCTGTCTGGGGGCTGACTTCTTCCGGCGCCTGATATTCATAATCATACTCGGCGGCAGTTACATCCTTGGTAATATCGATTAATACCGGACCTGGCCGTCCGGAACGGGCAATGGTAAAGGCCCTGCGGATGGTAGCCGCCAGCCTGGTTACGTCTTTTACAATAAAATTGTATTTGGTAATCGGCATCGTAACGCCGGCAATATCAATTTCCTGGAAGCTGTCTTTTCCCAGCAGGCTTACTCCTACGTTACAGGTAATGGCCACAACCGGAATCGAATCCATCTGGGCAGTTGCAATGCCGGTAACCAGGTTTGTCGCCCCTGGTCCGGATGTCGCCAGGCAGACTCCTACTTTTCCGGTTGCCCTGGCATAACCGTCAGCCGCGTGGGAAGCGCCCTGTTCATGGGAAGTAAGGATGTGGGTAATTTCATCCTGGTGTCTATATAACGCATCATAAATATTTAAAATAGCCCCGCCTGGATAGCCAAACACCGTATCCACGCCCTGCTCTTTTAAACACTCGATTACAATCTCTGCACCTGTCATTTTACTCATTGGCTGGGTTTCCTTTCTTCTCTTATTTTGACTGCAGCACCGCTCCTTTGTCTGCCGAAGTAACCAGACTTGCGTAACGCGCCAGATAACCGGTTGTAACTTTTGGTTCTCTCGGCTGCCAGTTTGCCCTTCTTGCTTCCAGTTCTTCTTCGGATACCATAACGTTCAGCTGGTGATTGTCAATGTCAATGGAAATGATGTCGCCTTCCTGTACCAGGGCAATGGGGCCGCCTACTGCTGCTTCCGGAGAAACATGGCCGATGGACGCGCCTCTGGATGCGCCGGAGAAACGTCCGTCTGTAATCAGGGCAACGGTGGAACCCAGTCCCATTCCGGCAATGGCGGAAGTCGGATTTAACATTTCTCTCATACCTGGTCCGCCCTTTGGTCCCTCATAACGGATCACTACTACGTCGCCTGCCACAATCTTTCCGCCCTTGATTGCCGCGATGGCGTCTTCTTCACATTCAAATACTCTTGCAGGCCCTTCATGCTTTAACATTTCAGGAGCCACAGCCGATCTCTTTACAACGCAGGAATCCGGAGCTAAGTTGCCTCTTAAAATTGCAATGCCGCCAGTTTTGCTGTATGGGTTTTCCACAGGACGGATGACTTCCGGATTTAAGTTTACACAATTTTTGATGTTTTCCCCAACCGTCTTTCCGGTAACGGTCATGCAGTCCAGATTTAAAAGTCCCAGTTTGCTGATCTCATGCATAACTGCGTAAATACCGCCTGCCTCGTTTAAATCTTCCATATAAGTAGGGCCTGCCGGAGCCAGGTGACACAGATTCGGGGTCTTTGCACTGATTTCATTGGCAATATCTACATTTAAGTCCACGCCTGCTTCATGGGCAATGGCCGGCAGATGAAGCATACTGTTGGTGGAGCAGCCTAACGCCATATCCATAGTCAGGGCATTCCGAAATGCCGCCTCTGTCATAATGTCTCTTGGACGGATGTTCTGGCGGTACATCTCCATAACAGCCATGCCGGCGTGCTTTGCCAGCTTAATTCTCTCCGAGTACACTGCCGGAATGGTGCCGTTTCCGCGAAGTCCCATTCCCAGAACCTCAGTCAGGCAGTTCATGCTGTTGGCTGTATACATACCAGAGCAGGAACCGCAGGTTGGGCATACCTTTTCTTCAAATTCCCGTACATCGTCTTCCGTCATGGTGCCTGCCGCATAGGAACCCACTGCTTCAAACATACTGGAAAGACTGCGCTTCTGGCCTTTTACATGACCAGCTAACATCGGACCGCCGCTGACAAATACGGTCGGGATATTCACTCTGGCTGCTGCCATTAAAAGTCCAGGTACATTTTTATCGCAGTTTGGAACCATAACCAGAGCGTCGAACTGGTGGGCCAGAGCCATGCACTCGGTAGAATCTGCAATCAGATCTCTGGTAACCAGGGAATATTTCATTCCTACGTGCCCCATAGCGATTCCATCACAGACTGCAATCGCCGGAAATACGACCGGAGTTCCGCCTGCCATGGCAACGCCCAGCTTAACAGCTTCCACAATCTTATCCAGATTCATATGTCCTGGAACAATCTCGTTATAAGAACTCACAATTCCAACTAACGGTTTTTTTAACTCCTCCTGGGTCATTCCCAGCGCATTAAATAACGAACGGTGGGGCGCCTGCTGCATCCCTGACTTTACTGCATCACTTTTCATAATTACTGCCTCCTTATTTTATCTGCAATCAGTGTGCCCATCTGGACAGTGCCGACTTTTCTGCATCCTTCTGCCATAATATCTGCTGTGCGGAATCCTTCTTTTAATATCTCTTCTACTGCCGTCTCTACCGCTGCCGCCTCTTTATCCAAATCAAAGGAATACCGGAGCATCATGGCTGCGGAAAGAATGGTTGCGATTGGATTTGCAATGTCTTTTCCGGCAATATCCGGCGCTGAACCATGGCTCGGCTCATACATACCGAATTTTCCTTCATTTAAACTGGCGGAAGACAGCATCCCAATGGATCCGGTAATCATACTGGCTTCGTCAGAAAGAATGTCTCCAAACATATTTTCCGTAAGAACCACGTCAAACTGGCCAGGATTCATGACTAACTGCATGGCGCAGTTATCAACCAGCATATGACTTAACGTTACTTCCGGATAGTCTTTTGCTACTTCTTCAACTACCTTTCTCCAAAGTCTGGAAGAATCCAGCACATTGGCCTTATCCACGCTGATTACCTGCTTCCGGCGCTTCATGGCAATCTCAAAAGCCTTGACTGCAATCTGGCGGATCTCGTTTTCGTTATAGGTAAGCGTATCGACTGCTGTCGTCACTCCGTCTACTTCTTTTGTATAACGGTCTCCAAAATATAATCCGCCAGTCAGCTCCCTCATAATGACCATATCAAATCCATTGCCGATGATTTCTTTTTTCAATGGACAGGCGTCTGCCAGTTCCTTATATAAGTAAGCCGGACGAATATTGGCAAATAAGTTTAACCCTTTGCGGATTGCCAACAGGCCTGCCTCCGGCCGCAGGTTTGGCGCCACATCATACCATCTGGAATTGCCTACATTTCCTCCGACCGCCCCCAGAAGTACCCCGTCGCTTTCTTTCGCTGTCTGGAGAGCTTCTTCGGTCAGCGGCACCCCATATGCGTCTATGGAACATCCGCCCATTAAGATCTCTGTATAGTGAAAGGTATGGCCGTAAACCTCTCCGACCTTATCTAATACTTTCTTTGCTTCCCCCACTATTTCCGGTCCGATTCCATCGCCTGGAATCAATGTAATCTTACCATCCATACTCTGCTCTCCTCCCATCTGTCTCTACAATTCATCTCCAAGATGTGTTTCTTTTCATAATACCGCATTTACCTGTTAGTTGCAACTATTCTATCGGGATTTCCTGAGACTGCACTATAGCAATTTGGAATCTTTTTTATAAATTGGGGTTATGGAGCGCCCATGTAAACAAAAAGACCGCCTGCTAGGAGAAGATTCTCTTAACAAACGATCTTTTTAATTACTTTAATCCTTAAAACATTTCTGTTTTATGTACAAATTACTCAGCTATAGGGCTTGCAACGTAATCTACAACTTTGTACTTAACGCCGTCGATCTCGATCTTGGAAGCGCTTCTCTTAACAGTACCGTTGCTGTTTACAATTACCTGGCTGCCGTCTGCAATCACTTCCTTGCCATTTTCGTCAGTAATTCTTTCAACAGGAATTAACTCATACTTGCTGCCATCTTCTGCTTCCAGACGTCTTCCGTCAGCGCCATAAACAGCGCCCTTGATTAAGGTGTTCTTATAAGCCTTACCACTCTTATCGAAGTAGTAGGTGTACTTATCACCTTCATCATCAACGGTAACCTTACCGGTTGCCATAGCGCCCTGCTGGCTGCCGTCATCTGTGCTGAAGTAGTAAATACCCTCAATCAGAGCTTTACCACCAACTCTGTTAACATGACGCTCAATACCCTTATCATCTACTTCGCCAGCACCACCAGAAATCTCAACTAAACCGGTAACCATACGGCCCTTATCATCGAATAAGAAGGTCTTATTCTTGATAACCTTAGCTGCTACGTTCTCTGCTACAGTTCCATCGCTGAACATGTCATCGCCGAATACAGAGGTTGCAGTTGCACCAGAGTAATTTTTGCTTGTGACATATTCACCCTTATCCTTATTCCAGGTACGAACAACGGTATCCTTAGCATCATCATTGAATGCCTCGCCCTTGTTGCTTAAGTAGTACCAGTACTGCTCATACTCGTTGTCATCATCAGTAG
>CAUWCT010000036.1:0-8777 GCA_963557065.1 uncultured Lachnospiraceae bacterium | reverse complement strand
CGCATAACCGAGTTCTGCCGGTCTCTGACACGCAATACTGATCATCCATGCCTTAGCGTCGTCGGTGATTTCGGATGGGCGTCCTGGACGCTGAACATCAAACAGTGCAGCATCTAAACCACCTTTATGAAACTTGGAAATACAAAGTTGTACCGTTGTGGTGCTGATTGAAAGTTTATCGGCAATTTCCTGGAATGTCATTCCATCGGCTTTATATAAAAGGATTCTTGCGCGATCCACGATTTGCGCCTGAATGGTTCTCTTTTTGGATAATGATTTAAGGTAATTCCTGTCTTCCTCTGACATAGAAAGATATATTTTTCTCATAGCGTTCATCCTTTCTTAGATAACACTATTTTACCATACATTATCTCGAAAATATATGATAGAAATTTAATTTATTTTATACTAGATACAGTATACGAATGATTACAAAGGGAGGATGATACCATTGCAGAAAATATATTATTAGTTCAATTATCGTGAGTTTATTGTTTGGATGATGATTATTTGAATGGAGTGTATGCTATGAAAAAAATTGTATCGTTTTTAGCCAGTATTTTCTTAATTTCTTTATGTCTGGTACAGCCAGTATTTGCAAAGGATAGCAATAAAAAAGAAAAACTTGATATCGATAAAATTTATGCAGAAACTTATGCAAAAGCTGTTTCCAGTTCGCCTTCTGTAATCGACTCGGATGAAAGTGCTTATGCATATCTTATTTCTAATATGGAATATCTTCAGCGAAGGAATGATGGTACAATCATGATTGGAATTCAGGATATGACATTGAGTGAACATGAGAGAAAGCGTGTGTTATCGTTTTTGGAAAAATTAAATACATTAATTCAGCTAGATGCCATTTCAGTGGATGATAAGCTACAATTACATTTTGTATTTAACCCTATAGCAAATAAGGAAACTTATCGAATGCCAACTGCGAATATTTTAGGAGAGGCTCGAAATCATGCTAAGGAACTAAAATCAGTCTTTGATAACGCTGTGTTTACACAAAAACATTATGTCGCAGGTATGTATTTTGCAGAAAGGGTTAAGTCTGGCGGAATATGGGACTACAAAAGTTATATGGGAACCAATACTCTCTACTACATGGAAGATTTAAAGACGAATATGACCGGAGAAACTATTGGGAATTTCCATTATGGATATGTTGGCAGGGCTGTTTTTGGAGCATCTACATTAAAAAGCGCAGCTGGAATGTATCAGATTATAAGTGGAACTTCTGATTGGGGATATTGGGATAGCTTCTTTGATGATCCTTCCGATCAACAAGATATTGAATGGGGAATTAGAGTATATGAAAGTGAACACTAGCTTTTTGATTCTAAACTCCTATGCCCGCACACTTGGCACCACTATAAATGAAACTGTGTTAGCCAGAAGATATTGATTTTGTTTATGCCGGTATACTTATAGAAACGGCAAAGATCGTGTCTATTTTGAGTCAGTAGCCCATACTCTAAACTGATAGGAAGTACGTGACTTTGGTGCAACAGCCAGAGAACTTCTTGAACTGGCTGACTGGTTCAAAGAAGGCGGCTGTGAAATGGTCGGCCATGGAGAGTGTAGCCTCTTATTGGAAACCTCTGTATGACATTCTTGAATCTTCTGACCTGAATGCAATGGTGGTTAATGTCCGTCATATGAAAGCAGTTCCAGGTCGGAAAATAGATCTGAAGGATGCAGAATGGATCACAGACCTTCTTCAGAATGGATTACTCCAGCCTAGTTACATTCCCGACAAGGATCAACGTGAACCGAGAGAATTAGTCCGTTATCGCAAAAGCCTTGTGGGTGAGTGTACCAGAGAACTGAATCGGCTCCAAAAAATGCTGGATGGTGCTAACATCAAGTTGTCCAGAACCGTATCAGACATCAATGGCAAAGCGCTTGCAGTATATTGGAATATTTCCTTATTGGAGAACTCATTGACGAAGCGAAATATGATGAGATGTATGAGCAGAAAGTAATCACTCACAATCTCAAGGCTACCAAAACGCAGATCATTGATGACCTGAACGGTGTCATGTATTCTTTGTAGCGCCGTATGATAAAAGAACTTCTTACCCACCTGGATGAACTGAATAGTCATATCAAAAACCTAGATGACGAGATTGACAACTTTATGAGACCGGGAGAAAAGCAGGCTTCCTAGGAAATTCAGGATGTAATCGGTATGGGGAATATAAGTGTTCAGGCCATTATCTCTGTCATTGGCACAGATAGGGTCATTTTCCGACAGATAAGAACATTTCATACTGGCCAGGTCTGTGCCCCGAAGACAACAAAAGTGCCAAAAAGCGAAAATCCGGGAAGACCAGAAGAGGCAATGTTCTGCTGCGGACAATCTTAATCACCTGGGCACATGCAGCAGTAAAAAACAAGAAGTCTTACTTCTATGCCCAGTTTATGAGAACCAGTGCCCACCGGGATAAAAGCGTGTCTATGTGGCAGTTGCTCATTGCAATATACCACATTCTGAAAGATGGTGTTGCTTTCAAGGAACTTGAAGTTGATTATTACAATCAGTTCAATAAAGAACGCAAAATAGCTACGTATCTTAAGAAGTTAAAAGTACTTGGCTGGGAGGCTTCAACAGGCATCGCATAAGCCTGTCGGTTAAGTTAAAAAATCAACTTTTTAAAGAAGAATAGCACATACAATACAGCAGGGAATCTTTATATGCAGTAGCTCGCATTGGCGGTAGGAATTCCTACCAGGTGCTTTGTGTATATTTAAAAGGTTAGATCAGGTAAAAGGAGTTTCGATTGCATTATATTCAAGATGAATGAAATTAATTATATGGTATAAGAACGCTCAAGGCGGGGGGGGTGCTGCTTCACGATTATTACATTGTGAAGTGGCACCCTATTTAATAGTTAAATTGCTACATATTGGTATTGCAGGAAAAGTGGATTTGAAAAAAGTGAAATTAGTCAAGTGGAAAGCCTCTTTTCTGTGATGAACGGACAAGGATGGATGGGGTATCAATGAAGAAAACATATTTTTTTGTTCCAATAGTAATTACTGTAGTGTTTGTTTCGGTAGTGTTATATTATATTGTTTCCCCTGTTTACCCTGGAGTTCTTCCAATAGGGATAATAACAGGAATGTGTATTCTGGCACAGTTGATAATGCTCTTCTTTTCTATTAAAAATTTAACCAGAAATTCCAGCAGATTTAAAAGTTGGATTTCTATAGGTATAGAAGTTGGAACGATTATCGTGATGGGATATTTCTTTGTTGTTTGGATGATGGTTATTTGAAATTTGGTTGACATGAGTACACCTTCGTGCTAGTATATAGGTATACAAGTATATACCTAAGAAGGAGTGGTTTTCATGGAGAAGATTCGTTTATCAGAAGGGGAATGGAAACTGATGGAGGCATTATGGAAGAATCCGCCTAAGACCATTACCCAACTGACGAAAGAACTGTACGAAAAGACAGGATGGAGCAAGCACACAATTATTACCATGCTGAACCGGCTGGAGGCCAAGGAGGCAGTCCGTCATGAGGAAGGAGAAAAGGCCAAGGAATTTTACCCCTGCGTCAGGCGGGAAGAAGCGGCGGCAGAGGAAACCAGCGGACTTCTGGAACGGATTTATAACGGCAGTCTGGGGCTTCTGGTAAATACACTGATTTCCTCCAATAAAGTCAGCAAGGAAGAACTGGATGAGCTATATAAAATTTTAGAACAGGCAGAGGAGGAATTTTATGATTGAGACCTTAATCGCATCTTCTGTTCTGATTAGTTCGATTTGTTTGATTCGATATTTGGGAAAAGGCAGAATCCGCCCCTTGTTTTTATATAGTTTGTGGGGACTGGCAGCAGCCCGTCTGGTAATTCCCTGGTTTTATCCTCTGAATCAGCTTATTGGACAGTTTACCAGCCGGTTCAGCGTTATGAATGCAGCAGAGCAGGTAAAATCCAAGGTAATCGACAGCAGTGCGGCCGCTGATTTAGCAGAAAATATTATGTACGGAGTCGTAAGAACCTACGATACTCCGGTAACACCGTTGGAAAAAGCGGCGGGAATCGACTGGCAGCTTCTTATCATGGCAGTCTGGGTAAGCGGCGCAGCTGCGTTAGGAATCTGGTTTCTGGCGGTTAATATCCGGTTTGCAAAAAGATTAAAAGCTCATAGAAGATTTTTGTTCCTGTCTGGATCCGTTTTTCCAGATAAGGGAGAATCAGAGGGACTGCGGGAAAATCTCAGAAAGTTTCCAGTCTATGAAACACCGGAAATTTCGTCTCCCTGCTACCTGTGCTATCTGGGGGAGCGTTCTATTTATCTGCCGGAAGGAATGGCACAGGAGAACTCGCCAGAAGGGCAAAGAAGGCTGTCCCATATTTTGTCCCATGAGCTTTGCCATGCCAGGCACAAAGATGAGATCTGGGGAGCTGTCAGAGTCATCCTGTTATGTTATTACTGGGTAAATCCCTTTGTGTGGGCAGCCGCCATTTTATCTAAAAAGGACTGTGAACTGGCCTGCGATGAAGCAGCTATCCGATTATTAGGGGAAAGGGAACGGATTTTCTATGGACATACCCTGCTTTATATCATGGAGCACAAGAATCCTGCCAGTCAGTTTTTTTATGCAGGAGCGACCATTGAGAGCGGAGGGAATACGATGAAAGAAAGAATAAAAACCCTGGCATCCAGAAAAAAGTATTCCGCAGCAGCAGCCGCAATTTTGGCAGGATGTACGGTCCTGCTTGCTGCCTGTACCTTTACAGGAAGTAAAACGCCAAAAGAACCGGAGATGGTTTCTGTGGAAGCTGAAACTGCCATTTTGGAATCAGTAACCGAACAGGCTGTCCAGGAAAGTCCCAGGGAAACCAAACTGGAATCAACCAGCCAGACAGAGCATATCCCTGCTGACAACTGTCTGGATGTAACAGAAGAACAGTACCTGGGAGAATACATACGATTAAGCCTTGTCATGCGGGAAGGCGGCACCGGAAGGGTACAGCCCCCAAACTATACGCCAGATGAAGAAAATAATCAGCTGATGATAGAGGCAGAATTTCTGGATAAAAACGGGAAGCCCTTAGAAAATCCGGCTTATGGATGGGGCGGAGGAGAAGATACTCCCATCCAGTTTGAATATTGGAACACAGACGGCCAGGTATCTGAAATTGTAATTCACGCTTCCTGCAGCGGTTCCGGCTACGATTTGCGCTATCAGGTAAAAGCTCCAGAAGAGCCAAAAGAAATCTCTATGAATCTGAAAGTTGAAGGAATGAATGGAGAACAGATAACGCTTGCAAAGGCAAAGGTCTATTCCAATGCCCTGCTATTGGATTTTAAAGGCAACGAAGAAGGCTCTCCGTTTTCCAGAAAAAATGTGGTTCTCTTAAAAATAAAAGGCTGGGACAATCCAGAGAACTATGAAGGGCCTCTGAGTTCAAAAGCGGATGGAGACCGCCTGCAGCTCATCTACCAGATAGATCGGGAAAATATCGAAACCGTCGAGGCGCTGGCCTGCGGCGTGGGTGGGGATAGAGAACATTATGCCATCACTCCGGTATGGTTTGAAGTGGAATAATCAGTTCATTATTCCAGAATTGGTCTCTGGGCAAAATGCTGTCTTTTTCGTAATCATAGTAAACGTGAGATCCGTAGTATGAAGCCGAAATGTTGTCTCCGGCTTCATATTCGTTATAGAGTTGTTGGGAAACTTCCATCTGTCTGCTGTTATCTGCTCCATAATGTTTGTTGCTCATCATCAAGGTTCTCCCTTTAAAATGGTTGCTTTTTGTACCACTTCTGAAATTCCCTGGCTCCGGATTCTGCGGAAAACTTCAGCCGATGGCAGGAACCATTGATATCTTTATACAGGATGCAATAAACAGTCCCTTTGGTATGACTTCCGGTATCTTCCAGTTCTGTCTTTGATTCTGTAAGGCATTGGATATAATTTCTGTGAATCAGGAGGAAACCACCCCTGTCATAGGTCAGATACCAGTCCCGTTCCCACTCCGGCCGCTCCTGATCCGTCCTGTTTTTCCAGTAAACCCCCAGGGTGTGTTCCAGATTCCAGACCTTGATGAGACTAATCAGCGGCAATCCATAGGCGCCAGGTACTGTCAGAGCCAGGCAGGCAAGGAGCAGTTTTTGTCCTTCATCCTGATTGTAATTCGTAAAAAATATGACAACCCCTATGATTACACAGACAATTAACAGTATCACAAATACCGTAAGTCCCGACCAGAGAAAAATTTTTGGCAAAGAATCATCATAGATGTTCCGTTCTCTTTTTGCATTCTGTTCCATCACAGTTCTCCCTTCTTACTGCTATGATGTTGGGCAAAAGCCAACATTTTACGAACAGATTTCCATGAAGTCAATCCATAAATCATCATAAATATTGACTTTGATTTTGTCCTGGAAGGTATAGGAAGATACCTCGAACTTGCTTTCTTCCAAGTGATATACAAGTATAGTGCCATTTATGGGGTTTACAATCCAATATTCCCGAACTCCTGCATCAGCATAAAGGATTAGCTTTCTAATATAGTCATGGCTGGAATTTCCGGGGGATATGATTTCGATGATCCAGTCCGGTGCGCCTGTACAGCCTCTGTCTGTAAGTTTGTTATGGTCACATATAACACTTATATCAGGTTCAACAATGGTTTTCCTCTCTTCCCACAATTTGACTGCAAACGGGGAAGGATAGACCTCGCAGGAGTCGGCTTTTGAATCAATATAATTTGCAATTTTTTGATATATTTTTCCTAAGATTTTTTGATGAATACGGCTTGGAGCAGCCTGGTAATAAATCTGACCATCTATCAGTTCGGCCCGTACATCTTCAGGAAGAGCATAATAATCAATTTCTGTGTAAATCTGTTTTTGTGGTATTGACATAGTAACAACTCCTTTCCTGGCGGTTTATTGGTTGTTTACTGGTTCTTTTCCTGCTTCCTGTGTGTTTACTTCCCTCATATTTTGGTTCCATCTGGAAATACGAAATTGAATTCAAATGTGCCTCCGATAGCTTCAGCAATGGTTTCCAATTCTTCCGGTGAGAATGTTTCTCTTTTGAATTTTTGATTAAAATTTGATGGTGTCATTCCGATAGATCTTGCAAGGGCGGCTTGGCTAATTCCTTTGTAAGCGATTGCCATATTTATTTTTTGAGACATTTTCATGGCGTTCCCTCCTTTGTGATTTCAGTTTAAATCATGCTGTAGAAAATGTCAAGTGATTGCTTAATGTTAAAAAGTATATACTTAATAATATTTAACAAAATATAGATGCAATGTTTGACAATATTAAGCGAATGCTGTATGACAATAGTATCAACAAGGGAACAGCAAAACAAGCAAAGGGAGTCGGGAAACCAAAAGCAAGAATAACACATAACACCGGGAAACAGAGCCGTAGAGAACAGAATCAAAAAGCTACAGAAGATAGAAGCACAGCAGAAAGCCTTGGAGCAGGAAATGGAAAAGCAGAAGACGTTCTCATTTATTACACAACCAGAAGGCTGAATCCATTAAAGAAGATGCAGCCGCTTATGGCAATAGCAGCAAAGCTGCTTCGAGTCTTTTATGCCATGCTGACAAAAGGCGTTGACTATGATGCCAAGAAGAATAAGTTCGTAAAGAAAAAACTTTTGAGAAATGTTTTTGAGAAATGCCGTATTTATGCGGTGTCCAGCGGTTGAAAAGCCGTTTCTGATGCAATTTTGTTTTTTAATAATATAACTCTCTAAAATGATTATTGATTTTGTTTATGAAAATAATTCTGACAGTTGATTAAAACGCTGAAAATGGCTTGAAACGGCCTTAGGGTAGGAATAATCGCCTACCCTCTTACAAGCCGAAATAGAACAAAAATAATAAGCATAGAAGGGATTGAAATTATGGATTTAGTTTTGAAAATTATTGGGGTTAATGAATATCAGGGGATTAGCCGGAATGGAAAACCATATACTTTGACAAATCTTGAACTTGATTATCAGGGGCGAAAAGCAAAAATTAAAGGTTTTCAAGAAGGGGCAAAAATTGGCGATTATGCGCAAATAGGAATTTCTACAAGAAGAAGTGTATATGGTGAGGAATTTTGCGTTGAGGTAGAACGAATAAATCCCTGCAGCAGAAATTGAAAACAACTGGAAATAAGATTGCCTGATAAAGGGAAAATGTGCTATACTGGCAATATGGAAAGCCAAAGCACATAAAAGGCGGCCTGCCCTCCTTCATCGGAGGGGCTAACCCTCCAGACCAAAGAGGAAAGGAGGGCGATGCCAATGTATGTTACATATTCGGAGCTGATCCAGATAGGTATCTTCATTGTGGCCCTTGTTGGTCTCACTTATGAGATTTTCAGGGGAAGAAAATAGCCGCCAACTACTGGGAATAGTTAGCGGCTGCCTAAAAAGGTAGTTTAATTATTCAGAGGGTAGGCCATGTGTCTTTGGCTTTCCCTTTCTATGTTCAATATAGCATATCTGGTTATAGGATTCAAGTCTATTTCCTGCCTATTTTTCCTTATCAGGATCATTATCCCTGGATATTGTTTCATCTATAGCACGATTGATACAGCAAAAACTTTAGATACCCATACACACTTTAGATGCATCAGACAGAAAGAAACAAATAAAGATAAAACTTTAAAAACGAAAAAGTCTTGATTTTATATAGGGATAACCAAAGACAAACATAGACGAACATAAGTTCGTAAAGTGCATATGGCACATCTCAACGGCCGGGTTTGCGGAGCAAAACGGCCGAAATGCGA
>CAUWCT010000035.1:0-10005 GCA_963557065.1 uncultured Lachnospiraceae bacterium | reverse complement strand
TTCGAACCCACGTGCCGGTTACCCGACAACTTGATTTCGAGTCAAGCTCGTTATGACCACTTCGATACGTCTCCTTTTTGCTGCCTGTAATATTATACACGAAAATCTCCGATTTGGGTAGTAGATTTTTTATTTTTTTGCAACAATTCCGTAATCGTTCAGCCTTGCATCTTCTTGCCCGCCGTAAGCGTGCAAGAAGCGTCTGGCATCCGCCCTATGAAGATTCAGGCAGGAAAATCCTTATGAAAACAAGCTTTCAGCACATTTTCCTGTCTGAATCTTCGCATGGCTGAACTGCTGCCATCAAATACCAGGGACAATATCAGGGAAATCCCGGTGACCGCAGCAAATGTACCTGCCAGGCGAAATGCCAGGCCATGGGAAAGCAGGCCCGGAATGAGTCCAGGCATCACAATGCCATACAGTACCAGCCAGTGAAACAGCAGTACAGAAAAGCTGTGTTTTCCAAAAAAGGCCAGGATTTTGGCGGCAAATCCCAGGATTTTTTCCAGCCTCAGAGCCAGCACAAAAATCATCCAGGAAATTCCCACAATCAGAATGGAGCCATTAAATACAATTCCCCTATAATCGTCTCTGCGCAATATAAGCTGATAAGAGATAAGAGCTGTCATCAGACCCAGCACACAAAAGACCCCATCGTATCTGCGCATATAAGGCTGCCGGATTAAGTAACCGGATACAAAAATCCCAAGCAACAAAATCCAGTTAAACCAAAGACTTCCCCCCACGCCTCTGCTCTTAATCCAGGCTGCAAAGGTCAGAAGGAGGGCGATTGCCAGGAGTAACCCCTTTCCCTCTTTTTCTCCAAATCGTCCCACTGTCTTTCTGAGAATTGGCACAAATAAATAAATCACAATCAACGCATATATCAGCCAGAAATGAGGCGCAATATCGGATGAGCCGGAAAGAATGGTGACAGCCGCCTTTTTTCCCCATTCCCACAGGGTCAAATCGCCGCTCCAGAACACTGCCATATAAAACAGATAACACAGCACCAGCGGAACTGCTATCTTACTCAGCCGCTTTCTGTAAAATACGGCTGCAGATTCCTGTTTTTCTTTTACCAGCAACGCCCCGCTGAGCATTAAAAACAAAGGGTTGCATGTGAGAAACAAAAGATTCCCGGCAGAAATCACGTTCCATAACCGGGTATTTGGCGCTATTTCCAAAAGTACCGGCTCAGTCACATGAGCCGCTACTGCAAAGCAGGCTGCCATGGTGCGGAGAAGATCAAATGAAACCGTTCTCTGCTGCCCTCCTGAAGGTACTGCCCTATGAAGTTTCTTTCGGGAGACAGATTTTTTTAAGGGCAGCATGCCAAAGAAAACTATCGCCATAAACAGCCATAAAACTGCAAACCGCCCCAGATTCCACTGTTCAAAAATCCGTTGGAGCCTGATTTGGCTCCAGCCCACTGACGGATATGCTTCTATCTTGTCCAGAGCAAAACTTCCGTCCAAATCCATTCGCATCTGGCCATAATTCCGAATTGCCAGAGGAATTTCTGCCTCCATGCTCCCTTTCTTGATAAAGGTGGTCTGAACATACACTTCTCCATTTTCTGTACTGTAAATCTGTACCTGAATCTCCTCTTTTACAGGCTCTGCAAAGGTAATTTTCACCATACCCGTATCGTTTTCTGTCCCGGCAAAATACATCTGGGGATCGCTGTCTATCTGTTTAAAATATGGAAAAGAGCCGCCTTCTGCCCTTTGGGAATCTGACAACACCTCATAACCACTGGAAGATAAAAACCGATCCGGCCACAGAGTCAGTCCCGTCTGTCCCTCCCCATGGCGTACAGACGCCAATGCCAGAAAGCCCTCCAGCAGCAATGCTGCCAGAAGGCTCAAGAAAATAACCATTTTATAATTTTTTCTATCTGTAAATGTCTGTTCTTTCACGTATTCTCCTGCTAGTGTACTGTCTCGTTCACTTTCAGTATAATGACGCAGAATGAATTTTCAGCCTGCAAGGCGGAGGAATGAGGCGATGCGGTGGCATCGTCGATTGACGACAACGCAGCAGATGGAAATTCAGGCAAGTTATTATGCGAAATGTGAGTGAGACAGCACACTAATTTTGTGCCTGTCCGAAATACTGATTGATGCCTGTTACCAGACCGGATGCCAGGTTATCCAGTGTTGCATCCGAATGATCGGAGACTTTGTCACCTAATTCAATATCAATGGAAGGAACCGTAGAAAAGGAAGTCTGGGTTAAGTCCATTTCCATAGATCCGCTGGAAAAAATTTTGACTCCCACAGACTTCAGGCCGCTCACCAAGCAGTCTCCAAGAGCATTGTGCTGCTGCCAGTGAGACTTTACCGGCTCCATATTGCGGTAAGACGCTGCGCTTGGAACGCTCATATAAAACGCCCCTTTATCCTTGGAAGTAGAATCCCAGTGAAGGGCAATATGGCAGTCCGCTGCATTATTGGCAATCACTGTGCGGGCAATATTATCCAGCTGAACATCCTCGCTCTCCCGAATCATCAGCACGTCATAACCGGCAGTCAGCAGCTTTTCTTTTAGCTTTAAAGCCATTTGTAACGTCACCTGGCTTTCCGGCGTACCGTCTGCAAACTCCATGCCGCCAGAAACTGCTGCTGCAGTAGTCGCCCCTGCCTGGGTAGTTCCTCCAGTTACCTTTGGAGTGCCGTCTGGATGGCACTGGGTTTTCACACTGGCGCCGCCTTTGGTTCCATGTCCTGCATTGACGCATACCACAATATCTTTCCGGTTATTTTCAGCCTTGTAAAGCATGGCTGCCCCAGAATTAATCTTGGAAAACTCTGCATACTGCCAGCCTGGATTTAACCGCACTTCCCCTGCCTGAGCCTTAGATGCCGTTCCAGTCTGCACAGAGTTTTTGCCGGCTGTCTCCTGGCTGCTGGCAGTCTCTGCTTTTGTCTCTTCAGCCGGTTTGTTTACAGAAAGATACTGGCTGGAAATATAGCAGACCTGTCCCTGGTATTCTACCTGGCTCCACTGGCTGCCAACTCCAGTTCTTCTCATCTGTGTGCCTTTATTAACCCGGCCGATTACCGGACCATCTGAACTCCCTGTCCGGCGAAGATTAACTCTGTCTCCGGTTACATAAACAGTCTCATCCACAGTCTGATAAGTTTGTGCAGATGCCTTTGTAACCTGGGTCTCTTTTTCGCTGACCAAAATACCGGGAGTTTCTTTCTCTCTATTCTCTTCGCTCCCTGTCTCTTGTCTTACTGGCTGATAGCCGGCGCTGCACCCATTTAATAAAACTGCTGCAGTCAATGCTCCTGCCATAATTACAGATGATAGGATATTTCTTTTTATCATTGAATAATTCCTCCTCCTGCCACCCAGTCATCCTGATAAAAGACCACTGCCTGGCCTGGCGTCACAGCCCTTACCGGCTCGTCAAACACACACTCTGCCAGGTCTCTTCCCACTTCCCGGATGGTACACATTGCCCCTTGATGGGCATACCGTATTTTTGCCAGCAGCCGCAGGTCTTCTCCATGAAACCCGTCTGCTGCCATCCAGTTAAGCTTACTACACAGGAGAGATTTTGTAAATACATCTTCGCTGCTTCCTATCACCACCTCATTGGTTTTTGGACAAATTCGGGTTACAAAAACAGGACGGCCCAGAGCCAGATTCAATCCCTTTCTCTGGCCCACTGTATAATAAATAATTCCCTTATGCTGTCCCAGTACATTGCCTTCCTGATCCACAAAATTTCCGGGTAAAACTTCTTTTCCCGTATATGCTTTAATAAATCCTGCATAATCCTGATCCGGAATAAAGCAAATCTCCTGACTGTCCGGTTTTTCTGCAACAGGGATTCCCGCCTCTTTTGCAATCCGGCGGATTTCTGTTTTTTCATAAGATCCTACTGGCATCTTTGTCCTGGCTAACTGTTCCTGCGTCAGGTTGTAAAGGGCATATGTCTGATCCTTTGCTGCAGTCACAGAAGCGCGCAGGGCGTATCTGCCATTGGGAAGTTTTTCGATTCTGGCATAATGGCCTGTCGCCACCAAATCTGCCCCAAACTCTCTGCTTCTGTTTAAAAGCGCTTCCCACTTTACATGACGGTTGCAGACGATGCAGGGGTTCGGCGTTCTGCCATGCAGGTACTCATCTGCAAAATAATCCATTACATGGTGCTTAAATTCTTCCTTAAAATCAATGACATGGTAGGGAATGTTTAAGTAATCCGCTACCCGCTTAGCATCTTCTATGATGCTTTCTGCTCCGTCCCAGGTTTTCATTGTAACTCCGATGACATCATATCCCTGATCCTTTAACAGCAGGGCTGCCACAGATGAATCTACTCCCCCGGACAATCCTACTACGACTTTTTCTCTCTTCATTCTCTCTGCCTTTCAGTCAGGGCTGTCCGCACAATAAAACTTCCTGTTCTGCGCCAAAACATCCCTTAATATTCTTCTTCCTCTTCATGCTCGCTAATATCGCTCTTCGGTTTCTTTAATCCTTCAATGGTAATGCCATTTTTCTCTGCATAATCCCACAATGCTGCATGAATCGCTTCCTCTGCCAGCAAAGAACAGTGTACCTTAACCGGCGGCAGGCCGTCAAGGGCCTCGCACACTGCTTTATTGGTAACTGCCATCGCTTCCTGAATATTTTTTCCCTTGACAAGTTCTGTCGCCATACTGCTGGTGGCAACAGCCGCACCGCATCCGAAGGTTTTAAACTTTACATCCCGAATAATCTGGTTATCGTCAATGTCCAGATAAATTCTCATAATATCGCCGCATTTGGCGTTTCCTACGGTCCCCATCCCACTGGGATTTTCCATCTCTCCTACATTTCTCGGATTCTGAAAATGATCCATAACTTTTTCTGTATACATATTGCATTTCTCCTTCTTGATCTTTACTTTGCAGTTTTCTTAATATAATCCTCGTACAGAGGAGACATTTCCCGAAGACGGGCTGTAATCTCCTTGATTCTCTCTACTACATAATCCATCTCTTCCATTGTATTTTCTTCAGACAAGGTAAGTCTTAAAGAACCATGGGCAATCTCGTGAGGAAGCCCGATAGCAAGAAGAACGTGGGACGGATCCAGAGATCCGGAAGTACATGCAGACCCGCTGGAACCACAGATTCCTGCCATATCCAGCATAATCAGCAGGGATTCTCCCTCAATAAACTGGAAAGACAAATTGACATTATTGGGAAGGCGGTTGCTCCTGTGTCCATTTAATCTTACATAAGGCACCTCTGCCGTAATCCGGTTAATCAGATAGTCCCTCATCTGTATTTCCTTTTCCTGTCTCCTCTCCAAAGTCTCTGCTGCCAGTCTGGCTGCCTCTCCAAGACCCACAATTCCAGGAAGGTTTTCTGTACCTGCGCGGCGCTTTCTCTCCTGAGCGCCGCCATGGATAAAGGACTTTGTCTTGATCCCTTTGCGGATATATAAAAATCCGATTCCCTTGGGTCCGTTAAACTTGTGGCCACTGGCGCTTAACATATCAATATTTAACTCATCTGCATCAATCGGCACATGAGCGAACGCCTGCACTGCATCAGTGTGAAACAGGATGTTATTCGCTCTTGCAATTTCTCCTATTTCCTTTATTGGCTGAATTGTTCCAATCTCATTATTGGCAAACATAATGGAAATCAGAATCGTGTCCGGACGGACAGACTGCTTTAACTGCTCCAAATCTACTGTTCCGTTTTCATCTACATCCAGATAAGTAACCTCAAATCCTCTCTTCTCCAGATACTGACATGTGTGAAGAACTGCATGGTGCTCAATTTTAGAAGTAATAATATGCTTTCCTTTGTTCTGGTAAGCTTCTGCAGTGGCAATAATAGCCCAGTTATCCGCCTCGCTTCCTCCGGCTGTAAAATAAATTTCCTCTGGATTTACTCCCAGCATATCCGCAATCTGCTTTCTGGCTTTTGCCATAGCTTCCTTTCCAGAATTAGAAAAAGAATACACCGAAGATGGGTTTCCGTAATATTGATTAAAATATGGAATCATCGCATCTACCACTGCCTGATTGGTCTTGGTAGTTGCTGCATTATCTAAATAAATAAATCTGCTCAACTGATTTACCGCCTTTCTGAGAGAATGTCTCCCGTTTTACTTACTGGCTTTATTATACACCAAATTCCTATAATTTCAATAGGAATTATAACATTTTTTCTGGTATTTTCTATTTTCTTCCCTCATATCTTATAGTAATTTTCTTCTGCGGAGTCTGCCATGCCTGCATTTTCCGGACTTTCCCCACAAAAACGCACATTTTTAGCCGGTACTCTGCTTTTGACTGCAACTGGTTTCGCCTGCCGGGTATTGGGCTTTTTCTATCGGATTTTTCTGTCTCGAACTATTGGCGCAGAAGGTCTTGGTCTTTATAACATGGTCCACCCCATATTCGGAATCTGTTTTTCCGTATGCGCTGGCTCTATTCAAACCGCCCTGTCCCAATACATTGCCTCCCATATCAGTCAGGGAAAAAAAGTATTTCAGGCCGGTCTTGCCATATCCATGCTGTTATCTACCATCCTGGCTCTTGGCATTTCCCATTGCTCTGATTGGATTGCCTCCTATATTTTGCTGGAGGAACGGTGTGCGCCTCTTCTTCCTGTTATCGCCTTATCTGTCCCTTTTGCAGCTTTTCATGCCTGCATCAATGGCTACTATTATGGTATGCAAAAGTCCAGAGTTCCGGCATTTTCTCAAGTGGCAGAACAGGTCATCCGTATGGGACTTGTCTTTCTGATTGCAGACATCTGGACCGAACAGGGCCGGGAAATCACAGTCGATCTGGCTGTTTTAGGCCACCTCATCGGCGAAGCTGCATCTGCCCTTTTTACCCTGTGTTCCCTGTGCCTGTTTCCTCCCCAGAATACAAAAACTTTGTCTTCCTCTGATTTTCCTGCTGTCCCTCTTATGACTCTGGCCCTTCCCCTGATGGGAAACCGGCTGGTGCTGAATCTTCTTGGAAGTGCAGAAGCCATCTGGATTCCCAGCCGTCTCCAGGCGTTTGGCTTAAGCAGCGAAGAAGCCTTTTCTATCTACGGAGTCCTTACCGGCATGGCAATGCCCTTTATTTTATTTCCCTCTGCCATTACCAATTCCATGGCGGTTCTTCTGCTTCCCGCGGTAGCCAAAGCCCAGTCTGCCGGAAACAAGGATCGGATTTCCAATACCATTTCCATGGCTATCCGCTACAGCCTGTATATGGGGATTTTTTGCGTGGGAATTTTCCGGATCTATGGGCATTCCCTTGGAACCAGCGTTTTTCACGATTCCAATGCCGGAACTTATATCTCCATCCTGGCCTGGCTCTGTCCTTTTATGTATCTTGCCACCACCATGGGAAGTATTTTAAACGGCCTTGGCAAAACCTCTACCACATTTGCACAGAATATTGCGGCTATGATTCTCCGCCTGGGATTTGTGGTTTTCGGGATTCCCCGCTTCGGAATCCTGGCTTATCTGTGGGGACTTTTAGGAAGTGAAATCCTGCTGGCCTGTCTGAACCTTGTTTCCCTGTCCCGCATTGCAGATTTTTCCTGGGAGCCATGGGAAACCTTACTAAAACCGGTCTTTGCTCTGCTGTTGTCTATCGGTTTCTGCCGCGGCCTGCTTTCCGGCCCTGTCCCATGCTTCCGTGCGCTCCACTCCCTGCCTGTTTTCCTGTCTGCAGCCCTGCAGATTGGATTTATCGGAATCAGCTATGGAGGAATTCTTCTGGTTCTGCATATGTGGAAGCGGCCGTAAAAATGCAGGACTAAGCGAGACTTCATAGTCCGGCTTAGTCCTGCATCATTTTTTTGCTGCTTCTTACCTCAATGTCATATTTTCCGACAGCCATTTTGAAAAAGGGACGCTTTCAGAAGAAACTTCATCAATCATTTTCTTGGCGCTTTCTATGTTTTCAGATGGTATGACCAGCAATGCGTTTCTATTTTCTTTCTGTCCCTTCTTTTCTGAGGACTCATTTGCTACTGTAATACCGCATATGATATGCTGCAATTCTCTGGATGCGGTCATCATACACCCTTGCGTTGTTTCGGTCCCTTCTCTCGTACAGCAATACTTCTCGTTATTATGAAATTCCAGATAAAATCCTATTTCATCTGCATCTCCGTAGCCGAAAAGCCCTTTTCCTTCCATCCAAATATTACCCTGTATGCTGTCTGGCTCATTTTCCAACAGATAATGATACGTTTTTGCATTTACCTCGACATCTACATTTTTATAATCGGCTGGAACTGTATCATAAATAAGCACACCCTGCGCAGTAAAGTTCATATACTCCTCTACAGGATTAAAATAAAAATAGATTCCATACCAAAGCAAAATGCTGACAATCACTCCCATTATGACAGCTGTTAGTACCTTCAGCTTCTGTTTCATTTTTTCATTCCAGTACAAAATCTTTATCTCCTATACGAAATGTAATTGGTGATTCTATATATCCACCACTTGCTACCCCTGAAATTGCTTTTGGATCTGGATTTTTATAAGACGGAGTGGAAATCAATTTATTATACTCTTTTTCTCCTTGCTTTATCGTATGGTTTTTATTATTATAATAATACCACATAACAGATTCCAAATTAACTTGCTGTGTCCTTGCTCCCAACTGTTCCTTTCCATCAACATAGGTAAATCTAGTAACTGATGTATACTTTGGAGCCGCACTCGCCTTATCTCCATCTGAAGCATATATCGTTGTACTATTTCCATAAATGAACTGCACCAAAATAACTCCTGCACTACCAAATGGAATAACTCTGTCTAATAAAACCCCTCCCACATATGCAGACATCGAATCTGCAAAGGCATATGCCATAGAACCGCTTTTTATTGACGTCATTTCAAATGCATTAGTTACTGTTACATTCCAATCCTGTAAAATATGGCCTTGATATGTACGAGTAGGTCCCCATGCCCCTGTTCCCGAAAGAGTACTTATTTCTGACCATGGTGCATAAATTACTACGTCTGCATTCTTATCATCCTCAAATACTTTTTCTACATATTCAGCAACTTCTGCAGGAATATCATGTTCTTTAATTTTTGATTTCAAAGACTTTTCTTCAACATCAATCCGTTTTACATTCTGAGTATTCCTCAAAGAATCCTCTGCCGCATTGCCCGTAAATGTCATAAAGCTACAAAATATCATTGACATTACAAGAATTATATATTTTTTTACCTTTACCATCAATACCCCACCTTTGTATATTTTAAAAATTTTATCTAGAAGTCCCCATCTTTTTCGTTCCCATTGGACTCACCTACCTCGTCTTTTTTTAACCCTATATTTTATTCTCTTATACTAATGCTACCTGATACATTAATACTCGTGTTGCTTTTATTTGTAATTCTAATATAATATGTATTTTTTTCTGCAATATTGAATGTATGTACAACTGCCCCCGATACAGCAGATACGCTCCTCGCTCTTCCTTCTTCATTAATGAGGCTCACTACAAACTTATCCGAATCGTTATCACCAAAAATGCTTATACCAATTGCTGCCCCTTTGTCCAAATCAACTGCTCCATATACCACCTGACTTCCACTTTCGATTCTATCATCGACTGTATTTATTCCCCGTAAATTTATTTTTTTAACGAATGCCTCTTCTTTTTCGATATTATTTTCTGATAGTGTCTCTTTAATAACTTTCTCTGATAGTGTCATTTCATATTTTGAGTCTAATTTTTTCATCAATACATCTTCAGCTTCTACTCCTAACTTTATAGATGCTAATGAAATAAATGGACAAGATAACGCCATAATCATCGTTGCAATTACCACAATTTTTCTATTGCTTTTCTTTTTTAACAACATAGCTTGATGTTAGAATATAAATAGTACAAGCCGAAATGAGAAATCTCAAACATAACAAAACATGATACAATAAAAACATGCTGAAGGAGGAGCTCATTATGGCAAAACAACATGACAAACAGTTTAAATTTGATGCAGTCCAGTACT
>CAUWCT010000034.1:0-12243 GCA_963557065.1 uncultured Lachnospiraceae bacterium | reverse complement strand
AGCATGGTTTTATATTTCATTATAGATTTTCTCTATCTATCATATTTTCTATTGTTTCTAAGAAGTAGCACTCTTTCAAATCTATACATTTATCCACTTTCACAAAATTTGTATATTTCTCGTCTGAATAGTATTTTGATATGACAGCAAACACTTTATATGCAGGCTGTGCTGTTACATCTCTGATATCCTTTTTCAGCAATGTGTTCGGTACATTTAGTTTTGTATTTTTATCTTTGACAAAACCAATACAACCACATATATTTCCTGCAGCTTTCTCAGCAAACAATTTCGGGCCTCTGTCTGTAAATTCTCCTATCATTGTTACATTTTTCTTAATAAGCATCATCCGCTCCAATATATCTAACTTCTGTCCCGTAGAGCCATCTTTTGCAAAAGAAAAATCATTTTCCGTTAATCGCTTATCTAGGCATTTTTGATAAAAATGAATTGCAGAAGCTATCTCTTTTTTATTCAATCGAACTCCTGTCAGATGCAGAAAATTATATCTGTGAAAAACGACTTCATATCCCTGTACAGATGACAAAATTTTATTACTCTCCCGTAATTGCTTATTTACCTCTTTCGGTAAGCCATATAGAAACAAAACCTTCTGATCTTCAAGATGCTCTTTATATAACTGTGCCGCTTTTGTCATAATCTGAATTGCACGTCTTTTGTCCATAATTTAATCCTTGTTCTTTAGATTTAGAGAAGGGAATGTTCATGCCACAGCACTAAACATTCCCTTCTCATGGTTGATTTTTCCGTTGTCTGCCAACCTCCAGCACCTTCGTCTGGAAAATAACAGGTTTTTCCGTTGCCTGCCAACCTCCGACACCTTCGTTCGGAAAACGTATCAGATTTTAGGTGTCAACCCACCGCTGATGCACAGCTTTTCTAATTACATTCTACACGAAACACACGGAAAATGCAATTACAATTTTATCTTATGATACCCTGCTGCATTTTATACATCATGCCGTCTACATTTAACCCAATCAAAGAAGTAGACTGATTGAATAATCACATACGGAGAGACTTGATTTTGATACATACTCGCTGTTTAACTCTTTACACTTGAATACGGGGATAATTACATAAGGGCATTTTTTAACATCGTATATTGTCCTGGCATTACATATCCGTACATTTTTTTGCAAGCATAGTCGGATACGGTCGCCACAAATTTAAGTAGATGCTTGATTGCCTGCCTCCAAAATTCTTTTAATGGTTTCAAAATCGACCTCTTTATCTAAAAACTCTCATACATAATCCATGCTCCCAACCTCCATTACGCCTTGCTCCATGTCGGTTGATGGGCGTCGCCCTATGAATAAAAAACGACAGTCCTCCCTTTATGCAAGCATAGGGAGTCCTGTCGTTTTCTATTCGTATGGCTTATTTCTGCACAATATTGATAATCTTTCCTGGAACATAAATTTCTTTTACAATGGTTCCTGTCAGCTTATCGGCTACTGCAGCCTTTCCTGCTTCTAATGCGGCTTCTTTGGAAGCGTCTGCAGGAATGCTTACAAGGCCTCTGGTCTTACCGTTGATCTGTACGGCAATTTCAATCTCATCGTCTTTCATGGCTTCTTCATCGCACTCCGGCCACTGGGCATGGAATACGCTGTCTGTTCCGCCAAGCTGCTCCCACAGTTCCTCGCCTATATGAGGTGCAAATGGGGAAAGCAGGATGGTAAAGGTACGGAGAGTTTCTTTATCAATGCCGCCCTCTTTCTTTGCCAGTTCAATCATCTTGTTGTTATACTCCATAAATCCGGAGATAACGGTATTTAAGCTGAACTGAGAGAATCGCTGTTCAATATCGTAAACCAGTTTATGACGGAGTTTTACCATTTCCTTAGTTTCTGATACGTCTTTGTCCTTGTTGTCCATTACCAGATTCCAGAAACGGTTTAAGAATCTTGCTACGCCGTCGATTCCTCTGTCGTCCCACTCCGCGTCCAGTTCCGGCGGTCCTACGAACAGCTCATAAAGGCGAAGGGCGTCGCAGCCATAGTCTCTTACCAAATCATCTGGGGAAACCACATTTCCTTTGGACTTACTCATCTTAATACCATTTTTGCCGTTAATCATACCCTGGTTAAACAGCTTGGTAAATGGTTCGTCAAAGTCTACAACTCCGATGTCGTGAAGGAACTTGGTGTAGAAACGGGAATATAACAGGTGTAAAACCGCGTGTTCAACGCCGCCAATGTACATATCTACCGGCAGGTACTTTTCTGCTTTTTCTTTGGATACCAGCTCATCATTGTTCTTGTTGTCTACATAGCGCAGGAAGTACCAGGAAGAACCGGCCCACTGAGGCATGGTGTTGGTCTCTCTCTTTGCCGGACTGCCGCAGCATGGGCAGGTGGTGTTGACCCACTCGTCAATGGCCGCTAATGGAGATTCTCCGGTTCCGGTAGGCTGGTAGCTCTCTACCTCTGGAAGGGTTAACGGAAGCTGATCCTCTGGTACTGGTACATTGCCGCATTTTGGACAATGGATAATCGGAATCGGCTCTCCCCAATAACGCTGGCGGGAGAATACCCAGTCGCGCAGCTTGTAGTTTACAGTCTTACGTCCGATTCCCATCTTCTCAATCATCATCGGAGCTTCTTTTTTTAGGACTGCGGATTCCATCCCGTTCCAGTCGCCGGAATTAATCATAGTTCCGGACGCCTCCGTATATGCTTCGGTCATATTTTCGATTTCTTTGCCGTCTTTTGCAATAACCTGAATAATCGGAATATTAAATTTCTTTGCAAATTCAAAATCTCTGTCGTCATGGGCAGGTACGCACATAATTGCGCCGGTACCATAATCAGCCAGTACATAGTCGGACAGCCAGATAGGAGTCTTTGCTCCGTTTAACGGGTTGATGGCATAGGAGCCCGTAAATACGCCGGTCTTCTCCTTTGCCTGCATTCTGTCTACATTGGACTTCATGGACGCGTCAAAAATGTACTGTTCCACCGCTTCCCTGGTCTCGTCAGTAGCCAGTTCTTTTGCCATTTTATGTTCTGGAGAAAGCACCATAAAGGTAGCTCCATGAAGGGTATCCGGTCTGGTGGTATAAACGGTAATTTTTTCGTCCCGTCCTTCTACCGGAAACTCAACTTCTGCACCGTAAGACTTGCCGATCCAGTCGCTCTGCATCTTCTTTACCTTTTCCGGCCAGTCCAATTTATCCAGGTCATCCAATAATCTGTCTGCATAAGCAGTAATTTTTAACATCCACTGACGCAGGTTCTTTTTGGTAACCGGAGAACCGCAGCGCTCGCAGCAGCCGTTGACCACCTCTTCATTTGCCAGACCCGTCTTACAAGACGGACACCAGTTAATCGGGAATTCCTTTTCGTAGGCAAGGCCTTTCTTAAACATCTGGACAAAGATCCACTGGGTCCACTTATAGAAGTTCGGATCCGTTGTGTTGACTTCCATATCCCAGTCGTAGATTGCCGCAATCTCCTGCATCTGGCGCTTAATGTTTGCAATGTTTTCTGCTGTGGATTTTGCCGGATGGACTCCCATCTTAATCGCATAGTTCTCAGCAGGCAGACCAAATGCATCCCAGCCCATCGGATGGATAACATAATGGCCCTTTAACATCTGATAACGGCTCCATGCGTCTGAGATGACATATCCTCTCCAGTGTCCTACGTGAAGTCCGCTGCCAGACGGATACGGGAACATATCCAGGCAGTAATATTTCGGCTTTTTGCCGTCGTTGACATTAATGGGATTCTTTTCCCAGTTGCTGCGCCATTTTTTCTCAATGGCGGTGTGATTGTACTGTGCCATCTTTTCAAACACTCCTTTTGTTTAGTCTTACCGAGAAAATCTGCCGCTGGCAGCTTTTTTCGGATGCTTGGCAAAATAAAAACCCCTGCGTCTCCAGCTTTCGCTATAGAGACGCAAGGGGAATCCTTACGCGGTACCACTCTACTTCATACAATGTGTATGCTCTTAATCGCAGGCTCTTTTGCCCTTCCGGATAACGGCCGGCTGCCGGCTGCGCCTACTAAAGAAACACTCTCTGGTTCAGCGTGCTACTCTGAGGCCAGTTCAAAGCCTGTCCGCATCTGTCTTACACCACCCGACAGCTCTCTGGGTGCTTTCCTGCTTTTACTCTTCCTCGTCACAGTATTTAAACTGACTCTAAATTTAACACAATTCATGGTATGTGTCAACCCCATTCTCAGCAGGCCCATCTAAAAGTTCTCCCTTATAGGTGAACCTGGAACCATGACAGGGACAGTCCCAGGTTTTCTCATCTGGATTCCACTCCAACTGACACCCCAGATGGGGACATTTTACCGAAACCAGATAAACCTTTCCATCCTCCCCTTTGTAAGCTCCCACCTTTTTCCCATGGACGGTTACAATACCTCCATGTCCGGCTTCCAGCTTGTTCAGGTCATTTTTCGGCCGCATAAACAGACCTTTTCCCAGACCTTTTGCCGCCTGGATCGTATTTTTTATCAAACAGGAAGCAGAAGCGGTCAGGTTGATTCTCTGCGGCGAAAACACTTTCCACTCTCCCATGTCTTTTCCCATAATCGCATCAGAAATCAGCCGGGCAGAAACCATGGCGTTTGTCATTCCCCATTTGCCAAATCCAGCTGCCACATACCAGTCCGGCCGATTTGCTGAAAACTGGCCGATATAAGGGATTCCATCTAAGGTCATGCAGTCCTGAGCAGACCAGCGGGTGATGATTTTACACTGAGGCCAGAACTCCTTTGCTTTCTGCTCCAGCATGGCATACTTGTTTCCATAAGGATTTTCCCCCGTCCGATGCTTTCCTCCTCCCAGAATCATCTGATTCTGAAAGTTCCTGAACGACAAACCGTCTGGATCAATTCCCAGGTACATCGCCCCCAAAGGTTCTGCTCCCTCTAATGCCAGACAGTAGCTTCTTTCCTGATACATACGCATAAAATAGTATCCCGGACGCAGTAAAAACGGATAATGACCGGCAAAAATCACATAATCGGCCCTTACCGCTCCCTGGTCCGTAAGCAGGGTGTCTTTTTTGACAGACCGGACCCTGGTGTGTTCATAGATCGTCAGTTCTTCTGCCAGGGCATTTAAAAACAATAAGGGATGAAACTGAGCCTGTCTGTCAAACCGGACTGCTCCTGTAATAGGAAATGGCAAATCCTGCTCCTGTTCCGGTCTTTCTGTAAATAAAGCGGGAATTCCAAGGCGTTCTGCCGCCCTGACTTCCCGCTCTAACGCTTCTTTTATCCTGTCATCTTTTCTCGTGTACAGATAGGCCGGTTTCCGTTCAAAAAAGCAGTCTATCTTCTTCTGACTTATGATGGTTTCGTAATCTTCAATGGCCTGCTGGCTGGCTCTGGCATAGGCTCCTGCCTGCTCCTCTCCCACTGTCTGAATCAGCTTATCATAAATCAGATTGTGCTGGGAGGTAATTTTAGCGGTGGTATTTTCTGTCTGTCCGCTTCCGACGGTCTCTGCCTCCAGCACGACCGTATCTACTCCATGAGACTGCAAAAACCAGGCAGTCAGGATTCCCGAAAGCCCGCCTCCGATTACAGCTGCCTCTGTGCGTATCTCCCCAGTCAGGGATTCCCGTTTCCTGCTGGCTGTTTCCGTTTTTCTCCATATGGATTCCATTTTTATCCGCCTTTCCTGCAAAAGCCCCATAGAAAAACCATGGTTCTTTCCCCGCTCTTGCCCATGACAGTAGTATGGGCATTTTAAATGGAATCCATACCCGTTTCTTTTGATGGTTCTTGGTCCTCCAGAATGGCTGCAAACAGCAGATAGGCTCTTGCTCACAGCATTACAAACGCTGAAAAGAACTAGCCATTTACTTCAATCTGGCACATTTTCATGGCCTCTAATGCGTTTTTATGGCTTTCTGGCGTTACTCCGGCACAACATCCAGCGTCTACCAGTATCCTTGCCTCCGGAAGAGCCGCTTTTAGCAGCATGGCGTTGGAAATTACACAGATATCGGTACACAGACCGGCCAGTTCGATTTCTTCGTATCCTTTTTTTGCCGCCCACTGGGCCAGTTCCATACTCCCGAACGTGTTCTTTTCAAAATATCGGCCTTTAAAATCTCCCAGTTCTTCGCAAAGTTCCCATCCATCCGTCTCTGCAATACAGTGACGGACCGGAAGTTTCTTTCCTTCCTGAGTGTCTAAATAATCTTCTTTGTGGGTGTCTAAGGTAAAAGCCACATCCCAGCCTTCTGCCTGGTATCTTACCACCTTATCCTTCACTGCCGGTACAATCGCCTGGGCCTCTTTGGTTCCCAGGCTTCCGTCAATAAAGTCCTTCTGCATATCCACTACTACCAGTAATCGTTTCATAAAGTCCTCCTTTTAAAAATTCCAGGCAAATTCCATAATACTGAACAACAAAAACAAAATCATACCCATGTTTCCAAACACAATGCCTGCCCGCTTTCCCAAGCTCATAGACGGTGCTGACCACTCATAAGGAGTCTGATAAAAGCGGATTTTTTTCCAAAATACAAATAAAAAGATGATTCCCACTATGGCTGCTCCAAAATACAAAAGTTCATAGCCAAGGAGCACCAGCATACCCATGATACCGGCAATACCAGGCAGACTCATCCATTCTATAAGTCCCATGATCAGAGCGCTTCCCATAAAATTAATCAGCATATGAAGAAAAATGGTATTGCGCACCCTGCCCGTTCTCACATAGACATATCCGAAGATAAGGCCCAGAGCAAATGCGTAAAAAAATTGATAAAAATTGCCATGAATCAGCCCGAAGATAAGCCCGGATACCAGCACCGCTGTCTTTTCACCAAAAATCAGAATCCGGTCAATCACCAGCTTTCTCATCAGAATCTCTTCTACTACCGGACCGATGATGACCATTATAAGCGTTGAAAACCAAAGGCTGGAATCTGACACCACAACGTCTACTACATTTTCAGTATTCCCGCTTCCAAAAAGAAACATAAATCCCCTGCCCAGCAGATTCCCTGCTGACATAACTCCAATACAGATAAAAACAATCACTGCCCAGTTCCCGAATCCCCAGATTTCTCTGTTCCTTTCCGGTACCGGATAGGGAATTTTATGAAACAACAGGACTGTTATGGGAAATGCTGCCAGATACATTGCAGCGCTGCTGATAAGAAGCTGCATATCCATTGACTCCAGGGAAATGCCTGCATTCACACACAAAAATACTATCATATATTGAGCCAGTACCGAAAATGCTGTAAAACCGGTACACGCCAGACCTACTTTAGAAAAAATCTGTTTCCATTTTCTTTCGTTCATCCAGTTCCTCCATTCTGTTTTTCTGACCGATTTTACTCAGTATAACACATCCCTGTCGTCAGTGTAAATAAAAATCCGGATACATGGCTGAGCGGTTGCCTAAAATGGCCGGGCTATGACGGAATATACCGCCACAGCCCGGCCACCTGGTTTTACTCTTCTACTACAAATACATCTTTTCCCATGCCGCAGATGGGGCATACCCAGTCATCGGGAATGTCCTCAAAAGCAGTTCCGGGAGCAATTCCGCCATCCGGATCTCCTACTGCCGGGTCATATACGTAACCACATGGTTCACAAACATATTTCTCCATTATAAATCCTCCTGTTTATAAATATTTGTATAAAATACTAACCTATTATAGCACAATTTATTCTTCCTTTAAAGCAGCTCTTGCTTCTACTTCTTTTTTCTGCACATCGCCGGGCGCCTGCTCATAGCGGGCAAATTCATACTCATATGTGCCGATTCCGCCGGTAATGGAACGCAAATCAGTGTTGTATCCAAACAGCTCTGACATGGGAACATCTGCCTCGATTACCTGCTTGCCCCGGTGATCCGGATTCATGCCCAGAACGCGGCCGCGGCGGCGGTTTAAATCTCCCATAACATCGCCGGTATACTTATCCGGAACGGTAACTTTTAAGGAGGCAATCGGCTCTAAAAGCACTGGATTTGCATCCATAAAGCCTTTCTTAAATGCCAAAATAGTTGCCATCTTAAATGCCATCTCGGAAGAATCTACGGGATGGTAGGAGCCGTCTACTAAAGTTGCCTTTAATCCTACAACCGGATATCCTGCTAATGGTCCTTTCTGAACACATTCCTGAAGTCCTTTTTCCACTGCCGGGAAGTAGTTCTTGGGAACAGAACCGCCGAAAATCTTTTCCTCAAATATGTATGGAATCTCCAAATCGCCGGACGGCTCAAATTCCATCCACACATCGCCAAACTGTCCATGTCCGCCGGACTGCTTCTTGTGGCGGCCCTGAACCTTTACTTTCTTTCTCAGAGTCTCCCGGAATGCAAACTTTGGTTTTTCCAAGACAATGTCTACTTTATAACGGCTCTGCAGTTTGCTGCATACTATCTCTAACTGCTGATCGCCGATGGCATACAAAAGTGACTGACGATTTTCCGGATCTCCTACTACACGAAGGGTCAGATCCTCATCCATCATCTTGGACAGTGCGCTGGCAACCTTGTCATCCTCACCCTTATTGGCAGCGCGGAACGCCATATAGGTATAAGGAGTGGAAATCTGAGGCTTGTGGTATACAATAGGAGCGCTCTTTAATGCAATTGTATCGCCGGTCTGGGTCACAGACAGCTTTGCAACTGCTCCGATATCTCCTGCCCGCAATTCATTTACTTCTATCTGATCTTTTCCTCTTAACAAATAGAGCTTTCCGATTTTTTCTTCTGCGTCTTTGTTTACATTATAGATCACGCTGTCCGGCTTTAAAACACCGGTACAGATCTTCATCAGGGAATATTTTCCGATAAACGGATCTACGATGGTCTTAAATACTCTGGCTGACAGAGACACGTCATCATTATACTTTGCTGTGAAACGTTCACCGGTAGAAGTATCTACACCAATACATTCGTAACGATCCGGTGATGGGAAATACTTGTCAATAGCCTGCAAAAGACTGGAAAATCCCTGGCAGTTAATGCCGGAGCCAAGCAGAATCGGGACAATATTGCCTTCGATTACATGGCTTCTCAAAGCAGTTGAAATCTCTTCCTGTGTAAATTCTTCGCCTGAGAAATAGCGTTCCATGTATTCTTCGCTGGTTTCCGCCACTGCTTCCATCAAAGCTTCTCTGGCAATGCCAAGATTCTTCTGTACATAATCCGGAATCTCACATTCTGTATAATTGCTTAAATCCGTAAAACGGCGTCCTGCCATCTTTACCACATTGACAAATCCCACAAACTTTTCATTTTCGCGGATTGGAAGCTGGAACGGCGCAATCTTGCGGCCAAAACGGGTCTCTAACTTTAATACCAGTTCTCTGTAGCTGGCATGGTCATCATCCATGTTGGTGACAAAAAACAGTCTGGGAAGTTTGTATTTTTCGCACATCTCCCATGCCTTTTCTACGCCAACCTCAATACCTGCCTTGCAGTTTACAACAATAATGGCTGCATCTGCTACGCTGATGGCTTCTTCTACTTCCCCCACAAAATCGAAGTAGCCTGGAGTGTCTAACAGATTGATCTTAATCGGGCCGTTTTCTCCTTCGTATTCCAGAGGAATCAATGAAGTAGAAATAGAAAACTGTCTTTTAATCTCTTCCTTATCGTAATCACTGATGGTATTGCCATCTGTAATCTTTCCCATTCGTTTAGTAACCCCAGTAATCATTGCCAGAGCCTCTGCTACTGTTGTCTTTCCTGCGCCGCCATGTCCCAGTAAAATGACATTGCGAATCTGATTGGTTCCATAAACATTCATAGAAATTCCCTCCTGTACAACCATATTTAGTCCATGCGTTTATTTTACTAAAAAATTCTGAAATTTTCAAGTAAAATATGCAATTTATACAAAAAATTAGTAACAGTTCAGCCATGCGAAGATTCAGGCAGAAAAAAAGCGTTGAAAACTTGTTTTCATAAGAGTTTTTCTGTCTGAATCTTCAGTCATATGCTTTAAAGCTTTGAACTTTAAAGCGATAAACCGTTGACATTTTTCTATCCATCGCTTACAATGTTAGAATCAAATAAGGAGATACATCATTATGATTATTATTATGAAACCAGGCGCTTCTAACGAAGCGATCGCAAATGTTACCCATATGATCGAGGAAAAAGGACTGACCGCTCACTTATCACAGGGCACTCAGGTTACCATTATCGGCGTAGTCGGCGATAAGAGCCGGCTTACCGGATGCAATATTGAATTGTCTGACGGCGTGGAAAAAATCGTACCTGTGACAGAATCCTATAAACTGGTCAATAAAAAATTTCATCCGGACAATTCCTCGGTTCAGGCAGGACCTTCCATCATCGGTCCAGGCACTTTGACCGTTATGGCCGGTCCCTGCGCCATTGAAAACCGCAAACAGCTTTTGGATACGGCCTTTGCAGTAAAAAAAGCCGGTGCTACGTTCCTGCGGGGCGGCGCCTACAAACCCCGCACTTCTCCCTACTCCTTCCAGGGCTTAGAGGAGGAGGGCCTGAAATATATGAAAGAGGCCAGAGAAGCTACCGGTCTTCCGGTTATCTGCGAAGTCACCAGCGAGCACGCTATCGAAAGCGCAGTCAAATATGTAGATATGGTGCAAATCGGCGCCCGCAACATGCAGAATTTTGAACTGTTAAAAGAAGCCGGACGGGCCGGCATTCCGGTCCTGTTAAAAAGAGGACTCTCTGCCACCATTGACGAGTGGCTCAACTCCGCCGAATATATTTTAGCTTCCGGCAATCCCAATGTGGTATTATGCGAGCGGGGAATCCGCACCTATGAGACCGCTACCCGCAATACCCTGGATTTAAGCGCTGTTCCTGTCATCCGGGAAAAGAGCCACCTGCCCGTCATTGTGGACCCCAGCCATGCTACCGGAGTCCGCGCTTATGTGGAACCCTTAGCCAAAGCCGCCCTGGCCTGTGGTGCAGACGGTCTGATGATCGAAGTTCATCCCTGCCCTTCCTGTGCTTTATCGGACGGCCCTCAGTCCCTTACCTTCCCGGATTTTGAAAAACTCATGGAAGATTTAAAACCCTATGCCGCGCTTTCCGGCCGGAATTGATTGCCTCTTTGTAAGAAAGGATATTTGTTATGTCAGAACAGACCATTGGCTTTATTGGGCTGGGATTAATTGGAGGTTCCATTGCAAAAGGGATCAAGCGGGCGCATCCTGATACGGTCATTATGGCATATATGCGCTCCCGCTCCCGTCTTGGACAGGCAAAACAGGACGGGATTGTAGATGTGATATTGGATGGAATTGAAGATCGCCTTCGCCAGTGCGACATGATCTTTTTGTGCACTCCCGTAGAATACAATGCCGGATATTTAAAAGCGCTTCGCCCCTATTTAAAACCAGGCGCCATTGTGACAGATGTGGGAAGCACAAAGTCCAATATCCACGAGGAAGTGATCCGCCTTCAGATGGAAGACTGCTTTGTAGGCGGCCATCCCATGGCCGGATCTGAAAAAACCGGCTATGAAAATTCTACAGACCACCTTCTTGAAAATGCCTACTATATTATCACCCCTTCTGAAAAGTCCTCTGCCGGACAAATTGAACGGGTAAAGGAGGTGGCTCTTTCCCTTGGAGCCATCCCTATGGTACTGGATTACAGAGAACATGATAAAGCAGTGGCCGCAATCAGCCATCTCCCCCATCTGGCAGCTTCCTGCATGGTCAATCTTGTAAAAGCTTCGGATAACCGGGCCGAAACCATGAAACAGATTGCTGCCGGGGGTTTTAAAGATATTACCCGAATTGCTTCTTCCTCTCCGGAAATGTGGGAACAAATCTGTATGGCAAACAGCGGTCCTATCAGCGATATTCTGGAAGCTTACATTCAGTCTTTATCTGAAGTTCTGGAACTGATCCGAAACCGGCAGGAAAACGCTGTTTTTCACCTGCTGGACGAATCCAGAAAGTACCGCGATTCCATTACCGACCGGGCAAAGGGCGCCATTGAGCCGGATTACTCCTTTTCTGTAGACATTGTGGATGAGGCAGGCGCTATCTCTACATTGTCTGTTATTCTGGCTGCCAAAGGCATTAACATTAAAAATATCGGTATTAACAACAACCGGGAACGGGGCGAAGGGGCTCTTCGGATCACCTTTTACGACGAAGAATCCTTAGAATCCGCCTGGACCCAGCTTACCCGCTATCATTATGAATTATTCCGTCAGTAGGACAATATGAAGTGACCCCACATTTGTAGCAACGAGGATTTACCTGTATA
>CAUWCT010000033.1:0-13451 GCA_963557065.1 uncultured Lachnospiraceae bacterium | reverse complement strand
ATAGCTAAAATAGAGGCTTTTTGTGCAAAATAAATAAGAAAGTATAGAGAGAATATATTTTGAATGCAATAATTTTAGCTGCTGGGCATAGTTCCCGTATGATTGAAGAAAAACAATATACCCATAAACCTTTATTACCAATTCTTGGGCTTCCAAATATTGAGAGAACAATTCTAATTTTAAATGACTTTGGAATAAATGATATTTTTATAATTGCAGGAATATATGCAGATCAATATACATTTTTACAAGAAAAATATGGTTGTACCATCGTATCCGATCCCAATTGTTCAGTATCTACGCTCTATGGGATATACAGTATTGTTAATATTATAGGTGATACTTTCATCATTGAAGGTGATGTTGTTTTGGCAGAGAATATTTTTATTAACAAACCTTATAGCTATTATTATGTAATGAAATATTTAAATCCGGAATTTGACTCTTGGAAACCTATTCTTGATAAAAATGGGCGAATAATTTCTTTTGAAATTGGTTGCTTTTCAGAACCATGCATTTTTGGAGTATCTTTTTGGAGTAAATCTGATGCAGAAATTTTCAAAAAAATTATTGCTGATATCAGTACTCCTGAAAATTTATCCAATAACGAAAACTTTTGGGATGACTATTTTAATGATTTTTTGGGCGAAATCCAAATTCACACTTTAGAAATACCAAATTATGTTGCATCAGAAATGAACAATATAATCGAATATAATATGGCTATAACAATGTGCCAAAAGTATTATTCTAATCCAAAACAATATTTTATAAACTGGCATAATAATAAAAATGAGTATTCGTATATAATGAATACATCTCAAGCACTAAGTTATACCAAAAAACTTTTGGAAGAGTATATCTATAAGCATCCTGACGAAAACTTTAGTTTAACTATTCCATCATACTTTGAAAATAATGAATATCCCTATATCATAAAAAAAGAAAAGAAGAGCATTGGATTTATAGATATAGCTATTGAAAAAAAATTTTTTCTGCTGAGAAGAATTTATCTTGACAAATCTTATCGAAGACAACGATTAGGAACTCAAATTTTAGAAAATATAATTACATTTTCTAAACTCACAAACAAAGAATTACGGGTAAACGTTTATGATAAAGAGACAGAAAAATTTTATAAACGTCTTGGATTCAAAAAAAATTTTACAAATTACATAATAAGGAGACAATGAGTATGGATATAATTCAAGAATGTTTAGCTTATTTTAAGAATATAGATATAAATTTCGATTTGCTAATAATAGCTGACACACAAAATAAAACTACAAAGAACAATAACTATATTATTCATACTAATGAAAGTGAGTTTTTTTCTAGAAAAGAATTTGCCGAAATTGCTTCGACATTATTTTATATTTTTGGTTATGCCAAAGTTTTTTACTCAGAATTAGATTTCATAAAATTTGTGATGGATGAACATCCCTCATCCACAGAATGTTACATATATAATTTTAGCAGAGACGGAATTGCTGAGGGAAAAAAATCATTGATTCCTGCTTTTTGCGATTTATGCGGTCTTAAATATACTGGATCAAATGCTTTTACCATATCCTTATTGAGAAATAAATGGATTTTTACACAGGTACTTTCTAATATGGGGATATTAACACCAAAATCTGTTTTTTATACATTTAATAATCATAATATATTAGAACCTTTTTGGGATACGACAATACTTTTAAAGAATATTCATGAATCAGCAAGTATAGGCTTGCTTACAGACAATAAAATATATTTGACAAAAGAAAATTTGAAAACAGTTGATATGATACTACAGAGGATGAATACTAAACAACTACTCATACAAGAATATATTAGCGGCCTGGAATGTGAAGTTTTAGTAATACAGTTTAAGGGAAAGTATTATGCACTTGAACCAGTGGAAATTGTTATAAATGGTAATGATTTTTTGGATTCCTTAACATCAAACCTATATAACTATTCGTTTAGAAAACTATCCGATAGATTGAGTCCAACAGTAATAGAACAAATTAAAAAGCAAGCAATTAAAGCTGCACAAATTTTAAGCATTAAAGACTATGCAAGATTTGATTTCCGTATAGAAAAAGACCAGCCATATCTTATCGATATAGCTGGAACACCATATACTATAAAACATAGCTCGGTAGCGTTTCTTTTTGAGAATATAATGCATTTAGATTATAAAGATATTTATAAGACAATAATGGCATGTTCTTTTTCAAATTATGATATACTTCAATCATAAGATGTATATTGCAAATCAGATAGCATAAGCCCCCGGCAGAAAAAAGAAGCCAATTCACTAGAGCGTCGTTTCAAAGGTACTAGATTATTACAAAAATCATATCCATCGAATATTTGACGATTCAAAATAATCTCTTTTAGCGCAAGAAGTTTCTTATCCCAAAAAACTTCTTGCTTTTTAAACAATGATGGAACAAAATTACATAATAAATTAGTAATTTCTGTTGCACTCTCCCATTTTTCTTCTAATATATATCTATATATTTCGAACCAAGCAAAATAATAACGATAAAAGTCATCCACATCATCATCTTTAATATTTGACACATCATCGCAATCCATTAAATGTTCCAAATATTTTTTGAATTTGAGATATTCTAAAATATTACCATAATAAAGACTTAGTGAACATATATTAGTGAGAATAACAAATTCTGTTGCACATGAAATGCGTTGTAATTGTTTCCTTAATTTTTTGACAGTTTTCTTTGCATGCCTAAAGCAATATTTTTTTGTATGGGATTGTTCATACCTAAGAAAATCTGCTATTATCATATTATTTAGTATTTTCTGTGGGTACGGTATTGATATTTCATTCTCTATAGAAACTTGTATAGCTTTTCTGCATGCCTGTATAGCTTCATTATATTTTTGTATAACTATGTCTGTTCCTGCTTCACAGATTAATGTGATACAATATTCATCCCAAATTTGATTGTCATAAAAATACTTTTTTGCTTTGTCATAATAAATATTACATTGCGTCTGGTTTACAAACAGAAACGCTTTCCGATTAAATACATTCTCCATATATTTAGCAATGCTTTTACTAGATTGAGAAGTTTGTATATTCCCGCTAAGTGAAAGGCTAAGATCATAGATCCGTTTAAATAACTCTGTGTCGTTCAAAACATCTAAGATATAGGGGGCAATATCATATATAATCCTAAGTTTCAAAATAGTTTCGTCAACGACAGGCATCTCTATAGGATAGTGTGATAGGACTAAATATATAGATTCTTCAGCATACTGAACGAGTTGACTTAATATTTGTTTCAATTGTAAATACCAAGGTTTATAATTCCTATACATAAAATGGAAATAAGCTCTTGCCAGTTCTGCTTTTAAGGGAATCTCGAAATAATCTTTTTGTAAATTATGATACAGCCCGCTAAGTTTATCATAATCCGATCCCCCTTCACGCAGGATATTGTAAAACAACTTTATTGCTTCAAAATCATCATAGTAATAGGAATCTTTTTCTTTTCCAATCAACCTTTCAATTTTTTTGATTTGTTCCAAATTATTAAAACTAAGTGCTTCTGAATAGGAAAGTATAAGAAGGGCAAAAATGTCATCTTTCAAATATCCATTGTATGCCCATAAATAGTATGCTCTTAAATAATATTGATCTTGTTCCCTGTTACTATAATAATTGTAATAATCTAAATATCTTTCTTTATTCTTATCATTCAGTTCTTTCTTCAGAATTTTTCGTATTTCATCACAAGCGAAAGAATAAAAGTTCAGCGAGTTTTTTTTCAGCAACGCTTGCTTTTGAGCTAGATATAGACTCTCTCGAACAGTGTTTGTTTCTTTATGTGTTATGCTTGCAATTTCTTGACTACCAAAGTTTTTTAGGCTAATCGAGGAAGACAAAATGATGTCTTCCATATCATATTCATTTACATTTCTAGTTAGACCGTTCTTTTTAAGTTCACCCAATCTGTATGTAACCACTGAATCTAAGGCTCTAAAAAAATCAACATTTTGCTCTACTAAATCTATATACAGAAAATCGACTAATTTTAAATTAGACGCACATATTTTTTTGATTTGTTTAATCTTTTCCTCTATGTCCTTTTTCTTTACAATTATTTTATGCTTTTCAGTTAGATATTGTAAAATATCATTTTCATCATAGTCTTCCAATACATTTTTTTCGATTGTAGAACAAGATAGAAAATCCCTTATGCATGAATCATCAACATTACTTATAAGAAAATATAGATGATGTTTAAAGGTACTTTCAAGAGTAGTTATATTCTTCATTAGTAATCCAATCAGATATTTTACTTTATTATCTAACTTAGAGTAATCGGGCAGGCAAATTAATAAATCAGAAGAAAATCTTTTTTTAAGAAGATTAGATATTTGATTAAATTGGCTATCATTTTTTTTAGTTGATACCGATGCCGCTATATCAACTTCAATCCCCCAGCGTATTGGTAATGAAATATTAGTTTCAATATTATCTATGGAACTCTTAGAAGAATGTTCATATAACGATAATTTGTCTCCCTCAGCAATATATACTTGCAATTTGTTATTTTGTCTATTTTTGCTATGTATTCTATTGATAACTTCAAATACTACATGTGATTTTCCTGCTCCATGATTACCTAAAATAATAGTAGCCTCTGAAGCTGATGCAGTAATATATTCTTGAGTCAATTTCTCTATTAACTTATTTCTACCTTCTAAATTTTTATATCTATGTTCTTTCATATCTTTATTACAAATAGACCTCCAATAAAATAATATAGGATAATAAGGTATTATCTAATATCATTCCGATACCAGATAACTACTAATTATCCCATACCTACAAAAGCAGAAAAGAGAATTTGCCCCACATGGCAGTACGCCTGCAGCGTTACCTGTAACACTTCATCTGCATATAAAACGCAAATGCTATGGTACATTTTGTTCGCATGTAGTATAATGACAGGGAACAGAGACGCAGAATATAACAGTTTTGTTTAGGAGAGAAAACATATGTATGATTACGAAGATTATGAGAAAAAATGTGAAGAGATAAGGAATGAAAATGATAAGTTGCTGGAAATTTTTGAACAGGATATCACAGGGACGCTGGCGCCTCAGACAGTAAGCAGGCATGTAAGAAATGCAGAGTTCTATCTGAATAACTACTTGCTTTATTCAGAGGCGTTGCCGATGGAGGATGGAATTGGCGAAATAGATAATTTTCTGGGGAATTTCTTTATTAGAAAATGTATGTGGTCTACACCGGCGTCAATTAAAAGTACAGCAGTCAGTATTAAAAAATTTTATAAGTGTATGATGGTTCATGGGAAGATCTCTAAGGACAATTATGCAGAACTATGCGAGACTATAAGAGACAGAATGGAGTGGTGGCAGGAGGATTGTGCGCAGTTTAATGATCCTTTGGCAGTAAATCCGTTTATGCCTTTTTAGAGTAGAATGTTTATTACAAAAAGGAGCGATTTTATGCAGATAATTTATTATGGTGGAAGGATTATCACGATGGAGAATCCCGAGGATTTTCCGGAAGCGATTTTAGTGGACACAGAATCCGGAAGGATTACAGCAGTGGGGACACTGGAAGAAGTAAGGGCATTGGCCGGGGAGAAGGCGGAAAGTGTGGATCTGGCAGGAAAATGCCTGATGCCGTCCTTTATTGATTCTCACAGCCATATTACCATGGCTGGACAGATGAGTTTGTGCGCAGACTTGTCCGACTGCGGCTCCTTTGAGGATATTGTTGAGACTTTGAAGGAATTTATTCGGAAAAAAGAAAGTTCTAATTTAAAAGCAGTTCTGGGCTTTGGATATGATCAGAATTTTCTGGTGGAGCAGGATCATCCTCACAGAGAGGTGCTGGACCAGGTGAGTCGGGAGATTCCGATTATTATTATGCACGTATCCGGACATCTGGCCTGTGCGAATACCAGGGCACTGGAACTTGCCGGAATTACAAAAGATTTGCCAGATCCGGAAGGCGGTGTGATAGGAAGAGAACCGGGTTCCAGGAAACCGAACGGGTATTTGGAGGAAGCCGGAATGACTCTGATTCAAAACTTCATTCAGACCAAAATGGAGTTTGACTATGACGCCATGACAGAACAGATGCAGGAAGTCTATATAGAAAATGGGGTCACGACTGTCCAGGAGGGAGCGGCTACCAGAGAAGGAATCCAGCTGCTAAAGAAGATTGCAGGCAGCCGTCGGTTAAAGATAGATGTGGTTGCATATCCTATGCTGACTGAGGAGGGAAAGCAGACGCTAGAGAAGGAAACAGAATATATCGGGACCTATAGAAATCGTTTCAAAATCGGTGGCTGCAAGCTGGTTTTGGATGGTTCCCCTCAGGCAAGGTCTGCATGGATGTCGAAACCTTATCTGACAGGTGAAAAAGGGTACTGCGGATATCCCTGGATGCCGGATCAGGCAGTGGAAGAAGCTGTTTCATACGCGGTCCGGAAGGGACAGCAGATTTTAGTTCATTGCAATGGAGATGCAGCCAGCGAACAATTTTTAAATGCTTATGAACATGCGGTTCAAAATCTGAATCCAAATCAAAAACACAGCCTGCGTCCGGTTATGATTCACTGTCAGACTGTCCGCAATGATCAGCTGGATCGCATGGCAAAGCTGGGGATGATTGCTTCGATTTTTGTGGGTCATGTGTGGTACTGGGGCGATGTTCATTTGAAAAATCTGGGGACGGAGCGGGGAAATCATATCAGCCCTGCGAAAGATGCTCTGGATCGGGAAATTGTGATTACATTCCATCAGGATACTCCGGTGACAAAGCCGAATATGCTTCATTCTGTATGGTGTGCGGTCAATCGCCTAAGCCGGGAGAAACAGATAATTGGAGCGGAACAGAAAATTCCTGTATATGAGGCCCTGAAAGCAGTGACAATCAATGCTGCCTACCAATATTTTGAGGAGCAGGACAAGGGCAGTATCAAAGCAGGAAAAAGGGCAGATTTAGTGATTTTAGACAGATCTCCGCTGGAGAGTTCTCCGGAAGAATTGAAAACAATCAACGTGTTGGAAACTATAAAAGATGGAATCTGCATTTACAGGAGAAAATAATAAATGTAACTGCGTATGGATGGGCACCTTCAAAGGCTTACCTTCTACTATACCAACGTAATCCTAGTATTCGTAGCGAAAACGGTACTAGGAAACGTTGGTTTTCTTTTTTTAAAAACGTTTAAGGAGTGTAAAAGATAATGCAGCAATACAGAATGAGCAGAAAAAAGACGTTTGGAACTGCTGCACAATAATAATAAGGGGGAGTACAATGAAATCGGCAAAAGAAATTTTAAATCAGATTCCATTTTTAAAAAGTTACAGGGGATATGAAGATATGCTTTTGTGCATGGAACTGGTGGCAGAAGATGAGGAACGGCTGGTGCGGGTTCGGGAACGGGTATATTTTCCGGTTGCCCAGCATAAACAGAAGAGCATTCAGAATGTGGAAAAAAATTTGCGGACATTCCGGAAAGTATTTTTTAATAATGGAGGGCAGGAATATCTGGAAACCTGCCTGGAGCGGAAAATTGATGCAGGGCTGTATCCGCGGGAACTGATAGAAGCGCTGGCAGAATGCATGAAAAACTGATTACGTTTTTGAATATCTGTATTTTCTAAAAATCTATATTATCAAAGGTGCAAGATTTGTCGAAAGACGTGCCACATTTCAGGACTATAATACGTTTTATACTTATAAAGATGGATAAAATAGCAGAAATTGTATTTTTTTGTCCATTGCTACCTTATATGGTATCTATTGAAATGTTTTTTTGTATAAACTATTAGAAAATAATTTGGCACAAAGGGGGTTCTAACATGGACGGACAGAAGATACTGGCGGCAAGAATTGCAGATTTATGCGGAAAAAGGCGGTATTCTTACTATGAATTGGCATACAAATCAGCAGTACCGCTGACTACATTAATGCATATTATAGATGGTACAACCAAGAATCCAGGTCTGTTTACGATATCGAAATTGTGCGGCGGTCTGGGAATAACGCTGAAAGAATTTTTTGATGTTCCGGAATTTGAAGGAATAGAAGAAAATGTGGAATAAACCGGCAGACAGGGAGAGAAAAGGGCAGTCTGAACTTAAGGAGAGAGAATGGTTCTGTGGCTGCTGCGGTTTTCCGGAATCACCAGCATAGAAAAAAGAGTTCCATTTTTCTTCCATTCATCAGAAGGATTATGTTTTTTGATATAGCAGGAGAGAATATCGATAAATTCTCCATTTGTCGGCTTGGACTGGAGACGGCATCCGGCAATCTGAAAAAGGCGCTCCCTGTCCCCTCGGCTCCAGCAAAGGGAGATGACAGTGCGGATGTTGCGTTCGACACAGGATGGAGTGGTACTGTGAATTTCTGCCACCAGGGGATAGAGGAGTTTGGAAACCATCAGAAGTCGATTTTCGTCTTCCAGGATAAGCAAAACAGAGGTATTTAAATAATAATATCCTAAATGGGTGGCTGAAATACCTAAAGAGCGGATAACGGAAATGGGAAGATTGGTATTCATAGCAGACAGCTCCTTTCTCTGTTTTCTATTGTACTAGAATTCATGGCAAAGTCAGCAAAAAGGATGAAATTAGACTTCTTTCGACAAAAAGAGAGCGAAAGAGCTTCCTTTTAGAATCAGAACTTGTCATCGGGAGCGGTCAATGGGAATGTCGCTGTTTTTTTACCATATCCCAGATAGTTGCATGCATCCATTCTACGGTATTTTTTAATGCAGCATTTTCCTGTTCGAGTTCCTGGACCCGGTTGGTCAGACGTGTCATAGTTTCGCGCTGATTGGTCAGAAATGGATGGCAAAACGGGTAATAGCCGCAATGGCTGCAGGAATAATGAGAAGATTCTTTCATAAAGGCCTCCGGTATATTGAAATTGACAGGGTATAATTCTTGTTTTAAGTAACTCCCCTGGTATTTATATATAATAGGAAACCTGTTGATATATGACAAAAAAATAAAAGAAAAGCAAAAAAGCTGCAGTTCCTGGTGGGAAACGCAGCTTCTTTTTACAAATTAGGCAACAGTTCAGCCATGCGAAGATTCAGACAGGAAAAAGCACCCACAGCTTGTTTTCATAAGAGGTTTGCTGTCTGAATCTTTATAGGGCTGACGCCAGACGCTTCTTGTCCGCCACAGGCGGGCAAAAAGATGCAAGGCTGAACGGTTACTAAATTAGTGTATAACCCCCTGGGTATCTACCACCCAGATTTTTTCATTGGAATCTTTCATATCTTTGTATCCGCTGCCAAGTTCCGGCTTTTCAGAGGACTTGGAAGAGGAAGATGCGCGCTGAACCATACCGCTTGTGTTTACCAGGTATTGTTTGCCGTTAAATTCGACAGGTGCGTAGCGCAGTTCACTGTCTGCATCCTGACGCCGTCCGTCAATATACAGGCGGTTGTCCTGGATACCATTGAATCCATGGCCTTTTTTGGCGCCGTCAGTGTGGAAATACCAGTATTCAGTGATGCCGGATTCTTCGTCAGCAATCGCCTGTTTTCCGGTTTTCATAGTACCGTCTTCAGCAAAGTAGGCATTGGCGGTCTGGCCGTCTTCTGTAGTGATGATCTGTTTTCCGGTCTGCATTTCACCTCTTATATTAAAGGCATACTGTTTTCCATTGATGGTAAAGATCTGTACGCCTGCGGATGCAGCCATGGGCACTCCCTTTTTAAAATAGAAGCGATAGGTTTCGCTGTCATCGCTGATTCCTTCTGCGCCGTAAATGTCGTACCACCCGGAAGCGCGTTTTCCATCTTCTTCATAATACTGATAACCGGCAATGGAAAGAGACGCTTTCTCATTCTGTTCAGAAGCCTGCTCTGCATTTGCCGGGGTGGCATTCGCAGCTTCCGGCAGTTTGTACCATCCGGTCTGCATCACTCCGTCTACAAAGGTATAGTAGTTGCCGTTGATTTTCTTATCCAGTTCGTTGAGAACCATTTTGCCATTTTTCTCAAAATAGTGCCAGGAACTTTCATCATTGGGGCTGTCGGATTCATTAGAAAGCTGAATCCAGCCGGTGCGGCGCACACCGTCGTCCCCTAAATAATATACAGAGTCTTCAATGGTCTGTTTGCCGGTCAGCATAATGCCGTCTTCATTAAAATAGTACCAGTTTCCATCGACGGACTGCCATTTTGAACGGATGGAGCGGCCGTCTTTTCCAAAATAATACCACAGAGTATCCTGCGCTTCCGGAACATCAAACATATCGTCATTGTCAATGGAAACCCACTGGTTTGCCACCTTTTTTCCGGTTTCGTCAACATAGTATTCCTCAATCATTTCATTGGTAGTAATCTGGCCTTCATCATTTAAATAGTACCAGTCATCGCCCCGTTTTTTCCAGGCATCGGTTACATAATAGCCGTCAGAATCATAGTAGCGGAAACTTCCGTTTTCTTCGACCCAGCCGGAAGAGGCGGCCAAAGCAAATACCGGTCCGTTTAAGAAGGAAGGGGTAGCTGCAGACAAAATTGCTGCAGTGGATAATGCAGCTATAAGTTTCGTTGATTTTTTCATAATTGTGATTCTCTCCTTTTTCGTTGTGAGTGACTATCGTTGCATTACGGTCCCCATTATAGCGTATCAAAATGGACTGCGATAGTGTAGGTTACTGGCAGGAATGGAAGGAGAAAGCAGAGAATCCTTCCATACCCAAAAGGGCAACCCCTGCAGATGTTTTTGAATGAAAAAGACTTATTTTTGTTAAAATATTGTCGATAAATAATATGAAACGAAAAAATATATGTAAAAAACAGAGGATTTAACTTGCTGATAGAAGATAAAAAATATACAATTATGACAGACAGACAGACAGACAGACAGACAGACAGACAGATAAAGTCGCCTGCCTTTTTTGTGGTATAAAAAAGTCCAAAATACCCGCTTGTGCTGAAGAACAGAAGGGGATTTGGGCTTTTTTCAATATTGAAAATTTTTGTGAAAAGAGAGGTGAGAAGGTTATCCAGATACTGTAAACATTCATTCAAAAGCAAAAAGGAGACAAAATGAGTATGCAGACAGAACAAGAAAGAATACAAACAAGAAATTTTAAAGTGAAGTTCGGCATAATGCAAAAATTGTTATTGGGACTTCTTACACCGCTGGCCATTATTTTTATCTATTTGGGAGTATCTCTCAATCATGACATTGATAAGACCATTATCAGTATCAGTGATAAGTATCTGGCGGCCGAGACCGAAGCGGTGGCCAATGAGATGAACTCTCATTTTCAACGGTATCTGGGAATGGGGAAAATGATTGTGCAGACCAATGCAATCAGAACGAATCTGACTAAATGGGAAGCCGATTTTAAAGGAACACCGGCACAGGCTGATATTATCTCTTATTTGAAAAATCTGCAGGGCAGCGATGAGATGCTAAACGCTGTATGGCTGTATAGTGTAGAGCATCAGGAACTTTTGCTGTCCGATGGTACATATGTGACAGAGGCAGACTGGACCAGCCGGCCATGGTATGATGAGACGATTAATAAACAGACTGGTATGATGACAGGTGTATATAAAGATGCTACTACAGGAAAGCTTTCTTTGACTTTTGCATCTCCGATTGTGGAAGGGGGAAAGACGATAGGAGTTCTGGGACTGGATCTGGATATGAGTGTGATTTCGGCCGGAATTGCCCAGCTGCATATTGGTGAAACAGGGTATGTTACCATATTTGACTGCGATAATAATATTTTGTACCATCCGGAATCTGAACTGGTGACGCAGTCTATTGATAAAATCGGTTATTCCAGTAATGTTCTGGATGCGGTTTTAAATAACCAGTCTGTAGAACGTATGGAGTATACACGCGGCGGAACAAGATACTATGGCTCTGTATATCATCAGGAAAATACAGATTTCTCTTATTTGGGTATGATGCCGAGAGCAGAGTACCGGGAAGGTATTAATGCCACAGTCTGGAAACTGGTATTCTGGCTGGTGCTTTCTTTTGCAGTGATGGCGGCAGTTATTGTTGTATTCAGTTTAAAGATAACAAAAGGAATTAAAAATCTTTCTTCTGTAACGACCAGAATCGCAGACGGAGATCTGGACACCAGGGCAGAGATACTGGCAAGAGATGAAGTGGGGCTGGTAGCGGCAGATATTAATGCAGTTACAGACAGATTGAAAAAATATATGCTGTATATTGATGAGATGACGCAGGTACTGAGTGAGATGGGAAAAGGAAATTTCACATTTACTCTGCAGCAGGATTATAAAGGAGAATTTTCAAAGGTAAAAGAAGCTCTTTTGAAAGCCAGAGATACCATATCAGAGGCGTTGAAATCAGTGGTTGCAGCAGCAGACCAGGTAGCGGCCGGATCGGATCAGATTGCACTTGGTGCCCAGTCACAGGCACAGGGCGCTACGGAGCAGGCGTCCAGCGTTCAGGAACTGGCAGAAAATCTTCAGAAGATTGCGCGTCAGATTGGCGATAATACACAGACGATTTTGGAGACAGGAAAACAGATTGACTCCGTAGGAACAGAGGTTCACGATAGTGAACAAAAGATGAAAGCGATGCTGGAATCCATGGAGTCTATTTCAGAAAACTCCAAAAAAGTTGCCAATATTATTAAAAATATTGAAGATATTGCATTTCAGACCAATATACTGGCGCTGAATGCCGCAGTAGAGGCAGCCAGAGCCGGAGCAGCCGGAAAAGGATTTGCGGTAGTTGCAGATGAGGTGAGAAATCTTGCAGGAAAAACTGCCGAGGCATCTAAAACAACGGCTGAACTGATTCAGATGGCATTAGATGCAGTTGCACAGGGAAAAGTGATTGCAGAAAAGACATCTGCATCCTTTGATCTGGTTTATACCAGCGTTGAGGAGATCAATGTAAACGCTCATAAGATTGTAGAAAGTTCTACCAGCCAGGATGAAGCGATTCACCAGACTGCAGCCGGTGTTGACCAGATATCCAGCGTTGTGCAGAACAATTCGGCAACGGCAGAGGAGAGCGCTGCAGCCAGCGAGGAACTTTCCGGTCAGGCCCGCATGCTGAAAGATCTGGTTGCCAGATTCAATCTGCCATCCGGTATCCGGGAATCTTACCAGGAAGAGGACGGTTCTTTTGAAAGCCAGCCATTTACACAGCCTGAACCATCCGACGAGTTGAAATACTAAACAGACAGGAATAGAAACGCTTTTGCCCGCCGGGGCAAGGGCGTTTTTATACATCTGAAAGACTTGTAAGAAAAAGTTTAATAGGATTTTTTAAAAAAGTATGCTATACTGTGTGAGAATAAATGGTAACAGTTCAGCAAGAAGATGCATGGCTGAATTGTTACGACTAACAGGAGAAATAACGGATCAAAGCATTCTGGTGATATGTCAAGAACCTTTTGAAAAAGATTTTGATGTGTC
>CAUWCT010000032.1:0-13919 GCA_963557065.1 uncultured Lachnospiraceae bacterium | reverse complement strand
GAATAAGTCTGTAAGCTGTTTTCTTGCTTACAAACTTATTATACGAGGAGGGAAACTATGAACCAGTACATTTGCACCATTTGCGGATACATCTACGATGAAGAAAAAAACGGCAGATGGGAAGCATTGCCCGCAGACTGGAAATGTCCGGTCTGCAGCGCCGGTAAGGACGCTTTTAAAATTCATGAACAAACGGATAAAAGCAAACAAAGCATTTCAAAACCGGATGTCGAAAAAGAATTATCTCCTATGGAGATGAGCATTATCTGCTCTAATTTAGCGCGCGGCTGCGAAAAGCAGTACCTGACGGAACAGATGGAAGATTTCAGCAGACTGGCTGTTTTTTTCAGGAGTAAGGCTGAACCGGAAGATCAGCCGGACATGGAAAAACTTCTGTCCCTGATAGATAGCGATCTGGCAGAACGCTACCCTTATGGAAATGATACGGCAGAAAACCAGCATGACAGAGGCGCTCTGCGCTCCCTGGTCTGGAGCGAAAAGGTAACGCGTATGCTCCAGTCCCTGCTCGTCCGTTATAAAACGGAGGGGGATAAAATGCTGGATCATACCGGCGTTTTTGTCTGTACGGTATGCGGTTTTGTTTATGTGGGAGATGCGGCGCCTGAACGTTGTCCCGTCTGCAAAGTACCGGCCTGGAAATTTGAACAGGCAGAAGGGAGACCAAACGTATGAGTAAAACATATGCTGTCAGAAATTTGAGATTGTGTACCAAAGATTGCCTTTGTCTCTATGTCTGCCCTACCGGGGCCACCGATACAGAAAACAGCATTATTGACGCAGAAAAATGCATCGGATGCGGCGCCTGTGCAGAAGCCTGCCCCTCAGCGGCTATTTCCATGGTTCCCAGAGAATATCCGCCGCAGCAGCCCAAAAAAGAGGTTGTGACAGAAGCTTTAAGAGCTTTGATTCAGAGTAAATCCAGGGCAGAAATGATAGCATCCCAATTACCCGATACATTGAGTGCTGCAATCGAAACATCGTCAAGACTCATGGCTGAGGATCTGTGCAGGGAAGCTGGTTTTATGATCCCGCAAAGCAAAAATGCCAAAACATTTTTGGAACAGATAAAAAATTATCCGGACGTCCCGCTGGACGCAGTGGAACACTTACTGGATACGCTCAAATTTAACGAAAATACGGAGGAAAACAACATGGAAAAATGGAAATGCACAGTATGCGGATATATTCACGAAGGACCTTTGACAGACGGCTTTATCTGTCCAGTGTGCAAACAGCCGGCAGACAAGTTTGTAAAAATCGAAGACGCGCCTGCCAGAAATCCTTATGCCGGAACAAAAACAGAACAGAATTTATGGGAAGCTTTTGCAGGAGAATCCCAGGCGAGAAATAAATACACTTATTTTGCTTCTGTAGCCAAAAAAGCGGGTTACGAACAAATTGCAGCATTATTCCTTCAGACAGCAGAAAATGAAAAAGAGCACGCAAAATTGTGGTTCAAGGCATTGGGCGAACTGGGAGATACTGCTGAAAATCTTCTTCATGCAGCAGAAGGGGAAAATGCAGAATGGACGGATATGTATGATCGTATGGCAAAAGAAGCCGACGAGGAAGGGTTCCATGAGCTTGCAGAACAGTTCCGCGGCGTGGCAGCGATTGAAAAGTCTCACGAGGAGCGCTACCGTGCGTTGCTGAATAATGTTGAATCTAGAACCGTATTTGAAAAAAGCGGCGTAATGGTATGGGAATGCCGTAATTGCGGCCATATCGTGGTAGGAACAACGGCTCCGGAACTCTGCCCTGTCTGCAGACATCCACAGGCATATTTTGAAATCAGAAAAGAGAATTATTAAGATACAAGGCATAAAAACGTACTTGTAAAAAACACAAAAAAGGTCCTCCTGTTCCAGCTTCCAGGAGGACTTTTTATCTACTCTGTTTCAAGGCAATCTTTTAATAAGATTTGCCGCTTCCCGCTGGCGGTTTCCGGCTTCCCAGCCCCGAATGATTGTTTTTCCAGGACTGGATCTGTTTTTTCTCTGCTTCTTCCTTTTGTCTGAAACATTCTTCATCTATCTCATAAACGGCATTTCCGTCGATTACCAGGCGATTCCAAATCGTCATATTCATCCCTCCTCGTCACTTTACTATATGCATGAATCTCTTCTTGTTTGCATAAGTTTAAACAAAAGCTACGAAAAGGATTGGACAATGACCCAGCACTCAGATGTAAAATTTACGGATTTTGATTATTGGAGCAGCGATCCCCATCTCCAGATGCTGAAAGCGGCGCTTCCCTTTATGCCCGCTTCCCAGCAGCGGATGTTTTCTGTCCTGGTAAGGTTCCAGGAATTGATCCATACGATGGATCTTTACGGTCAGTCAAACGATCCCGCTATGGAAATCTGCGCCCTTGCACAGTCGCCTGCTTCTCCTGTTGATATTTTAATGGCAGTAAAACCATTTGCCCCTTCCAAAGAACAGGACTTTATTGATGTTATGATTAATTTTATCCAGGGATTTCAAATCCGAAAAAACTATCAGGAAACCCAGGGCGCATCGTCTGGAAGCGACAGCAGTGAATTTCCTTTTGAACAGCTAAAAGGATTTCTCTCTCCAAAACAGCAAAACCGTTTGGAAAATATTCAGATGGTCATACAGGCACTTCAGATGATTCAACCCGCGTAAGAAAGGAGTTATTATGGATTTTAATTGGAAAGAAGATCCCAGGCTTTCAGGAATGGACCCCCGAAAGCTGGAATACTTAAAAGAGTTTGCAGAAAAAGTACAGAACACGCCTAAAAACCAGCTCCTGTCTGTATTTTTAAGTCTAAATCTGGATGCAGGTAAGAAAGGAATCCAGTTTAATGATTCAGAAACGGATCTGCTGGTCTCCATTCTTACCGCTGATATGAGTCCTGCTGAAAAGAAAAAATTAACTACATTAAAGCTTCTTGCCAGCCGTTTAAGCCAAAAAGGGAATACCGGACAGGCATCCGGAGGTCTCAGGTAACGTTCGCATTCTTGTACAGGGGCATTTACAGGAAAACAGTTCCTACAAAAGCATCCGGCGGATTTCTTCTCCGCTCTTGTTAATTAAATAGGCCGGCGCAATATCAAATACCGTCTTGCAGCCCGATACATGTTCCTCTGCCAGGCGGTATACTGCTCTGGCATACGCAGCAATCACACTGGCTGTAAATTCCGGATTGGAATCCAGTTTTAAACTGTATTCGATTAAATGGCTGTGCTCTCCATTCCAGCCGGTTTTTCCGCTTCGGAATACAAAACCTCCATGAGGAATCCCCGCATGATCCCGCATCAGTTCTTCCTCTGTAATAAAATGAACCGTTGTATCGTAATCCGCAAAATAGTTGGGCATAGTCTTGATTTCCTGCTCAATCTTTGCCAGATCTGCTCCTTCTTTTGCTACTACAAAACATTCTCTGGTGTGTTTCTGTCTGGTGGTAAGTTCCGGGTTTTCCCCGTTTCTCACTGCCTTTAACGCCTCCGGCACCGGAATGGTATACTGTCTGGCATCCTTTACCCCCTCAATACGGCGAATGGCATCGGAATGCCCCTGGCTTACACCTTTTCCCCAGAATGTATAGTCCTGTCCCTCCGGCAGAATCGCATTGGCATAAAGACGATTTAAGGAAAACATGCCTGGGTCCCATCCTGCAGAAATAAGGGCAACGTGACCGCTTTTCTTTGCAGCCTCATCCACTGCCTGAAAATGCTCCGGAATCTTTGCATGAGTGTCAAAACTATCTACCACATGGAACATGGAAGCCAGCTTTGGCGTCTGAACCGGAAGATCCGTAGCACTTCCGCCGCAGAGAATCACAACATCCAGTTTTCCCTGCCAGTTTTCAATCTCGTCCGCCTTGCACACCTTTGCACCTTCGGTCAGAATCTTTACAGATTTCGGATCTCTTCTGGTAAATACTGCCGCAACTTCCATATCCGGGTTGTACTTTACCGCACACTCAATTCCTCTTCCCAGATTTCCATATCCCATAATTCCAATTCTGATTGTCATAAGAATCCTCCTGATTTGAGAAAATAGGTAACTGTTACGAAAATAGATATTATAATATCAGTTTTTTTTACAAATGTCAAAGTTTTTTCTCGTTTGCCAGGCGTTCCAACTCTTCCCTGTTTAAAATTTCTATCGTCCCCCTGCCCAGCTTTACCATGCCTTCACCCTGAAAATAGCGGAGCATTCTGGTAATAACTTCCCGATGAGTGCCCAGATGATTTGCGATGGTTTCATGAGTAATTTTTAACTGTTCTGATTCCTCAACCAACTGCTCTTCCAGCAAAAAACCGGCAATCCGTCTATCCATGCTGTTCCACAAAATCTGTTCCATCAGCCACATTACATCTGAAAAACGGGACGCCATAATCTCATTTGTATAGTTAGCTGCCGCTGGCGACTCCTCCATCACTTCTTTGTATATATCTGAGGGAATAATCCAGAAACTCGTATCTTTTTCTGCTTCCACCAGGATTTCAAATTGAATGGAATGCAGGATGCAGGAAGCGGAAAACAGGCATATATCCATATCAAACAGCCGGTACAGAGTAATCTCCTGCCCTTTTGGTGAAATCATATATGCCCGCAGCTGGCCGGACTGTACAATCAACAGCCCTGTACACTCCATGCTGCCGCTGTGTATCATTTCTTTGCCGGCTGCTTTGCGCAGAACTGTATTTTCTGCCAATTTCTGCTGCTGTTTTGCAGTCAATTTTCCCCATATTGGAAGACAATCTGATAATTCCATATTCATCTGTTTCATCCCTTCATTTTTCCAAAATGTCTATTGCTGTCTGCGCCTGCCGGTTCCGAATACTAAAAATAAAAATGGCGCCAGATAGGAAAACCACAGAATAAATGGAAAAGAAAACTCCCATTTTTCTTTTATGTACACAAAAAGTTCTACGAAAAAGCCTGTCCAGTTCAGCGGGGTAAACAGATATAAAAATACGATTGCAGCCGGCCCTGTTGTGCTTCCGGTAATCCGCTGGATCGCAGAAAGCAGCAGACCATAAATCGCAACAACGGCAGCAGAAGCAAAAATCTCTTCCTGCGATAAATTCCGCAGCAGGAAACCTCCCAGCAGCAAGACTGCCAGAAGAATCCCTCCGCTTGCCCAAAGGGTAACAATCCGGTTCAGTTCTCCTGATTCGCTTATGCCAAACCGCATCAAAATTCTGATGTAAACCGGATCATAGCAAAGACCTCCCAGAATCGAGATCAGCGGAACTCTCCAGATACTGTTTCCATACTTCTTTATAGTTTCCATAGGCACCTCCTACAGTTTCTTTATGACCATCTCCAGTTTGTATTCCTTCTCTATCTGGATATAATCTATCTGATACTTCCGGCACTGTTCCATCACGAATGCATTGTCCCTCAGCACGCTTTCCATCGTACAGTCTGTATCGTCTATTCGCTTTTCCACCACACAGGCATACTTTTTTATATCGTCAAAGTGGTTTTTTATGTAATCCTCGGTCATTGTTCCAGAAGCCGCTGGGCAAGAGCGGTTTTTCCAGTATGGGACGCCCCTGTTATCAATAGAATCATCTCTCTGTCTCCTTCCTGCGCCTTTTTCAGGATTACCGCACTAATACAAACTCCTGAACCGTACTTCCAAACTCTTCGGTCAGTCTTCCTTCTGCAAATCCCAGATGCTTATAAAACGCTCTTGCTGCAATTCCCTCTGGTACTCCTTCGCGGTATGTTGTGACAACAACATCTTTTTTGGGGGTTAAGTATGGAATCATCTCCGATACCATCTTTTCTGCAATATGCTGTCTGCGGCATTCTGGAGCCACTGCTAAAAAGCAGAGTACATTGCTGTCTTTTGTAAATAACAGCGTACCAACGATAACACCATCACGTTTAGCACAGATTGCAGAATTTTTCTTTATAAATTCCAGAACTGTGTTCCGGTGTTCCGTTAAAGCCTGTCTGGTTTCAAGTCCCGGAAAGTTTGCTTTTACTTTATTTACAAAATTCATCCAGCCATCTATATCGCCTTCCCTGGCAAATGTGATCTCTATCATGACAATCCCCTTTCACTCATCATTTTTTTCTATTTCCAGTATTTCTCTTACCGCATCTAATAACGCATAATAAAGATAGCAATCTTTTACACGTGCCGCCGGATGAGAAAATGCTATCACTGACATATTCTTATATTTGAAATACCGGATACCCCGCGAAGTCATTTTCCAGTTGGGCTGTTCATTCTGAAAACAGGCATCTGTAAAAGCCCTGTCTGTACCGCAGCAGATTATCAGATCCGGAGCATACAGGTTCAGCTGCTTTTTTAATATGTCGGCATTATTTAACGCCTCTGAATAGATTCTCCCGTTCTCTGACTCATAGCTTCCAGATGTCTTTTTTACATTAATCGCGCAGATTCTGGTTAACATCTGTTCTCTCCTGTTTTCACATCCGCCCTCTAATGCAGACCATGCAATCTCTTCCGGCAGACTAAGAATCCCTTCTGTCCATCTTGCAATATTATCCCAGGTCGGATCATATGCCCGCTGCCGGCCTCCACTTTTTATATGTTTGCACAAACTCCAGCCTGAGCCACCATTGACTTCTTTTAAAACATACATAATACGATACCTGGAAGATAAATATGCCCCTTCATCCGGAACTCCGTCATCAATTATTCCCGGATCAATCTGACGAAGTTCATCGAATAGTTCATTCTGCTGTTCTGTAATCATCTTAGATTCCTTTTCCTGTCTCTTTTGGATTCCATTCAAATTCGGCAAGTTGTCGCTTAAACTATTTTATTTAGGTTTCATTTGAAAACTGCCAATTTTGCTTGTACTCTACGTTCGTCTGGTAATGTTAAATCAAAGTTCGTCTGATTCAATACATATTTTTCATGTTTTTGCTTCCACAAAATTAATCAATACACGTTTTGTCCAACCATATCGCTTCGTCATTTGAATATAAAATTCTCTTTGCATTTTTCCATAATAATTATGTTATTACTCCAACTAATTTCTCGCACTAACGGTGCAAGTTTTACCAATTATGATATATCTTAAAAATATCTATTTTTGTCATATTTTCTAAAATATATTATACAATACTTATCTCGTTTTCTCAACGTGTTTTTCCCTTGTCTTTTCAACTCAAAAAGATACCATTTTGCTTTATCGGAGACGCTTTAACCCAACAATAAATGCTCACGTGCGGTAAAGTAACACACAAGAATTTGATAGGCAGCAACCCACTATTTTGTTATTTAGCCATAGATTAATTTCTTATTTCAAAACTTTAACAACTGTTCTCTTGACTCGTAAAACAAGGAGTTGCAATCCCAAGCGAGTCAGTCAATGGTAGATGAAAGAGTTTTAGTTTGTTAATTTTTATTTAAGCACATTGCATATGAACTATTTTTGTGATAGTTTATAATTAACCTTAGAGAACATATATAAAATAGAGTGAGGAAATTCCAATAGGAAATATTAATAGGTTGTTTCCTGTTGGGTGGTACACCTGTACCGGCAGCAGAAAATGTTTTTTGAGAATTCCCCTCTTTTTGTTATTTGGGAGGTATCATTTTTGAAAAAAATTGTGTTTTTAGTCATCACACTTTTATTGATATGCTTATTGCCTGGTTGTCAAAAAAAATCTGATAATAATCCGACACCTACAGGACATCCTTCTAATGAAATTGATCAGCCTCAGATTATGTATAACGATACTATTTTTTATTATTGGGCAACAGGGTTTGATGAAGAATTACCAAATAACTATATATATGTTGGTACAGTCGAAGAAGTTGATAATGAAATACCACCATCTGAAAATTTTGTTGGAAGTCGTATAGATGTAGGGCAAAAGATTTATGCCAATGATAAAAAATCTGATACAATCTATGTGGAATATGAAAATGGTTATGCTCGTTTTTCTTTATCATCTACTCAGAAATAAGCAACTCACGAAGCAGTAAGTCCAAAAAAGATTTGCTGCTTTTTGCGCCCATTTTTAGTAAATTTCAAAATGTTCCGTATTAGGCAGTGAAGCCTCAAAAGGCTGTCATTTTTCAGACAGCAGACAAAACACAGCTTCCGGAACGCCTTATTGTCAGGAAAGACCGATCCACCGGAAAAGTCCTTGCCAGAAAGTCCGTCCATCATGCTCTTTAGTGGTTTCTAGGGAGTATGGGGGAGAACGCCAGCCCGGCGAGCAGCCATACGCCCCGTTATCCATATGTCGGCGGTCAATGATAAACTGCTTTTGGCTGTCGGGAAGCTGGCTGCGGAGTACGGGAAAATCGGCGGCAACTCAAATCAGATTGCCCGCTGCTTAAACGAATACAACACATCCTATCCCCAGCTTGTAAAGGAACTAAGGGAGACAGCGGCGGAACTGGCAGCCCTCAAGTATGAAGTCTTGCAATGACTGGTTTACCATGAAATCCGTCCTTGATGAAACCAGGCGTCTGATACCAAGGGAGGATTACTACATAAATTGCATATTAACTCTAAAGTCAGTGCTTATCAACATCTAAAAGGGTGTTTCTTTAAAGGATTTTTAAATTGCCTTTTTAGTGTCTACATTGTATAATGTAATAAACAACATGCAGGGAGGATAAAAAAGATGTTTTTCTATAAAATAGACATTTTAGGGGAATTGTCAAAGCATGGTTATACTTCCACAAGGATGCGGAATGAAAAGATATTAAGCGAATCAACCATGCAAAATCTAAGAAACGGTAAAGGAATTACAACAGATACAATAAATACAATCTGTATCATTTTAAGATGTCAGCCTTCAGACATTATTGAAATAATACCAACTGATGAAGAAAAAATTAAATACTTTTGAAAAGCACTAAAAAGGGTGCTATTATATACTTGTAAGAAAAACGACTTACAAGTACCCTGAAGTGGAGAAAGGAGAACTATGAGCACTATGAACATGAGTGAAGTGGCCAGACTGATTATTGGACTTCGGGCTGCTGGATGGGATGAAAAAAGTATAAACGATTTCATCCTTTTCATCGAAACCGGAGAAGAGCAGTACAAGTCAAAAGAAAAGAACTAATTCAAAGGGCAAGAAATTCATCCCCACCTTTTTCTAAACTTATCTATTTTGTAATTTCTCTATCAAATCTGTTCCTTATTTTTGTTGGTATTAAGGTTGGCATTAAAAATTTAAGGCTTTCTAAAGATATGAGGTTGGTATATTTGCATTCTACACGAAAACTTACAGCTGCCGCTTGTATGCGGGCAAATCTCCGCTATGGCAAAAACCAGAAACGGGAGAACGTAAAGAACCACCACTATATCATCAGCTTTGAACCAAGGGACGGCACAGACAACGGCTTGACCCCCGACCGGGGCGCAGGCATTGGGCGAGGAATTTTGCCGGGAACACTTCCCCGGACACCCAGCCATTGTATGCACCCACCCGGACGGGCATAATATGATATCTGGAAGATAAGTATGCCGCTTCATCCGGAACTCCGTCATCAATTCATCTTAGATTCCTTTTCCTGTCTCTTTTGGATTCCATTCATTCCTCAACAAAATGATTATTGGACTCGTCCCAATATTTTTTATAAACGAAATCCGTATTGCCATCGAAATTAAGCTGATACATTCTGAAAATAACCGGAATGTCTTTTGGCTGCCATTGTTCTTCATAGGAATAGCAGTATTTCATGCCTATCTTTTTCATAACGTTGCCGCTTCTCGGATTATTTTTATCATGGGTTGCTGTAATATAGGGCAATCCGTCTTTCTTTACCTGTTCTGCTACAGCCATTGCTGCTTCTGTAACAATTCCTCTATGCCAAAACTCCTTGCGAAGTCCATAACCGAAATCATGGTGTTCTTCCATGTCAACCTTGATGTAACCAATGGGAACGTCATCTTCTTTCAGGCAGATGGCATAGGCATACGCCTGCGGTTGTGCATATTGAGAGGCATAGCGTTCCTCGTAAAATTTCGTTGTTTCTTCTAAATCCTTTAACGGATACCAGGGCAGAAACCGGTTCACTTCTTCATCTTTCAAGATAAGAAAAAGAGCTTCCATATCCTGCTCTGTAAATTTTCTTAAAATCAATCGTTTTGTTTCTAATCTGGGTGTATTCCTATTATTAATTTTTTTCATATACAGTAAGGGATATGGATTTCCCTGTTCATCCAGTTCCGTTCGTTTATAAACCTCAAATCCCATGTGTTCATAAAAACCTTTTGCCAGAGGATTTTGTTCATTTACTGCAAGTTCATTTAGGGAATAGTTCTCAATCCCGTATTGCAGCAGCTGTTTTCCAATCCCCTGCCCTCTGCTTTCATTGGAAATAAATAACATTTCCAGCATTTTATCTGCAGCTCCCATGAATCCCACCGGCTCTTTGTTTTCATTTTCTGCAACCACCAGAACAGGAACGTTCTTTAAAGCCTGGGGAACATACTGCTTAATATTCCGTATTTCGTTATCTGATAAAAATAAATGAGTCGCTCTCACAGAACTTTCCCATACATTTAATAACTGTTCCATCAATCCGGCAGTTCTGGCTTCCACCTTTACTATTTTCATGCAGTTTTCCTCTCCTTTTCTATTTCCTAAAAGCCCTGCTTTTGATAAATTTTTCGTATTACATAGGCGTTCCTACTTCAATTAAGTTACCGTCCAAATCGTAAAAGCGAACTGCCTTTTGTCCCCAGCTATGCGTCATAAGACGGTTTACATACCGGACGGAAGGATATAAATTTTCTAATTTTTGAACAAATGTTTCTATATCGTGTTCTTCAAAGTACAGTTCACAGGAATTGCTTTCCGGAATACTGTCTTTTTCTAAAAATTCTTTCCAGATTTTTTCGTCCTGAAGTACAAGCCCTTCTGTCAAAATCACATTGCCATCATTGTCAAGCACTACGTCAAGGCCAAACAGATCATGATAGAATTGTTTCGATTTTTCAATATCTTTCACAACTATTAAAATATTCTTTAGTTTCATTTTATTTGACTCCTTAAACTGGAAGCTGCATACGAATTTCTGATTGGAAATATTGTTCTTGAAAATAGACCTGTTTTAATATTTCTTCTTTGTTGAAATTACAATTCTCTGGTGCTACAACCCACTTTTCTTCTACATCATCATATCGATGAATAATTGCAATTATTTTTCCTGTAAACTCTTTTACCGGCTCGTTTACTCCAAGAATATATGCATCCTGTTCTTCTCCATCAGGAGCAATAATTCCTTCAACATACCCATAGTTTATCGGATAATACATATCCTTGTGTTCTGGATGATAGCTTCCTAATGGTCTATCAACTGTCACTTTCACAACTGTACCAATCATTCACTTCTTCCTCCACAACTTCAAATCGATTTGTAAGTAATCCTCCCCACCTGGGATTGCTATGTAAAATCGATTCAACACTTATAATTTCTTTGATATATACCATAGTATGCGTTTGGCTGTATTTTCCCATATCTGTATCAATTAATTGATGTGTTGTTTCATCTAAACTATCCCACGTATTTAAATAAATATAATCTTGTACCGTTGTATTTATAGAATTATTTTCACACGTCTTGAAAGGATCTGCCAATCCTGTTATTTTTGTTCCATCAATCATTGTACAGCGTGTCATCATGCCGTTAATTTTTTCTAAATTTGTCGAATTTAATTCCATTATGTTTTCTATTTTTCCATTTGAGTCATAGAATATAATTTTATTTTTCATACTGCTCATGCGTTCATTTGCCTTCCCAATCTCTGATTTTATCCTTCTTTTCCTGGTCTATACGCTGAGAACTGTCATTTTAAATCGTCTTTTGATATTTCAATCGATGGATAATGCTCGAAACTTGTTAAGTCAATATCTAATGGCGTAACGTATTCCATATAAAAATTTTCAGGATTTTTATCTTGTAATTCTTTAAGTTTATTCTTGATGTTTTCCTCTTCTGTAGAAACAAAAACCACTGATACTACTCCTACTTTTTCACCTGGGTTAATTCTGCTATCTTCAACATTTCCACATAAAATCATTCTAACTGCGTTCATAATAGTCCTCCCTCACTTATCATTCCAACATATCAATTACCGGTTTTGCTGCCAGACCTAGTACTGATGTGCTTCCAATATGATAAGCTGCAATGCAATTATCTGCAAGAATTTCCTTAATCAGTAAGACTTCTTCCTCATATTTTCTTTTCCATAACGGATTATACTATATTACTGTAATATGTTATCTCATGATCTTATCTCCACAACTTCAGTCTGATTCTATCTTTTCGTAAAACCCCTGCAATACCGCAGACAGTTGTTCTGGAGACTCCAGATTTGCTTCGTGGCCTGTCCTTGGAAGTTCCCGAAAACTGGCATGGCTTAAATAACTGGCAAGTTCTTTTGAAGCTTTTTTATTTATATAATCCTTTTCGCCGCAAACCAGCAGCACCGGACAGGAAATCTGCTGCAACGAACCGTAAAAATCCAGATCTGCCATGGTTCTGCACAGACTGATAACATCCGCTTTTCCAAAGCCGGTCTGCCAAAACATGGATTCAGGCATAAGGTGAAACAGTATATTTTGAATTTTCAATAACTTTTTTGGCATTTTATATGGTACTGCAATCAAAATCAATGCTTTTACTTTCTGCGGGTAATCGATTGCATAGTTAAGCGCCAGCACACCTCCCAGAGAAAGCCCGCAAAGAACCATCTCTTCCTTTTGTTCCTCACATACCTTTATAAAAGAAGCGTAAAGTTCCCTGTATGTTGCCGCTCTGTTTTTTATCATCTTGGTTAAACTGATACAAATGCTGTCATCGGATACGTTCGTTTCTTTTATTACCCTGTTCCAACTATCTGAAGTTTGTCCTAACCCATGGAGATACAGATACTTCATATATTTATTTCTCCCTCTTTTTAATCTCTGCCGCTGTTTCAGAAGCTTTCATACTATTTTCTTCAAAATGTTCATTGCCGTTATGAGAAGCTGTGTCTGTTATACATCGAACCGAAATAAATGGTATCCTGTTTACGTAGCATACATGGGCGATACTTGCTGTTTCCATATTTACAGATAACAGAGAAAATATCTTCTGCTACGTCATGGTAGCAAACTTCTGTCGAGATAACCGTATCAAATATTTGGAGTTTTAGATTCATCCCCCCTGCAACTCCAGAATTTAAGCATAGCCTTTTCTGTAATTTTGCAGGTTTCTATCATTGGCAAGAAAGGAGCAAGTTCCTCATCACCTGCACATACAATTCTAAGTTATATTAGTGAAAGTTCAATCTCATCAAGCCCCTCTGTGATTGCGCGAATTTTTCCTGTTTCTTGAAATCCCATTTTTTGATACAACCGTTTTGCATTGGTATTGCTTTCGAGTATCCATAGAGTAGGGATGCCAATACATTGCTCAATAGCAAATTGCAGTAACTTCGTGCCATAGCCCATTTTCTGTTTATCTGGCAAAATATAAAGATCTTCAATCAGGCATTCTTTGACTGAAACAACGCCAACCGGCATATTTTCAACCAGCATATAAAACCTGCTTCCGCAATTTATCTTGTTTCGCATGTATTCCTGCTGCCTTTCGGGTGTGTGCATCTCGACAAAATCTGGCACACAAAAAGAACGATGTGACTCTTTCCATGAAATTGAATGTATCGTTGCAGCTTGTAATAAGTTCGTTCTGTCCACTGTAATAATCATGTTTTTCTCCGTAACTTAGAAGTATTCCCTTGTACTTCAATCTGATAATCTCTTTTAAAATCAATGCTAATTATATCATTGTCAGTTTAGTAAAGTAAATAGCTGCATTGAAATACAACAAACAAAACCATGATACTTATCCTTATAAAAAGAAGCAGCATGGTTTTATATTTCATTATAGATTTTCTCTATCTATCATATTTTCTATTGT
>CAUWCT010000031.1:0-14569 GCA_963557065.1 uncultured Lachnospiraceae bacterium | reverse complement strand
ATCGGGGCTAATGTTTCAGGTTTTTCGGGACATTTTCAAAAACGCTTGACAGTCTTTTCATGGAACTTTTTCCATGATTCCATGTATTTTCTTGTACAGAAGGAAAAAAGGTGTTATAGTAAGCATCAACAGAAAGACAAGGAGGACAGATTATGTACAAATGCTGTATATTTGATTTAGATGGGACACTGTTAAATACCATAAAAGCGCTTCAAAAGGCCACCAATCTGACCATGGAACGGTTTGGCCTTGGACCTCTTTCCGAAGAACAGATTCAGTCGATTGTAGGAGACGGTTATAAAATGCAGATGGAGCGGGCATTAAAGCTGTGCGGCGATAAAGATTTGGTGCACTATGAAGAAGCGCTGGCGGCCTATATGGAGATTTTTGGGAAACACTGTATGTACCAGGTAGCGCCATACGATGGAATTTTACAGCTTTTGCAGGCAATGAAAGAACGCTGCATTAAAATGGCTGTCTTTTCCAATAAGCCTCATGCCCAGACCGTTGAAAACATTACTGGAATTTTTGGCAGCGGGATGTTTGATTTGGTAAGAGGCCAGCAGGAAGGAGTGCCGAAAAAGCCGGATCCGGCGGGAGTTTATCTTATTATGAAAGAACTGGGGGTAACTTCAGGAGAATGCCTGTATTTTGGGGATACTGGCACCGATATGCAGACTGGAAAAAATGCCGGCCTGGATACAGCAGGTGTGCTGTGGGGATTCCGGAAGAGAGAAGAACTGGAAGCGTTTTCTCCCAAGTATCTGATAGAAACTCCTCAGGAGGCTATTGCGTTCCTGGATAGAGCCTAAAGGAAATTTCTTTATTATTGCTATCCGTAATGTTTGGGAGTATAATAAGAAACAGCGCCTTTTTGTTTTGGGAAAAGATATAAGGCCTTTATGGACGGAGATAAGTATGGAAAAGAGAACAATACCCAGACGCCAATTATCCCAGACGCAGTTTATTGCCTATGGATTTTTGGTTATGATTTTAATCGGCTCTCTGCTTTTGATGCTGCCGATTTCCAGCAGATCCGGGGAGAGCCAGGGCTTTCTGGATTGCTTATTTACTGCCACCAGCGCTTCCTGCGTAACAGGACTGGTAGTGGCAGATACCTGGAGCAACTGGACAGTATTTGGCCAGCTGGTGATTTTAACCATGATCCAGATTGGCGGACTGGGATTTATTACAATCGGAGTTTTTATTTCAATTATACTGAGACGGAAAATAGGGTTAAAAGAGAGAGGACTGATGCAGGAGAGCGTCAATACCCTGCAGATCAGCGGCGTGGTAAAGCTTGCCAGAAAGATTATTTTTGGTACGGCGCTGATTGAGGGAATCGGAGCAATCCTTTTGTCTATCCGGTTTGTACCCAGATTTGGTCTCATAAAAGGGATTTATTACGGAATTTTTCATTCCATTTCTGCTTTCTGCAATGCAGGTTTTGATTTGCTGGGATGCGATACGCCTTATATGTCCCTGACCGGTTACAGTGCAGACTGGCTGGTCAACCTGACAATTATGTCCCTGATTGTGATCGGCGGACTTGGGTTTATTGTGTGGGATGATTTGAGCCGGAATGGACTTCATTTTAAATCCTATATGCTTCATACCAAAATCGTTTTGCTGACCACACTTGCCCTGATTTTTGGCGGAGCTTTGCTGATCGGAATTTCAGAACGGGACAATCTGATGGCAGATATGGGATGGGGAGAGAGGATTTTAACCTCCCTGTTTGCGTCGGTAACGGCAAGAACTGCAGGATTTAATACCATTGATATTGCGTCTATGCGTCCAGCCAGCAAGCTTCTGACGATTTTCCTGATGTATATTGGAGGAAGCCCAGGATCTACGGCAGGCGGCGTCAAAACTACCACCATCATCGTCCTGCTTTTGTATTTAGGTTCTACAATCAAGCGGACCAACGGGGTCAACATTTTTGGACGCAGACTGGAGAGCGATTCGATTATGCGGGCAAGCTGTATCTGCACCATTAATTTATGTCTGGCTCTGATTGTTTCCACCATTATTTTAATGACTCAAAATCTGGATGCCATGGATGTGCTGCTGGAGACATTTTCCGCTATTGGAACAGTGGGAATGTCTTCGGGAATCACCAGGGATTTAAACATTCTTTCAAGGGTGATGATAATTCTGCTCATGTACTGCGGGCGAATCGGCAGTTTGTCCTTTGCCCTTACTTTTACACAAAATATGAAACAGGCAAAGGTTCGTCTGCCGGAAGAAAAAATTACCATAGGGTAACAGGAGGAAAACATGAAGTCAATTTTGATTATTGGAATGGGAAGGTTTGGAAATCATTTATGCTACCACCTGGCAGAACTGGGCAACCAGATCATGATTGTGGATCAGGAAGAAGAGCGGCTGGAGGCGATGTTACCTTACGTTACCAGTGCTAAAATCGGCGACTGTACCAATGAATCAGTATTAAGAAGTCTGGGAATTTCCAATTTTGATATTTGCTTTATCTGTATCGGAACCAATTTCCAGAGCAGTTTGGAGATTACCAGCATGGTAAAAGAACTGGGGGCAAAATGGGTAGTAAGTAAGGCCACCAGGGATATTCATGCCAAGTTTTTGCTGCGGAATGGCGCAGATGAGGTGGTCTATCCGGACAGAGATTTGGCGGAAAAGATTGCGGTCCGCTACAGTGCCAATCATGTATTTGACTATATTGAACTGACTGATGAGTTTTCTATTTATGAGATTCCGCCGATGTCTCAGTGGATAGGAAAAAGTATTAAGGAATTAAGTATCCGCAACCGTTATAGAATTAATATTCTTGCTACAAAAGAAAATGGAGAGGTCAGACTGATGCCTAACGCGGATCATGTAATCCAGGCAGGAGAGCACCTGATGATTATCGGGCGAAAGCCTGATGTAGATAAAATTTTAGACAAGATATGATAGAAAGACAGGAGGACTTACAATGACAAAGATTGATATTATTTCCGGTTTTTTGGGAGCAGGAAAAACTACGTTTATTAAGAAACTGTTAGAAGAAGCCATTGCAGGCGAGCAGGTAGTGCTGATAGAAAATGAATTTGGCGAGATTGGCATTGACGGCGGATTTTTAAAGGATGCCGGCATCGAGATCCGGGAAATGAATTCCGGATGTATCTGCTGCTCTCTGGTAGGAGATTTCGGCGCGTCCCTGGCTGAAGTGTTAAAGACTTATAAGCCGGATCGGGTAATCATCGAGCCATCTGGAGTAGGTAAGCTGTCCGATGTTATGAAGGCAGTGCGAGACGTGTCAGCAGATATGGATGTGGTTTTAAACAGCGCAGTTACGATTGTAGATGCAGCAAAATGCAAAATGTATATGAAGAATTTCGGCGAGTTTTTCAATAACCAGATTGAAAATGCCGGAACCATTGTTCTCAGCCGTACTGATGTAGCTGACGAGAAAAAGGTAGAACTGGCTGTCGCCATGATCCGGGAGCACAATGCTTCTGCGTCTATTGTGACTACACCCTGCGCCCAGCTTACAGGAGCACAGTTGTTGGAGATTATCGAAAAGCCGGATACTATGATGGAGGACCTGTTAAAGGAAGTGGAAGAACATCACCATCATCACGATCACGAAGGCCATGAGCATCACCATCACCATGACGAAGATTGCACCTGCGGCTGCCATGACCACGATCACCATCACGACCACGAGCATGATCATAATCACGACCATGAGCATCATCATCATGATCACCATCATGACCATGGCGAGGGATGCAGCTGCGGCTGTCATGATCACGATCATCACCATGCAGACGAAGTATTTTCCAGTTGGGGGATGGAGACAGCAGCTCCCATTACCAGAGAGAAACTGGAAGCAATTCTGGAAGATTTAGCAGAGACAACGGCTTACGGCGATGTGCTGAGAGCAAAAGGAATGCTTCCTACAGAAAAAGCCGGAGAGTGGCTGTATTTTGATCTGGTTCCGGAAGAGTATGAGATTCGGGAAGGAAAGCCGGAATACACCGGTAAAGTCTGTGTCATTGGCGCCAGATTAAAGGAAGAGGAATTAAACAGAGCATTTGGAAACAGTCAGGCAGAGTAAATGCAGGAGAATATAGATGGAAAAAATGATTGAAGATGAAGTAATGCCATTATTTCTGATCAATGGCTTTTTGGAGGCGGGAAAAACCCAGTTTCTCCAGTTTACTATGCAGCAGGAATATTTTCAGGCAGAAGGCCGCACTCTTTTGATCGTCTGTGAGGAGGGCGATACGGAATTTGATGAACAGGTGCTGAAAAACAGCCGTACCGATGTGGTATATGTGGAAGATCAGTCCCAGCTTACGCCAGAGTTTCTGACAGATTTGGAACTGATGCACAATCCGGACAGAGTCCTGATGGAGTGGAATGGCATGTGGAATCAGGATGAGCTGCGGCTGCCTGAGGACTGGCAGGTGTATCAGCAGATTACGATTATTGATGGTTCTACATTTGACTTATATCTGGCTAATATGAAACCGCTTTTAGGGGCCATGGTAAGAAACAGCGAATTGATTATTATGAATCGCTGCGATGGAATTTCTGATGATAAGCTGACCGGTTACAGGAGAGGGTTAAGAGCCATGAGCCGGAACAGTGAGATTGTTCTGGAAGATGAAAATGGAGAAATCCCTCAGGATATGCTGGAAGAAGACCTGCCCTATGATTTGCAGGCCCCTGTTATTGCGATCAGGCCGGAGCACTATGGAATCTGGTACATTGACTGTATGGACAATACAGAACGGTATGAAGGGAAAGTGGTAGAATTTACCGCAATGGTATTAAAATCCGAAAATTTCCCCAAAAATTACTTTGTTCCGGGGCGTATGGCTATGACCTGCTGCGAGGCGGATATGACCTTTCTGGGATTTATCTGCAAGGCCAGGGAAGCAAGATTGCTGGAGACTGGACGGTGGGTTCATGTAAAAGCAAAAATTGCCAAAGAATACTGGCAGGATTATGGCGGAGAGGGACCTGTGCTTTATGCAGAGTCCGTAGAACCGGCTCAGGAAATAAAAGACGTGGTGCAGTTTTAAACGGAAGGTTCCGTTTTTTGCCAACCGCAGAGTAAGACAGACCATGGCAGATGCCGTCTGACTGCTCTGCGGTTTTTTTACGCAAATTTGACGAAAGGCTGATATTGGATTTTACGAAGAATCTGTATACTTGGTACTGTACTCGAAAAGAGGAAAACAGATATGCCATTTTAATAGAAAAGAGGAAGCGATTATGAAAAAAATATCAGCAGTTATAGTAGCAGGAATGATGGCAGCAAGCCTTGCAGCCTGCGGAAACAGCGAGACAGCGGAAACAAATGCAGCTGCAGCCGCAACTACGGCAGCACAGGCAGAAGATACCACAGCGGCAAAGTCCGAAAACGCCGAAACAACAGAGAACGAAGGCGGGACGCCGGTGGATTTAAGCGGCTCCATCACCATGGCAGGTTCCACATCCATGGAGAAATTTGCCAACTCCTTAAGCGAGGCATTTATGGAAAAGTATCCGGATGTAACCGTAACTGCAGAATTTACCGGTTCCAGCGCAGGCATTGAGGCGGCAGCAAACGGAACAGCCGATATCGGAAATGCTTCCAGAAATTTAAAGGAAGAAGAAAAGGCAGAAGGAATTGCAGAGAATATCGTAGCGATTGACGGTATTGCAGTGGTGGTAGACAGTGCGAATACAGTAGAGGATTTAACCAAAGAGCAGCTTATACAGATTTATAAAGGAGAAGTGACCAACTGGAATGAAGTAGGGGGAGCTGACGCGCCCATCGTAGTAGTTGGCCGGGAGGCAGGAAGCGGAACCAGAAACGCTTTTGAAGAACTTCTGGAACTGGAAGAACAGTGCAAATATGCAAATGAGTTAGACAGCACAGGAGCAGTTATGGCAAAAGTATCTGCAACCCCAGGGGCAATCGGATACGTATCCTTAGATGTGATTGACGACACTGTAAAAGCAGTAAAATTAGATGGATCAGAGCCTACAAAAGAAAACATTCAGGCAGGCAGTTATTTCTTAAGCCGTCCCTTTGTAATGGCTACAAAAGGTGAGATTGCAGAGCAGAGCGATTTGGTAAAAGCATTATTTGATTACATCTATTCTCCGGAAGGAGATGAACTCGTTGAGTCTGTGGGTCTGATTACCGTAGACAGATAAGACCCCGGACCAGTATATGGGCCTGGCTTTCCCATGGGTCAGGCCCATCTTTTACTTACCTGACGGATGAAAGGAGTTTCTCTATGAATGAGGATTCGATTTCGATTTTATCTCACAGCAGCAAAAAGTCTGCAGTAGAGACTGCTGCAAAAATGATTTTTACGATCTGCGGTTTTTTTGCAGTTTTGGCAGTTGCCTCAATTACCATTTATATGCTGGTCAGTGGAACTCCTGCATTGTTTGAGGTAGGAATTAAGGAACTGCTGTTTGGAACAGTCTGGCAGCCGGGAGCAGCAGAACCTGAATTTGGTATTTTATATGTGATCCTGACTTCCATCATCGGAACTATGCTGGCTGTTTTGCTGGGAATGCCAATCGGCGTTTTGACAGCTGTATTTCTGGCAGAAGTGGCGCCGAAGAGACTGGCAAAAATTGTGCGTCCGGCAATAGAACTTTTAGCGGGAATTCCGTCCGTTATTTATGGACTTTTGGGGATTCTGATTTTAAATCCCCTGATGTATAAACTGGAATTGTGGGTATTTAAAGGTTCAGAAACCCATCAGTTTACCGGAGGAGCCAATCTGATTTCAGCAGTGTTTGTACTGGCTCTTATGATTCTTCCAACAGTGATAAATATTAGTGAATCTGCTCTCAGAGCAGTGCCGCCTCATTTAAAGAGCGCATCCCTGGCCCTGGGAGCTACGAAAATTCAGACTATTTTTCAGGTGATGATTCCCGCTGCAAAATCCGGAATTATTACAGCGGTTGTACTGGGAACCGGTCGGGCCATTGGAGAAGCCATGGCAATCAGTCTGGTTTCCGGAAGCTCTGTGAATGTTCCGCTTCCATTTAATTCAGTGCGTTTTCTGACCACTGCCATTGTTTCGGAAATGGGATATGCGGCAGGACTTCACAGGCAGGTGCTGTTTACCATTGGATTAGTATTGTTTGTGTTTATTATGATAATTAATATCAGTCTGACCAGGATTTTGAAAAAGGGGGATAAGAAAAATGAGAGGTGATACAGTTGCTTTAGATCCGCAGTGCTATGCAGAAAAAAACAGCATCTGTCGGAAATCATTCCGCATGTCTGATGCAGTGCTGACCGGAATGATCTATATCAGCGCCGGCATCTCCATAGCGATTCTCATTGGCATTATGGGATATGTATTTGCAAGAGGAATTCCCAATATCAGCTGGTCGTTTTTGACCACTGTAACCAGTACCAGAAAAGGGACCTTCGGAATCCTGGGAAATATTGTAAATACTATTTATATTGTGATTTTGACGTTGCTGATTGCAACCCCAATCGGAGTGGGAGCCGCGATTTATTTAAATGAATATGCAAAGCCGGGGAAACTGGTAAGGGTCATTGAATTTACAACCGAAACCCTTTCCGGCATTCCATCCATTATTTTCGGTCTGTTTGGTATGGTGTTTTTTGGAATTACCTTAAAGCTTGATTACTCTATTTTGACAGGAGCGCTGACGCTGACTCTGATGATTCTTCCGATTATAACCCGCACCACTCAGGAAGCATTAAAAACAGTACCGGACAGCTACCGTACAGGCGCTCTGGGAATTGGAGCCACTAAATGGTATATGATCCGCACGATTCTGCTTCCCAGCGCCATGCCGGGGATTCTGACCGGGATTATTCTGGCAGTAGGACGAATTGTAGGAGAGTCTGCAGCCCTTTTATTTACAGCCGGAAGCGGCTATTATCTGCCTAAGAACTGGTTTTCCAAAATTTTTGAATCCGGCGGAACTTTGACAATCCAGCTGTATCTGTTTATGCAGAAGGCAAACTATGATGAGGCCTTCGGCGTGGCAGTAGTGCTGTTGGTGATTGTATTGGGGATTAATGCGCTGGCAAAATATTTATCTCATAAGTGCAATGTGAATGCACAATCATAAGCGAGGGAAAAGACGTGGAGACAAAAGTAAAAATCGAAACCAGAAATCTGGATTTATACTATGGGGAAAATCATGCTTTAAAAAATATTAATCTGGATTTATATGAAAGAAAAATTACAGCATTTATTGGTCCTTCCGGCTGCGGAAAGTCCACATATTTAAAAACATTAAACCGGATGAATGATTTGGTTTCCAATGTAAAAATAACCGGGGAAATAATGCTGGATGGAGAAAATATTTACAGTCCCCAGGTAGATACAACCCTGCTTCGCAAAAAGATCGGCATGGTGTTTCAGCAGCCCAATCCATTTCCCATGAGTATTTATGACAATATCGCCTATGGTCCCAGAATCCATGGTATTAAAAGCAAAGAAAAACTGGATGAAATTGTGGAAAACAGCTTAAAAGGCGCTGCCCTCTGGGAAGAAGTCAAAGACCGTTTGAAAAAATCTGCTCTGGGCCTGTCCGGAGGACAGCAGCAGAGACTTTGTATTGCAAGAGCGCTGGCAGTAGAACCGGAAGTGCTTTTAATGGACGAACCTACTTCTGCTCTGGACCCCATTTCCACTTTGAAGATTGAGGAACTGGCAGGAGAGTTAAAGAAAAAATATACGATTATTATGGTGACCCATAATATGCAGCAGGCAGTCCGGGTGTCGGATAAAACAGCCTTTTTTCTGTTGGGAGAAGTCGTAGAGTATGGGGATACAGACACGATGTTTTCTGCACCTAAAGATCGCAGAACAGAAGATTACATTACGGGGAGGTTTGGCTGATATGCGCACAGAATTTGACAAACAGCTGAAAAAGCTGCATGAAGATATGCTGGAAATGGGAAGACTCTGTGAAGAGGCCATTACCATGACGGCCTGGATGTTAGACGGGAAAGAGGGACTTACTGCCAAAATCAGCAGTGCAGAAATGGAGATTGATCATAAACAGCGGGAAGTAGAAAGACGCTGCCGCCAGATTTTGCTGCGCCAACAGCCGGTTGCCTGCGATCTGCGGGTAATTTCCACTGCTCTTAAAATTGTACCGGATATGGAGCGGATTGGGGATCAGGCAGTGGATATTTCCGAACTGATGCCAGGCATTGCAGGGTTTGAATTTGCCGGCAGAGTTCACATTAAAGAGATGGCGGGAGCCACTGTAAAAATGGTGACGGAAAGCATTCAGGCTTTTGTTGACTCGGATGAGTTGCTGGCCAGAAAAGTGATTGGAAGCGATGATTTGGTAGATGAACTATTTGACAAGGTGAAAGAAGAACTGGTAGATTTGATTTGCAGAAAGAGCATTGACGCAGTGATCGCTCTGGACCTTTTAATGACAGCCAAGTATTTTGAACGGATTGGCGACCATGCGGTAAACATTGCAGAAAATGTGAGGGATTTTGCGGCAGAATAAGGAGATATAGGGATTGTAAATATCAGATTAAAAACGAAAAACGCGTAAATAATCTGGAGGTATATCATGAAGGTTCTTAGACTTACAGCGCAAGGCCTGCCATTGTTTAAGGAAGAATTAGACATATCTTTTTTCGCACAACAGCGTATTGCAGATGATGACAAAGGCAAATGATAATATTCCGGCAACTATCAAAGATGATGATTTGCTGCTGAACTTCCCTTTGAAAATATGGTTAGTCCGATGTATCTCCATAATGATTACTTCACTGGCGGAACTGGGACGATGAATAGCATAGCTGGCTCTCAGTCCAAAATCTTCAATGCTTCCTCTGGAAGCATCTCAGCTAATGCTCGTGTAACAAATGTGGAATTAAATGTTACTGTGAGTAGGGGGAGCATCCCATTTTATATCGTTGTTGAATCCCCGAATGGTTATCAGGCAGAACGATATATAAGCACCAGTGGTAAGGTTGAATTTGATGAGTTTAACGATTTTTACCCGAAAGGCACTTGGAAAATTTATATCTATAATCGTGGTTCTGCATTCACAGATGTTTCTACAGCAACAGCCCGTATAACTGTAAACTATGGTTATGACAGCTATTCTTAAAACAGGGTTTATTGTTATTTGGAGGTGTTCTTATGACGATTACAGGAATGACACGATTTGTGCAACAAAATTATAAGGTTCAAAATTCGCACTTAACCCCTAAACTTCCAAATGGCTCTTTGCCGCCAAAGGGGCATGTTAACCCATATTGTCCGGAGGGAATGGATATTACAGGTCGAACAGATTTTCGCCGCATTGTCCCTGTTGACGAGGGCGTTGCAAATAAGATAAAATCTTTGGTGTTTGAGAGCATGGAAAAGAACTGCGGCATGAGTGATGGAGAGATTGAAAGCGAAATCATAAAGAATTATGTTATGTCATTGCCACCCGAAGAACGAGCTGCCGCTGGGTGGACATTAAATCAGATTAGTCTGCAAGAGGCTGACCGATTGGGAGAATATGTACATCAGCGAGACCCCTCATGGAATTTGGGAAAGCCAGTCAAACCCGGTATCTTGGATGACTGCAAATCAGGCATGAATATACTAATATTGGAAAGGCTTGTGAATAATCCATTGCATTTTGCAACATAATTATGCTATAATTATGTTGCAAAGAAAGGAGCTGATACTATGCCAGTTATTATGCCAATCAAAGAGCTTCGTAATACAAGTGAAATCTCAGATATGGCTCATAAAACTCAGGAACCTATTTTCATTACAAAAAATGGTTATAGTGACTTAGTTGTTATGAGCAGTGAATTGTATGATAAGTTTACCAAGATCAACCGTATCGATCAGGCAATCTTTGAATCTGAAAAAGAAATGGAAGAAGGTGGCGCTTCTATTGATCTAGATGAAGCATTCGAGAAATTAAATAGAAAATACTATGGATAAATACAAAGTCAAATTAAACGCGCGAGCCTTTCGGGATATTGATGATATTTTTGCGTACATTGCTTTAGAAAAACTATCTCTTGAGAATGCGAAAGGGCAGACCGACCGTATTTGGACTGCCCTAAAAAAATTGGACACTTTTCCACAATCCCACCAGGAACGTACCAAAGGGCGTTATGCCGGAAAAGGATACCGTCAATTACTTATAGATAACTACATTGTCATCTTCAGAATTGACGAACCAAACAAAACAGTCCATGTTGTGACTGTGCAATATCAAGGACGAAATATATAAAAATTTCTCTCCCAAAATGAAAATTTGAGAATGTGAAACTTTTCCTGTAAAAGATGTTATGAAAGGTCTTCTATGATAAAATAAATTATCATAAGGAGGCCTTTTATTATGGCAAGAGAAAAGAAACCGGATGATGGACGCAGAAAGAAATCGGAGAACAACATATATGGTTTTAAGCAAAAAGCCTATAAGAAAGACTGATAAACAGTGGCTTCTATAAGTTAGCCGTTGTTTATCAGTCTTTGCATATTTTCCTAATTCCACTCTACCGGTGTGGGTCTTGCAGAATCAAATACGTCTTCTGCGTGGAATAAATCATCTAATTTCCGTTGGCTGGTATCAGCGCCGGCTTCCACGTCCTTCCATATCCGGTAGCCGTCTAAATTGCGGCGGCCCTGGCGGACATGATCCGTTCCCAGCTGAACCCAGTACTGACTGGAGTCTACGTTGCAGAAATAGCGAAATCCAAGAGAATGGAGATATTGGAACCGCTCGTTGTCATCACTGTAGGGATGCCAGTCGCCCACATCGCTGCCAAATGGGAATAAGATAATGTCGGTAGGGCCGATCAGGCTTTCCACCCGGCTTTCCCATTTGTCAGAATCTGATTTAAAGTCTTCAAAGGGAATGGTTCCAAGGTCGCGGTGCCCCCAGCTGTGGGAAGCCAGTTCCCAGCCGTTGTCACGAAGGCACTGGGCTACTTCAGCAGCGGCCTGCCGGTCTGCCTCAAAGTTGGGATTGGTCTCCCGGTAAGCTTCGTCAGTGCGGTAACCCAGAATGCCGTTATATCCGGTAAAAGCAATGACCGCTCTGGCACCTTTATAGGAAAAATCAGGATGCTCCTGAATAAAGTCCTCTAAAATCGGAATCAGATCATAAGATCCAACCGAAACAGTACCGTCTTCCATTTTCATTTCACAGGTTGGTTTTCCGTCTTCGCCGATAATAATCCGGCTGGCAAATCCGTCGCCGTCCATATATTCATAGTAGCAGACGTCATCCTGAGACATGACAAAGGGCTTCTTGCCTTCTGGAAGCATGATGGAACCTTTTTTCATAACAGTCTGTCCATTTTCATCGGTGGTTTCATATGCCATATCGTGAAGACGCACCAGAACAAATCCCCGGTTATACATTTCATTTAAAATCTTTAAAAATTCGTCTCTGGTGGTCATAACCGAATTGTATCCGGCAGCCTGGGAGTCTCCGTCAAAAGCCTTAGATGTATCCATAATCAGAGAATGGAAAAATACATGGGTAATCTGATTAATATCTGCTTCTACTAAAGTAGATTTAACTGCTTCGTATCCGGCAATGGCATCTGCGACTTGCTGGGTCCCGGCATATTCAGCGCTTTCTGATAAAAGGGCAATGGCGCCGTCGTAGTCGTATCCGGCAGCCAGTCTGTCCGCCTGAGAAAGAAGGGCCTCTAAGCTGTCTGAAGAAGGAACATCAGAAGAGTTGTCAGGGGGTTCAGGATTGCTTTCGGATGGGTCAGAAACAGAGATGTCGGGAATTTCGGGAGAGGTCCTGTCTGGTGGAGAAAAAGCAGACGGACCAGACTCCTGCGGTGAACTTTCATGGGTTTTGACTGTTTTTACAATAAAGAATCCGCCGACTCCGATAATCAGCACAATCGCTAAAAAGATCAGCACCTTCAGTGCTTTATGCATGGTATTGCGGCGGCGTCTCCGGCTCCTGCGCCGCCGTAAAATGGTTTGGTAATTTGGATCATTTATATAATTCATACGAACTCCTATTTATGTTTGGACACTGGTATTATAAATTCAGTATAACATAAAAAGAAGAATCATGCTATCCCGGCAGTAGAAAAATACGGAAATAAAAGGAGGAAAAAATTGAGCGAAATAAGAGATATAAACTGTGCATATTGCATGAAAGGGGAATTGGTGGAAAGTATCAGGCCGGGATGCAGATTTGGCATAGCCGGCGTTTTCCTATCATAGAGACAATTTTTTTGGCGTATACTAAAAGGAAAAGATGGGAAGGAAATGGTTATGAAACGAGAAAAGGAAAAACGGGTTGGAGCAGTTTTTGCGGCAGCATGCTTAAGTTTCACCCTGGTCCTTTATGAGCCGGCAGCTGCCCAGGAAGTAATAGGCATTCCTGGATCAGAAGCGGTTTTCGTAAATGCATCTGCAGAGGCGGTGGCCGTATCCGCGCCCTCGGTCTGTCTGATGGAGGCATCTACCGGGCAGGTGATTTATGAGAAAAATGCAGATGAAAAGAGAAGTCCTGCCAGTATTACCAAGATCATGAGCCTGATTTTGATTTTTGACGCACTGGAGCAGGGAACCATAAAAATGGACGATCAGGTAGTGACCAGTGCTTATGCAAAATCCATGGGAGGTTCTCAGGTTTTCCTGGAAGAAGGAGAGACGCAGACAGTGGAAACGCTGATCAAGTGTATTGTGGTAGCATCGGGAAATGATGCCACAGTGGCCATGGCAGAGTACATAGCCGGGAGCGAAGAGGCATTTGTTCAGATGATGAATGAACGGGCGAAAGGGCTGGGAATGGAGAATACGCATTTTGCAGACTGCTGCGGCCTGACGGAAGATCCGTCCCATCTGACCACAGCCAGGGATATTGCAGTAATGTCCAGGGAATTAATTAACAGGTATCCGCAGATCCACAATTATTCTACGATCTGGATGGAAAATATTACCCATGTAACCAATCAGGGAACCAAGGAATTTGGTCTGGCAAATACCAACAAATTATTAAAAATGGCTACAAACTTTCGGACAACCGGATTAAAAACCGGCTCTACGTCGCTGGCAAAATATTGTCTTTCTGCTACTGCAGAAAAAGACGGCGTGCGCCTGATTGCCTCCATTATGGCGGCGCCGGACTATAAGGCAAGGTTTCAGGATGCGGTCACACTGCTGAACTACGGATATGCAGTCTGCCGCCTTTATGAGGACACAGAAAAACTGCCTTTACAGGAAATGCCGGTAAAAAACGGCGTACAGGAATCAGTACCCCTGGCTTATGATGGAACATTTTCCTATTTAAGTATGAATGGGGAAGATTTAAGCGCAGTAGAAAAAACACTGGTCATGGAAGAATTTCTGACCGCTCCTGTTGAGCCTGGAATGAAAGCCGGAGTTCTTTCCTACAGTCTGGGAGGAAAAAAACTGGGAGAGATTCCGATTATTACAGATGGGACAGTGGAGGAAGCCGGGTATCGGGATTACTTAAAAGAGATGTTTCATTTGTGGCTTCTGGAAGAATAAACCAGCAGAAATTTCTGTCAAGCGTTTTTGAAAATGTCCCGAAAAACCTGAAACATTAGCCCCGATTC
>CAUWCT010000030.1:0-17037 GCA_963557065.1 uncultured Lachnospiraceae bacterium | reverse complement strand
GCTCGGAAGGCAAGCACTATAATGTCGCATTATCTCATGCCACAAAGAAGCTTGTCCGATTGATTTTTGCAATGGAGAAATCCGGTAGAGCATATCTGACAACAACTTAATTCTTTTCTGTAAATATCTCCTTTTAGAGTGCCAGCAATGACACTCTGTTTGTCATGCAGTTTTCAAGGTTCAAATGTATCTGAAATGCATTTCTGCAATTCATTCAAAAAACTTTCATTTTAGACTTGACTTTTAATAGTTAGTCTTTCCTGTTATCTTAACACACTCTGTAAAGCAAACAAAGTGCGTAAGTTTTGAAATTGGTTTTCTCAACTTACACACTTTATTTTACACCCTCGGAGAATCCTTGAACTAACAAGTCCAAAGACTCTCCCGTCTTTTATAAGCTTCCTTATACTGATATTGGTTTCTTTCCCTCAATAATCGCTGTTACATCCTCTATGTCCTTATCGGTAGCTGCGGCTATCTGCTCTGCTGTGAATCCGTTCTGGTACATGGCAAGGATGATTTTGGCTTCACCTTTTGACTCGCCTCTTGCTTCTCCGATTGCAATCCCTCTCGACTCACCGATCGCAATTCCCTTCTCTTTTATTCCCTGACTCAAGTTACACATAAGACTCACATCCTCTCTAATGGTTTCACAAGGGAACTAAGAGGATGTATACCCTCTTGGCTGCCCTTACGTCACTATCGGTTTCTTTCCCTCAATAATCGCTGTTACATCCTCTATAGCCTTATCGGTGGCTGCGGCTATCTGCTCTGCTGTGAATCCGTTCTGGTACATGGCAAGGATGATTTTGGCTTCGCCTTTTGACTCGCCTCTTGCTTCTCCGATTGCAATTCCCTTCTCTTTTATTCCCTGACTCAAGTTACACATAAGACTCACATCCTCTCTAATGGTTTCCTCTATGGGAATATCATATTCAGTTCCTATAATGTTCAGTTTCTCGTCTGCTCCAAGGTCCTGGGACAGCAGAGTTCCCAGCAGACGGTGCAGTTCATATGTTTCTTCATGTTCTGCAAGATGCTTTCCCAGACCGATCATGACAATGTTCAGCAAATCCAGCTTCCCTTTCCACTCATAGGAGCCCAGCTTCCGATCATCGGTCAGATGGATATGGTTCATGGTGTTTTCTTCCATATTCATGCAGACCCAGATGGAATATACCCGCTTTATGTCATTGTAGCTGGAGTTTTCAAAATCCCTTTCCTTCTGTGATGAGATCAGGCGGCTTACATAAAAAATTGCCCGGTTCAGGATTTCGTAACTTTGAGGTTCGTCTTTCTGTGCCTCTACATTTACAATGATCTGCGATACTCCGTCTTTCATCCGCACATAGCATACAATGTCGAATCTTACAACTCCCTCATGTAATTCTGCACTTTCTGAATTGATCCCAACCAGTCTTTCGCCTTCTTTTTTACCTGCATTCGTCAGTCCCGGCTCTGTAGGAATGGCGCTGATGTATGGAGTTCCTTCTATATGGGAAGCTATCTCCCTGGGGGCCATTCCTTTAAATTCCTCTACTGATGCCGCTAATATATGAGCCAGTATGATCTTCTGTCCCAGCAGGCGTTTTGCGCTGGCATCGTATTGGGCCTCTTTATCCGCTGCTCTTACTGCATTCTTCAGTTCCGTACTCTCATGCCTTCCTTTCCTTCGTGCATATCCTAACTCTTTACTTTTACAGAAGTTCTCTAATAATCTCTTTTCCTATTTCCAATCAAATCTGGTTAAATGGCCTTCTCTGGTCATCTTTTCAAATCCATTCTGCCGCAGAGCTTCATAGAGAATGACGGCAACCGAGTTGGAGAGATTCAGGGAACGGATGTCACCCCACATGGGGATGCGGATGCAGGCTTCCTGGTGCTCTACCAAAATTTCTTCCGGGATTCCTCTGCTCTCCGGACCAAACATAATGTAGCAGTCCGGCTCGTACTGGACATCCGTGTATACATTGGGCGCTTTTGTAGTTGCCATATAGATCCTGGCTCCTGGATTTTTGGTCAGAAAGTCCTGAAAATCGCTGTATACCTGAACGTCCAGTTTGTCCCAGTAATCCAGTCCGGCCCTTTTTAACTGTTTTTCATTAAGTTTAAATCCCAGCGGCTCAATGAGATGAAGCCTGGTGTCTGTTGCCACGCAGGTGCGGCCGATATTTCCGGTGTTGGCCGGCATTTCCGGCTCATATAATACAATATTCATCCTTGCATATTCCTGCCTTTTTTCTAAATTTGGTAACCGTTTTCCTGATCCAGCCGTTCGATAAACCGCCGGATTCTCTCTAATGCCTTTTTCAGATCCTCAAGGGAGTAGGCATAGGAAATCCTCAGATACCCCTCTCCGCAGTCTCCAAAGGCTGTACCGGGAACAACTGCCACTTTTTCTTCTTTCAGCAGCCGGGTGGCAAACTCGTCAGAAGTCATCCCAAACCGCTTAATGCAGGGAAAGGTATAAAATGCGCCGTATGGCTCGAAACACTCCAGTCCCATTTCTTTAAATTCATGGATTAGATAGCGGCGGCGCTGATTGTAGGCTTCCCGCATATTTTTTACGTCTTCGTCGCTGTTTCGCAGCGCCTCCACTCCTGCATACTGGCTGGCAGTGGGTGCGCACATAATGGCAAACTGGTGGATTTTTAACATCTGAGTAAGAATTAATTCCGGCGCACAGGCATAACCCAGGCGCCATCCGGTCATGGCAAATGCTTTGGAGAAACCGTTGATCAGCACTGTTCTCTCTTTCATTCCCGGAAGAGAAGCTATGGTGGTGTGCTCTCCTTTATAAGTAAGTTCGGAATAGATTTCATCGGAAATTACAAATAAGTCTTTTTCTATTACGATTTTGGCAATGGCTTCCAGATCTTCCTTTTCCATAATCGCCCCAGTTGGATTGTTGGGGAAGGGAAGGACCAAAATCTTGGTGTTGGGAGTAATTTTTTCCAACAGCTTTTGGGGAGTCAGGCGAAACTCGTCTTTCGCTTCCAGTTCTATGATGACCGGCACGCCTCCTGCCAGAACGGTACAGGGCACGTAAGACACATAACTGGGCTGGGGAATCAAAACTTCTTCCCCCGCCCCCGGATTAATCATGGCGCGAAGCGCTATGTCGATTGCCTCACTTCCGCCTACTGTGACCATAATCTCTCCGGCATAGTCATACAGCACATGGCAGCGGCGTTTTAAGTATTGGGCGATTTCCTGTTTTAGTTCTTTTAATCCTGCATTGGAAGTATAAAATGTACGCCCTCTTTCCAGAGAATAGATGCCTTCCTCTCTGATGTGCCATGGGGTGTCAAAATCCGGCTCTCCTACTCCCAGAGAAATGGCGTCCTTCATTTCACTTACAATATCGAAAAATTTGCGGATTCCGGAAGGCGGAATCTGTACTATGGTGTCAGATAATGGATTTCTCATAAGCTAATCGGCATCCTTTCATCGTGGATCGGGTCTGCAATTACAGTGCCATGGTCTTTATATTTTTTAAGCACAAAATGAGTTGCCGTACTAAGCACAGAATCCAAGGTTGAAAGTTTTTCTGATACAAAAAGCGCTACCTGACGCATGGTTTTTCCTTCGATTATCACTGTAAAATCATAACCGCCGGACATCAGGAAAACAGAATCCACTTCGCTGTACTGGTAAATGCGTTCTGCGATCTTGTCAAATCCCATTCCCCTTTGAGGAGTAACCTTGACCTCGATTAAAGCCTGTACCTTTTCTTCGCTGGTATTGTCCCAGTTGATCAGAGTGTGGTAACCGCAGATAATCCGCTCTTTTTCCATATCTGCAATTTCATTGGCAACCGCCGCTTCACTCTCTCCCAGCAAAATCGCCAGATCTCTGATGTCTATTCTGCTGTTCTTTTCCAGTACCGCTAAAATCCTTTCTCTCATATCGTCTCCTCCTTAAAATGATATTGGGGTCAAAGCTGCTATATTGTTTCAATATTGTTGGGGTCAAAATCCGGCAATACTTTATAAATTTCATCCGGCTTCGGCCGTTCCATACATCCTGCTTTCGTGCCCTGGTAAATCTCTTTTCTTACTCCTGCCCGGACTTGTCCGATTATGGCTGCATCAATCCCCTCTGCAGCCAATGTTTTTACTAATTTTCTGCCATTCTTTGCCACTAAAACTGCACAGTTTCCCGACCATAAGCGGTACGGCATCAATTCATACCGCTCACACAGTTCAATGGTATTCTGCCTTACGGGAATATCACGAAGATATACGGTGATGCCCTGACGATAACATCCGGAAAGATTCCAAAGGGCGGTGAAAATACCGCCCTCTCCGATTCTTTCAAATTCTGTTGCGCCAAGGTCCTTTGCCTTCTCCCAGGAAAGGGTTCCCTTTGTCCCTGCAGGCGTCTCGATGGTGTCAATATACGGATCTGAAAACCACTGGCGAAGTTCTTCCCGTCTGGCTTTCGCTATCAGAGCCGCCCCCTGCTCTCCTACGTAACCGGCAACCACTAAATCCTGATCAACTTCCATTGTCCCAAGCTTTTCCCTGTCTATACGCTGAATCATGCCGGCACTCCTTCTGCCGGAGTCGGCTGTGGCGCTGGGGCTGGAGCTTCCGCCGGGGCCGGAGCTGGTGTCTCTGCCGGAGCCGGGGCTGGCGTTTCTGCCGGAACTGGAGCCGGTGTTTCTTCAGGGGCCGGGGCTGGCTGGGTTTCCAGTCCGATTCCGGGGCCATATTCGCTTGGATGGGTCTCCTCTGGTTCTATAGGAGCCGGATCGGTCGGCGCTGAAGATTCCGGTGCAGGAGTCTCCGGTGTCACTGGCGGTACAATAGGAGGAACCGGTGCCACTGCTGCTGCAGGTCCTACCCGATATACTGCCTTGGAGGCATAATAGACATCTTCATTCAGCAGTGTTTTTTCCACTTCTTTTCCATCCACATAAACATATTTCCACAGCCTGGACTCCAGGCCGTAATGGGCAGACTGAACTTTTACCCTGGCGCCTGGTTGTAAAGACGGATCGGGTATCTCCTTGGGCGCTCCCGGATCGGTCCTTCTTAACGTCTCGGACACGTACTTCACTTCCCGGTTATCCGGTCTGGTATCCTTTCCATAAATGGTAAAGGTCAGCGTCCTTCCCTCTGTTTTTCCCTCTACATAGATGGGAGTGCTGTAGTTATTGGTAATCTTAATATCCTTTACCGTACCTGCAATGGCTGCATCCATAGACGGTTTTACATACGTTACAATCATAGAGTGATTCTGCCGCTGTGTAATCTCTACTTCTGCCTGAAGGGCTGCATTGTAAAGAGTGGTTGCAAGCTGGCACACTCCGCCTCCAATACTGTCCACTACCTGTCCGTTTTCATAAGAAGCTGCATTTTTGTAGCCGTTTGCGGCAGTCAGCGGCTGCAAACATTCGTAGCCGGATAAGGTCTCTCCCGGCATCACAATATGATTATCGATTTTTGCCGCACCTACCTCTACATTGGTGGCTCTGGCATACCCGCTGCTGCTGAAATCTGTTGAAAAAGTGCCCAGCACATCCTGAATGCTTTCCAGGTCTTCCGTTGTGATCCTGGGCTGTTTTTCTGTAATCCGGGCCTCAATCTCTATGGGGCCATCCAGACCGTTTTTAAATGCTTCATTTAAAGCAGCATTGGTCGCTTCTGTGTCTATCATCCGTCCGGTTACAGACGGAGTCACAATAAACTGCCCGTCTACCACATCCATGGATGCGTCTTTTGCTTCTTCTACCAGACCTGCTGATTTGCTTTCAATAAATGCTTTTACTTTTTGTTCATCTACGGAAACTTCCACATCAATGTGCCTGGGATTGGCCTTTAAATCTACCTGATTGATATACTGCTTTACCAGGTTGCCTCCCTGACACTCTGCAATCTCCTTTTCCACTGCTTCCTGATTGCTCCAAAAGATCCCCAGATCACCGGCCGTTGTGTCCGCCTTGTCCTCTCCCATATCCAATGTGATCTTATGTCCGGACAGGGTCTCTACATATTCTGCAACTGCCTGATTCGCCTCGTCCTTTGTCATACCTGCCAGATTTACCTCGTCTGCATAAACACCTTCCGGTATCCGGCTTTCCGCCTGTGTGGGAACCGCCGGTATCAAAACCAGGGCTGCAGTGCATACCCCAACTTCCCAATATTTTCTCATCATACCCTAAATCCTCTTATTCCCGCCGTCCTGACCGGCATTCTTAGATCGCAAGTGCGCTGAGCACCAATGGAAGTACCATTGCTATTACTAATAAAATTACAATTACAGCCGATACTATTTTCTTTGTTTTCTTATTATTCATGTTGAGCATATTTTCACCTCTTATCCATGTCCACCAGACTCGCAAACTGCCTTGTCAGGTGTTCCTGTTTTTCCATACCGGGACAGAATCTGATCTGTCAGCCGGGATGCTTCATTTCTTGTCAAATCTTCGATTTGCAAAGATACGTTTATTCTATGATATTTTATCAGATCATGCAAGCGTTCTTTTTGCCTTTTTGTAGCCGGCTGTTCTTTTTTTACCCGGTAAATCAAAGGCTTTGCCGAAAATATTTCCGGCCGTTCCTCCCCATATAAAGAACCCATGGCAAGGTACAGCCGGCTGGCTGCCCTGGCGTCCTCTTCTGCCCTGTGAGCCGTCCCCATGGCAACCTGAAAATACCGGCAGGCTGCTGACAGATTCTTTTTTTCTTCCTCCGGCATCAATAGTCTGGCAATCTTTAAAGTATCTATGCCGGTTTTTTCCCAGGACGAAATCCCTCCCCAGTTAATGGCTGCTCTTTTTAAAAAACTGTAGTCAAACAGGATATTGTGGCCCAGCAAAGGGAACTCTCCTGCAAATTCTGTAATCTGCCGGATCACTTCTCCAATATCCGGCGCATCTTTTAACATATCATCCCGGATGCCGGTCAGTTCTGTAATCCGTTCCGGAAGAGGTCTCCCAGGATTGACAAAAGAAGAAAACCGTTCCCGTTCTTCCCCGTCTATGACCCGGACTGCTCCCACCTCTATAATCCTGTCCTGTTTGGCATTTAATCCTGTGGTCTCAATATCAATGGCAATGTAAGATCGATCCATATTGTCTTAGTTTCCTCCGAAGCTGGGGCAGTAATCCTTTAGAAAGCACTGGCTGCATTTGGGATTTCTGGCTGTACAGATGGTACGCCCCAGGGTAATAATATGAATATTCCACAAGATCCAGTGATCCTTTGGCAGGACTTTCATCAGGCTGTACTCGATCTTTTCCGGATCTTCCTCTTTTGTAAGTCCCAATTTGCGGGAAATCCGTTTTACATGGGTATCTACCACGATACTGGGTTCTTTGTAAATATTTCCCCGAATCACATTTGCAGTTTTCCGCCCCACGCCCGCAAGAGACGTAAGTTCCTCCAGACTTTCCGGAACCCTTCCATCATATTTTTCCACCAGATCTTTACAGCAGGAAATGATGTTTTTGGCTTTCATATGGTAAAACCCAATGGAATGAATGTCCTGTTCCAGTTCCTTTAAATTAGCATCTGCAAATTTTTCTAAAGTATCATACTTTTTAAATAAATCTGCTGTTACCAGATTGACTCTGGCATCTGTGCACTGAGCGCTCATAATCACTGCAATTAAAAGCTGCCAGGGCGTTTCATAATTTAAATAGCACCGGTATTCTGTCCCGTATTCTCTGTCCAGCGCCTGCAAAATGTTGTCGATACGCCGGGACTTTGCAAACCGGTCAAACCGAATCCATCTGGCATTATATGTCAGGGGATCTCTGTTTTTGTAATCAAACAGCACCGCAGAACCGTCATCAAAGACCTCAAGATGGGCCATCTTCGCCATCTGCCTGGAATCGTACTGCTCATATCCCTCCAGATACCTGCGCTCTTTTTCCTCTCTGATAAAGAAATCCCGCACCGCGTTTTTAAACGGGCTCTGGTCTCTGGCAAAATCCGGCCGGCTTTTGGCATTTTCTCTTAAATACAGATCCATAGTCAGAGCATCCCGAAACGGTTCCAGCTTTGCAGACTCCAGATACGTCCTGCCAAATTGGAATAAAAGTTCAAATCTGGCCAGCCGGCTCTGGCTGATACCTGCCGTATTTTCTTTTTCGTACCAGTCCGCCAGGGCTTTATAGAGTTCAAAGGGCTGGTCAAATTCCTGCTCCAAATATCGGATCGCTGTTGTGAACTGGCCGCTGTTATAATGGATTTCCACCATTTCCTCTATCTTTTTCAGCTGTAAAATATCGCTGTAGGACAGCCATCTGGTAGACAGGACTTCATAGGGCGGTTCGGAGGTAAATGTCAGCCCATACCGGTCTTTCTGCTGTTCCATATAAGAACCTTTCAGCACTTTTAAAAATCCCAGCTGGAGCTGCTGGGGTTCCATCCTGTAAACCTGATTAAAGGAATTCTGGAAACTCTTCAAATCCTCAAAGGGCAGACCTGCAATCAAATCCAGGTGCTGGTGGATATTGCGCCCACTGCCAATTCTGGCAGTGATTCTTTTTACCTCTTCTAAATCCATTTTCCGGCGAATCTCTGCAATGGTGTTGGGATTGACGGTCTGAACACCGATTTCCAACTGAATCAGGCCCGGACGCATACACGCCAGCAATTCCAGTTCTTCCTCATCCAGCAAATCCGCCGCTATCTCAAAGTGAAAATTGGTAATCCCGTTGTCATGTTCCAAAATGTACTGCCAGATTGCCATGGCATGGCTCTTTTTACAGTTAAAGGTCCGATCCACAAATTTCACCTGGGGCACATTGTGTTCCAGGAAAAATCCCAATTCTTCCTTTACCAGTTCCAGATCCCGAAACCGGACGGATTTGTCAATGGAAGACAGGCAGTAGCTGCAGGAAAAGGGGCATCCTCTGCTGCTCTCATAGTAAAGAATCCGATTTTCAAATTGGGCAAGATCCTGATATACAAACGGAACTTTGCTTAAATCCATAACCGGACGGGGCGGCGTGATGCAAATGCTTCCATCCTTTTTCCGAAACACCAGTCCTGTTGTCTTTTCCAGCCATTGTTCCTCTGCCTGCGTCTGGCAGCAAGAGGATTGGTATCCGGCAATCAGTTCTGTAAAGGTCTCCTCCCCCTCGCCTGTCATCACACCGTCTGCCTGGGGCCATTCTTTCAAAATCTTCGGGGCGTCGTAGGAGACTTCCGGCCCTCCCAGCCAGATTTTTACATCCGGGAGCACTTTTTTTAAATCTGCAGTGATCTGCCTCACATAAGAAATATTCCAGATATAGCAGGAAAATGCTGCAATATCCGGCTTTCTGATATATAAGTCTCCCAAAATTTTTTCCATCTGATTGTTAATGGTGTATTCGCAGATTTCGATATTCGCCATAAGTCCAGATGCTTCCAGGGATTTTTTTGCATAGGCTTTCAGGCAGTAAACGCCCAGGTTGGAATGGATATATTTTGCATTCACTGCCGCTAATAATACGTTCATTATACGTCAATCTCAATCTTTCTGCCTGTGGGCTGATACTGATAATAGCGGACTCCCGCTGCGTTTAACATCCGTTTCGACGCCTTGACTGCAGGCGTGCCCGCATATTTGTCGCAGGCATAAACCAGGGTCTTGATTCCTGCCTGGATAATGGCTTTGGCACATTCGTTGCAGGGAAATAAGGTTACATACATCTTGCTTCCCTCCAGGCTTCCGCCCCGGTAGTTTAAAATCGCGTTGAGTTCGCTGTGGGTGGAATAAAAATATTTTGCATTATAAGGGTCTTCTTTTTCACATTCTTTTCCCCATGGAAATTCGTCATCGGAACATCCCTTTGGGAATCCATTGTAACCCATGGATAAAATCTTGTTGTCCTGGCTGACAATACAGGCCCCTACCTGCGTGCTGGGATCTTTGGATCTCTTTGCAGAAAGTTCTGCCACGCCCATAAAATATTCATCCCAGGTAATGTAATCTGTCCTTTTTTCCGACATGGTTTTCCTCCTTGTCTATGTCTTTATCTGTGTCTTTGTTCATGTTTTTGTTCATGCTTTGGTTTATGCTCTGGTTTACACCTTGATAATGCGGTGTCCTGCCGCCTTGGTCAGCCGGTTCATAATGGCCTGTCCAATCTGATTATCTGAAAAACTTTCTGAATAAATCACATCTGCGCCCAGATCGTCAAATTGCCGGAGTACCGCATACAAATTGTGGGCAACGGTCTCTTCTTTGGCCCGGATTCCAATGGACTGGATCATTCCGGCGTGGTAACAGGATCTGGTTTCATCCGTACAGATAATCCCCGCCTTTTTCCCTTGTTTTAAGGATTCTTCTGCCAGTTGGCTGATTGTCCTTACCACCTGTTCCATGTCCCCCTCTACCAGTGTGAGAGGGGCTTTTGGCGCATAATGACGGTATTTCATGCCAGGGGCTTTGGGATGTTCCCCTTCTTTCATAGGGCCGGAAATCGCCGGATCTATTTCTGCCTCACCCAGGGCCTCTCTTACCATCTCAATGGTAATGGCTCCCGGCCGCAAAATGGTTGCCACAGGGCCGGTCACATCAATAATCGTAGACTCCAGTCCGATCCCTACCGGACCTCCATCTATAATCATGTCTATCTTTCCTTCCATGTCCTGCCACACATGGTCTGCCGTAGTGGGGCTGGGACGTCCGGAACGGTTGGCGCTGGGGGCTGCGACCGGTACGCCTGCCAGGCGAATCAGCGTCTTTGCAACCGGGTCAGACGGCATCCGCACCGCGACTGTATCCAGTCCCCCGGTAGTGCCATAGGGAACTGCGTCTGTTTTCTTAAACACCAGGGTCATGGGGCCCGGCCAGTAAAGAGCCATTAGTTTTTTTGCCATGTCCGGTATCTCTGCTGCCAGGGGTTCTAATTCCTCCAGCCTGGAAATATGTGCAATCAGGGGGTTATCTGACGGGCGGCCTTTTGCTGCATAAATCTTTTTTGCCGCTTTCTCATCTAAAGCATTGGCCCCCAGTCCGTAAACCGTCTCTGTAGGAAACGCCACCAGCCCGCCCTCTCTTAAAAGCCGGGCCGCTTCTTCCAGCTCTTCCTCTTTTATCCCATCCGAATCTGTTACTTTTATCCGCTTTGTCTCCACTTTATTATCACTCCTGTTTTGTTTTCAGCAGTATTTTGCTGCTGTATAGTGGACGAATGCCGCGGCAGGGAAACCGCTGATCCGGCTCCGCTTACCGCGGCTTAATATCCATAAAACCTATTTAATCGTAACAGTTCAGCCATGCGAAGATTCAGGCAGAAAAAAGCGTTGAAAACTTGTTTTCATAAGAGTTTTTCTGTCTGAATCTTTATAGGGCGGACGCCAGAAGCTTCTTGTCCGCTGCAGGCGGGCAGGAAGATACATGGCTGAACTGTTACATCTAATCTCTGGCCATATTGACAAACTTCGTGTATTCCGGCCGCCACAAAAGCTCGACTGTGCCTATGGGGCCGTTTCGCTGTTTTGCAATGATGACTTCTGCCACATTGGGCTTGTCTGTATCTTTATTGTAATAGTCATCCCGGTACAAAAACATAACTACGTCTGCATCCTGTTCAATAGCCCCTGACTCCCGCAGGTCGGAAAGCATGGGCCTGTGATCCTGTCTGGTCTCGCAAGCGCGGCTCAGCTGGGACAAGGCTACTACCGGAGCATTCATTTCTCTGGCCAGCGCTTTTAAGGATCTGGAAATCTCCGAGATCTCCTGCTGCCGGTTATCGCCGCTTTTACTGCTGCCGCTCATTAACTGCAGATAGTCAATAATAATCATGGAAAGACCGTATTCCAGCTTCATTTTTCTGCATTTGGAACGCAGTTCTGTAATGGAAATACCGGGGGTATCGTCAATAATCAGCTTGGAACCGCCGATAATCCCGATTCCTTCTACGACTGCATCCCAGTCTGAATCTGTAAGGCTGCCGGTCCGAAGCTTTTGGGAATCCACGTTGGATTCCATGGACAGCATACGGTTTACCAGCTGTTCTTTGGACATTTCCAGACTGAATATCATACAGGGCATATGTTTCTTTACTGCCACATAATCTACCAGATTTAAGACAAAGGCCGTCTTTCCCATGGAGGGACGGGCTGCAATCAGGATAAAGTCTGACGGCTGCATACCGGAAGTCTTATAATCCAGGTCAATAAATCCTGTGGGAATCCCCGTAACTGCACCCTGATTGCGGGACGCTGTTTCAATCTTTTCCAGTACGTTTAAAGCTACCTGACGGATTGGGACAAAATCCCCGCCGTTTCTGGTCTGAAGCAAATCAAATACGGATTTTTCCGTCATGGCCAGAATATCTTCCAGCTTTTCCTTGCCTGCATAGCAGGTGTTGGCAATCTCTTCGTTTACTTTAATAAGCTTTCTAAGAACCGCTTTCTCCCTTACAATATTGGCATAGGAGCGGACATTGGCCGACGTGGGAACCATAGTGATGATGTCGCGGACAAATTCCAGACTGCTGACCTCCGGCGGAACGTCTTTTTCCTTCAGTCTATCCTGCAGGGTAACCAGATCCACCGGTTTTCCCTCATTGAACAGTTCTACCATGGACTCAAACATGATTCCGTACTGGCGCTGATAAAATTCATCTGCTGTGACAATTTCAGATGCCGCAATCACCGCATCTCTGTCCATCAGCATGGCTCCGATGACCGACTGCTCCGCTTCAATACTGTGAGGAAGCACCCGTTTCATCAGATTTTCTTCCATTATGCTTCCTGTACCTTTACTGCAAGCTTAGCTGTTACATCTTTGTGAAGTTTGATGGGCACTTCATGAGTTCCAAAGGTCTTAATGGCCTCCGGAAGCACCAGTTTTTTCTTGTCAATCTCTAATCCAAGCTGATCGGCTGCCGCCTTTACAATCTCTTTGCTGGAAACAGATCCAAAAGCTTTTCCGCCTTCCCCGGCTTTCATGGTCAGAGTAACCGACAGTTTTTCCAGTTTTTCTGCCAGTTCCTTTGCCGCTGCCAGCTGCTCTGCTGCAATTTTTTCTTCATTTGCCTTTTGAAGCTTTAAATCATTTAAGTTTTTGGAAGTCGCTTCTACTCCCAGCTTTTTGGGTAGAATAAAGTTGCGGGCATAGCCGTCATTTACCTTTACAATCTGTCCTTTTTTTCCTAATGCTTTTACATCTTCTAATAATACAACCTGCATTATGCAATATCTCCCTTCTCTAACATCTGTGAAATGACTTCCCGTATCCGCGCCCTGGCTTCTTCTACCGTCATGCCGGTAAGCTGTGCCCCGGCTACATTCCGGTGGCCGCCTCCGCCCAGATATTCCATCATCACCTGAACATTAATATCGTCAATAGACCTTGCACTGACAAATATGGTGCCGTTGTACTGAGTCAGCACAACAGACGCCCGGATATTATTAATATTTAAAAGGTCATTGGCCGCCTGTGCCCCAATCACTGTGGGGCTGGTTAAGCCCTCTGACGGACATTCGCTGATGGCAAACGCATCTTTATACACTTCTGCGTTTCGGATCGCCTCTGCCTTGGCCTGGTAATCGGACATGTTGTCCCGAAACAGCTTGCGGACTCTGGTAATATCTGCCCCGCAGCGCCGCAGGAATGCTGCGGCCTCGAAGGTTCTGACTCCCGTCTGATTGGTAAAGTAATTGGTGTCAATCACAATGCCGGCGTACATGGCATCTGCTTCTGCCGTCTTCATCTTAATTCCGTCCGCTACATACTGCAAAATCTCCGCTACCATCTCGCAGGCAGAAGAAGCATACGGCTCTACATAAGACAGCACTGCATTGTCAATAATCTCGCTGGACTGGCGGTGATGATCCAGCACCACAATGGTTTTTACCATGCGCAGAAGTTCCGGAGAATCGGTAATACTGGGCCGGTTTACGTCCACCACTACCAGCAGAGTATTGGCATCCACCAGTTCTGCTGCCTGCTCTCCATTTAAGAACATATCTTCCGGATAATCCGGACTGCCTGTAAACCGATCCATCATGGGTTTTACAGATGCAGTCATATCGCTGGCAACAATATGGGCTTTTTTTCCAAGAGCAGTAGCAATCCGGAAAATCCCGACAGCTGCGCCCAGAGAGTCAATATCGCCTCTCTTATGCCCCATAATTAAAAGACGATCTTTTGTCTCCATCAATTCCCTTAATGCGTGGGCCTTGACTCTGGCTTTGACTCTGGTGGTCTTTTCAATCTGCTGGGCCTTTCCGCCAAAATACTGAATCTTGCTGCCGCTCTTAATCACAGCCTGATCGCCTCCGCGGCCTAAGGCCATGTCTATTGCAGTGCGGGCAAATTCATAATTCTGGCTGTAAGAATCGCCGTTCATGCCCATACCAATACTTAAGGTCACTGCCATCTCGTTGCCGATGTTGACAGTTTTCACATCTTCCAGAATGGAAAATCTGTTTTCCTCTATCTTGGCTACATACTGCTGCTTAATAACAAAGAAGTATTTGTCCTTCTCCAGTTTTTTGGCAATTCCATTCATGCTGTAAATATACTTATTGATCTTCCGATCAATCAGCGCTGTAAGCAGAGAACGGCGGACTTCCTCCACGCTCTCTAAAGCTTCATCGTAATTGTCCAGATAAATAAGACCTGCTACCATTTTCTGATCGTCTATTTCCTTGCGGTATTTGACGATCTCGGTCTCGTCTGTCAGATATACGGAAAGAAGGAATTCTTCTTCTCCCCCTATCCCCAGTTGATTATCTATTACCTTTACATCACTTAAAGGAACCCATTTTAAATCCACCCGATAGCGGCTGTCTCCCAGTGCGCTGTGAATGCTTACCAGTTCTTCTTTATCTTCCAGGACTTCTTTTACAATCTCCGGAAACAAGGCCTGAAGATGGCGCTTTGCATTTTTCTCCTGTCCGGTAGCTTCTGCAAATGCGTAGTTCATCCACATGATCCTGCCTGTCTCGTCTGCTATGGCATAGGGCTGAACCATGTCTGACAAGAGGCGTTTCTGAACCCAGCTGTATTCGGAAGCGAAATCCACCATATCAGACAAAATGGAACTGCGCTTTTTGAGATACAAATACCCGGCTGCTGCCAAATACAAGATTGTAAATGCTGCCATGGCAGCTCCGGCCCTTGCATCTATGGCTCCCACTGTCAAATTGGCGGCTATCAAAATCAGCGACAGAAACAGCGGCCACTGGAGATAGACCCTTAACTGCCCCTTCAACTTGACTTTTTCTTTCATTCTCGTTCTCCTAAATTTGAAATTTCACAGAGTCCCCTTATTATAGCACAGTTTCGCCAATTCGTCTATGCGGGCGTGAGACAGGATCACGCCAAACCCATGAATGTGTTCCGATCGTATACCGTTTCTATTTCCTCCTGTTTTTGATCAAAAAACGCCGGACATGCTTCTGCATCCGACGCAATCCTTTTCATATTTACCTGTTGTTCTTTTTCAGGTCCACGCTGCCAGTTCAATCTGGTTTCGGTCCGTTCCTTTCCATGCCAGATCTGCATAGAACTCTTTTTCATAATCACTCAAATAATTTTTTGCAATGGAAACATCTGATTTTACAATCTTACCATCAGGGCTGCTTCCCATGTTGTCAGTCCCATTTGCTCTTCTTCCTTGAAATATCTTACACGCTCTGCCAATGTTCTATGCTTCATATCTTTCGCATCGGTACAGGAAAAGTCATGCATCAGAATCCCTATAAATTATTTTTCATCTAATAAGAGGGCTACTATATATTCCAGCAACCCTCCACATTTACCATATTAATTTTTATTATCTACTAATCTTTATGCTCTCTTTTTCTCTGCCAACGCTTTTACTTCTTCCAGTGACAACTCCGCACACTGTGCAATCTCCTCATAGGATAATTTGCCCAGAGCAAGCATATTGAGGGCTGTCTTTTTTCCCTTCTCCAAAGCAGCCTCATTCCGCATATCTTCCATCGCCTTACACATAGCAGCCACTCCTTTCTCATCTTCCTTGAAATATCTTACACGTTCTGCCAATACGCTATACTTCATATCCTTTGCATCGGTACAGGAAAAATCATGCATCAGAATCCCTATGGGCGACTCATCCCGATATTCACCGTTCACATATAAAATATGGGCCTCATCGCCAAAATCCTCACCTGTTTCTTTGATTACCCGGTCAATATGATAAATTGGTTTCCCCTTTCCCAGCACATCACGCTCTGTAATAAAGATCACATAACTTTCTGCCAGATTCTCCAACTTCTCTCCTGGCTCGGTCACATTGGCATCAATCAAACTGCTGTGATACCTGGCTCTCTTTGCTCCCGCACCGCGATCTGCTCTCTGGATCTCCACATTATATCTTTTTCCAGCATGATCCGTAGCATAGATATCAAAAATAATCGATCTGCCCTGCAAATTTTTCAGCTGATGCTGGATTGCTACCTTTTCCACCTTCAAATCATCCCTGCCGAGCACGATCTGCAGTACCAACTCCGTACACTCTATATTTTCCTCAAAACATTTTGACATAAAGTCATCATCCATCAGGCGAAATCCACGGAGTCGCTGCAGATCTTCCGGCCTGAACTTTTCTTCCCAATCCTTACTCATGTCTGCTCTTCCTCTCTGCCTGTTTTTATCAGAAGCATACACTTCCCCTATCATACCTGAATTTTATCACAGGCACTCTTTTGTTGCAAGATTCATTAAATCTGCCTCTCCTGTTTCTCCGGTGTCATCTGCAAAAGTGCAAAACCACACTATTTTATGGTTGTATTGTTCTATTTCTTCTTGCCACCACAATACGTCATCTGAATCACGACTTCTACATGTGTTGAGGGTGTGATTTAGATTCCCAGAAGGCAGAATTTACCTGCAAAAGAAACCGCTTTATCCTTTCTCTATCGAACCTATCCTAAATTTTATTCATGTAATACATCACGGTACCTTCATTTTATATATTTTTTTACCTTTTTAACATCCCCCTCCGCTTACAGCACTTCATCCTCCACAACTATACCTTCATCTTTAAAAACTAAAAATTTAGGGAAACGCTGATTAATTAACTTTATTCTCGGCATTATTCCAGTTTGT
>CAUWCT010000029.1:0-18918 GCA_963557065.1 uncultured Lachnospiraceae bacterium | reverse complement strand
AACCATATGGATATAAAATTAACTAAATGACATTGATGGCTGAACTGTTACATTTTTATTGCTTCCTTTTTTCAATCTTCCCCACTAATGCCGGCGTAATGAAACAGGTGATCAGGGATGCCAGAGCAATCTGAGCCACTGCTGTCTCCACATAAGGTTCAAATACCGGGTTAGCGGCAGCAGCCACCTGGGGAACGGTTGCTGTAAAACTGGCAATGGAACTCATAGCCGTTGCTATCAAACCATCTCTCTTTAATATCTTTTTTTCTGCAATATACATTGGAACCCAGGTCAGGACGTAAAATAATATCACGCATACAAGGCCGCCGGGTCCTGCCTTTACAGCTTCTATGAGATTGATGCTTCCCCCCAGACAAAATCCCAGAAATGGAAGCGTCATGGTACTTCCGTTTTGAAACATCTTTCTTATCTCATCATCCAGATTGCCCAGAATCATTCCAATAAAAAATGGTATTAATATAGAAATAACACTGTTCCAGTCCATCGCGTATCCGGAAGATAAATTCAATGCCATAACCGGTATTGCAGGCATAACCAGAAGATTCAGCAGGCCAAACACGCTGAGGGCTTTGGGATTATCCGAAGTAAGAGCAATATAAAGCCCCGGGTTCGTGCTGGCAAGTATAGCCGTAAAAGTCAAAAGGGATATTCCCAAAAATCCATCCAGGCCAAACAGTCTTTGGACAATCACACAGGCTGCTGCCATGACTCCAAGTTTTATCATGCACAACAGGCCGCCTGTTTTAAGCATTTCCTTTACCTGAGACACCATACATTGGGTCCCGGAAAAAAACAACATCAGTCCCACCACATACATGGTACAGGTGTTGGTAAATAACAGTTCCGTCGCTCCTCCTATTTTTACCAAATCCGGCCAGAATGTATGAATCACTGCTGTCGTCATCATAGGAACCAACAGAAGCCCGCCCGGAATTTTCTTCACCCGGTTTAAAATGGGAATCTGCCCGCCTGCTGCCGTACTTTCTTTTTTATCGCTAACGCTCCTCATTCCATACTTCCTCCTGAAAAGACCGCCGTACCCGCTTTTATCCTTCCGGATATCAGCCAGGTCGGCGGTCTCTTTTACTGTTATTCGTTCCACCAGGTCGGCTCAATCGGGCTGTTAAATGTCTCGCCATCAACCCCTTCGCCATTGACCTCTAATATAATACCATTACTGCCAGTCTTGTACTTGGTCCCCTCTGCATCGCGGACCGTTGTATTTTTTACGGTTTTTCCAGAAGAATTGACCAGATAATTTTTGCTGGTTCCACCGGTCGTCAGCGTAATCGGCATATATTTGATTCCACTGTCCGCAGTCTGAAGCTTGCCCATATAGTAGAGTTTTCCATCCCTCACTCCTGTATATCCCTTTCCGGAATCCAAAAAGAAATACTCTGAAACAAGGCCGTCCCCCTCTTCTACTTTCTGCTTGCCGGTCAGCATGGCGCAGTGCATCTTATCTGTACCAAAGTAGTAAGCTGTATAATCATCTGCATCATTGCTGGCTGCTATTTTGTGCAGACCATAAATCGGATTGCCCTTTTCATTAAACAAAAATGTCAGTCCCTTGATGCGGATCAAATCCTTAGATGTCGCCTCCCCTTCCGGTGGCCCGGCCTTGGGAGTGCCATTACTGGTAAAGTAATACCACTCCACCTCTCCATACTCGTCGAACTCCTTTGGCGCTTCCAGAGACAGCCAGGTATTGACGACCGCCTGTCCATTTTCATCATAATACTTATAACTCTCAATGGAAGAATCGCCTTTTATATTGCACCAGCCAGTCTGCATCTGTCCATTGGCGTCAAAACAGTAATACGCTCCATTTATTTTTTTCTCCTGATAATCCGAACCATTCATATCATCCGGAATTACCTTTTTGCCGTTATTCCCAAAATAATACCAGTATTTTCCATCTTCGTTCTGGTCTTCAACCGGCTCATTTTTAGCCTCTCCATAGTAGTAATCATCATCACCGCCATCCGGAGGAACCAGTCTCTGCCAGCCGGTAACCATGGCTCCATTGGCATCTGTATAGTACATATCATCCAGCAGCCAACCGGTAAGCATTACACCATCTTCATCAAAATAATACCATTTGTTATTAATCTTCTTCCAGGTCTCTTCCACCCTCTTGCCGTCACTGTTAAAATAATACCATACCGTACCGTCATGATAGCTGGATGCCGACTCCATCTGTCTCCATTGTCCTGCAATCATAACTCCGTTGTCATCTACATAATACGTATCATCTACCCATCTGTTTGTAGCCATATATCCGCTTCCGTCTACATAGCGCCAGAGACCGTCTGCGCCCTTACGCCACACATTGGTCTCCCTGTTTCCGGAATCACTGTAATATTCCCATGCGCCGTTTGACGCTTTCTGCCAGCCGGCTCCATATACAACTGCTGCGCTGCCGACTGTCAATGCTGCCGCCAGTCCGGCTATCATCATTCTTCTGCGTGTCCTCATCTAACCACTCCTTCTCTGCCTTACCGCTCCAGGCATTGGTACACAGCCATATTTTTATTTATTGTATCAGGAATTTTCTAAATATTCAACCATTATAATCTTTCATTTCTATTACAATGTAACAGTTCTGCCATGCATCTTCTTGACGTTTCCCAAACCTGTTAGGTATAATACAAGACAATAAAGTATGTATTGCGTAACAGTTCAACAAGAAAGGATAGATTACATTATGTGGATTGCAAATAATTGGAAAGACTATCAGGTAATTGATTGTTCTAAAGGTGAAAAACTGGAACGATGGGGGGACTACCTTTTAATCCGGCCCGATCCCCAGGTCATCTGGGATACCCCCAAAAAAGAACGGGGATGGAAGCGGCCAAACGGACACTACCACCGTAGCAGCAAAGGCGGCGGAGAATGGGAATTTTTCGACCTTCCCCAACAGTGGTGCATTTCTTATGGAAGCCTGACATTTAATTTAAAGCCATTTAGTTTTAAACACACCGGCCTGTTCCCGGAACAGGCAGCCAACTGGGACTGGTTTGGGGAAAAGATCCGAAATGCCGGCCGGCCTGTTAAGGTACTGAATCTGTTTGCTTACACCGGAGGCGCCACCCTGGCGGCAGCAGCGGCAGGCGCATCCATTACCCATGTAGACGCATCAAAAGGCATGGTAGGATGGGCCAAAGAAAACGCAAAATCCAGCGGCCTGGAAAATGCTCCTATCCGCTGGATCGTAGATGACTGTGTTAAATTTGTAGAACGGGAAATCCGCAGAGGCAATCACTATGACGCTATTATTATGGACCCGCCTTCTTATGGAAGAGGGCCAAAAGGAGAAATCTGGAAAATCGAAGAGTCCATCCATCCTTTTGTCAAACTCTGCGCCCGGCTTTTATCCGACAAACCGCTGTTTTTCCTGATTAACTCCTACACCACCGGCCTTGCTCCCTCTGTACTTTCCTATATGATTGGCACCGAAATCCTTCCGGCTTTCGGAGGACAAGTACATGCCGAGGAAGTAGGACTTCCGGTGACCGGAAACGGCCTGGTTCTCCCCTGCGGCGCATCCGGACGCTGGGAAGTATAAACTAATCCAAAAATGTCACAATCTTACAGGGCGTCCGGTAGTCCACAGGGGCAAGAGTAATACCAGTAGCCGGTGTACTGGAGTGGATAACCTGTCCGCCTCCTACATACATGGATACATGGTTAATATAGTCTCCGCTGGCATAAAACAACAGGTCTCCCGGCTGCATCTCTGACCGGGAAATCTCCCTGCCCTTGTCAGCCTGATCTCTGGAAGTACGGCCAATATCAATGCCAAAGTGTTTGTACACGCTCATGGTAAAACCGGAACAGTCTGCTCCATCTGTCAGACTGGTCCCGCCATACACATATGGATTTCCTAAAAACTGTTTTGCATAGGCCACTACTGCAGTTCTGGTAGCTGATACCACTTTGTCCGAAGCGTTTCCTCCAGGTCCGTAAGATACTCCAGGCCCCTGAACGTTTCCGGCGCTGCTGTTTCCAAAGCCTCCCGGACCAGCCGGAACCGTTGCCTGGGAATTTCCCTGATTGCCGGAATTTTCCGGTTTTGCAGGTGTCCCTTGTGTCTGAAGCACTGGAACCTGAACTGACACATCATTTCCGCTTCCCATCGGATTGGCTGCAATCGTCCCGTTGACCCCTGCTGCGGCTGTCTCAGACTGTCCGGATGAGCTGTTTGTCTGGGACTGACTGCCTGCCGTCTCTGCATTCAGCACTGCGTTTAATTCGTCAATCGCAGCCTCTGCCTCCTGTCTGCGTCTTTCCTCTTCTGCCTGTTTCGCGGCTTCCTCCTCCAGAGAAACTGCCTGCTGAAACTCCACTGCCGTCTTTATGTAATCCATGGACACGTATCCGGTCAGGTCTGTATCCACTGCCAGTTTTGCAAAATTATTTTCTGTTCCCATCACCTCATAGCGTGCACCCTGACTTAAAAGCGTGAGGGTCTCGCTGGTAAGATTCGGCTCCTTGCGCAGGCGAAGAGATGCCGTATTAATCGTGGCATATTCAACTCCTACCTCCTGTGCCAGAGCTTCAGCCGCAGCTCCGGTCACAAAATACTGAGCCTTGACATATCCGGTCACGCTTCCCGACTGAATGCGATACCAGGTTCCGCCCTCTCCGGAAACTGTCTCTGTAATAGTGGCAGCACAGTTGTTATAGATTTTTCCCACAATCTGCCCCTTTGTACTGGCCTCACTGCGCACATTTACATAGCCGGAAACCTGCGAAACCGCTACATTCTCATATCCGCCGGCCGGGACAGATACATTGGGCGCCAACTTTTTACTTATCGCTGCCTGGGGAATCTGCTGCGTATCTGCATCGGAATTTATCTGCGCAGGTACAGAAATCCCTCCAGCATAGAACAAACAAAAAGAAAGAACCAATGCTGTCTTTTTCCAGTTTTTCATGTAAATCTCCCTCTTTTGTCTATCCTTCCATAAAGTACCGCTCAACGCTGGTCACTGCATTGGCTCCGTCCGCTGCAGCTGTAATAATCTGACGCAAAGGTTTTGTGCGCACATCACCTGCTGCAAAAATGCCCGGACAAGATGTACAACAATCTTCTCCTGCCTTGATATAGCCATGATCCATCTCCACCAGTCCGTCAAACGCCTCACTGGCCGGGGTAATTCCCACTGCCACAAACACGCCGTTTACCGGGAGTTCTCTCTTTTCTCCACTTTTTACATTGCGGATATTCAAAGCTTCCACCTTATCCGAACCCGCAATACGCTCCACAACTGTATCCCAGATAACCTCTATATTTTCTTTGGAAAACACCTGTTCCTGAAGGCTTTTTGCCCCGCGGAACTCATCTCTGCGGTGAATCAGGTAAACTTTTTCGCACATTCTGGAAAGAAATACCGCATCTTCCAATGCCACATCGCCGCCTCCGATTACCGCAGTCACTTTTTTGCGGAAAAAGGCACCGTCACATGTGGCACAATAGGAAACTCCCATACCGGCCAGTTCTTCCTCGCCAGGTACTGACAGTTTTCTATGGCTGGCCCCGGTTGCCAGAATCACTGCCCTTGCCTCATATGTCTCGTGTCCGCATACCACCCGCTTGAAGCTGCCCTCATCCTCAATCCGGATTACCTCATCTTCTGCAAACTGGGCGCCCAGATTGTCTGCGTGCTCCCGGAATTTTGTTCCCAAATCATATCCGCCTACTCCCGGAAGTCCTGGATAATTATCTACTTCATACGTAGTCAGCACTTGTCCTCCGCTTACCATTCCTTTTTCTATTACAAGAGTGCTGATTCTGGCCCTCTCTGCATAAATTGCCGCTGCCAGACCGGCCGGTCCCGAACCAACAATTACCAAATCATATTTCTGCGCCATGTGCCGCTCCTTTCTCTCTCGTCCTATACTGTTCTTATATTACTGCGTTTCATACCGCATTTTTCCTGTCTCCTACTCAGTATAGCACAAGTGTACGAAATAATTCAAAATTTTTTTCTTACGATTCTGTTACAAGCTGCTCAAAATGTGCTATACTCTCTTTAAAGAGGTGATGATTATGGCACAAAAAACTGTGTTAGTTACCGGCGCTTCCCGCGGAATCGGAAAGGCCATTGCGATCAAATTTGCGAAAAAGGGATACAATGTTGTCATCAGCTGCATCCACAATAAGGAGCGCCTGATGCAGGCCAAAAAAGAAATCGAATCCTATCAGGTTTCCTGTCTGGCCTATGTGGGGGACATGGGAGATATGGACAGCTGCCAGGAATTGTTTGATTTAATCCGCAAACAATTCGGCGTTTTAGATGTGCTGGTCAATAATGCCGGCGTTTCTTACATCGGCCTTCTTCAGGATATGTCTGTCCAGGACTGGGACAGAGTGATCCATACTAATTTAAACTCTGTTTTTAATTGCTGTAAGCTGGCAATTCCAGGCATGGTATCCAAAAAGCAGGGCAAAATCATCAATATTTCTTCTGTCTGGGGAAATGTAGGCGCATCCTGCGAAGTCGCCTATTCCGCTACAAAGGGGGCCATCAACGCATTTACCAAAGCCCTGGCAAAAGAACTGGCCCCCAGCAACATCCAGGTCAACGCCGTAGCATGCGGCGCTATTGATACGGAAATGAACCAGTGGATGGAGGATTCTGATTTTATCGCCCTTGTAGAAGAGATTCCTGCCGGCCGCTTAGGAAAAGCGGAAGAGGTGGCAGATCTGGTCTATCATCTGGGCTACAAAAACGCATACCTGACCGGAGAAGTGATCGGTCTGGACGGCGGCTGGATTTAACGTAACAGTTCAGCTATGCGAAGATTCAGGCAGAAAAAAGCGTTGAAAACTTAGTTTTACAGTGATAAGGAAGTATTCACAAGCAATCTAACCTAACGGCTGACAGACAGGATTGCAATAGCTAAGAAGCAGTTCAACTACGCTAACTTTAAGTAATTGAACTGCTTCTTTATGCTATTTATAATATTGTTCAATCTATGATACAGATAATAATGCGATATTACTTTCTTTATTACGTTCACTCCAACGTATTACTTTTGCATCGTAATTGGTAAAAGCATCTTCGATACCTCTTGCTATGTTATTTTGGTCGTTCAAAATAACTATTAATTGACTTTCATTTTTTCTGGCAGGTTTTGTATCATTCCATGCAAATAGAATATTTCCCATGGTTGACTTATTAGGGTTATTTACCGCTTGGCATAATCTTTCAGGCTTTGTTTTACTACGTTGAATTAGAAAATCATAGTTATGCGAAAAGCCCGATAACCCCATAAACTGCACATTGTCGGAAAAATAGATTTCCTTTTCCAGAAAAAATTCTTGTATATCGTCTAAAAAGAAAGAGGATACTCTTGATTTCGAAACAGCAAACATATCATCTATCCGAAGCATGGCTTGAATAAATAAATGTTTTTTCTGTGCAAAACTATTCATTGGAGTTTTTGCAATTAATTCATCCCCCCTTAACTGAACACCGTATTGATACAAAATTCTTTGTAGCTGAAGTTTTCTATTTTGTGTTAATTGCAGACCACTCATTTTCAAATTATGCATAGTTATACTATCATCGGTAAAGAAAATATCATTACCCTCTTGCTTCACATAAAGTTGTAAATAATCATTTGCATTATCTAAATATGGAGTAGTAATCTCATAATATTCTCCGATTTTTTCAAAAGTAATCTCACTCTTTAGCCATGACGTATAATCATCAATCAATTTTTGAATATCCAAGACCACACCTCCTTCCTTAGATTAATTCTAGTTGAAAATTAATTGCAGGTTGTTCAATTACATTAAATTTGTTAAGAAAAGCAATAGTATTCTCGACAAATTGTTCACTATTAAAATCCCCTGTAGGAAAAGCCCATAGACGACCATATTCTTCGCTATATATATGCCAATGACTGCCTTCAATTTTTTCTCCATCAGGATTAGTATGTATATTTGATGGATTAATATGTAATTCCAACAATAAAATGCCATTCTTAATAATGCGAGCACCCAGATTATATTTTAGACGATTAATTTTGCCCCTAAAGATATTAATCGCAAAAACATCTTGTTTTTTATCGCCAATAACATTAAATTCTATTGCGTTCCCTTTTGAGGGGAAATTAATTTCAGAAACCAATGAATATTTCAGCATTTTCAAAAGTTTATCTGCTTCTTCTTGACTTATTTTTATAGATGCCAATTATATTTCCCTCCTTCATGAACGTCTTTTTAAGATTATACTATAAAGAATCGACAATGTCACGCAGTTAAGTATCATTTTGTAGGATATGAGTATAAAACCCTTACTCTTAATATTTTCATGGCTGCAAGCCGCATAAATCAAGGTTTTTTAACCCTCTACTGCGTAACATTCTCCATAATCACTTGAGAGCGTAAGCGGTTTATCCGATTGCGCTCTCTTGGTTGCCCACAAGCAAAGATAGAAACAGCCGTCAAGGACGTTTTCAGCGCAACATTTATCCTTGAAGGCTGTTTCTGGCTTTGCTACTCACTACCTGTCAATGCGGAATTTAAGGATTGCTTTTATAAGCTGTGTTTCTAAACTGTCTTGAATATCACTGTTAAAATGCCCTTGATATATAGACAAGTATTTCATGCGTCCTCGGTAATGTTGCAGGACTGCATTTACTGCTTCCGGCTCTCCGGCAACTGCTTTTTCAATGATTTCAAATGGTACCAGCTTCCTGCTCATGTATCAATCTCTCCAATTCTTTTCTTAACTGCTTCAACGCCGCTAACCTCCAGTAGTTTGCTGTGCTTCTACTCCGTCCGCATTTCTGCCCGATTTGTGCGTCTGTGTAATGGCAGTAGAAGTACAAAATCAATACGTTTTTCCTCTGCTCTGATAGAATAGAAAATGCTTGTCCTAACTGCTCGTTTTCGATAAGGACGGTCTTATCGCATACATGATAGGCAGTCGGTTTACTCTGCTTCTCAAAATAGCTGTCTGTTGTGGACGGCTTGAAATACTTTTCTTCCATGAGATATTCAAGAGAAATTTCATGTTTCTGCTTCCTGCCTATATCCCGATAGGCGAGGTCATACTATTTTTCCCTTTCAGTATTTATTGTTTGTTACCTATATATCGCAATGCCATTTTCGACATTAACCTGCCCATTTTTATTGGGAAAAGATAACAAGTAAGCGTCTGAACTTTTTGTAAAAAGCTGTGGCATAGGATAAAATGTTTGGAAGAAATATGTTTTGCAATTCCATAGCCTACTTTTTGGGGGTCTGCCATAAATTCTTTTGGTACAGGTAACGGCTCTGCCGATTTTGTCTGGGTGAGTGGCGGGTGAATAATGTGGAAAGAAATACCGTCAGAAGCGTACTCCAAGTTAAGACATTTTGCCAAGGCTTCTAATGCACCTTTAGTTGAAGCATAAGGCGATATTCCAATAAAACCTGTAACACCTACTCCCGAGCTTGTAAAAATGACTTTTCCATTTTTTTGTTTCTGCATATAAGGTAATATACTTTTTACTAAACGAAGCGCCCCATAATAATTCACATCAAAAACCCGTTCATAAGTAGAAAAATCGGTATCGGCTTCTTTGTCAAAAGTACAAAGACAAGCATTATGAATGACAATATCCATTTTTTGAAACTTCTCAATGATGTCAGCAATAGCGGTACGGATTTGCATTTCTTTGCATACGTCCGTTTTGTAGTAGAACAGTCTGTTTGGATATGACTGTTCTAAAATTTCTAAATTATCTGTTTCTGAATCCAAGACAGCAACCTTGTTCCCGTTTTTTAGAGCCTGTTCCGTAAAATAATACCCAATTCCTTGATTTGCACCTGTGATCACAATGTTTAGCATTATGCCACCTCTATCTCTACAAAAAATTTTTCAATATGCTGATAAGCAGCTTTCCGAAAAGCGTTTTTTTGTTCTTCCGATAATGTTCCACTAAGCAGCCATCTTTGAGCAAAAAAATGAATTGGAGCATAATATTTAACAGCTAAATACGCACTATCTGTATGTGGGATTATTCCTATTTTCATTAGTGTATAAAACATTTTGCTTTGAAATTCAAGCGGCTCTGTGAACATCCAGTGGTCATATATTTTTTGAACTTCCGAATTACCAAATTGTTCAATTAAAAGAAGTCGCATTACTTTATTGCAAAAATCATCCATAAGATAACTTTCAAAAAATGTATCACACACAATTTGATAAAAAGGCTTTTTAATAAAGCAAGGTTGTTCTGCAAATGCTTGTTCTAATTGTGTCATCATATCAGTTGCTACTTGCTCAAAACGATAAATCAACTCATCGAAAATAGCTTGTTTATTCTTAAAATGGTAATAAACAGAGCTTTCTTTAATCTTGACTTGAGCACAAATATCTCTAATAGATACTGCTGAAAATCCCTTTTGAGAAAAGAGGTCTAAAGATACCTCTAATATTTTCTGTTTTGTATCGCTCATTATTTGCCTGTCCTTTCTAACGATTGTTAGATAAATTATACCTAACAATCGTTAGGATGTCAATACTATGTTCTGTATAATGACATCTCGGAAGTATTCATGAAGTGCCACAGATTGCGGTGTTTTTCTTTTGTTTACATTTGGCATTTCGGAAAATCCACCGTATGTATAAAGTGAAGAAACTTTTTGAAAAAATTTTCTCAAAACTTCGGCAAAATCGCTTTGTTTGGTGTTGTAGGTAATGAGAGGATTTTCAAAGGGTTTGGGCTACTTCCCAACAAGCAAAATGCAACGCATTTTCGGAAAAGGGTACTCTTTTCCAATGCTTGCTATTCAACTATTCACTTTATCAGACAAGGAAAGGACGGGAACGGAATGGAAAGGAAAAGAGAACAGGAAACAGCCGCTTTTCAGTATAATCGTGGCAATCCGGCAAACGAAACAGTCATTGTCAAGGATATGTCACGATTGGGGCGTGATTATCTGAAAGTCGGCTACTATACGGAAATCTTTTTCGTTGAAAGAGATGTACGCTATATCGCAATCAATGACGGCGTGGACAGCGCAAAGGGCGACAATGATTTTACTCCTTTCCGAAATCTGTTTAAGAACATAAGCTGTTTGGGAAGGGTGTTCTGCTGAATCACTCTTTTTCGACAAAGCGATGCGGTTCAATCGCAAACCGTTTTTATAGAATGTTGTCAGGTGTATGCCCGGACTGCGGATGCAGCCGGGTCTTTTCTTTTTCTCATTATACCACACCAACAAAGCGGTAAAAGATTTTAATGTCCTGATGGCGCTGGCCGTCTATGACGGAGCGTTCTCCGATCTCGATATGGTCAATCAGTTCCTCAACGATTTCCCGGTCAAGCTCCTGCACATCCAGATAGCGGCAGACGATGCTTGCCCATTGTCGGATATTTTCAACCTCTTGCTGGGCTTTTCGTTCCTCTGCCAGAAGAACCTCCAGACGCTCTGCCTTTTGGATGCGTTCCTGTTCACTTTTCTGAATCAGGACCGCAAAGGTATCGTTATTGATTATGCCGCTGACCTTATCCTCGTAAAGTTTGGCGGTCATGTGTTCCAGCTCTCCGATACGCCGCCGCAACCGGCTGATTTCCAGTTTGGAATCCTCTTGCCTGGCTGTGCTTTCGGAAAGTATCTGCTGTCTCAGCTTGTCCAGCACAGCATTTTCATCCTGCGCTATTGCTTGACTGTGCGCCCTGATTTCATTCAGCACCAGCGTTTTCAGCGAGATTTCATAAATCCGATGCCAGGAACAGGCACTGCGTCCGGTGGTGGCAAAGTGGGAGCAGATATAGGAAACATATCGCTTGGATGTCCCGTTTTTTCTGCGCTGGGTCTCGCGGGTGGCTGCCAGAGGATGCCCACAATCGGCACAGACCAGTTTGCCGGTGAACAGGGCGGGCATAGGGGCGGCATGATTTGCCACCTGCTGTTTCACTGCCCGGTTCTTTTCCTGAACCGTTTCCCACAGTTCCCGGTCAATGATTGCTTCGTGGACATCCTCATGGCAAATCCATTCTGTTTCCGGCTTCTGTATCATGGTCTTATCCTTGTAGGAACGGGAGCCGGTACGGTTTTGTGTGACTATGCCGAGATAAACAGTATCGTTCAGAATATTTTTCACCGTGGCATAGGTCCACAGTTTGGAGTATTTGCAGCCGCCTTTTTTCCCGTAGTGCAGTTCCCAATACCAGCGGGGAGAAAGGATGCCTTTCTTGTTCAGCGCCGCCGCAATCTTACCGTAGGCCATGCCGGAACAGCGCATCTGATAGATTTCCCGCACCACAGCGGCGGCTTCTTCATCCACCACCAGCCGGTGTTTATCCTCGTCGCTCTTGCGGTATCCGTAAGGAGCATAGGCGGTCAGATATTGGCCGCTTTTCTTTTTGGCGTACAGCACCGATTTGATTTTCCCCGACAGGTCCTTTAGATGATAGTCGTTCATCAGACTGCGGAAGTGCAGCATATCGGTGTTGTCACCCTCGCTGTCCAGACAATCCAGCACAGATACAAACCGGCAGCCCAGGGATGGGAAAATCACATCCGTATAGCGGCCTACCTCCACAAAGTCACGCCCCAGGCGGGACAGGTCTTTGACCAGAATCAGGTTAATCAGGCCGTGGCGGGCATCCTCCAGCATTTCCAAAAATCCGGGCCGCTGAAAATTCCCACCGCTGTACCCATCGTCCCGATAGGTCTTGACCTCCATCCAGCCGTTGAGCATGACAAATTTGGAGAGGATTTCGTACTGGTTCTCTATGCTGGCAGATTCATCGCCGGGTATATAGTTTTTTGCCTTTGCGGAATTGGAGGCATCATCCACGCTCAGGCGGCAGTAAATGCCGACCTTATATTGCTTCTTCAAGTGGCTGCCTCCTTTCTTCCTGCGACAGCGCCGCGTCCACATTTCCGACATAGCGGTAGTAAACACGGAGGTCACAAATCCGCTGTCCACCCACTTTTTTGGTTTCTCCCACCTCAATGCGGTCCACCAGTTCAAAGAGAATGGATTCATCCAGCTCGGTAATCTCTGTGTATTGGCGGATAATGGTCAGCCAGCGGTCCGCATCCGTGCGGTTTTCCAGATAGCTTTTGACCTTGTGTTCCAGTTCCGGGATGGCTTCGGACTTTTTTGCCCGTTCCGCTTCATATTTGTGCATCAAGGTTTGAAAAACGGTCTGCGGAATGGTTCCGGCACATTTATCCTCGTAGAGATTCTGCATCAGCCGTTCCAGCTCGGAAAGCCGCGCTGTGTATGTTTTCAGCTCCTGTTCACAGGAGGAAAGGCGGCTTTTTGCTTCCTTATCCTTTAGGCGGATGATCTGCTGGACCAGCTGCTCCGGGTCATATTCTGCAAAACGGGCCTTTTCCCGAATGTCCTCCAACACCAGCTGGGTCAGCACATTTTCATAGATAGTGTGAATGGTGCAGGCTCCCTTGCCGCTGCGGGAGTAGTTGCCGCAAATAAAGGAACTGTACCGCCCCGGTGTTCCGTCTTTATAGGTGAATCGCTCCACCTGATTTCTCATTTTGAAGCCGCAGTCCGCACAGTACACAAGGCCGGTGAAGATACTCTTATAGCCATCAGCGGAAAAAGATTTCCGTACCTTCTTTTTGTCAATGCTGACCACGGTATCCCACAGCTCCTGTGAGATAATCGGTTCATGGGTCCCTTCCACACGAATCCATTCTTCCTCCGGTTTGCCCACGAGTTTGCGAGACTTATACGACAGCGTTCCGGTTTTTCCCTGGATCATGTTGCCGATATAAACCTCGCTGCGGACGATGTTTTTCACCGTCTGGTCTGCCCATTTGTGGTTGACCCGGCGCGGATCGCTCTGTCCCTTGCGCTGGTAGTACAGCACACCGGGGGACGGGATGCCTTCTTCGTTCAGCGTGACGGCGATGGCGTGAAACCCTGTTCCGGCTGCCCGCATCTCAAAGATACGGCGCACAATCGGGGCGGTGTCCTCGTCGATCACCAGATGGTGCTTATCCGCCGGGTCCCGCTTGTAGCCATAGGCGGGGTAGGTTCCCATGAATTTGCCGTTTTCAGCGCAGGCTTTTTTAACTGCCTTGACTTTCTTGCTGGTATCGCGGCTATAAAATTCGTTAAATAAGTTCAAAAAGCACATGACATCGGTGCTGCCATTGGTGCTTTCCGTGTCAATGCCGTTGTTCAGAGCGATAAACCGACAGCCCAGGGATGGGAACAGGTAGTCTGTGTACTGTCCAAATTCGATGTAGTTACGGCCAAAACGGGACAGGTCCTTGACCAGAATCACATTGATCCGCTTGGCCTTGGCATCCTCTATTAGTCGTTTGACCCCAGGACGGTCAAAATTCGTACCTGAATATCCATCGTCGATATAGGTATCAACCTCATTCCAGCCCCGCTGCTGTACATAGTTCTGAAGCAGCAGTTTCTGGTTCTCGATACTGACGGATTCGCCGTCGCGTTCATCGTCGTTACTCAAACGGCAGTAGATGCCGACGTTGTATGTTTTTGTAGTCATCTTTATTTTCCCTCCCGACAATTCAGATTCCATACCTCGTGCGGCGTGATGGCTCCACAGGGAATCTCCCTGCATGAACATCGTAACGGAGAATCCATCGCCGCGCAAGGGTGCGGGTCGCCGGTGGCGACCTCTAAACGCCGAAGGCGGTTAGAAGCACCGACCGAGCCGGCAGGCGAGAAGCGGCAAAGCCGGGAGGATGGTGTGACTATGTAGCCGTGTGTGCGGAACAGCTGGCAGGTGTGGAAACCTCCGACATGGCGCGCCGGACGGCCAGCTGCTCCAAAGTCTTTCCCAGCTCCTTTTCACCCGAAAAAAAGCTGGTCACACGGTAAATGGTTTTCCCGATTTTCACCTCTTTGTAGGAGGTTGTAGGGGTATTCCTCTGATCCATATTGACGCACCTCCAGTCGAAAAACCTGCTTCTTCATAAGATATGAGGAAACAGGTTGTCTCAATTCATATAAAGATAAGCAGCCGCACCGATAAAGTTGAGGGTTTATGCGAACCTGACAATCGGTGTAGCTGCTGTATTGTAGTTTGGTTTATGCTCGCCACATTTGCCACGCACCCCTGACGATGGGGACATTCCGGTCTCCGCTGGCGCGGCTGTCATAACTCCGCAGCGTCGTTTTACTCGTGCGCCGCAGGGTTCCCCCCAAGTCTTTAGGAGGCCGTGAGGAAGTATCATTATTCCCCCATGCAGTCACCGCGTCCCGAAGTGCCGCCTTCGGGGATCAGGCTGGCGTAGATCGCTCGGAGCAGCCCTGTTTATCACCTCCTGGGGCTGTCCATCTTCGCGGCGCGCCTGATTCGCTCGTACATGGGTTATGTACCGGAAATGCCGTCTATTCAGTTGTCAAGCTGCATGAGGGAGATAGACCCTCTCACTTATTTCCCCGTTGGGAGAGTGGTTTTGGTCTATGCTTTCCCCATGTTTTCTAAAATTTTTTTTAATTTTTGAAGCAGCTTGACTTTGCGGTGATGCAGAGCTGTTTTGGAAATTCCAAGCTCTGTGCTGACAATCCGTTCTGACTTATCCTCGAAATACAGTTTGTGGAGAATAATCCTCTCATCCGCTGACAGATGTTGTAATAATTCCTCCAGCCAAACGGACGAGACAGCTTGTTCCTCCACGGGCTGACCGGAAGCGGAAAACTGCTTGTCCTGTTCCAGCAGGCGCTCAAAGGAATCCTCTCTGCTGGGCAGGAAAGTTGCGGTTTCTTTCTGGAACTTTTCCGTTTTCAAATCGTAGGAAAAGTATTCTTCTTTCCGCTCGTAGTGCTGATACACATGGTAAACCTGTTCGCTTACCAGCACAGCCTGTCCATCTATGTAAAGATAATAATTTGTCCTTTCTTCACGATTTTTACTCATAGCCGTTACCTCCAATAGTTTGAAAAGTGGATGGTTTTCAAACTCTCGGAAGGCGGCGAACGGCAGCGGTAAGATCCGGGATGCCTTTCTAAAAAAGAGAAAACAAAAACGCCAGTTTCCCATAAAAGGAAATTGGCGCAGCAAAATACACTATGATAATACCGGAAATACTGCCATGATAATGCCGGTGGAGGAGCATAATGTATCTGGACAAATCTCAGGCTTTTTTTGACAAGACGGGTCTTGTCGTTTTATGTTGAAATACTTTATAGTGCATGGCGGCATCCTCCTATTGCCGCCATGCCAAATTGCAAGGTGTAGGGTCGTCGTTAGATTTTAGGCAAAAAGAAGCGGCGGCTCCTGTTTCAAAGCCGCCGCACGATAGAACGGACGCGTGAATAGGGCTGCTGTACGACGGCTTTTTTTCTTTTGCCGTCGTCCGGCAGATACTATATTTGTTTTGCACGAAACTACAAATTTATGATTTTTTCAAGTAAAGCACTGTCTGCTTATTATCAATTTCTGTTTTAATGGTAACAATTTTAGCTTACAAATAGGTGAATTTTGGCTTACAAAACTGTAAGTTCAGAAAGAAGCAGACGATTTCGTATCGAAACCGTCTGCTTTATAAACATATGAACTGAATTTATTGTGCGCTGATCGTGTCAACAATGGACATCTTGTGGATTTTCCGCACTGGCCCACGCACCGCAAATATCACCGCTAAAATCATGATGAAAAGGATAATCGTCAATTCCATCCATGGAATTCCCCAGGCATCTCCCCAAAAGGATGTAATCAACATTTCAAAGAGTTTTTGATTACAGATCAGGCCCAGTACAGTGCCGATGATACTGCCAGTAATCGTGTAAACACAGGCCTCAGCGATAATCATTTTTTTGAGTTGGCGGGTACTGAGTCCAATCGCCCGGAATACGCCGTACTGCCTGGTTCTTGCCGCAACGCTCATGGTGATGCTGTTAATAATATTGAACACAGTAATCAGGGCAATCAATACTAGGAATCCATAAATGAACAGGCAAAAACAATAATAAGTGCCCCTGACACTGCTGTTGCTCATCCGTTCATCGGAGAAAGTGTACGAAGTCCCTGCTATCTGCTGGATGGCGTTGACATCCTCGTCTGTAGCTTTGTTTGTCAGCTGGATGTCAACGATCGTGTAGTTCGATGTCCCGCTGAGCTGCCGGAAAGTGTCCTCGGAACAGATGAGCAGAGCCGTATCGTTGGCGTTGCCAAAGGGGGCGGTGGAAAGCATTCCGGCTATCTGGAGCTGCTGATTCTTCCCGCCAATGTCCAAGGTGACGGTATCACCAACTTGGATCGTAGTTTCCGGTTCATAGACAATCAGGGCCGTTCCAGGTTGGCTTGCGACAGTGTCTAAAGATCCTTCCAACAGGTATTCCTTCGCCCACCCAAACTGGTTCTCCTCGTAGGTAAGCAGGTCGGCTTTTTGGGGTTCGATCGCGCCCTCCATGGGCAGGTCATAGGCAAACATCCGCCCATAGGCAGCTTTTACGGCGGGATTCTCCTTTAATTTTCCCAGAATCCCGCTGTCCACAGACAGGGAATGATCCGGACTGATAATGGACAGATCCGCTGTCCAGGGACGCAGAGGCGTCAGAGAATGCTTCATAAAATCCACAGTCACAGAAAAAGAGAGAAACAGGATGATGCTGAGCGCAAAAGAACCCGCCATCAAAATCAGATTTTTCCTGCTTGCCGTGGCATGATGGACGCCCAATGCCGTTTCCACCTTGAAAAGGCGGGTGTTGGCCGCTCTTTTTGCAGGTTGCTGCCCATTCGCATTGCCAGAAACTGCCGCCAGGGGCGATACTCTGGCCGCTTTTTTGGCGGGAGAACGGGCCGCCAGCAAAACGGTCAGAAGCCCCACCAGGATTCCCGCCAGGATACTGGGGATACTCAGCCCCAAAGCCGGCATCTGTGCAAAATATTCTGGACTGAGAATCCGTAACACAGCGCAGAGAATCCAGATCACCACGACGCCTGCTCCAATCCCTGCCGGGATTGCAAACCGGCACCAGAGGAGGGCTTCCTTGCGAACCAATCGAATCACCTGTTTGGGAGTGGCTCCGATACACCGCATCAAGCCAAAAAACTCTGTGCGCTGGGCCACATTGCTGTTCAAGCTGCTGGCAATCATCATGACGCCCGCAGCCAGCACCAGTACAAACAGGATGGCGGCCACTACGTAGATCTGCATCATCTTGGAGCTGTCGCTCTGACCATACATGCCCATGAGCTTGACATTTTCATAGACCTGTTCATCGGACAGCCCGAGGTCCGCTTTCAGCTGTTGAATCTCCCGGCGGGCATTCCAGGGGTTTTCAAACTGAACATAGCAAACGCTGTCGTAATCCTCCAGAGTTTCATGCTTGACAGCGGGATAAATCGAACGGAATGCGTCCGTGGTGATGGAAACTCCTATGGAATCCTCACTGGTAGTTTTCATGGCGTCTTTACAGAATCCAGAAATAATATAGGTCAGTTTCTCACCGTCAGGTCCATCTATGACAACGGTATCACCGATTTGAAATCCCAGACGGTCTTTTGCACTTTGCGTCAGCATGGCTTCAGATTCTGTCTGAGGGAAATTTCCTTCCGCAATACCATCAACCATCATATCCGAAAACCACGGCGCATCGCAGCCCATAATAATAGCTGTTTTCCCGGATAGAGTATAGCCGTCCTCTCCACGATAGTTGAGAACGCCATAACGGGCGGCGGCTTTGACAGCGGGACGTTTGGCAATCAGAGAGCAGTCCTCATCGGTAACATACCGCAGACCGACATGAAAGTTCCCGCCATCCATCTGAGCCTGCAAAATCTGGCTGCGGATAAACATATCTGCCATGCCGAAAATCGTTGTAACCAGAAATACCGCCAGCACGATACAGAAAATGGACATCCGGCTTTGTTTCCTGTGAATTTTTGCGGATATGGGAACAAGGTCAAGATAACGCTTCATCTGTTTTC
>CAUWCT010000028.1:0-19262 GCA_963557065.1 uncultured Lachnospiraceae bacterium | reverse complement strand
TCGCATTTCGGCCGTTTTGCTCCGCAAACCCGGCCGTTGAGATGTGCCATATGCAATACTGGAAAAAATCTCGTTGTTGGTCTTAAAGGTGGCTCCCACCATCCAGATCAGAGGATAGACCATAACAATTCCTACGGCTATCAGCACGAAGTAACGCAGAAATGTGGAAATTTTTCTCTTTGTTTTTCTTGTCATGTCCTTTACCTCCCATCCTCATCCGAATAGTATACCCACTTTTTCTGACTTACAAATGCAATAATGGTCAGCACACAGACAATAATAAACAGACACCATGCCTGGGCGCTTGCAAGCCCCATCTCGTAGCTCTTAAATGCGTTGTTGTAAATCAAAAGGGAAATCAGCGTGGTGGCATTTCTCGGCCCGCCCTGAGTAATGATGTAGGGACCGTTAAATTCCTGGAATGCCTGACACAACTGGGTTACCAGATTGTAGAAAATAACCGGCGTAATAATGGGGATTGTGATAGAGAAAAACTGTCTCCATTTGCCCGCCCCGTCAATAGCCGCCGCTTCATACAAATCCTGGGGAACGCCTTTTAAGGCTGCAAGGAAGATTACCATGGCAGAACCGAACTGCCAGACTCTTAACAGGCAGATAATAAACAGGGCGTACTCAGGATCGGACAGCCAGTCTACTCCTGCGATTCCGAATACGGACAGAATCATATTGATGATGCCGTCGCTCTTAAAGATAGCTTTCCACAGTACGGCAATCGCTACAGAACCGCCCAGAATCGACGGGATGTAGTAGGCCACCCGGAACAGATTCACGCCCTTGATTTTAAAGTTCAGGATATAGGCGATAAACAGGGCAAATACCAGTTTTAAGGGTACGGTCATAAACGCATATTTAAATGTAACTTCAAAGGATTTCATAATCTTGCGGCTGTCAAAAATCTCTTCATAGTTCATCAGGCCATATTCCGTAATGCCGTTAAACAGATGGTAATCAGTAAAACTGTAAAACAAAGATGAACCAAATGGGTACACTTTAAAAATCAAAAAGCCTACAAACCATGGCAGGATAAACATCAGTCCCAGGTTTTGTGACAGCCATTTCTTACAGCCCTTTTTGGTGCTCATACTCACTTCCTCCTTTTTCTGTCATTCTTAAAAGGCAGCCTATCCGTTATTTTCACAAAAATTGCGGCCGATTTTCTCGTATTTTTCACAGAGCAATACGTTCATCCTGCACCCCTTTGCAATCGCCCTGCCAAAGAGTTCTGCTGTCTTTTTATCCAGTTTTTCCATTGAATCTCTCCTGAAAAATCCAGCGTTTTTTAACGTGCGGACAGTCTGTTTCAGCAAGTCTGCAAGAAACCGGTAATGCTCATAAATCTCCATGGAAGTAAACTCCAGCGTATCTGCACAGGCTGCAGTAAAATAGGCCAGTTCCAGGCTCTCTTCCTTTTTTTCCTGACAGGCACCAAACACCATCCTGTCATAGTCTCTTTCTTTTATCTTTTGAAATTGCCGGATGATTTCCTGATACCCTTCTTTTTTTCCGTACTGGGTCTCTGCAAACATCCGAAAGGGAAGGATTTTTGCCAGCATAAAGCTGTCTTTGGCCTCTTCCAGATTTCTGCTTGCTTTTAGCAGTTCCAAACCGTTTTTTGGCATGTTATCTGACTGGATTTTCTCTAATAATTTCTCACACTCCTGGGTTGTTAAGTATCTGCCCTTCATAGTTTTCCTCTCCTTCCCAGACATCGATCCCCTCTACCGTCCATTTCGCCCCTTTTTGTCCTTCAATAGAGATATTTTCTGTGAAAAGGTGTTTTACATTGCACACAACGATTCCTGTCTTTGTCTGCTTTTCTACTCCTGCCATCATTGCCGGAAATCCAGGCGTTGGATTTTCGGCATAGTCAATGGTAATATTTTCCATAATAATTTCTTCAATCTTAGCTTCCGGCAGTCCATAGAGAAAGGCGCCGCACACATGACAGTTGCGGGCTTCTATATTTCGGAAGGACAATTTTTTGATAAAAGGCGTCCTCTCATCTACGGGAAGCAGTTTCTTCGATGCCACATATTCTGTGTGACCATCCGGATCGCAGTCCCAATAAAAAGAGTTGATTACAAAAGGGCTGAGAACCTGATCCATGTAAATGTTTTCAAATACAATGTCATCAATGACTGCATCATTGCCCCGTCCTCGTCTGGTTTTAATCCGCAGTCCCCTGTCCGTATTTAAAAACAGACAGTCCCTTACCCGTACATGCCGGATTCCGGCTGCCATTTCACTTCCCAGCGTCACAGATCCATGTCCGTCTTTCATACAGCAATGGCGGATTTCAATATGTTCGCAAGGTTTTTTGTAGGTCTTTCCCATATACTTTTTCCCGGATTTTAAAGCAATACAGTCATCTCCTACTGAAAAGCAAACGCCTGCAATCTCCACATTTTTACAGGATTCCGGGTCAATCCCATCTGTATTTGGAGAAATCTTGGGATTGTTTATGTTCAGTTGAAGAATCCGCAAATCCTCTGAAAAATAGGGGTGAATGTTCCAGGCCGGACTATTGTCTGTAGTAAACTGATGAAGGGTAATCCGTTTGCAGCGGTTTAAAAAAATCATCCTGGGACGGTATGCCCCGATAATCGTTCGGAAGTTGTGCCACCAGTTTTCATATCCTGCACAGCCGTCTATCTTTCCTTTTCCGGTAATCACCACATCCGTTACATCCACGCCGGTAAGAATGGCGGAAAACATATCCAATGGATTCCCTTCCCAGGTACCCAGATTGTATTCCTGATCTTCATCCCAGGACTGAATCATGCCTGGCAAAACTGCAAATTTGTCCCTGTCCGTATAGGCAGACAAAACCGCCCCTTCCCCCAGTTCCAGTGTAATGTGACTTTTTAAAAACAGGGAACTCACCTTATAAACTCCTTTTGGAATCAGGATGCGGCTATCCCTGGGACAGCAGCTAATGGCCGCCTGAATTGCCAGGGTATCGTCTTTGATTCCATCTCCCTTTGCCCCAAAATCTCTGACGTTTAAGGTCACATATTCAAAGCAGGTTCGGAGTCTTACTGACTCCGAATCTCCTTCCCTATTTCTTATGATTACTTCATATTCCGTATCTGGTTCCAGTCCGTCAACTGTCTCAATCACCCGGCTGCTTTCCATCCACTTTTTCCCATTTACCCATACCGTATAAGGTACCTCTGTGAAAAACTTCCCCTGATTTGACAGTTCAATTACAAACTTTCTGGAAGTCTGGAAAATCACATGAAATTCTATCATTTATTTTTCTCCTGGACTTCGTTTACGCCTTCAATTAAAATCTCCGCCAATTCCATGGGATCTGTATTTTCATAGCTCATCTCTTCAAACACTTCAAAGTACAGTCCTGTCTTGTCTTTTAATTTCACATCCTCAAAGTAAGGATCCAGGGCAAATCCGGCATTTTCCATAGCCGCCTGGTTGCTGGTAAAGGTTAAATCATTTAACATTCCCTCTTCTTCCAGAATTTTCTTTGCTGTTTCATTAGAGACAATCCCTCTCTCTGTTCCCTGAATCTTTACCGCTTCCGGGTCCTGAAGCAGGAATTGAATCAAAAGGGCTGCTTCCTCCGGATGCTCACAGGTATCGCTGATTGCATACGCCATAGAGATTTTAGCAGTTCCCACTTTGGTATCGCCGTAATCATAAGGATAACCGCCCATAACCATTTCCTGTCCATCTTCTAATGCATTGGCAAATTTGGCCTGAGAAGAATCCCACTCGTAAAATCCTGCATATTTTCCATTCATCCAGTTTACGTTTTTATCCATAGTATCAGCGCCGTCACTGGTCAGTTTCTGCTGGCTTGGAAATACGTGATTGTCCTCTAACATGCGGATAAATGCAATTCCATCTGCTACCTCTTCCTGGGTAAAGTTTACCTGGTGGTCTGCAATCCAGGGTTTCTCATATTTCTGCTGCAGGTAATAAACCATAATCAACATCTGTTCATAAGGGGTAAGAGCCATGGGGTAGTAGTCCTCTCCCAGTTTCTCCTGAAATACGTGCCCGGCTTCAATCATATCGGCAAAAGAATCCGGAACTTCCAGTCCCGCTTTATCAAATGTGGTTTTATTCCAGTAGAACACTTTTCCTGTCGTGGAAATAGGAATTCCCTGAAGCTTTCCGTCAATGCTCATTTCCTCCAGAAGATTTTCCGGATACTGACTTAAATCAATCACATCCCCATACTGATTCAGATCCGTAAATCCATTGCCATCTGATGAAAACTCATAAATCCAGTTCCAGTTAATCTGCATCACATCCGGCTCTGTATCGCCTGCCATCTGTACGGAAAGCTGCTCCAGCCATCCTCCCCATGCCCCATACTGAGGCTCTACTTTAATATTAGGGTATTTTTCTTCAAACAATTCCAAGGCTTTTAATGTTGCCTCGTGTCTGCTGTCTCCGCCCCACCAGCTAATGGTCAACGTTACCGGCCCGTCTTCTGCATTTGTCTCTGCTCCCTCTGCTTCTCCAATGGTTTCCCCATCTGCCTCTGTCCCAGTAGCAGGCGGCTGTGTCTCATCTGTCTGCGTTCCACCTTGACATGCTGTAAGAGAAGCTGCCATCGCTGCGCTTAATACTACTGCAAGTAGTTGTTTCCCCATTTTTCTCATCATTTTTTCTCCTCTCCTTTTTCTTATATCCAATCATAGGCGTTTGCGAAACGCCACAAGCCGTATAAATACGGCATTTTTTTGTTACTAAAATAAAATATCTCCTCAAGGTTTATGGTAAAATAGAGTTGCCGAGAAACTATCAACCAATCCACCTAAAGGAGATATATCTATATGATAGCATATAAACAGCTCACTTTGGCAGAAATTTTTGAAGATTGCCAAAATAAATTCGACAACGACAAATGCCAGTTTCTTTCACTTCTTGATGAAGCGATTAACCTTGATGAAATTGTTCCTCTTTCTTTTGTTTCTCATTTTCACGCCCGTACCGGAAGGCCTCGTAAGCATTTACTTTATCCAATGCTTAAAGCTCTTCTGCTCCAGCGTATTTTCTCAATCCCGACTGACACTCTCTTGATCATATTTTTAAAATACTCTCAGGAATTGCGTGATTTCTGCGGATTTGATGTTGTTCCAGATGCTTCTAAATTTACTCGCTTTAAACAGGATTTCTTATCGGACTTACAATCTATGTTCGACCGTCTTGTTGACCTGACCGAACCGATCTGCCAAAAACTTGATCCATCCCTTGCCGCTATGACTATCTTTGATACCTCCGGTATTGAAGCATGGGTTACAGAAAATAATCCAAAATACGCAAACCGTATTATTAAACAGCTAAAAGCTTTTAAAAAATCCCATAACCTTGATGATTCTTACGATCCTTACAAAGCTGCTTATAGCTCTATGCCAACTCATGCTGCTTCCAATCAGGCTATACAGCAGATGTACATCAACGGACATTTCTGTTACGCCTATAAATTTGGCATCATTACAAACGGTCTTGGCATTGTCCGGGACATTACTTTCTACAATAAGGACTTTCTCGATGCTCATCCGGACATCTTTATTGAAAAGAAATCCGATTCCCCGGATGAGGATAAAGCTCTTGCGGACTCAAAAGCATTACTTCCTGTTCTGATTGATTTTTTTCAAAAGCATCCTCTCATCCAGCCCAAAACCTTTCTTGGCGATGCAGCTTTTGATACTATTGAAATCTACCGTTCTCTTTTAGGCGAAATCGGTTTTCAGAAGGCGTTTATCCCTCTCCGGGTAAAACTTTCCATGGAAGGAACGGATTATACTGTAAACGAAAATGGTATTCCCTGTTGTCCCCATGATCCAACTCTTCCCATGAAGCGGGAAGGAAGCAAATCCCATTTAAAAAGCAGGATACCTACCATGAAGTTTGTATGCCCCAAAATGAAATGGGAATACAATCCTGCCGACAAGTCAAAACGACGGGTATGCTACTGTGATAACCCATGTACTACTTCTTCTTGTGGACGAATGATCTACATTTATCCAGAGAAAAATCTCCGGGCTTACCCCGGTGTAGAACGTGGTTCAAAGGAATGGAATGGTACCTACAAGATACGTGTAAATGTTGAAAAGTCTATCAACCATTTCAAGGATAGTTTCTGCATTGCAAATCGGAAAACCCGGAATGAAAAAACTCTTCACGCCGACTTACTGCTTGCAGGAATCACTCAGCTTGTTACCGTACTCGTTGCGGATAAAATCCACCAGCATCAGTACATCCGAAGCTTAAAACCGTTGATTGCCTAAGAATACCTTTTCATATGTCTTTTTCTTTGCAGTTCATCTGGGAAGCCTTTTTGTTATGTCTAAAGTTTGAAATCACCTGCTTTTCATCTTAAGAATCCTGCAATGCAGGTTTCTCACCGCATTTTAATCAGGAATGCGAACTTGTTTCGCAATTACCTAATATCCAATCAGCGCAAAGCGCCTCCGTAAGGGCCATCATGGTAAGGGACTGCCCATAAGCCATTGGTGCAGTAAAAATATTTTTATAGTGTTCCCTGTCTTTCCCCACCGGAGTGCCCGCTGATACATTGAGAACCGTTCCGTCCTGTCTGATATTTTGAAGAATTCCCTCCAAAGCGCTTTGCGCCACATCCTTATATTCTTCTTTCAAAATTCCCATTCGGATCCCCTTTAAAATGCCGTATGTGATCGCCGCCGAACCAGAAGTCTCTTCGTAGCTGGAAGGATCGTCTAAAACCGTATGCCACAGTCCATGTTCTGACTGGAGATTCTTTAACGCCTCTATCTGTGCCTTCCAGGTATCCAGCAGAATTTCTTTTGTTGCCCCCGGCAAACGCTCTCCCATAATTTCTATAAAATCCAGTACAGACGCCGTATACCAGCCATTTCCCCTGCACCAGAATACATTGCCAAAATTGCTTTTATCAGAAAAATTCCACGCATGATAAAACAACCCTTTTTTTCTTTCATACAGGTACTTTACCATCATCAGGTATTGGTGAACCGCCTCTTCCAGATACTCCCCGTTTCCTGTGCGGACTCCCCATTTTGCCAGAAACAGCACCGTCATAAACAGAGTATCGATCCACATCTGGTTTTCATTCAGATTCAGGGTTCCTTTTGCGGCATCTTTTGTAGTTGTGTGCTGAAATCCCCCTTCCTCTGTGCGGGGCAGTTCTTCCATGATCCATTTTGCCCAATCGCCGCACAGGCCTTCATAGTCTGGATTTTTATCCGCCAATTCTGCCAATGTCAAAAGAGGACAGGTTGTGTTAATATTTTTTCTGGGAGTCCCCTCTTCTAAATGTTTTAAAAACCACTGATTCAGATAGTCCAGCACTTTCTGGTCTTTCTGATTCTCAAACCGCTTCCACATCCCATACAGCCCCACTCCCTGCGGCCAGTCCCATGGCTCCATTCCAAAGTCTCTGGGAAAGGCTCCTATAATCTGACTGCTTTCCCTTTGTCGTTTCAGCATTTCTTCTTCGCCATCCGGTCTTTGGAGATTGGTTAGGCGGTCTGTCACCAAATCTAAGGCATCTGCAATCTGCACCCTATCCATAATTTTCTCCTTCTTTCTCTGTCTAAAATGCTATAGCCTTGTTCCTTTTTTTACTTCAGCCAAATTGGTTCCTTCTTTATTTAATTCCACTCCAAACCCAGGCTTGTCCCCCACCTTGAGCCGTCCGTTTACCGGCATTGGTTCCTCTTTAATCAACGGATAATATTGGGAAACCACTTTATCTGCATTGGGACTCATCATCAAGCATTCGGTAAAGGGACTGTTTAGCCTGGTTGTCACATAATGATGGCTGTAAATTCCGCTTCCATGGGGCACCACCATTTTGCCATAACTGTCTGCCAGATTTCCGATTTTAATCAGTTCCGTCATTCCTCCGCACCAGCCCACATCCGGCTGGATCAGGTCTAAATCACACATTTCCAACAGCATCCGGAACCCATAGCGGGTCGCCTCGTGCTCTCCCCCTGTCACCATGATGGTGTTGCCGGCAGCCTTTTTCAAATCTCTGTATGCCCAGTAGTCATCCGGATTAAAGCACTCTTCCACCCAGGAAAATCCCAATTTGGCGGAACGCTCCATCAGCTTTTTGGCATAGGGCAAATCCAGCGCCATCCAGCAGTCCCACATGAGCATAAAATCGTCTCCCACCTTTTCCCGCATCCAGAGAGCAGTTTCCATGTTTTTCTTAAGCCCTTCTTCACCGTCCTCAGGGCCATATACCAAAGGCAGCTTACCGCCCATAAAGCCCATTTCTTTTGCCAGATCCGGTCTTGGCCCTGTCGCATAAAATACCAGTTCTTCCCGGACTTTTCCGCCAATCATGGCATAAACCGGCTCCTGGCGCAGTCTTCCAAGCAAATCCCAGAGAGCTAAATCTATAGCGGAAATCGCATTCATAACAATGCCTTTTCTTCCATAATACATAGATCCTTTATACATCTGATCCCAGATCTGTTCTATGTTTTCCACCGGCTGCCCTATGGCAAAGCGATCCAGATGGTTCATCACCAGCCACGCTGCCGGATAACCTCCTGTAGTAATCCCAAATCCCACCGTTCCATCGTCTGCCTCAATTTCTACCACCAAGGTCTTTAATGCGTTAATGCCAAAACTGGTTCTGCTGGCCTTGTATTCCGGATATACGCTCATTGGCGTGGCAATCTGACCCACAATCCAGTGATCCTGTGTTTGATCATGGTAGTCTGCACCGCCTCCCTCTGCCACATATGCCCGAACCGCAGCAATCTTTTTTCCCATAATCCCCATAGTTGATTCCCTCCTTATAAGTTTGACAATATGGTTTTTATCCTGTTTCGGTCTTCTTCTTTAATCGGAAGTCCCGGAAGCATTTCAAATCCCCGTTTTCCCAAAACTTTCTGATAGACCGCTTCTTTTACCGCCAGCAAGAGAGGTGTTCCGTACTGGTAAACCTGCGCTGCTTCCTCCATTTTATGAAATGCTGTTTCCATCCCCTGTCTGTCATGCTTCTTAACTGCTTTTAAAAATCCTGCTGTAATTTGGGGTGCAAAATTAGCTGTGGCATTAATAAATCCGTCCACTCCTGCCTGGGCCATCTCCCATGCCTGATCTTCATATGCGCAAAATACGGAAAAATCCGGTCTTTTTTTCTTTATGAGAAGCATTTCCTTCAAATGCTTTGTATCCGGCACCGTATCCTTAATCCCCACAATCGCCGGACACTGTTCTGCCAAACGATTCATAAGGCGGGTATTCATGTCAAATCCGGTAAGAGCCGGAAAATTATAGACCAGTATAGGCAGTTTTATCTGCTCTGCCAGTTCCTTATAATAGGCTTCCACATTCTCTTCCCCATAAATGCTGAAGTAAGGAATGACTGCCAGGACTCCGTCAGCCCCTGCCGCATTTGCTTCCGCTGCAAGTTCCAGTGAATTGGCAAGACAGGTATCCCCTATTCCCGCTACAGCCTGAACCCGCCCCTTTATGTAAGGAATCATTGTACGTATCAATTCTTTTTTCTGCTCCTGGGTCATCACAGAAAATTCTCCGGATGTTCCCAGATAAGCAATCCCGTCTACGCCTCCCGCTATCATATAATCTGCATGTTTTTTCATGGCATCATAATCTGCGCATCCATTTTCATCAAAAATAGTGACTGCCGGCGGAATTAGTCCTGCTAATTTTTTCATACTTTCTCTCCTGAGTATCCCATCTGTCTTGACAATTCACCAGTAACTCTTAGAAGTTCCGAGACAATTTCATCTTTGTTGGCCAGCATTCTGGCTGTAGGGCCGGAAACACTGACCGCCGCTTCCATTTTGCCGCTGCTTCCAAAAACCGGTGCAGCCGCACACCACAGCCCCACTTCGATTTCTTCATTGTCCACTGCATACCCCTGTTTCTCAAAAACTGCCAACTGTTCATACAACTCTTCCTTATTGGTAATCGTATTGGGAGTAATAGGGCAAAACTTGATCCGTTCAATAATCCCATCCCGTTCTCCCTTTGGCAAAAAGGTGAGAAACGTTTTCCCCAAACCTGTACAATAAATCGGTTTTCTTCCTCCCAGCCTTGCATTGGTGCTGATAGAACGGTAGTTATCTACCTTTGCCACATATACAATCTCTTCTCCGGAAAGCACTGCCATAAAAACTGTTTCCTGAAGTTTCTCCATCAGCTTTTTTAATGGCTGGCTGGCTACCTTATTAATATCCAAAAAGGAAGAGGCATATGCGCCTAACTGAATCAGCCTGGCGCCCAGCATATACTTCTTTTTCTCATCCTCCCAAAGATATCCCTGTTCGCTTAAGGTCTTCACCAAGCCAAAGGTACTGCTTCCTGCATATCCCAACTGTACGCTGATTTCCTTTGACGTCAGTCCTTCCGGATAATCCTTTAACAACTCAAAAATCTCCAACACCCGCTCTGCTGATTTTACTCCCATTTCACTTCCTCCAATTCATATTTGTGAATCAAATTCACATTTTATTGTGAATATATCACCTGTCTTATAAGAATGCAATAGACTTTTCTATAACACTTACAAAAACAGGTGAATGGAAATAGATTTTATCCAAAAAATTCATATATATGAATCTAATTTTTAATTATGAATCATCTGTACTCAATATAGCACTCGCATGTGCTCCTGTCAACATTTTTCACAAATCTTTTTATTCCTACCTCCGATTCTTAAATAAAGTATACAGAAAAACCACTACGATCAGCGGACCAATCAGAGGACTTAAAAGAGTAAGCAATCCTCCAATAATGCTGACAATCAACAACAGCACCAGGATAATTACTGCAGGAATAATAAACCGTTTCCACCCTCTGCTCAAGTCATACATGTGGAAGCTTCCCCCAGGCCTTCTCTCTCTGTCATCTCCGTACGAACCATAGGAGCCGTAAGAACTCTGACCGCCATCATAACCGGTATCTGTATAGGAACGGCCATATCCCTGGCTGTCATAATAGCCGCTCTGGCTGCCGCCTGGCTCTTCGCCCCCACTGGCCTCAATGATGGTCTTGGCAATCAAACGGTAGCCGCCAATTTCATCAATAATTTCTTCTTCGCTGCGGCCCTTTGCAGCTTCTTCCCGGATATATCCGTCATAATAGTTTAAGTTTTCCTGAATCACAGAGGTTGGGACTTCTCCATTCAGAGACGCTCCCAGCCGGTTCAAAAACTCTTCTCGATTCATTTTGTCAGTTCAATCCTTTCTTTCAGGCTACCGTTTCGGTAAGCGGCAATCAGTTCCTTTAAATCCCGGATCTGTTCCGCCAGTTCTGCTCCCTTATCCGTATCGCCTACCATAATCCGTTTTTTCATAGTTTCTACAATGTGGACAGTGGGCGTGGTTTCCCTGGCCGGATCAAATGGTTTATGCTCTGCCAGAGCCAGATGGTGGGAATTGTAAATCAATGTATATCCTGCAATGCCGGTCTTGGACTGGTATGCCTTAGAAAGACCGCCGTCTATGATAAACAGCTTTCCACCTCCCTTTACCGGCTTTTCCCCATCTTTAATCTTAACCGGAACATGACCGTTGATAATGTGAGAACCGTCTTTTGAAAGCCCGAATTCTTCTAAAATTTTGTCACAGTATTCTTCCCTCTGGCTCAACTGATAATAGGGATTATAGTTTTCTTTATGGGCAGACTCTTCTTCAATAAAATAATGTTCAAATGTGGTCATTTTATCCTTGCCAAATACCGGGGATTTAGAACCGCACCAGAGATACCACATAAAGTCCCTGGCATCCTCTTTTCCAGGCGCTCCTTCCGGAAGGAAATAGGCATCCTGAACAATTTTATCCACATAATCTAATAACGCTTTTCCAAAGTATTCCCTTTCACCAAACCGGATGCCGTCAAAACTTCCATCCCCCTTCATGGGGATACATCCATGGTAAAGCAGGTTGGAATTGTAACATTTGTACATACTTCCATGGGAATATAAAAACTTTACATGCTGGTGAAGAAGGGTGTTGTGCTGAAATGACATCTGCAGAGTGTGGAGCAGTTCTTCCTCTTCTCTGGTAAGTTTCAGGGGCGCTTCCGGATTTACAGTAGGAAATCTCATATCCATCATGGAATATTCTTTTTCTTTGATGGTTACAGTTCCTTTTGAAAAATCAATATGCGAAAGGAGAATCCGCTCCTCCATGTGGTATTCGGGATGGCGTTTGATAATCTGCCCCTCAATCTTAAACTGAATAACTGCAATAGCCTTGTGCATCTTGGCCGCCAGCCCCGGTTCCACTGCATCATAAATATTTTCATCCAGAATGTGGGGCGCAAACCGTTCACATGGGTCATCCTGATATACTTTGGCGGCAAACATGGACAACGGCCTTAAATTGATCCCGTATCCCTCTTCCAGTACATCAAAGTTATTATAACTGATGGCAATCCGAAGCACGTTGCAGATACAGGCCAGATTGCCTGTGGCAGCGCCCATCCAGTCAATATCGTGGTTTCCCCACTGAATGTCTACATCATGAAACTGCATCAGTTCATTCATAATCAAGTCTGCGCGGGGTCCCCTGTCAAAAATATCTCCAATAATATGAAGGCTGTCAATGGTCAGATTTTGAATCAGTTCGCACAATGCCACAATAAACTGATCCGCAATCTGTATATCAATAATTGACCGGATAATCTCGCTGTAATAGACTTTCTTATTTTCGTCATTATAATCAACATGAAGCAATTCGTCAATAATATATGCAAAGGACAAAGGCATCTTTTTGCGCACTTTGGAACGGCTGTATTTGGAAGAAACCTCTTTGCAGATATTGACCAGACGGTAAATCGTAATTCTCTGCCAGTCCTCTGTATTGCGCCCCTCTTCCGTCATCCTGCGCAGGTTCCGATCCGGATAGTAGATCAGGTTTGCCAGTTCTACCTGCTCTTCTTCCGGAATGATGTAACCAAACGTAGCTTTGATTTTCTCCCGGATAATGCCGGAAGCAGACCGGAGCAGATGGATAAATGCCTCATGTTCTCCATGCAGATCACTGAAAAAATATTCAGTTCCTTTGGGAAGCCCCTGGATTGCCTTCAGGTTGATCATTTCTCCGGAAGCTGCCCGGATGGATGGGTATTCCCTGGACAAAAGTTTCAAATAAGCCAAATCCCTCATCGCATAAGCCCTCTCTATTTTCTGCACACGCATTGCATTTTCTTTGGATTTATAGTAACATACTTTTAAAAAAATGGGAAGTAGGGAAGAATCATGGAACAATTATACATATTTGGGACCGGACACGCCGGAGTGATCCGCAATTACAATACCTGTTTTGCAATTCGGGATGGAGAAGACTATTTTATGACAGATGCAGGAGGCGGCAACCGGATTTTGTCCATTCTCCAGGAAATGGACATTCCTCTGGATCGGATTCACCATATTTTTGTCACCCACGAACACACTGATCACATTTTAGGGATTGTCTGGATGGTACGCATGATTGGCAGCCGCATTCTCGCCGGCAAATATCCGGGCAATCTGTGCATATACTGTCATGAAGAACTGACTGAAACTATCCGGACTTTATGCCGTCTGACTCTCCCCGGCAAAGTGACGGATCTGTTTGAATCCAGAATCTGTTTAACCGGCGTTGTGGATGGTCAGACTCTAAACATCCTTGGACATGACGTCACGTTTTTTGATATTCATTCCACAAAAGCAAAACAATTCGGATATACATTTACGCTGAAAGACGGGCGCAGACTTACCTGTGCAGGGGACGAGCCCTTCCATCCCCTCTGCCGTTCTTATGTGGAAGGAAGTTCCTGGCTGCTTCATGAAGCCTTCTGTCTTTATGAAGAACGGGACAAATACAAACCTTATGAAAAACACCACAGCACTGTAAAAGATGCCTGTCAGTTGGCACAGGAACTAAGCATCCCCAATCTGGTCCTCTGGCACACCGAAGAAGATCATGGCTCTGACCGTCCGTCTCTCTACCTTGCAGAAGGCCAGGAGTTTTATAACGGCAGCTTATTTGTACCAGAAGACAAAACGGTTCTGGAGTTGTAATTCCCCTCATATCCTCTTATTAGAAGGGGGGATTTTCCGGTGAAATCATTTTTCAGACATTTCATTCCAGACAAATCATTCACCTCTGGCGCTGTCATCTGTGCCGAGGTGATTCTTTTATGCGTCTTAAGCTTATCCATCTTGTTTAAATCCATCCAAAGCGGCCGTCCCTGGCCCCCTGACCTGTCGGGCATGAATACGGCTGCCCCTGCCCCAAAAGACACCATTAAATGGGTGGATTTTAATGTCACCTCTCAGGCTTTAAATGACGCGTTCCGCTATGATGTAGACACCTGCCAGGCGCCTGTCCACTTAAACTGGATCGAGCTTTTGGCGTATCTGGGCGCCAAATATGGCGGAGACTTTTCCCACTATCAGAAAAAAGACATGGATGCTCTGGCTCAGACTCTGACAGACGGATCTAAAACCATGGAGCAGCTTACAGAAACTCTCAACTATTATCCCTACTATCTGGAAGCGTACAGCGCTGTACTTGGAGGAATGGTGGGCGAATTTGAAGCGGAAATTCCTGCCTCTCAGGCCCCTTCCTTTTTGCTTTCCTCTGACACAGAGGGAGAAGGTGAAAGCGCTCCCCAAAAAGTCTGGGCCCGACAATATGGATTAAAAGCGTTTTCTCCCATTGCAAAAAATTTTCCCTACAGCGATTATGATGATTTCGGCGCTGCCAGAGATTACGGCTACCGCAGACAGCATCTGGGCCACGATTTTTTAGGGCAGACCGGAACTCCCATTATTGCTGTGGAATCCGGAATCGTTGAAGCCATCGGCTGGAATCAGTACGGCGGCTGGCGGCTGGGAATCCGCAGTTTTGACAAAAAGCGGTATTATTACTACGCGCACCTGCGGAAAAATTATCCCTACCAGTCCTGCCTGAAAGAAGGGTCTGTTGTCCAGGCCGGAGATGTCATCGGCTATCTGGGGCGCACCGGTTACAGCACAACGGAAAATACCAATAATATTGACGAATCTCACCTTCATTTCGGCATTCAGTTGATTTTTGACGAATCCCAGAAAGAAGGAAACAATGAAATCTGGATCAACTGTTATGAACTGGCAAAATTTCTGCGAAATCACCAGTCTGAAACACAAAAAATAGAGGGCACAAAAGAGTGGGAGCGGATCTACGGTTTTCGCGATCCGGCAGTCCCGGTCTCTTAACGCCCTCCATTTAACAAATAAAATCCTCTGGGGCAAATCTTTTTTAACGCTGATCCGATGCGGGAACTAATCATTACCATGATGAACGGCATAATCAGATACAGGATAAGGGGTACCAGACCTGCCGGCCACAGACCCGGTCCTGTATCTTTTGCTGCCGGAAACAACTGATGAAACAGGATTGCACCTCCCTTGTTAATGAACCGGACAAATGCAAAATGCAGGGCATAGAGAAAAAAATTATAATTCATCCACACTCTCGGCCTTCCAAGCCGCCTCTCATCCACAATCATCCACAATCCTGCCGGTGCAAGAAAACGGTAACAGACTGCAAAAAACGGCTCATACGTCCTTCCGGCCAATTCAAAGTTTCCCGCTGCAGCTGCCAGCATCAGGATTCCGGCAAAAAAACGTTTTCCCGACCAGTTCTCCTCAATCCACGTTTTTCCCTTCAGCGCTGCAAATCCAGCAGCCGAATAGTAAAAAAGAGCGTCTTCATTGACAACCGGCAGATCCTTTTTTTCCAAAATGACAATCAAAAGCGCCGTCAGATACAAAATTCCGGCCCAGCTATGCTTTAACACTCCATACAAAACCGGAGCCAGAGCAATCAGACAGATTAATTGGGAAAGATACCAGAATACGTATAAATAGGTATGATGAATCATTGCTTCCACCAACATCTCCAGACGAAACGGGATCTCTCCTTTTCCCATCAAATCCCCTACTGCAGGCAGATGGCTTCCGATCACATATCCCAGATAATACAAACCATTCCACAGTAAATAGGGCACAAGCACACTGCGGATTCGGGATTTCCATTTGCTCCCCAGCTTTTTCCAGGTAAAGCCCCGGTAAAATAAATAGCCGGAAAGCATAAAAAAGCCTGGTACTGCAATCTGAGCGGCAGTTTCTCCAAAAAAGCTCTCTATCTCATAAATCCGATCCCCTGCTTTCGTGGCTCCCATAAACAATTCTGCATTAAAAGAATGGGCCCATACCACCAGAATACTGAATGCAAATGTAAACCAAACGATTTTTTTCCGAAAATCCTCTTCCCTCATAGGCATCCCCAACACGTTCCCCTCTGTCATACACCCGATAACCGTCCTGAACTATCCTTATTATAAAAGGCATCCTTTCCACTGTCAATGCAGGGATTTTCCTCTTCTGGTGAGAAGTGTAACAGGTCAGCCATGGTAAGAAATTCGTCAGAAATTTGTATGCCTAACTTCTTTGACTGCCGCCCCATAACTTGGTATAATGCTATTAGAAGTTAAATGAATATTTTTGAGGATTACGCAAAGCACACCTTGCAGCGCAATCCCATACCAAAGGGGGTTTTTCCATGATAAAATTCATTCGGACGGCCATCATCGCCGCACTGTTTACTCTTTCTGCTGCTGTTACTGCGTTTGCCGAAGAGAAAATTACATCCATTCAGATCTCATTGGATATTCCGGGAACTATTGATTCCGGTTCTCCCATAGGCGGCGTATCCGCTTCTACAGATTCCAGAGAGTATACGGTTGACAACGCGCAGTTTCTCAACGGAGGAGATGTCTGGCTGGGAGGCACAACTCCCCAGATCCAGGTGGATCTGATTGCGGAAGAGGGATATGAGTTTCCTAAGAATATGTACAAAAAAGACGTTTCCATTACTTCCAATCAGTCTGATCCAACCTTCTCTAAAGGGATACGTGACACAAGCGATTACACTTACTTTTCCGTCTACATCACCCTGCCCCGGATTCCAGGCAGTTTATACGACTCCCAAAACATGTACTGGGATGACTGTACTGCCTCCTGGTCCATGGTAGACAATGCGGACCGCTACGAAGTCCGTCTGTACCGCGGTAGCAACCTGGTAACCACTGTTAAAACCGATTCCGATTTCTATGATTTTACCGGACGGATGACGACCAAAGGATACTACCGGTTCCGGGTACGCCCCATCATGGATGATGAGTATATCGGCTCCTGGTCCAGCTATTCAGAAGACATTTATATTGACTCCGACAAAGCCAAAGAAAATCGGGATTACGCCGATTTTGAAGATGACCACTCCGATTATTACAGCAAAGGGCCTGGCAGCATGGGCCATTACAACCCGAATTATCCCGGCATCACTCCCACCAACGGCAATGCGTGGGTTTCCACCTCCCAGGGCTGGCGCTACCGCTTTGGCAACGGCGATTATGCTTATAATGGCTGGCAGCTTATCAATGGTAAATATTACTTTTTCAACAATGCCGGCTATATGATGACCGGATGGCTCTATCTGGACAATGGCTGGTACTACTTAAATCCGGATGGAGTCATGACCACAGGATGGCAACTTGTAAACGGCAAATGGTATTACATGGCCGGAAATGGGCTGATGCAGACCGGATGGCTGAACCTGGATAACCGGTGGTATTATCTGAATCTGGACGGCGCCATGGTAACCGGCTGGAATTATATCAATGGATTCTGGTACTATATGGACGCCTCCGGTGCTATGTGGTCCAACGGCTGGTATAACATTGACGGAAAGACATACTATCTCTACGGGGACGGCAAAATGGCTGCCAATATCTGGACTGCAGACGGCCATTATGTAGATGCATCCGGCGCACTGGTGTGGTAAATTATCTGCTGCTGTTATTCTAAAAAAACGCATAGACCTGCTTCATCTTTCGCTGCAGTGTCTGTGCGTTTTTCTTTTATTATCGTTTCGGATATCGCATCAGCGCATCCTGTATCCGATACAAAGCGTCCACCACCTTTTGATTATCGCGGTAAACCCCTAATACAATCCGCAAATGTCCTTCTCCGCCTGTTCCATAATTAATGCCGTCGTTGACAGAAACCTTTGCTTCTTTTACCAGATAACTGGCAATATCTGTGGAATTTCCCAACCTGGATACATCTACCCAGCATAAAAATCCTGACTCCGGCATTTTCATCGAAACTCCAGGCACCTGATTTAAAATTTCATAAGCTGCTTTTCTCCGGTAATTAAACGCATCTTCAAATTCCTTCATAAATCCGGTGTCTCTTAATGCTGCTAAAACGGCCATTTGAGATACGGTATTCGTTGCACCCAGCACAGATACTGCATTGGCAAACATGGTATCCATAATCTGATCTCCACAGACAATATATCCCACGCGGTAGCCGCTAAGCCCCATACCTTTTGAAAATGAAAAGACTGTCGGAAGAATCCGAAAATAACGCTGGGAGGCGTATCTTACGCCTCCCCATTCTCTTTGGTGTTTAATCTTCCATATTGCAGTTCAGAATATTTTTCAAAATTCTCTGAAAATTTTCATTGCTCCAGACATCCAGCGTATGGCCTGGAGTCAAGACGATCACCTTTCCTTTTCCCATGGTTCTCACATATCCAGCTGGTCGGGTTCCCCCTGGTTCAGAAGAACTTTCCATCAGGATCTGTGCATCATCTGCAATTACATCAATCTGATAATGTTCATCCCATTCTGTAAAATCCTCCACCCCTTTCATAAGCGGATGGGATGGATTTATTACATGAACGTGTACTGGACAGCGTTTCGGATGCCCATGGAATAGACAGCCCACAAAATCCACATATTCCATACAAGGAGTCCAAAACTTCTTCTCCTGTCCCCAGGACTTTTCGGAAAATGCAGCTCCAGAGTGTACCGCCAGGAATGTTCCCCCGTTCTCTACAAACGTTTTAAACTCTTTTGGCCCCACTTTCGTTACCCCATCTTCAAACCATGGTTCCGTATTTTCTGCACTTATATTATTGCTCTTGCTGCATAAAACTATCGGATATTCAAAAAGCATTTCCGGAGTAAGAATCTCTTTTGCGTTTGTTATTATATCAAACTGATAATCTTCCCCCGCCAGCGAAGCCAATCCTTTCTCTACTACTTCTGCAGGATGCCATCTGTCATCACATAAAACTAAAATTTTGTCCATATCCGATTTTAGTTCCTCCATCTATTTATTTCTGGTAACAGTTCAGCCATCAATGTCATTTAGTTAATTTTAGCAAAAACAAAAATTT
>CAUWCT010000027.1:0-20249 GCA_963557065.1 uncultured Lachnospiraceae bacterium | reverse complement strand
AGGAGGTATGAAACGTGAAAAAAGCAAGAGAAATTGTTAACAGTATTTTAAAAGAACGTACAGTTGAGAATATTTATTTTGTTGGCTGTGGCGGTTCCCTGGTGGGATTTTATCCGGCAAAATATTTTTTGTCATGTGAGGCAAAAAAGTTAAAAGTAGGTTACTGCAATTCCAATGAGTTTGTATATGCGACTCCAAGAGAAATTGGAAAAAATTCAGTTGTAATTCTGGCGTCCCAGCGCGGCGATACCGCAGAGACAGTAGAAGCCTGCAAAGTGGCGAATGAGAAAGGTGCGGTTACCATTGGGCTGACTTTTAAAGTTCCGTCTCCACTTTCAGAAAATGCACAGTATGTCATTCTTTATGAGTTTGGAGAAGAATCTATCGTAGGAAATCAGAAGTCTTCCTATGCATTGAAATTGGCAGCAGAATTTCTGAATCAGACAGAGGGGTATGCAGACTATGAGAAATTAGTTGATGGACTTGATAAGCTGCATGGGATTGTGGCGAAGGCAAAGGAAGAAATTGTTCCATATGCAATTAAGTATGCATGGGAATTTAAAGACGATTCTGTAATTTATACAATGGGAAGCGGTGCTTCCTGGGGCAGTGCGCATCAAGAATCTATCTGTATTTTTATGGAAATGCAGTGGATTAATTCGAGTGCAATTCATAGTGGAGATTTTTTCCACGGACCATTTGAAATTACAGAAAAAGATACAGCATTTGTACTGATGAAATCGACGGGAAGAACCCGTTATCTGGATGACAGAGCGATTGCTTTTTTGGAGAAATTTAATGAGCGGTGCATGATTATAGATCCAAAAGATTATGGTATGGATGAAGTTGGAAATGTAAGTGAATACTTGGATCCGTTATTCCATACAAATGTTATTCGGGTATACAATGACCTTCTTGCAGATGCAAGAAATCACCCGCTAAGTGTAAGAAGGTATATGTGGAAGTTTAAATATTAATAATAAAACAAGTCTTTGGACTAATGCAGAAGCTAGGCGGCAGTTCAAAGGCTTGTTTTGCTTTGGTATAGTATAAATAATACAAAATAAGAATATATTGTAATATTATTATTGACAAAAAATACATATTGTTATATATTTGTATTATACAAAAGGAGGGCGAACACTATGACACCTAAACAAATTATTGAATCTATTAAAACAGAAATGCCAGCTGTCAAGTCGGTATACTTTGTAGGATGCGGTGCTTCTAAAGCAGAGCTCTATCCAGGAAAATATTTTTTAGAAGAAAATTCTAAAAATATCCGAGTAGGCCACTATACCGCAAATGAGTTTTTATATGCAACGCCAGTAGCTGTTGATGAAACTGCGATCGTGATTACTTGTTCTTTAGGCGGGACTACCCCAGAAACAGTAGCAGCATCAAAAAAAGCAATGGAGTTAGGAGCAAAAGTAATTGCAGTAACACACGTTGAAAATTCTCCATTAGCAAAAAATGCACACTATGTAATTGTTCATGGATTTGAAAAAAACTATGCGGCAAAGCTGGAGAAGATGACAAATGTATTGAATTTGTCTGTTGAAATCTTGAATCAGTATGAGGGATATGAACATTACAGCGAAATGCAGGATGCATTTGCTAAGATTTATGACTTAATCGAGAAGGCAGTATCCTTCGTAGTTCCATCAGCCAGAAACTTTGCAGAAGAATACAAAGATACCCCAGTGATTTACGTAATGAGTTCTGGAGCTACCCAGGAAGTTGCATATGCATTTTCTATTTGCTTATTAATGGAAATGCAGTGGGTAAATTCAGGTTCCTTCCATGATGGAGAGTTTTTCCATGGACCATTTGAAATTGTTGATAAGGATGTTCCGTTTATTTTATTAATGAATGAAGGAAGAACTAGAACGTTGGACAGCAGAGCGCTGGACTTCCTGAATCGTTTCCAGGCTAAGACAACGGTTCTGGATGGAAAAGACTTTGGATTAGGTTCCGAACTTTCTTCTTCTGTTGTAGAATACTTTAACCCGATGGTACTTACTGCGGTTTTACGTGTATATGCAGAACAGCTTGCAATTGTTCGATGCCATCCGTTAACCCAGAGAAGATATATGTGGAAATTAGAGTATTAAAAGGATGAAAACACAGATTCAGAAAGAAACAGCCAATTTGTTTTGGACGATCTTTGGCGTAATATGTTTTGCGTTAGCTTATCGCTGGTTTTTGATACCAATAGGACTTTATAGCGGCGGATTTACAGGAATTGCGCAGCTGATTAAATTGTTTCTGACTGAAATAGCTGGATGGAAGGTATCAGAGCGGGTAGATCTGACAGGAATTATTTTTTGGTGTATTAACATACCGTTATTTGGTCTGGGGTACAAGAGTATTGGAAAGAAGTTTTTGTACAGAACATTAATTGCAGTAAGCATCCAGTCAATTTTACTTGCAATGATACCTGCACCGGCAAGTCCGTTAGTAGATGATATACTTCTTAACTGCATAATTGGCGGTGCGCTTTCCGGATTTGGAGTTGGAGTTACATTAAGAGCCGGTGGTTCGGGAGGCGGACTGGATATTGTAGGAATGTACTGTACAAAGAACTATCCGGATTTCAGTGTTGGAAAACTGAGCATCCTGATTAATCTTTTGATTTATGGAATCGCTGCATATTGTTATGATCTATCTGTAGCAGCATATTCAATGGTATTTTGCATTGTATCAGGAATTGTAGTAGATCGGGTACATTATCAAAATATTAAAGTATCTGCATTTATTGTAACAAATGATCAAAAACTTGGAGAAAAAATCAATCAGGAAATTGGACGTGGCGTTACGAGTTGGAGCGGCTGGGGAGAATACAGCCATAAGGGTGAAGTGATTCATATGGTTGTAATCAATAAATTTGAGCTGCAGACCTTAAAAAAATTAGTTTACAAGGAGGATCCAAATGCATTTATACAAATTATCTCTCCAGATATAGTGTTTGGTAATTTTGAAAAGCGTTTGGAGGTTATGTAGGCAGAGGAAAATAAGGAGAAGAGATATGTATAATTTTGATGAAAATAAAGTGAGACAGGAACATCAGAATGGAGTAGATATTATTCCGAAAGTTGAAAGTATTGTAGATCAGGTGTGTAAAGAAGGATATTCTAATATTTTTTATATTGGTATTGGAGGAACGGTACTTTATGCAAACCAAATGATGCATATTTCCAAGCAATTAGGTTCTACTCTTCCATTGTATATTGAAAATGCTGCGGACTTTAACCTGGTAGGAAATCCATTTTTTAATGAAAAATCTGTTGTTGTAATAGAATCTATTTCTGGGGATACCAAAGAGGTAGTAGAAGCGGTTGATAAGGCACATAAGGTGGGAGCAAAAGTAATCGGATATGTTGAAAAAGAGGGAACTCCTTTATATGAAAAAAGTGATTATCTGGTAAGCACGGTTGGAGGCGGATATTATTTTTGGTATACAGTAACGCTGCGTTTTATGAAGAATGCCGGACTGTTTGAAAAGTATGATCAATTTATGAAAGACATTGTTCATATGCCAGATGCGGTAGTAGAGATTTATAAAGAAGTGGATGAGGATGCAAAAGCTTATGCAGAAAAATACTGTGATGAACCAATTACATACTTGATTGGTTCGGGAAATCTTGAAGATTGGGCGACTTGTTATGGTATGTGTATTATGGAAGAAATGCAGTGGATGCGTACAAGACCAATTTCTGCTGCAAACTTTTTCCATGGAACATTAGAGGTAATTGAGCGTGATATTCCGGTTATTTTAATCAAAGGCGAGGATATTACCAGACCAGAAATGGAACGGGTAGAAAAATTTGTTAATACTATTAGCGCAAAGGTTAGTGTATTTGATACAAAGAAGTTCAAAATGGAAGGTATTCGCCAGGAATTTAGAGGTATGTTAGCGCCAATTGCAATGCGTTCCGCTTTCCAGAGAGTGAATGTACATTTAGAATATTTTAGAAGACATCCTCTTGCAATTAGAAGGTATTACAGAAGGTTAGATTATTAAACTTTATAAACAAAAATATAACAAAATCTGCAAATATATGATATTATACATAATAGAAGTATATAATAATAGCTAGTTGAGAATGCATTTGACATAAAGATAAGTAAAATATGAATTAAGGGGAAATATATATGGCAAATGTTGAACGCAATACAGCAATTCCATTATATTTGCAGATTGCAGAAGATATTAAATCGAAAATTAAAAAAGAGGAATTAAAGGCGAATTCAAGAATTCCTACAGAATTGGAATTGAGTGATTTTTATCAAGTGAGCCGCATTACAATTCGAAAAGCATTGGAACTTTTGGTAGATGAAGAAATCTTGATTCGGAAACAAAAAATAGGAACATTTGTATCAAATAAAAAAATATCCAGAACAGTAAACAGCTTTATGGGATTTACAAAAAGCTGTGAGGTAAATGGAGACAAAGCCAGCAGTGAGTTTCTTTCTGCCGAATTAGTAAAAGCACTGCCGTCAGATGTTAAAAATTTGAACTTGAATGAGGATGATAAGATTATACGAATTCGCAGAGTTCGGTTTTGCAATGATGTTCCAGTAATTTTGGAAGAAGCCCATTATCCAAGGTCATATGCATACCTTTTGGCAGAAGATCTGAGCGGCTCTTTACATGAGATATTGACAGCTCATGGAGTTGTACTTCATCATGGGCAAAAGACGATTGGTGTGTGTTATGCTACGCAGGAAGAAGCTAAGCACTTAGATGTAAAAGAAAATGAGGCAATGATTCTTTCGAAGGATATTACTTATGATATTAATGGTGTTCCGGTATATTACAGCAAAGAAGTGATTAATGCAGAACGTTACGAATTTAAGGTAATGACTTCAGTAGGGGAAGGGTAATGAAACATATAAAAAAGAACCAGATTGCTGTTATGAATATCCAGTATAAATATTTTCCCTTGACGGCATTTCTTGATGATGCTGTGAAAAACAATGTGGATAATATTGAACTGTGGGGAGCAGCACCGCATTTTTATCTGGATGACATGACTTATCGGGAAGTAACTGCAGTCCGTAGAGAAATTGAAAAGAGAAAGTTGAAGCTGGTATGCTACACACCGGAACAATGTGTGTATCCAATTAATATCGCGTCTTCTTGCAAAGAGATGCGACGCAGAAGCGTAAAGTTTTTCGAAGATAGTATTCGGGCTGCAGGAGAGCTTGGCTGTGATAAAGTATTAGTAACATCCGGAACAGGATACTTTGATGGAAGTGATAGGCAGGATGCCTGGAAGTGGTCAAGAGAGAATTTGTACGGTCTCGGAGAATTGGCAGAGCACTATGGCGTAACGTTGGCATTAGAGGTATTACGCTATGATGAAAGTAATTTGGTACATAATTTGCCGACTTTACAGAAGATGTTAAATGAATTAGATCATAGGGCAATTGGAGGAATGATTGATACAATTCCAATGGCTCTGGCAGAAGAACATCCATCCCAGTATTTAAAAGCGCTTGGCCGTAAACTGGTACATATACATTTTATCGATGGGGCGCCCAGAGGACATTTGGCTTGGGGAGATGGAATCCTGGATATGAATGGTTATTTGGCAGAACTTGATGAATATGCATATTCGGGATACCTGTCCTTGGAAATTACAGATGGTCGATATTTTATGAATCCTTCTGCATCTGTAGAGCAAAGTGTGAATCAGCTATTTGAAGCGCTAGAACGCTGAAGAATGTTGAAGTATAAAATAAGGATCTTCTATGGAAATCCATACATTTCGTAATGGTTATTCGTGGGGAGATTCTTATTTTGTTATTTCCGTAAAAATTGTATATCATAATCCGAAAATGTGCATTTCCTTTTGCAGCATTCGTGTGTATACTGGTAGTAGGCTTGAAAAGCAGAATTTTATTACAAAGGGAGGAGTATTATGCATCAATTATACTTCAGTAATCCAAATAATTTTATTACGCCGGAGCAGATGGCATGGTGCGCGGACTACTGCAAAAAATTCTGGCCGGAGGAATGTGCACACATTCTTCGGATTGCAGAAGATGCCAAAAATCATACATTTTTATTTGATTTAAGATGGGATATGGAGAGGACCTACGAACCGGTTCACTTTGATGGGGAAATCCAATGGGATTTCATGCCGAAAGACGATCCGGAGTTCATTTACCAGTTTAACCGCTGCCAATATTTTATTTGTCTGGGACAAGCTTATGCGCTGACAGGAGATTCCTCCTATGCCAAAGCATTTGCAGAACAGCTTTTGGCATGGATTCAGGCAAATCCTTTCAATGAGAATACCAGACAGACTGTATGGAGAAGCATTGAGGCCGGAATCCGTGGAGAAACGTGGGTAAAGGCGATGTCTTACTTTAAAGACAGCCCTTATATTACAGATGAACTGATGGAACAATTCTGTGAATGTCTGAAAACCCATGCCCGCTATCTGATGGACTCCTATCAGATCTTCCAGGTAAAAAGCAACTGGGGCGTGATTGAGAGCCGCGGTCTTCTGGAAATCGCGCTGGCATTAAAGGATGAGAAAGAGGCCGAAAAGTGGAAAAAAACGGCGGTTTCCCGTCTGGAAGAAGGAATTCGGGTTCAGATTTTAGACGACGGAGTTCAGTGGGAACAGTCTCCAATGTATCATAATGAGGTATTCCATTGTGCGCTGGAAGCAATCCGTCTTTCCAGACGTTATGGCTATTGTATGTCAGATGAATTTCTTGCAAAAATCCATAAGATGGCATACGCAAACTTACTCTGGAAAAAGCCGAACCATTGTCAGATTGCCCAGGGAGACAGCGATGAAACCGATCTGCGGGATCTTTTGTCCCAGAGCGCGTATTTATTCCAGGATCCAGAGCTGAAATATGGCGGATATGATCGGCTGGATTTTGACGGAGCATGGGATTACCTGCAGGAAGGAGCAGAATCCTATGAGAAGATTGTGGCGCAGAAACCAGAGAAACTGTTTTATAAATTAGAGAACAGCGGAAATGTTTATATCCGTTCCGGATGGGGAGAAAACGACGATTTCTTCCATTTCCGCTGCGGCAGTTTAGGCGGAGGGCATGGCCATTCTGACAAACTGCACATCGATCTGGCAATAAACGGGGAAGATATCCTGATTGATCCAGGCCGCTATCATTATGTGGACGGGGAAATCCGTCATGAACTGAAAAATTCCTGCAGTCATAATACGCCGTCAGTCGATGGCAAAGATTATCTGGTCTGCCTGGATTCCTGGGGGATTTCTGGAATGACGCCGGCCTACCAGATGCCTGTCTGCGAGAAAAACGGATTCCGTCTGGTTCAGGGAGGACATGGCGGCTACCTTCACAATGGAAAAGGCAACGTTTACATTCAGAGAAAAGTTCTGGCTCTGGGAACGGATCTGTATGTTGTTGCGGATGAATTTTTTGCAGGAGAAGAACATACCTTCCAGCAGAATTATCATTTCCACCCAGATGGAATCCTTACTGCCTGCGAAGGAGAAAACAGGGTTCATTACACAGGCAGAAATGTAGAATCGGATTTTTTGTTTTTTGGAAATAGCAGGGAAGAAACAAACGTTTACCATTCCAGAATGTCCAGAAATTATAACCAGATGGAAGAGAATATGTCAATTCAGGCATCCTGCAAAAAAGACGGCTTTGGCTGCCTTCTGACTGTTATTGCGGGAGGGAAAAAGGGAGAATATAAGACTCCAAAGGCAGAACTTGCAGAAGTATCTTCTCCTGCCAGGGGAAGAATCCTGACAGAAGAAGAGGCTCATGGACTCCGGATTACATGGAAAGGAAAAACCTATCTGGTACTGATGGGCCATAAGGACATCGGAGGCGCAAATGAAATGCTTGGCTCCGACGGCTATATGGGCCTGGGAAGTGTAATCGTATTTGAGGAGGACCAGGAAAAAACAGGAGGAACGGTACTTTATTGGTAAGATTTACAGCACAAACCGTCCTTCCAGCGCCAGAAACTGGTCTAACATCATCCTGCTGACCTTTGCCCCAAAGCGGGTGGCAGGATGATTGGCGTAATACATAGGATCGCTGAAATTTTTATGCATCATAACGATGACATAGGGGCCGTAAGGGGTATAGACGATGCCGCCGTCGTTGCGGCAGGCGTCCATACTGCCGCTTTTGGAAGCGACCTGAATGGAAGTTTCTTCGCCGTTGTCTTCGCCATCCATATAGTAAACTGGAAAATCACGGACAATCATGGAGTTGTAGTGCTGCTGTTTAAAGATTTCAATCATAGCGGCATCTTCCTCTGGTCCGATAAGCTGGTGCTTTGCCAGGCGGACAAAGATGCTGGCATAATCTCTTGGGGTGGACGTGCCGAGCCGCCCCATATTTTCTCCGTCGAAATGGAGATACCGGTGAAGCTTAGTGGATGTACATCCAAGTTTCTGGATGCAGGCGTTAATGGTATCGATTCCCAGATATTCAATTATCATGTTGGTAGCGGCGTTGTCGCTGACAATGATCATCAAAGTAGCGGCGTCTTTTACCCGCAGTGAGGCTCCGAAATCCAGGGAATGAACCAGGCCGCTTCCGGATACGCAGTGATTTTCTTTGTAGATCAGAGTATCGTTCAGATCGGCTTTGCCTTGTTTGATTTGGTCAAATAAGCAGGCCAGGATATAGGTTTTGATGGTGCTGGCAGTTTCAAAATCTTCGTCTGGGCCGATTGCTACAACGTTTCCCTTTAAATCGTCCGCATAAAAGCACATATGGCCGTCATAGCTTTTTAATTCCGCAGCAATTCTTTTTTCTAACGTAAATCTTGGATCCATGATGCATCTCCTTTTCTTTTGCAGTGATTTATAATTGAGGAAGCTGGTCCATCAGGTAAACCAGTTCATCGCACATATGATTGAGCTGATCCGTTCCTGGAATTTCAATCCCATGTATGAGATAGTTCCGGATTCCCAGAAGTCTGGAAAAAATCTCCAGATCTTCACTGGAAAATACTTTGATCCGTTTGACACAGGCGGCCTGCATGGCATTTCCCCTGGATTTGGGAGAACGGCGGCGAATCAGACGGTTTAAGGAGGATTCTAAAGCAATCCATAAATCAATAAAATGTTCTAACGCCTGTTTCCGCTCCTCCGGCATATTTTCACTAAGAGGATGCAGTTCCAGATACAGGGCGTAACGTCTGCTGTTTCCGGAAAGAATCCGGTCTGTAAGCTGTTGGCATACGGTTCTCCGGTCATTCTGGAGACGAAGGGATTTTAAAATCTGCCCCAATTCCTGGACGCTGTCCAGCTTCAGACGGTTTAAAAGACGGAACAGCAGTTCTACATTTCCCATGCGTACTTTAATATCAGACGATGGCGGAGAGCTATTTAAGTAATTATAAAGGTAAGAGGCCAGGTCGTACTGATTGCTGAACGCAGCGGTCGTACTCTGGATTCGTTTATCGCCTGCGGCCTGGAGGCGTTCTAAGGCAATTTCTCCGCTTAGTACAAGGCCGTTTAATTCGTCTAAGATGGAAAGCTCTTCTTCGGAAAGAGCGCCTTTTAACGGCTTGTAGATGAGGTCATGCTCTACTTCCGACCAGGCGTGCATTAAGACCGACGCCACCTGGATTTCCAGGCGTACCTGGGCGTATTTTTTCTGTCTGGCGTCTAACTGCTCTTCCCGCATCTGGACACGGTAGTGATTGGCCCAGTAGCCGGAAAAACGCTTGTTGTATGTAGGCGGTTTGGACTCGTTGGGAAAACTGCGGATTTCCCGTACGGCAAATAAGGTATTGATGACTTTGTCGGCTTTCTCCCTGTCGCCTGGGAAGTAAAGGGAGACGCGGACGCCGGATAAGTCGGCGATGTCTTCATAGATTTCTGCTAAGGTCTGGTAGAAAACCCCGCGTTTCCGGCTGCGCTGTTCCACCTTGACTTTTAAACGGGAAGGATTTTTTGCCCTGGAAGTGACCATGGCGCGGATACCAGAAGAGCGCAGAGCTTCTTCTAATAGTTTTGCTCCCAGCCGCGCAGCCATATCATAGTAATTGAATTTGCTTTTATAATCTTCTATAAATTGATTGATTAACTCCATAGAAGGACTCCTTTCACCCGAAAACAGGCAAAGATGAACCTACAAGTTCCGGTAATAGAAGAAAAAGCCCCACAATCTTACGATTGTGAGGCTTTTATTCAGCGCGCCAGAGAAGATTCGAACTCCCGACACTACGGTCCGTAGCCGTATGCTCTATCCAGCTGAGCTACTGACGCACACTACTGTTTCCCAGCCAAAAGGCTTTCTCAACAGCGCAAAAACAATTATATACGAGAGGATGAAAATTGTCAATAGTTTTTTGAAAAAAATAAAAAAATTGCAATTTACAGAGAGAGTGCATATAATGGGATCCATGAACACATTACCAATTTACAGGGAAACAGTAATTGAAGTAAACTTAGACAGAATTGCAGAAAATGTAAAGCAGATTCGCGCCATGGTCGGAAAGGACGTAAAAATTGCGGCGGTTGTAAAAGCCAACGGCTATGGGCATGGGGCGGTAGGAATTGCTCCGGCAATTATGGACAATGGCGGCGATTTACTTTGCGTAGCAACTCTGTTAGAAGCGATGGAATTAAAAGAGGCGTATCCGGAGTATCCGGTACTGATTATGGGATTGACAGCAGAGGAATATTTCCCCTATGTTCTGGATTATGGCATTCTTCAGACAATCGACACGTTAGAGCAGGCGAAAGCTTTATCAGAACTGGCAAAAAAGCGGGGAAAGACTGCAGGAGTACATATTAAATATGACACAGGCTTTCACCGTCTGGGATTTCCAGATACGGAGGAGAGCCTGGATGCAATTGAAGAAATCAGCCATATGGAAGGAATCCGGATTGAGGGGATGTTTTCCCACCTGGTGCTCTTAGATGATGCGTCCAATAAAAAGCAGTATGAAGACTTTTGCCGCGCCATCCAGGCGCTGAAGGACAGAGGGGTGGAAATCCCATGCTGCCATCTGGCGGACTCTATTGCATCGGTGGACTATCCGGAGTACCGGATGGATATGATCCGCGCTGGCGCGATTATCTATGGATTAAAGGGATTCCATAAAGGGCGCCTGGATATTAAGCAGGCGCTGACCTTTAAGACCAGGATTAATCATATTACAGAGGTAAAGGCAGGAGAAGGGGTAAGCTATGATTTTATGTGGCGGGCAGAACGGGATACCCGTATCGGAACTCTGCCGTTTGGCTATGCAGACGGTTATCCCAGGAATTTAAGAGGAAAAGGGATGGTAACGATCCATGGAAAGCAGGTTCCGGTGGTAGGAGTGCTCTGCATGGATCAGTGCATGGTGGATTTGGGAGACGTACCGGAAGCAAAGATAGGCGATGAAGTAATCATCTATGGAGACGGAACCGGCAATACCCTGGATATTCAGGAGGTCAGCGTCCTGGCGGAAACCAATAAAAATGATATTGTGTCCCGCTTAACCCAGAGACCAGCTAGAATCTACAAAAAAGATGGAAAAATTACAGAGATTAAAACCATGATGGGGAGGGAACAATATGAGCCTGACAGAACATGAGATTTGGTCGGATGCCTGGACTGCTGACCGAACGGAAGAAATGCTTCCTATGCTGATCCAGATCCGCAGACGGCTTCACCAGCATCCGGAACTGGGAACCATGGAACACGAAACGGGAGCAATGATCCGGGAATATCTGGAACAGTGGGGGATTTCCTATCAGTATCCCTGTGCGGATACCGGAATTGTTGCGCTGGTAGAAGGAAAAGGGACTGACGGGGCAGAAAAAAACCATGGTGCAAAAACCATAGGAATCCGGGCGGATATTGACGCGCTCCCGATGACAGAAGATGAAAACCGCCCCTACTGCTCGAAAAATCCGGGAGTGATGCATGCCTGCGGCCATGATGCTCATATGACTATTGCCCTGGGCGTGGCGTGGCTGTTAAAGAAGTACGAGAACCAGTGGAGCGGCAGCCTGAAAATCTTCTTCCAGCCGGCAGAAGAAACCTGCGGAGGCGCAGAGCGGATGGTAGAAGAAGGATGCATGGAAAATCCTCACGTAGACTATGTTCTGGGGCTTCATATGATGCCGACCTATGAATACGGGGAAGTCGAGGTGAAATATGACGATTTAAATGCTTCTTCCGATGAAGTAAATCTGATTATCAAAGGAAAAAGCTGCCATGGCGCTTACCCGGACGGCGGAATTGATGCCATTACCGAAGCTGCGGCAGTGATTCAGAGCCTTCAGACTCTGGTAAGCAGGAGAATTTCCCCATTTAAAAATGCAGTATTTTCTTTAGGCACCATTAAAGGCGGTACAGCGGCTAATGTAATGGCAGACTGTGTGGAACTGGAAGGGACTTTAAGGACAACCGATCCGGAGACCAGACAGATGGCAAAGGACTATATCAGACAGGTAACAGAAGACATCTGCAGGGCCTACGGCGGACAGGGGGAAGCAGTGTTTACTCCTGGCTATGATGCGCTGATTAATACCAATGAGATTGTAGATGTGGCTATTGAGACCATTTCAGAAAGCCTGGGAAGGGAACACATTCATTTTAAACAGTTTCCAAGCCTGGGAGTAGAGGACTTTTCGTTCTTTTTAAATAAAGCGCCTGGTGTCTTTTACCATTTAGGCTGCGCTAACAAAGAAAAGGGAATTGACGCGCCTCTTCACAATAACCAGTTTGACATTGATGAAAGAGTATTATCCCTGGGAGTGCGGCTTCAGACGCTGCTTGCCATGAAATTATTAAAACGGTAATGATTAAAAATTAAGAATGATTCAGGACGGATTATGAAAGAATATTTGAAAAATAAAATGAGTATTAAAAAGCGGCTGATTGCCATTGAATTAATCAGCATTTTGGGCATGATTTCTATTGGACTGGTGGCGATTGTCACCAGCCAGTCCATCAATCAGGCCAGTACGGATATTGCAGAATATTGGGCGCCTGCAGTGATTGCAGCAGAAGAACTGAACACTCGCACCTCTGATTACCGGATTGCAGAACACAATCATGCCCTGGCGGACAAAGAAGAGGATATGAAGGCATTGGAGGCGGGAATCCTTCAGGAACGGCAGATGATTGATCAGGCATTTGCAGACTATATGGCTCTTTATGCAAGAGGTGGCGAGAGCGACTTAATCTATCAGGCCAAAGATTTATGGGATCGCTATCTGATATGCAGCGATGAAATTTTGGAAAACAGCCGCAAAAATCAGTCCCACGAGGCATTAAAGTTGCTTCAGGGAGAGTCCAGACTGCTGTTTGATGGAACCAGCAAAGTGCTGGATGATCTGGCACAGAAAAATCAGGCCGGTGTAGAAGCTTCCAGCGAATACGGAAATTATCTGTACAGCCGCCTGATTGGATGGAAGATCGTCATGATTCTCTTTTTGGGAACTGCGCTGTCTTTGTTCGTGGTTTCCCTGATTCATGGGATTGCGGCGCCGGTTGGAAACATTGCAGACGGAATTACCCGTCTGGCAGCCGGCAATCTGGACGTGCATCTGGAACATTCCGGAGACAGAGAAATGCAGGCCATGGAGGATGCAGTGAATCTTCTGGCCGGCAATTTAAAAACCATGACTGCAGATCAAAAAAGGATCATCAAAGAGATTGGAAATGGCAATTTAAATGTGACTTCAAAAAGAGAGAGCGCTTACCATGGAGATTTTGCAGCGATTTTATATGAGATGGAGGGGCTTGAAAAGCGACTGAAGGACAAAAAAGACAATAAGACTCCAAAGGAGAACAAAGAGAACGGATGACAGAAAAACAGACAGGGGCGCCAAGCCAGTGGATGGTGCAGACAAAGAGAGCAGATTTTGCAGAAATAGCAGAAAAATTTCATATTAATCAGGTGACAGCGCGGATTATCCGCAACCGGGATGTCATAGAAGAGGAAGCAATTTCCCGGTATCTGTATGGGACAATCTCGGATCTTTACAGCCCCGGCCTTTTGCCGGACATGGATCGGGCAGTTTCCATTCTAAGAAAGAAGATAGAAGAGGGGAAGCGGATACGGGTAGTGGGAGATTACGACATTGATGGAGTGTGTTCCACATATATTCTCCTGAAGGCATTAAAAGAAGCAGGAGCAAAGGGGGACTACCGGATTCCGGATCGGATTAAGGACGGTTATGGAATCAATGAGGCCATTATCCGGCAGGCGGCAGAGGACGGGATTGACACGATCCTGACCTGTGACAACGGAATTGCTGCCATTGATCAGATTCTTCTGGCAAAAGAGATGGGAATGACGGTGATTGTTACGGACCACCATGACATTCAGGCTGATGAAAACGGCAGTGATATTCTTCCTGCGGCAGATGCAGTTGTAAATCCCAAACGTCAGGACAGCCTGTATCCTTATCCGGAGATCTGCGGTGGGATGGTGGCCTACAAGCTGATGAGGGCCTTATATGAATCCTATTTCATTCCTCTTTCAAAATGGGAAGAAATGATGGAATTTGCAGCCATTGCCACAGTGGGAGATGTGATGAAACTGCAGGATGAGAATCGGATTGTGGTAAGGGAGGGGTTAAAACACATTGGCAGTACAAAAAATCTGGGACTGTTAAGCCTGATCAGGAAAAACAACCTGGATCCGAAAGCCCTTACCGCGTACCATATCGGGTTTGTAATCGGTCCCTGCTTAAATGCAGGGGGGCGTTTGAAAACAGCAAAGGCGGTATTAAAGCTTTTGCTGGCAGAAGACAGAGAGATGGCAGAACAACTGGCAGGAGATTTAAAAGATTTAAATGAGCAGCGCAAAGAGATGACCTTAAAAAGCACAGAAGAAGCCATCGAGCAGGTGGAAAGACAGTTTACGAAAGACAAGGTTTTGGTTATCTTTTTGCCGGACTGTCATGAATCCCTGGCTGGGATTGTTGCCGGACGGCTGCGGGAGAGATATCAGAAACCGTCCTTTGTGCTTACAAAGTCAGAAGACGGGGTAAAAGGATCGGGCCGATCCATAGAAGCCTACCATATGTTTGAGGGGCTGGTGCAGGTAAAGGATCTTCTCACCAAGTTTGGCGGACATCCCATGGCAGCAGGATTTTCCCTGCCAGAGGAAAACGTAGAACAATTCCGCCTCCGTCTCAACGAAAATGCGGTTTTAACCGAAGAGGATTTTGTCCGCAAAGTCTGGATAGATGTTCCCATGCCCCTGGAATACATAGAAGAATCCCTGCTCAAAGAACTGGAGCAGTTAGAACCTTTTGGAAACGGCAATGAGAAACCACAGTTTGCCCAAAAGGGCCTGTCTGTCCGGAATGTGCGGGTGCTGGGAAAAAACCGCAATGCAGTCAAACTTTCGCTGGTAACGCCTGGAGGATTTGCCATGGATGGAATGTTTTTTGGAGATGGAGATGCTTTTTGTGAGGAACTTGCAGGAAATCATTTCATAGATATTGTGTATTATCCAACGATTAATGAATACAACGGAAACCGTACTCTTCAGGCAGTGATTAAAGAATACCGGTTTTCCTGAACATAACGCATAGAATGATTCAGGACAGCCGCTGTTATAAACTATAAAAAGGAGAAAGAGAGCTATGGTAAATGAAGTAATGAAGTTTCTCACAGAGCAGGACCCGGAAGTTGGAATGGCAGTGGAAAAAGAGTGCGCCCGTCAGAGACGCAATCTGGAACTGATTGCTTCTGAAAATATTGTTTCAGAAGCAGTGATGATGGCAATGGCCACTGTGCTGACCAATAAATATGCAGAAGGGTATCCGGGAAAACGCTATTATGGCGGCTGTGAGGCAGTAGACGAAGTGGAAACGATTGCGATTGAAAGGGCTAAAAGGCTGTTTGGCTGCGATTATGCCAATGTACAGCCTCATTCTGGCGCGCAGGCCAATATGGCTGTATTTGTGGCAATGTTAAAGCCAGGGGATACAGTGATGGGAATGAATTTAGACCATGGAGGCCATTTAACTCATGGAAGCCCTGTCAATTTTTCCGGCCTTTACTTTAACATTGTGCCGTACGGTGTTAATGATGAGGGATTTATTGACTATGACGAGATGGAGCGTCTGGCAGTAGAGCACAAGCCCAAATTAATTGTGGCAGGCGCCAGCGCATATGGCCGTACCATTGACTTTAAACGGTTCCGTCAGGCAGCAGACAAGGCAGGCGCGTATCTGATGGTCGATATGGCCCACATTGCCGGACTGGTGGCTGCCGGTATTCATCCCAGTCCTGTTCCCTATGCAGACGTGGTGACCACCACTACCCATAAGACCTTAAGAGGGCCAAGAGGCGGCATGATTCTGGCCAATAAAGAGGCAGCAGAAAAATTTAACTTTAATAAAGCGATTTTTCCGGGAACTCAGGGAGGTCCTTTAGAGCATGTGATTGCAGGAAAGGCAGTCTGCTTTGGCGAAGCATTAAAACCGGAGTTTAAGGTATATCAGGAGCAGGTGGTAAAGAATGCCAGGGCGCTTGCAGCCGCACTGAAGAGGCAGGGCTTTCAAGTGCTCACAGGCGGTACGGACAACCACTTGATGTTAATCGATCTGCGGGGCATGGAAGTGACTGGAAAGGAACTGCAAAATCGCTGTGACGAGGTGTACATTACCCTCAATAAAAATGCAGTCCCCAATGATCCAAGAAGTCCTTTTGTGACTTCCGGCGTGCGGGTGGGAACGCCTGCCATTACCTCCAGAGGGCTGGTTGAGGAAGATATGGACAAGATTGCAGAGTGCATCTGGCTGGCCGCCACTGATTTTGAAAGAAAAGCGGATTATATCCGAGGCGAGGTCACCAAGATCTGTGAGAAATACCCGATTTACCAATAGAGAGGACGAATTACAAGGAGAAGAACAATGTCGGAACTGAGATTTGAGACAAAAACAATGATGGCTGCTGATTTGGGGGAGGAAGCCTGTGTACCGGATTTGCTGGGAGAGCACATTCTTCAGAATCATCTGGAGTTTCGTCTGGATGAAGAGGATGAGATTTTTGAAGGGTACGGGCGCAGGAAAAATGCCTATCCCTATCGGCAGTACAATAGCTACACAAGAGAATTAAAAGAAAAAGAAGTGAAAATTGCCATCCTGGAAAACCGGTATTTAAAAGCCGTATTTCTTCTGGAGTACGGTGGAAGGCTTTGGGAATTGTGGGATAAGGAGACCGGGGAAAATCTGCTTTATACCAATGATGTACTGCGGTTTAGCAATCTGGCAGTGCGAAACGCATGGTTCAGCGGCGGTGTGGAGTGGAATATAGGTGTGATTGGACACAATCCCTACACGACAGCCCCTCTATATACGGCAGTGACAAAAACCAGGACGAATGCTCCGGTTCTGCGCATGTATGAATATGAGCGCATCAGAAAGGTGCCGTATCAGATGGATTTCTGGTTGGAAGAGGAAGATCGGGTTTTAAACTGCAGGATGAGGGTGGTCAATGAAAGCAGTGAAGTGATTCCCATGTATTGGTGGAGCAACATGGCAGTCCCGGAATACGAGGGAGGGCGGATCACCGTTCCGGCAAAAAAGGCATTTACTTGTGCAGATGGAGCTGTTTTCAAGGTGGACGTTCCTGTGGTAAACGGAATTGATATTACGGATTACAAGAAGATTCCCAAATCCGCAGATTACTTTTTTGACATTCCTGACGATATGCCGAAGTATATCGCCAATCTGAATCAGGAGGGGTACGGGCTTTTGCACGTATCCACCGGGAGATTGAGAAGCAGGAAGCTGTTTTCCTGGGGCAATGGACAGGCCTCGGATCACTGGCAGGAATTTTTGACAGAGCAGGCAGGAAGATATGCAGAGATTCAGGCAGGACTGGGAAAGACCCAGTATGGGTGTATCCCCATGGCGCCTCATACTGCCTGGGAATGGATGGAGCAGTACGGCCCCGTAAAGCTGGCAGGGGATCGTTTGCTTTGCGAGGAGAGGGAGGCAGAAATTACCGGTATGCTGGAAAACTCCTGCCGTTCACAGAATATGGAAAATCTGCTGGCAGAAACCAAAGAGATGGCAAAAAGTCCGGCAAAGCTGGTGATGGCGGGAAGCGGTTACGGGGCAATGCAGGAGCGGGGAAAGTGGACCAAGCATCTGGAATTTGTGATGGCATCGGAGTCCCTGAAGCAGTGGCAGAGATTTTTTGACACAGGCGTTTTGCATCAGCCATCAGCATTGGACGTACCGGATGAATTTCTCATAGACGGCGAAAATCTGGGATTTCTCCTGGACACTTTGGAGTCTTCCAACAAAGAAAACTGGTATGCCTATTACCACACCGGGATCGGCTTCTGTGTTGGCGGAGAATATGAAAGGGCAAAGACATTCTTAGAACAGTCCTGGAATATGGAGAATAATCCATGGTCCTGCCATGGCCTGGCAAGTATCTGCCTGCTGACAGGAGATTATGAAGAGTCGGCGGCGTGGGCTGCCTGGGGGTTAAAAATAGAATCGAAGCATATCTCCTATTTAAAAGAAATGCTGAAAATTTTGTATCTTGACAAGGCATATGCAGAAATTGTCGATTTTTTTGAGAAACAAAGCCCGGATATACAAAAGGTAGGAAAATTAAAGTTTTATTATATTTCTGCGTTAAAAGAACTTGGAGCATATGAGAAAGCTTATGAAAGTCTGGAACAGGACGGAGGACTTGTCATTGACGATATCCGCGAAGGCGAAGACTCGATCTCCCAGCTGTGGAGCGAATTATACGAAAAAATCTATGGCGCAAAAGCTCCGATCCCCTATCGGTATGATTTTAAAGCGTTTTAATCTGTTTCCTGCAAGTTTAACCGTCGTCTCCGCGTCAATACGAGCCGCCCCTTTGTCAACGTAAGTAGGAGTACTTTTATAGCCCTGTCTTTATATAATGAAAAAGTATTTATATCCCCTGCTATAATGATATTGGTTTCGCAAGCCATATCAAAAGCATAGGAGGTATCCAAATGGATAATCAAAGTATACAACATACCCGATGGAATTGTATGTACCATATTGTGTTTATTCCAAAATATCGAAGAAAAACAATGTATGGTGAGATAAAAAGAGATTTGGGGTAAATATGGAAACGCTTTAATAACCAGCACAGCCCAAAGAAATCCTTATATTCATCAATAAATCGATAAGCCTCTAATCGATTTCCTTTGCATTTTCTGAAAAAGAGGTGGAGGTTTGTGGCTTTGTAAACTGGCATTCTTCGCTGTGCTTTTTTGTCATGGTATTGCCCCCCTTTACTGAAAATGGGTAAAAAAATGACCGTCTTCCGGGGTGCTCCCGGTGAGCGGTCAGGGTGTCGGTGTTCGGTTGTAAGGCCCTCGGTGTAAGTACTTTTGTCAATGCCTACTCTGTATCAGAGGCTATCTATCCATAATTATAATATTTCTGGTATTCTGGCAGAATACCGTATTCATTGGTGATAACCTCTTTTGAGAGGGGCTGGTCGAACGGGACAGCGAGGTATGGAGAACTCTGGAAGGGTTTTCTTCCTTGCCAGAGCTGTTCATATAACTTCCAGCGTTCTGCCGTCATGGAGTTTGGATTGCTTTGATCCTCATGCTTCCAAAATTGTCCGCCCAGCAGATAGCTCTCCATCATTTCTTCCCAGTTCTGAAAAAAAGCCTGCGCCTTTGTCCCGGCATCTACACACAAATCCAACATTTCCTGCATATTGATGTAGCCTGCCAGATAGCAACATTGCGTGATATATGCGCAGCGTCCCATATCCCAGCCTAACAGGGCATTTTCCCCATAACGCCGCCATGCTGTCAGCATTTTCGGCAGATAGCTGTCCTCATCGGCTTTCGGATTGGTTTTGCGGGCCTCCTCAACGAGCTGGACTTCTGTATCATCCTTATATTTATGCGACAAGAGTTCCATTTTCCTCCGATAGCTGGCGCGCATTCCCTCGTCGATCAGGCTGCGCATTTCCTTTATAGCTGTCTCATGTCCTTGAATGCCCCAATAATCCCACAGCATTGTTTTAATACTTTCCCGGTCAAATTCGTTATTGTACCGCCAGCCAGCCAGTAGATGAAAATTTGTATGTTGACTTGCTGCAATCAGGATCGACCCTGCGGCATTCATCCAGCGCAATGTAGGGGATAGGGGATTATACTTCTCCATCCGTCTTTGCTTCGATTTATAGATATGATACAGAATACCGGCAAGACCAAGCCCTATGACTAAAGTAGCAGCCAGGGCGATAAAAGCCGTCATATCCCCCGTCAAAAAGCAGAGGATGCC
>CAUWCT010000026.1:0-20638 GCA_963557065.1 uncultured Lachnospiraceae bacterium | reverse complement strand
GTTGATTCCCGTACCATTGCCACTATGATGATGTCTGACGTGAACTTAAAGTCCTGCTCAGACACATCTTACCACAATGAAGAGCTAAAGTCACTCACTCGTTACCGTTTCGATAAAGTCAAAGAACGGGCAAAGCTGAAAAGTTCTGTTTCAAGACTTGTGTGTATTCTTTTCCCGGAACTGGAAAAACTCGTTCCTACGCTTCATATGGCATCCGTCTATGCTATGCTTTGTGAATTTCCAAGTGCAGATGCTGTTGCAAATGCACATCTCACAAGGCTTTCCAACCTACTCTCTGAGAGTTCGAAAGGCAGATATGGAAAAGATACTGCGATTATGTTTCGTGACGCTGCAAGAAGTTCTATCGGTTCTCATATGCCTGCCAAGTCTTTGGAACTAAAGCACACCATAAAACTTATTCGGGAATTAACGGTTGAGATTGATGAGATTGAAGCAGCCATCAAACAGATCATGGATGAAGAGATCCAGTCGCCAATCCTTACCATTCCCGGTATCAGTTACCGGATGGGCGCAATGATCCTTGCTGAGATTGGGGATTTCTCTCGTTTTGATTCCGCCGATAAGATACTCGCATATGCAGGAATGTCTCCCTCCACTTATCAATCCGGGCAGTTAGACAACTGTTATTCCCACATGGAGAAACGTGGTTCCAGATATCTCCGGTATGCTCTTTACAACGCTACAAAGTATGTCTGTCACTGGGATGAATCTTTCGGTTCATATCTTGCAAAGAAACGCTCGGAAGGCAAGCATTATAATGTTGCCATATCCCATGCCGCTAAGAAGCTTGTGCGATTGATTTTTGCAATGGAGAAATCCAGAAAAGCATATCTGCCAACAGCTTAACTTTTTTTCTGTAAATATCTCCTTTTAGAGTGCCAGCAATGACACTCTGTTTGTCATGCAGTTTTCAAGGTTCAAATATATCTGAAATGCATTTCTGCAATTCATTCAAAAAACTTTCATTTTAGACTTGACTTTTAATAGTTAGTCTTTCTGTATCAGAAATCCACATTCAGGACAAAGCAAAAGGCAGCCCAAATCAGAATGGCCAATGTAAGCGTAATGGCATAATAAGCTGGTTTTTTGCATCGAAAATACAAAAGAAAGCCCAGACTGCAAAAAATTGCACCAATTACGAACAATCCGGTCCATTTGCTGAGTAAAAAGGAGCCGAGAAGAATACTGAAAATAACCAACGCCTTTACTTCCGTCAAAATATTGATATATTTATATTCTAAAGGTCTTTTTTTAATAATTTTAACAATTTCCTGAATAATCAAAATACTGCTGCAAAGCAGCATAACCCACATCAAAAGAGTGGGAAATGCTCTGCCGTTAATCACATCATTATCTGCTACAGCGACCTGACTCGGCATGATAATCATGATTACGGCAGCAATTAGAAAAGAAACAATACCTGCCGTTAAATCAATTGGAACTTTTATCTTTCTGTCTTTTAGTTTTTCACCAATGGCATCCATGCGGGAGTTGAAATTTTCAACCATCTTAGCCATAAAAAGATACCTCCTGTTTTATGAGTGAAACAAGGGACAGAACCCTTGCACCATATTTGCATTGAGGATATAGGAAGATTGACAAAATATAGTGCTCCGGTGCTGCCCTCCTGGGTTAATTACACATGGTATAATATATAGAGTTAGCCAGTAACGATATCTTTATATTCGTTTACAATGCTCTTTACGTTTTCAATATGAGTTTCCACATCTTCAGCAGACATGGTATCTACTTCCAGCAGCATAGTATCCTGAAGCCAGGTTACTACTTCTTCATCTGCAAGAATCTTATCATACAGTTCCTTTAATTCAGCAATCTTTGCTTCGTCAGTTCCGGCAGCAGCCATAACAAAACAGCGGTTTCTGAAATAAGGATATCCGTATTCTCCGACACCTTCAACTCCAGCAAAGGGACCATTTTCAATTGCTTGTTCATCGAATGCACAGACAATGGACACACCACCCTGCTGATAAGTCTCTAAAATCTGAGACTGATGCGAAACAGCAAAATCTGTTTCTCCCTTCGCAACTGCCTGTGCAGCTTCTGCTGCAGAAGTATAGGCTACCAGTTTTAAATTTTCTCCAGCGCCCATAGAGCCGAATAATGCAGCTGCAAGAAATGCCTCAGAACTGGTTGCCCCGTTTACAGCAACGCTGATTTCTCCACTGTTAGCAGCATAAGTTTCTAAATCTGCAATACTTTTAATATTCAGTGCAGCATCTGCAGAGAGTACAAAAATAGAAGAATACAAATTTTCAACATATGCGAAATTATTGTAGTCAAACTGCATTTTGGCTGGATCCAAAATCGAGGTAATGGAGAGAAGACCCTCACCAACAAAAACAAGTTCTTTGTCATTTGCCTTTGTATTTGCTACCCAGGTATTTACTGTTGCAGCATCTCCTTTTACAGCTTCGGCGACTAAAGTAATGTTGTCAGAAAGCACAGAAGATTTTTCCGCTGTTTTCTGGCTTACCATTGCGGCAACTCCTGAAGGAGCCCAGGGACAGGTTACTTTCCAACTCTCTTTTTTTCCTTCTCCGCATCCTGCAAGAAGGCTGGCTGCAGTAACTACTGCTATCGATAATGTAACTAAACGTTTTTTCATACTACTCGTCTCCTTTTTTGTACTATTTTTATAACAAACAGCTTTTATATAATTTACAATATAGCATTATGAATGTAAAGTCAAACAATTTAATACATATTTTTATTAAAGTTGTATGAATCATGGTGATTTTTAATATATTTGTAGTGCTTTTCATCCGATCATTATACTAAAAAAGAGAATTTAACAAACAGCTATTTCGTGTTATAATAAAATACAAGCTATTTAGAAAGGACTCTGGTTTTATGAAATTGCAACGCCTTTTAAGTTTGACCCGGCAGGCCGTTGATACATATTCTATGATTGAAGACGGCGACCGCATTGCGGTCGGTATATCCGGAGGAAAAGACAGCATTACTCTCTTGCATGCCTTGCACCGTTTTATGCAGTTTTATCCAAAAAAATTTTCAATTGTTGGAATTACAGTGGATTTAGGTCTTGGAAACTTGAATCTGGATCCCGTACAGCAGCTTTGCGGGCAATTGGATGTACCGTATTCCATCGTATCCACAGATATAGGGACTGTTCTTTTTGATGTGCGCAAGGAGTCAAATCCCTGCTCGCTGTGTGCCAAAATGCGAAAAGGTGCGCTGAATACAAAAGCAAAAGCGCTGGGATGCAATAAAATTGCATACGCACATCACAAAGATGATGTAATCGAAACCATGCTGCTTTCTTTGTTATACGAGGGCCGCTTCCATACATTTTCCCCTAATACATATCTAGATCGTATGGATTTATCCGTAATCCGGCCTATGATTTATGTTTCAGAGGCAGAGGTAATCGGTTTTCAGCACAAATATCAACTTCCGGTATGTAAAAATCCATGTCCGGTAGATGGGCACACCAAACGAGCATATGCCAAACAGCTGATAAGGCAATTAGAAAGGGAAAATCCAGGTGCTAAAGACAGAATGTTTCATGCTATCTTAGAAGGAAATTTAGACAGCTGGAAAAAGAGGTGACAAAATGGGTAATCTTTCCTATCATGAACAAAAAGATATTGAAAATATAAAACATCTTCGGGAATTAATCAGCGCTCTCCCGCTGTTCTGTCCGGAATTTTTTCGTGGGATTGAGCCCAGAACTTCTTCCCGCACCAGAATTGCCTATGCTTACGATTTGACTGTATTTTTTCACTTTTTGCAGGAAGAAAATCCCTATTTTCATTCTAAAGATATCCAGGAAATACGCTTAGAAGATCTGGAAAAAATCACAGTAACAGATATCGAGGAATACATGGAATATTTAAAGTATCGGTTTAATGCCAATGGGCAGGAGGTGGTGAACCGAGAGCGGGGAATTATGCGGAAAATTTCTTCTCTGAAAAGTTTTTATAACTATTTTTATCGAACCGAAAAGCTAAAAAGTAATCCTGCTGCTCTGGTCCAGCTCCCGAAACTTCATGAAAAGGAAATTATCCGGTTAGATATTGATGAAGTTGCCCTGCTTTTAGATGAGGTGGAAAGCGGCGATCAGTTGACTGCAAAGCAGAAAGCCTATCACGAAAAGACAAAAGTCCGGGATTTGGCTTTACTATCCCTGATGCTGGGTACCGGCATACGTGTTTCAGAATGTGTAGGATTAAATCTAAGAGATATTGACTGGAAAAATGGAGGCATTCAAATCCACAGAAAAGGTGGGAAAGAGGTTACAGTCTATTTTGGACGTGAGGTCGAGGACGCCCTTTTAGATTATCTGGAGGAGCGCAAAAAAATCATACCAGAAGAAGGCCATGAAGATGCTCTCTTCCTTTCTCTTCAAAAAAAACGTCTGACTGTCCGAAGCGTGGAAAATCTGGTTAAAAAATATTCCCGTACCGTAACTCCCAACAAAAAGATAACTCCCCATAAGCTGCGAAGCACATATGGAACAAATCTTTACCGCGAAACCGGTGATATTTATCTGGTAGCGGATGTACTGGGACACAGCGACGTTAATACTACGAAAAAGCACTATGCTGCTCTGGAAGATGAACGCCGAAGAAGTGCCAGAAATGCAGTAAAACTGCGAAAAGAATTTTAATAATAGGAGGATTTTACAATGACTGCAGCTGCAAATAATAACAATCAGGTATCTTGGAAAGATCGGAAACACTTCCTTTGGTTTCCATGGACATTTACAAAATATTATATAATGAACGACAGGCTGATAATTGAAAAAGGCTTATTAAAAACTGTGGTAGATGAAACGCTTTTATACCGTATTGTAGACATTACAATGGAACAGACCCTGGCCGGAAAATTGTTTGGCACAGGAACTCTAATCATTGCTGCAAAGGCAGATAAAACACCGGAAATTCGTCTGGAAAACATTGCAAAGCCCAGAGAAATCCGCCAGATGATCTCACAGCTTGTGGAGGAATCCCGTAATAAACGAAATGTAGTTGGAAAAGAATTTTACAGCGGCGAGCATACTGTCGGAACAGACTTAAATGAACCGGATTCGGATGATGTCTTTTCAGATGACGGGAAATAAACTTTAAAAAGCAGTTTAATTCTCAGTAACCGGTGTCTCCTCATAACAGATAATGGTGAGATAACATCCGGAATGGATGGTATCATCTTTTAGTCCATTGATTTGCTTTAACTCATTTACATAATCTGCTTCGCTGACTGCTCCGTCCGGACAATACTGTCCGGCAATTTTCCACAGGCTGTCCCCCTCAGAAATCATAATACTTTTGTAATAGCGGGTATATGCGGGAAAATCGGGCTCCTTTGCAAAAATATTCAACTTGACTGATCCCAGCAGATTCACTCCAACCAGAAAAATTGCAGTCCATAATAATAATTTTTTTAAATGTGTATTCATACTGCTCTCCCTTTGTACGTAAACAAACGAATGTTTGTGAACATGTGTTCTTTGATGGTTTTACTATACTACAGGAACATATGTTTGTCAATGCTTTTTCGTAAAAATCCAAACAAATGTTTGCGTTTTTCGTTTAAGTGTGATAGTATATAATAAACCGAAACTGTTTAGGAGGAACTATCTATGGCAAATGGAAAAATTACTGCAAAGCAGCAGGAAATTTTAGAATATATCAAAGAAACGATTTTAAAAAAAGGGTATCCGCCTGCAGTCCGAGAGATTTGCGAAGCCGTTCACTTAAAATCTACCTCTTCTGTTCACTCTCATCTGGAGACGCTTGAGGAAAACGGATACATTCGCAGAGATCCCACAAAGCCCAGGACGATTGAGATTTTAGATGACTGTTTTAATCTTACAAGACGTGAAGTTGTCAATGTTCCCCTTATTGGCTCCATCGCTGCCGGACAGCCTTTGCTGGCCCAGGAAAATATTGAAAATTACTTTCCTATTCCTGCAGAGGTTCTGCCAAATGCAGAAACCTTTATGCTTCGCGTAAAAGGGGAAAGCATGATTAATGCAGGAATTTTTGATGGAGATCAGATTATTGTTTCCAGTCAGCCCAATGCAGAAAATGGCGATATTGTAGTGGCCCTTCTGGATGATTCAGCTACAGTAAAGCGTTTTTATAAAGAGGGGGATCATTACCGTCTGCAGCCGGAAAATGACTTTATGGAACCTATTATCTGCAATAACATCCAGATACTTGGGAAAGTGATTGGATTACTTCGTATTATGCAGTGATTTGTTACCGAAAATTTTAATCTACATAATTATTTTATGTAAACTTATTGCATCTTCGTATTCCCTGTCATATTAAAAAGTGCCTGACCTCTTCTAGGGGTCAGGCAGTGCAGATATTCTTTCTTTTATATGCAGCATCAAAGACAGCAGTTATTATAAATCATTGACATCAATCACCGTTTTCCCATCTCTCCAAATCCGCTCTAAATCATAGAACAGCCGATCTTCGCGGCAGAATACATGGACTATGATATCTTTATAATCCATCAGAATCCAGTTTGCAGAATCATATCCTTCTATCTGTCCGGATACATATCCTGCTTTTCCCAGCATCTCTTCTACATTGTCAGCCATTGCCTGTACCTGGTTTGGGTTGCCGCCGCTTGCAATTATAAAATAATCTGCCAATACAGAAACGTCCCGTATATCAATAATTTTTACATCTTCGCCTTTTTTATCCTGTAAAGCCTGGACTGCCAGACGAACCATTTCCTTTGATTGATCCATTCAAAATCCTCTCTTTCCGGTTATTTTTTTCGTTGCTCTTTATAATATTCATATGTCTGCAGGGTAGCCGGGTGAATAAACCCGCCTTTTTCAGATAAATAGTTTAACGTTCCCTCTAAAATCAGATAAATCGTTTCATCTAAATCCTCAAATGCCAGTTGACGGAATTTGGACAGGTTGGGAGCCTTGCTGCGCCGCGGCTCAATAAAATCTGCCACGTACAAAATCTTTTCCAGCAAAGTCATTTCCGGTCTTCCCGTAGTGTGATATAAAATGGCATTTAAAATCTCTTCATCCTGTATTTCAAATTTATTTTTGGCCAGCCAGGCGCCATAATCGGCATGGAGCACAGATGTTGCCTTTCTTTGTGCATCTGTCAGCGGAATATGATTTTTTTCACATTTTTTTAGAATTACCTCATCAGAAAACCTCTTTCCGCAGTCATGCAAAAGGCCGGCTAATTCAGCCTTATCTATATCACAACCATAGCGCATTGCCAGGCACATACAGGTATAGGATACAGACAGGGAATGCTCATAACGAACAGGTGAAAGTTTCTTTTTCAATTTTTTTCTGAACACAGCAATCTGACTTGGAGAATTACTCATAGGTCTGCCTCCTTTTTATCGTTTATAAAGCTGGTGCATTCGGATATAATCCTCAACTTTTGGCGGTATTAAAGATGTGATAGAATGACCTCTGGCTGCAAGTTTTCGGATCTCTTCTGAAGAAATAGAGATTTCTTCGCAGTTTAGATGCCGGATGTCTGCTTTGTAAGTCTGTTCCAGATAAAGAATCTGCTCTTCTATGGGCCTGGCAGCCTTGGGATAGGCTCTGCCTGCTGCCAAAAATGTGGTTTCCTTCATTACCAGCTCCGGATGGTACCAGCTTTCGATTTCATATAAAGAATCTGCACCCACAATAAAATAAAATCTGTGTTCCGGATATTTTTCTTTTAGAAGTGCCAATGTCTGAGCTGTATACGTATTGCCGCAACGTTTCACTTCAAAATCAGAACAGCAAAAATACGGATATTCCGCAATGGCGATTTGAACCATTTTACAGCGTATATCCGCATCGGTTACTTTATGATCTTTTTTGTGAGGCGGCTGGCCGGAAGGCATAAACCAGACAGCATCCAGATGATACTGATGGTAAGCCTGCTCTGCCAGCCTAAGATGTCCGTTGTGGATGGGGTCGAAGGTTCCGCCCATGATTCCGATTTTGGACATAGCAATTCCCTCCTATGAAAGGACGATCTTTCTCTTTTTTTCATCCTTTGCAGGCTTGTATAATACAATTTTACGCCCGATTACCTGAACTACTTCAGAATGAGTTCTCTCAGCAAGGGTCTGTGCCACAGCATGAATATCATCCAGACAGTTTTTTAATAAGGTGATTTTAATTAATTCCCTGGCTTCTAATGCTTCCTCCACTGCCTGGGTTACTTCAGGCGTAAGGCTGGATTTTCCAATCTGAAAAATAGAGTCCATATCCATAGCCAGACCTTTTAAATAGGCTCTTTGTTTGCTTGTCATTTATTTCCTCCAGGCCCAAAACAGGCCGTATCATTGTGTATTACTTATAATAATCAAATTCCAGACCATACATGCGGACTGTATCGCCTTCTTCAATTCCTGCTTTTTCCAGATCCTCTAAAATCCCCGTATTTTTTAAGAATTTCTGGAAGAACTCGAATCCTTTTTCAGAATCCAGATTGGTATAGCCAAGCATCTTATCAATCTTGGGTCCCTCAACGACATAGATGCCTTCTTTTTCTTTTTCTACCGTATAGGGCAGATTTTCAACCGCTTTCATACTCATGTCAAATTCTTTTTCAAATATGACTGGCTTTCTGTCAACAGTTTTCAGCAGTTCATTGACGTGATAAAGAAGTTCTTTTACTCCCTGCCCGCTGACTGCGGAAATAGGATATACCTGAATGCCGTCCGGTTCAAATTCCCTGCGCAGGCGATCCACTGGATTTTCTTCTCCGTCCTCATAGATAGCGTCAATTTTATTTGCCGCGATTACCTGGGGACGTGATAAAAGTTCCGGATTATAGGCTTCCAGTTCTTTGTTGATTGCACGAATATCTGCAACCGGATCTCTTCCTTCTGTAGAAGCGGAGTCTACTACATGGATCAGCACCTTTGTACGCTCAATATGCTTTAAAAAGGAATGCCCCAAGCCAATTCCCTCAGAAGCTCCTTCAATCAGTCCTGGAATATCTGCCATTACAAACCCTGCGCCCTCTCCCAGGTCTACAACGCCCAGATGAGGATTTAAGGTTGTAAAATGGTAATTTGCAATTTTGGGGCGGGCGTTGCTGACTCTGGACAGCAGGGTGGATTTTCCTACGTTAGGAAATCCTACCAGGCCTACGTCTGCAATTACCTTTAACTCCAGTAAAACCCACAGTTCCTGAGCAGGCTGTCCAGGCTGGGCATATTTGGGAACCTGCATGGTAGATGTGGCAAAGTGCATATTTCCAAGTCCGCCTTTTCCGCCTTTTAAAATGATTTCACGCCGGTTTTCTCCAGACATATCTGCAATTACCTTGCCAGATTCAAAATCCTTGATAATGGTTCCTTCCGGAACTTTGATAATCAGATCCTTCCCATCTGCCCCATGACATCGGCGCTTGCCGCCCTCTTCTCCGCTTCCGGCTACATATTTTCTGACATGGCGGAAATCCGTCAGAGTATTTAAACCGTCGTCTACTTCAAAAATAATATCGCCGCCCCGTCCGCCGTCTCCTCCGTCCGGACCGCCGTTTGCTACATAAAGTTCCCGGCGGAAACTGACATGGCCATCTCCGCCTTTTCCTGATTTAATAAATACTTTTGCGCTGTCGGCAAACATAAATTGAATATTCCTTTCTTAACGGAAATCGCTGCCTTATCTGGAATTTCCAGATAAATAGTGATAGCGAAAGAAAGGCTCCATACCTCTGAAAGTATGAAGCCTTCGTAATTATTCGTTGATTGCTCTTGGGTAAACAGAAACCTGCTTCTTGTCTCTGCCCTTTCTTTCAAATTTAACAACGCCGTCAACTAAAGCGAATAAAGTATCATCGCCGCCACGTCCTACGTTGTTGCCTGGATGGATCTTGGTTCCACGCTGTCTGTACAGAATGTTGCCAGCTAAAACGAACTGTCCATCTGCTCTCTTGGCGCCAAGTCTCTTGGACTCGGAATCTCTGCCGTTTTTAGTAGAGCCTACACCTTTCTTATGAGCAAAAAACTGAAGGTTCATCTTTAACATGTGTCTACACCTCCTTGAATCGGATATGAATATATGCTCTCCCATACTCCTCCTCAATATTCTGAAGTCCCAGAACTAAGGAGTTTAAAAGGAGTTTTGATTCCGGACTGATATTGGAAGAAAGACAAAATGATAAATATCCGCTTTCTTCATCCTGCTCTGTCTTAAAACTGTCTTCTGTGAATACATCGATGGAATTTACGGTATTGAGCACCAGCGCTGATACTGCCGCGCAGAGAATATCTCTGCCGCTGTCATCAAAACCGGCATGTCCCAATAACTTCACTCCCAAATATTCATATTCAGAAACAGTCCCAGTACATTTTTTTGTAAATACCGTTACCTGAATCATGGTGTTAATTAAGCATTGATCTTTTCAATCTTAACCTGAGTATAGAGCTGTCTGTGGCCGTTTTTCTTATGATAGCCAGTCTTTCTCTTATACTTGTAAACGATAACTTTCTTGCCCTTACCTTCTTTTTCTACGGTAGCGGTAACAGTTGCGCCTGCTACGGTTGGGCATCCAATGGTCAACTCACCATTATTCACAGCCAGTACCTGATCGAAAGTTACGGTCTCGCCAGCGTCTACGCCAAGCTTTTCTACCTTAATGATATCGCCTTCAGCTACTTTGTACTGCTTTCCACCTGTTGCAATAATCGCGTACATGAAAGGCACCTCCTATTTATCATTACTCGCCAACTGTGGTGTCCACAGAACACATTCTGTATCTGTGTCCTTATAACCTCATTGTGCGGCATACTTTAACAATATAGCATTCTTTTCCTTATCTGTCAACTGCTTTTTTAACTGCCTCCAGATTAAGTAATCGTTCAGCTAGACGGTTACCCGGATCTGCTGATAGAGGGACGGCCTTACTTTTTTGCGGGTAATCTCAACTAAGTTAAGCCGGGTCATATCTACAACCGTTGTTTTAATGGGATCTTTTTGAACTGCCAGACGCAGGTGTTCCATTAGAGTTTCCTTATCCTCGTCTGTTTCCATGTCTATAAAGTCCACAACAATAATTCCGGATAAATTGCGGAGCCGCAGCTCCCGTGCAACCGCTTCTGCCGCTTCCAGATTAATCTTTAACAGGGTTTCCCGCATATTTTTTTTGCCGGAAAATTTACCTGTGTTCACATCAATCACCGTCATGGCTTCTGTCGGTTCGATTACAAGATAACCGCCGGATTTTAACCACACTCTTGGCTGAACGGCCTGGGAAAATACAGTCTGCAGACTGTACAGAGAGGACAGAGACAGCAATGGGTCTTCATAAAACTTCAGCTTTCCCAAATCTTCCGGCTGATAGACAGAAAGATAGGAAAAAATTTCATCATATAAAGGCTTTTTGTCTGTTACAATTTCTTTTAAAGATACCGAATAGGCATTTCTTACCTCATTCAGATATGCAGGAAAAGCCTGGTAAAGCAGACTGTAGCAGGTCCGAAATTTCCGTTCCTCCAGTATTTTTTTGAATTGCCCGGATAATGTTTTAAATTCAGCCAGAATTGCTTCTTCCTCTGCCGATTTTGCATTGGTGCGGATAATGCCCCCCCATTCTCCGGTTCGCTCTGATTCCAGATGGCTTTTCAGAGTTTCCTTCCACAAAGGGCTGCGAATCTTACTGGAGAAACTGATTTGGGAATGAAGGGACGTCAAAACGCAGTATTTTCCGCTTAAACTGATGTTGGACGTCAGCATAGGCGATTTTGTCTTGATTCCATCTTTTTCTACCTGAACCATAATCTCATCGCCAATGCGCAGCGGGCGGTTTTCAGGAATATTTCCAAACCAGTGAAGACGGTTTTCTGACAGACTGTAATAGCAAACCTGTCCCGGAGCAATTTCTACAAATGCGGCGTTAATGTTTTTTACAATGTTTTGAACCCGCCCAATATAGATATTGCCAAGTATAGATTCCTGATTATCAGGTTCCATGGAAATCTGGACCGGGCGGCTGTTTTCCATCAGCACAGAAGCAATTTTGTCTTTATACTCTGTAATAATCAGTTTTGCAGCAGTCTCTGTACTGATGTAGTTCTCATTCAATGGTTTCACCTATTTCATCCAGGGAGATAAAATGAACACATCCATGTTCATCATAGTCTGCCGCATACACATCTTCTCTTTGAATGAAAAAGGCAAACTCCGGCCGTTCTTTTCCCAGAGAATGATAATAAGCGTCCAGTACCAGTTCCGGCTTAATATTGGCAGCGCTCCCGGCAGAAAGTTTCAGGAAAATACCCGGTTTGTCTTCTAAAAGCGGGCAGGAACACAATTTCACTTCATAAATCAGAGAAGCCAAATCCAACTCTTTTTCCCCTTTTTTTGTTTTTTTCGTAATGGGGATGGACGGAGATTTTAAAAACTCTGCAAACGCATGAAACCAGGCGGCCTCATCTGCCGGCTCATATCCCGGACGAAATCCCAGGGTATAGTCTGCTGCAGCCACAATGGACATGGCGTTAGGCGCCTGCTCAGGCAGTTTTTTGTAGCTTAATACCTGAATGCCCTCTACCGAGCAATCATTGATGCGGCGGATCATTTCTTCGGAAGAGCCAGTTGAATTGACGTCTATATCCACATACTCCCCATTGCTGGTCAGACCCACGCTTAACGGAGAGGCAAAAGACATAAGCTGGTGAGGGCTGAACCCTTCACTGTAACGGATGTCCACATCTGCCCTGCGGATTGCCTTCTGGAAATACCGCATTACATCCAGATGGCCGATAAATTTCATTTCTCCCTGTTTGAAGAATTTAATTCTTATTTTCAAAGCAAACTCCTCCCTTCCATTTCATGGCTCCGCAGGCCGAACACTTCTGACGGCAGTTAGGAGTAACGGTTTCATTCATGGCATTTAACCATTCTCTCTTTAAAAATGCTTTGGAAATGCCGGCATCAATAAAGTCCCAGGGGAATATTTCATCCAGAGTGCGTTCCCTGGTAGTGTAAAAATCAATGGAAAGGCCACAGCTCTCAAAGGCCCTCATCCAGATATCATTGTCAAAACACTCTGACCAGGAATCATATAAAGCGCCGTTTTTATAGGCTTCTTCAATTAAAGCCGCACACTTTCGGTCTCCTCGTGCCAGAACTCCCTCCAGGACAGTTACATCCGCCTCATGCCAGTTGTAACGCAGGCTTTTATAATTCAACATTTCCCGGAATTTATTGCGGACCACTGCCGCTCTTTCTAAAAATTCCTCCTTTGTGCACATCTTTGCCCACTGGAAAGGCGTAAACGGTTTTGGAACAAAGAAAGAGGAACTGGCCGTTACCTGTACTTTGCCCTGGCGTTTTTCCTTTGGAACTTCGTCATAATAGGTTTCGGCTACTTTTTCTGATAACAGCGCAATCCCCTCTATATCTTCTGTTGTCTCAGTTGGAAGCCCTAACATAAAGTAAAGCTTTACCCGGTTCCAGCCGCCGCGAAATGCCTCTGCCGCTCCGTTTAAAATATCCTCTTCCGTCAGTCCTTTATTGATAACGTCCCGTAATCTCTGGGAACCGGCTTCGGGCGCAAAGGTAAGACTGCTTTTTTTCACATCCTGGATTTTACTCATCACATCCAGAGAAAATGCGTCAATTCTCAGGGATGGCAGAGAAATATTGACTCCCTTTCCATGAAATTCCTCTATCAAAAAGGTAACCAGCCCTTCCAGATTTGTATAATCGCTGGAACTTAAAGAACTTAAGGAAATCTCTTCGTGCCCGGTGCTTTTTAACATCTTATAAGCATAATCTTTCAGATACTCCAGACTATGCTCTCTTAAAGGCCGGTATACATTGCCGGCCTGACAGAATCTGCAGCCCCGGATACAACCCCGCATGATTTCCAGAACTACCCGGTCCTGGGTAACTTTGATAAACGGCACCAACGGTTTTTCAATGTAAGAGGCGTCATCCGGATTTACTACTACTTCTTTTGTAATAGTCTCTTTTGCATGGCTGTTGTTCGGCATAAAAGAAGCAATCGTCCCATCTTCCTTATAAGAAACATCATAAAAGGCAGGAACATAGATACCGGGAATCCCGGCAGCTGATTCTAAAAACTCCAGACGGCTTTTCCCGGATTGCTTACATTCTTTATAGGCATCTATCAAATCATAATAGACGGTTTCCCCTTCTCCGATATAAAACAAATCAAAAAATTCTGCCAGAGGTTCCGGATTATATGCGCAGGGACCTCCTCCGATGACGATTGGGTCATGTTCACTTCTGTCACAGGCATGGAGGGGAATCTGGGCTAAATCCAGGATCTGCAAAATATTGGTGTAGCACATCTCATATTGCAGAGTGATTCCCAGAAAATCAAACTCTTTAATGGGACTTTGAGATTCCAGAGAAAAAAGAGGGATCTTCTGTTCCCTCATAATTTTGTCTAAATCTGTCCATGGGGAATAGACCCTTTCACAGTAAACATCCTCTCTCCGGTTAAAAAAATCATAGAGGATCTGCATCCCCAAATGGGACATACCGATTTCATAAACGTCCGGGAAACACATGGCAAACCGGACTGCCACGCTGGACGGGTCCTTCATCACAGAATTTATCTCTCCCCCGATATAACGGGCCGGCTGCTGTACGGACAGCAAAATTTCATCACTTAATGCTAATTTTCTCATTGTTTTTCCTTCTGAATCTGATTTCAATTTGATTAATGATAAGCGTTCATATTATACAACACATACCCGGTTTAGGCAACTATGGAAACAGGATAAATCTTTTTATCATATTTTCCGGAAACATAGCCTGTGCTATGGCTTATCACAGAACCAATTTGTTAAAATAATATCAAATAGTTTTTGGAGGTATATATCAATGAATAGGAAAAGTTCTCCTGTCAGCAGCCGGGCAATTCATTCTGTCATCGGAGTTGCCATTATGTTTCTGTTTCCGTATCTTCCCATTCCCCTTCCCCATGTAACCCCAGTGGGTATGGAGATTCTGGGAATTTTTCTCGGAACCTTGTATCTGTGGACTACCGTAGATCCGGTATGGTCCAGTTTGCTTTCTATCTTTATGGTGGGAATTTCCAGCTACGCGCCTATGGGACAGGTGCTCCAGAGCGCCTTTGGTTCTCCGGTTGTTGTCCAGATGTTCTTCTTAATGATTGTTATGAACTGTCTGGTACATAATCACCTGACCGCTTATATCGGACGGTTTTTTCTGACTCTCAAAATCAACAGCGGACGCCCCTGGGTATTTTCCGCCATGCTGATGTTCGGCTCCATGTTAATGGCGGCATTTGTCGGAGCCTTCTCGCCTATTTTCCTATTCTGGCCGGTACTCTATAATATTTTTGAGGATATTGGTATGAAAAAAGGCGACAAATATCCGACGATTATGATTATTCTGATTGCATTCGGCGCAATGCTCGGTTTCCCTGTTCCGCCTTACAGTGGAAACAGTCTGGCGCTGCTTAATAACTTTTCTACCATTACAGAAAATATGGGCAATAAAGTAGTTGTAAATAATGCTGCGTACATGCTGTTAGCGGTTGTCCATGCAGTAGTGGCTGTGATTGTAATTATTTTATTCTGTAAATACGTTCTCCGCCCGGATGTCAGCAAGCTGAAAGAACTGGATGTAGAGACACTAAAAAAGAATCCTCTGCCGCCATTAAACAACAACCAGAAATTTATGGCAGTTTCTTTTGTCCTGTATATTTTATCCATGCTTCTTCCCAGCATTTTGCCGAAAACCGGTTTTATCAAATTTTTAAGTGAAAACAGCTATGGAATCGCTATCGGCTATACAGCTGTTTTAGCCTGTGTAAATTTAAATAAAGACAGTTCGGAACCTGTGCTGCCCTTTGGAAAGGTAATGTCCAGATTTGCATGGCCTACCTTCTTCCTCTGCACTTCCGCAATTTTGCTGGGAAACGTTCTGACCAATGAATCCACCGGCATCTCTGCATTTCTGAATGCCATCTTATCGCCAATATTTAAAGGAATGTCTTCTGTGACGTTCTGTCTGATGCTCATGGTGATTACGGTTATATTGACCAACCTGTGCAACAGTCTGGTAATTGGTATGCTGCTCCAGCCGGTAATTGCAGCATTCTGTGCCACTTCCGGAATGAATCCGGCTCCGCTTGTAGCGCTTCTGATTATCTTTGTATTATCCAGCGCCGGCATTACTCCGGCTGCCTCTCCTTATGCAGCCATGCTTCATGGAAATCAAGAATGGCTGGAGGGAAAAGATGTCTACAAATATGCTTCTGTATTTGTAGTGCTGGAATTAATTTTGATTTGTGCAGTGGGGATTCCAACGGCAATGATGCTGTTAAATTAAAAAAAATCCGCAGAGTCAGATTTGATTCTGCGGATTTTTAAATTATGGACTTTAGTCTGTTGAGCCCATTGGAGTTTTTCGCTGATCCGAAAAATGGAGATGGGCGAAACAATAAACCACCCGCTATGCGGGTGCGCGTCGATTGTTATACAAAAAAATTACCTTTCCGTTTACAATAGAGTTGTTCAGGCTATATTGCAGAAAGGAAAGGTAATTTATGGCGAAGAAAGAAAATGCACTCGCACATACAAAATGGATGTGCAAATATCATATCGTCTTCACTCCAAAGTATAGACGAAAAGTAATTTATAATCAATATAAAGAGGACATCAGAGAGATAATAAAGCAGCTGTGTAGTTATAAAGGTGTCGAAATTATTGAAGGGCATCTAATGCCAGATCATGTCCATATGTTGGTAAGTATTCCACCAAAGATAAGTGTATCATCATTTATGGGATACTTAAAAGGAAAAAGTGCGCTTATGATATTCGATAGACACGCAAACTTAAAGTATAAATTTGGAAATCGACATTTCTGGGCAGAAGGATATTATGTTAGCACAGTCGGATTAAATGAGGCTACAATAAAAAAATATATCCAAGAACAGGAAAAGCATGATATTGCAATGGATAAGTTAAGTGTAAAAGAATATGAAGACCCTTTTAAGGGTTAATGCCAAGTAGTAACAATACCCCTTAAGGGGTAGCGACGAGTCAAGAGCAATATGGCTTGAACGGGGCTGTGGGAAGGCAGTGTAAACAGAATTCCCACAGCCAAAAGAGAAAGCCAGCGCCTTGAGACGCTGGCCTAGTAACAAGGGCTTATAGCCCTAGAGCAAACCACCCGTTGGACGGGTGGTTATGATTTTACTCTTTTCGATCCAGGTTGCGTATGACCCCGGCAAACAACTCCGGTTTTCCAAATTTATCCCGGATCATCCGGCCCTTGCATAAAAGATGAACCCATTGCCCATGAATGTCTTTGGCCCGGTAAAAAATTGTGTGGTAATCAATCCGGCCGTCTGCAATTTCCTGATTGCTCCTTAAAAACATCATCTCATCATCCGGATGAACCCGTTCTCCCCAAAAAGCAGCCGCATTTTGAATGACCTGGCCCGGAAGACCAAAATCCCGGACCATTTTTTGAGAATACATAAATTCACCTGTCTTAAGATTACCAATAAACGGGTAGTCCTCAATGCTAAAGGCAATGGCCTGAAACAAAAAATCCTTATCTGTCGTGGAAACAGTGTTAAAAACAGTTTTGGAAACCTTAAAGTGATCTTCCTTAAACCGCTTTTTCCCCATCAGAATGTGGTAGTCCCGCTTTTTAATATACATCTGGGTATCTGCGATGGAGAGAATATCGGAAACAGTCAGTTTATCACTTCCAGCCATACTGGCTAACCCATAGCTGAAGGAGACATCATAATCAAATCCGCTGTCATCCTTTTTTTCTTTTAAATCGGAAATCAGTTTCTGCATCCACTGTTCTGCTTCATTTAAATCTTTGTTTACAAATACAATAATAAACTCATCACCGCTTAAACGGAATACAAAATCCGCTTCCGCAAGACTCTCCTGAATCGTCCGGGCCACAAACCGAAGCAGTTTATCTCCTTCTAAATGGCCGTATGTATCATTTACCCACTTTAATCCATTGATATCATACAGTGCAATAGAAAACTTATCCTGCTCTCCCATCATCTTTAACATATCTTCCAGATAGCGTTTTCCTGACTGGCGATTGCGTACCCCGGTCAGTTCATCTATGGTCGCTTCCATAGAAAGCTGAAGCTGATCGGTAACGTCTACAGAAGTCTGAATGTGATACAGGCGTCCCTCAAAGGTCTGGAGACTGTCTGTATTGTGATAAATCCGCCCGTTATAGGTGTTATTTTCCCTCCAGACACACACTTTGCCCGGACATTTTTTCAGTTCATCAATCTTGCAGAAACTGCATCGGCCCTTCATTCCATTCTGAAAGGTTTTCCAGCAGATGTTTCCCTCCGGATGTTCTAATCCAAAGGCCTGTTTCATCTTATTGTTGACATATATGATCTCATCTGTCTCTGCATCTGTGATGTAAACAAGGGAAGTGAGTTTACTTAAAATATTTTCATAAAATTCTGAATCAAACATGAAAGTATCTCCCTTATAAAGTTCTTTTTAATATAAATTTTCTGTTAAGATATTCACTGTCCATTGTATCAGAATTTCACAAAAAATGATAGGGAAAATCACAATTAAACTTCCATTTTCCCGAAAATCTTTATGATTTCAATTAAAATCTCTACAATCTTTTCCATGGACTGAACGCAGGCATATTCATGGACACCATGATAGTTTTCTCCCCCGGTGCAGATATTGGGACAGGGAAGTCCCATATAGGAAAGACGGGCCCCATCAGTACCTCCGCGAATTGGAACAACCTGTGCAGCAATGCCATTTTGTTCCATGGCTTTTTGGGCAATCTCAATCAAATACATATGAGGTTCAATCTGCTTTTTCATGTTGTAGTAAGAGTCCTTTATTTCTACTTCAATCGTCCCCTCACCGTATTTTGCATTTAAAAAATCTTTAGCAGCAGCAAAGATCTTCTTCTTTTCTTCAAATTTTTCACTGTCATGGTCCCGGATAATATAATCCAAACGGGCTTCTACCATATCGCCTTTCATGTCGCACAAATGGAAAAATCCTTCATATCCTTCCGTATACATAGGATTTTGCTCTGTGGGGAGAAGGGATTGAAATTCCATAGCCATCAGGCTGGCATTTTTCATAGTGTTTTTGGCAGATCCGGGATGAGCGCCTCTTCCATGAATCAATACTTTTCCTGAAGCTGCGTTAAAGTTTTCATACTCCAGTTCTCCCAGCGCTCCGCCGTCCACCGTATAGGCCACATCTGCTCCAAATCCGGCTACATCAAAGCCGTCTGCTCCGCAGCCTACCTCTTCATCGGGGGTAAATCCGATTTTTATGGTTCCATGGGGAATCTGGGGATTGGAAAGCAGATATTCTGCCGCAGCCATAATCTCCGCCACCCCTGCTTTATCATCAGAGCCAAGCAGCGTAGTTCCATCTGTTACAATTAAATCCTGGCCCACATATTGATGCAGGGATGGATAATCACCAGGGGATAAAAGGATATTCTTTTCTTCATTTAACACAATGGTGCTGCCGTCATAGGTTTCTATGATACGCGGCTTTACGTCTTTGCCGGAAGCGTCCGGAGACGTATCCATATGGGCAATCAGTCCCAAAACCGGGATCTTTTTCTCTGTAGTTGCGGGAATCGTGGCATAAACATAGGACTGCTCGCTTATCTGAACGTCTTTTGCTCCCATAGCCCGCAGTTCTTCTGCCAGAACATCTGCCAAAACTCTCTGCTTTTCTGTGCTGGGTATTTGGGGCTGCCCATCCATAGACTGAGTATCATAAGAAACATAACGCAAAAATTTTTCAATTACTGGTGACATAGAACATGCTCCTTCCTATAGAAATAAAAATTGGTCTAATTATAAAAGAGGTCCTTTTATCTGTCAATCTCTTCTTTCCAAATCCATCTGGATCTGCTCCAGATAATGGACAAACATATCTCTGTGGGAACGGATCTGCCAGGACTTGTCCAACTCATCATAGGTAAAACTCTTGCGTCCGCCCTCTTCCATTCGCTTCCAAAAGCGGTATACTTCCTGAAAAGGAAGGTAATAAATTTCATTTAGAGCTGTAAAGGACAGGATAATAAAAGAAATCCCCCCCTGTTCTTCAAACTCTTTCATAAAAGCGATCTGGTGCGGATGGATATTTTGAAGGGGAAAGGTCTTTACTCTGCATTCTTTGGCATCAAAGCATACGGGAATCCCCTGTACTGCACCAATATAGTCTACGGTACTTTTCTGTTCAAAATATGCCAGGGTAATGTGACGGCTTTCCTTATCAATGGAAATAGGGGTAATGGGGGTGGGAACTTTCTGAATCAGCGCCAGTTTCTTTTCCCGATAACTGTCATTGGTACGGTTAATTAAATCTTCCAGATCAGACCCCCGAAGTCCTCTGCTGTTCCAAGTTCCCATATGTGTATCCTCTTTCTGCAAAATATAGCAAAATGTTTTAGCTGCCAAAGGCAGCGGCAGATATGCGCGGCATAGCTGCATTTTGGAGTTATTATACCACGCTTCTGAAAAATAACAAATAAATAAATGGCGCTTTTAATGCCTGTATGGTATAATGAAGTTATGGTACCGGTCTTTCGGAGTTGAATTAAAAAAATAGTGCTAAGCCATAGATTAGAACC
>CAUWCT010000025.1:0-22626 GCA_963557065.1 uncultured Lachnospiraceae bacterium | reverse complement strand
TTTTTGGAATCTAACCATATGGATATAAAATTAACTAAATGACATTGGTTCAGCCCTATGAAGATTCAGACAGGAAAACTCTTATAAAAACAAGTTTTCAACACTTTTTCCTGTCGGAATTTTCGCATGACTGAACTGTTGATAATATATAGAAATATTTGTCTGTTAAGATTGAAAAAACGGAGTCCTTGTGCTATACTTTATATTTGCGTTGGACTCTTTTTTTAACGTGAAAGGAGTCTGTTATGAAAAAAACTTAAAGGGCAAATGGCGTAATAAAAATATAAGGAAAGGCAGAAATCCGCAAAATTACAGGGTTTCTGAACAGGTAAAGATAAATATGAAATTAGGTATCGTAGGACTGCCAAACGTCGGCAAAAGCACACTGTTTAATTCTCTCACCAAGGCCGGAGCAGAGTCTGCCAATTATCCTTTCTGTACCATTGACCCCAATGTGGGAGTTGTAAGTGTTCCGGATCCTCGCTTAAAGCAGTTGGCGGCTTTGTATGATTCAGAAAAAATCACTCCTGCTGTCATTGAATTTGTAGACATTGCAGGTCTGGTAAAAGGCGCATCAAAAGGGGAAGGTCTGGGCAACCAGTTTCTTTCCAATATCCGAGAAGTAGATGCCATTATCCACGTAGTCCGCTGTTTTGAAGACGGCAATGTTATCCACGTAGACGGCAGTGTTGAGCCCTTAAGAGATATTGAAACCATTGACTTGGAATTGATTTTCTCTGATATCGAGGTTTTGGATCGCCGCATTTCCAAAACTGCCAGAAGCGCCATGAATGATAAGTCTCTTGCGAAAGAATTAGAGACATTAAAAGCATTAAAGGCTCATCTGGAGGACGGTAAACTTGCCAGAAGCTATGAACCTGCTGACGATGATGAAGCCGCTTTTATTGCATCTTTAAATCTTCTGACTGCAAAACCGGTAATTTTCGCCGCAAATGTATCCGAAGACGATGTAGCGGATGATGGTAATTCCAACGAACACGTAGCTTCTGTCCGCAAATTTGCTGCCGAAAACAACAGTGAAGTATTTGTCATCTGTGCGCAGATTGAACAGGAAATTGCGGAATTAGACGATGATGAAAAGAAAATGTTCCTGGAGGATTTAGGACTTTCTGAATCTGGTCTGGACAAGCTGATTGCTGCCAGCTACCGCATTTTGGGCCTTATCAGCTATCTGACTGCAGGTGTTACCGAAACCCGCGCATGGACCATTAAAGTAGGTACCAAAGCGCCTCAGGCAGCAGGCAAGATTCACTCTGACTTTGAAAGAGGATTTATCCGCGCGGAAGTAGTTAACTATCAGGATCTGCTGGACTGCGGCTCCTATAACGGCGCTAAAGAAAAAGGACTGGTTCGCTTGGAAGGAAAAGACTATGTAGTAAAAGACGGAGATGTGATTCTGTTCCGTTTTAATGTGTAACAGGAACACTGACGAGGTATTTTACGAGTCTGAGGCGTTTCTCTCCACAACTATTTATGTGGAGAGAAACGCCTTTTTACATTTCCTTTATTTTTTAATTCTCTGCTCTGCTTCCATCTGACTGAAAAAGACTGTACTCCCAATGACTGTATCGGAAAATACACACAAACCTTCGCAGGCTCCTATGGTATCAATACTGAATGTCTGCCCCTTACCTGTGTCCAAAACATCTGTTGCATGACCAGAGTAAATCTGATTGTTTTCTATGTAAAAAAGCTCTTGCCCTTCCTGGATTTTCGGTTTCATATTTTTCATTCTACCCTCTTTCCAAAAAACTATAAATTCTTTATTTTTGTATTAATTTTTATTTTCCAAATTTCTTATACACTGCTCCATGTCCAGTCTTCTCCTGCTTTCAGCCTCACCTGCAGGCTGCCTTTTTCCGGCGCCCCTGGCCTTGTTGTTTCAAAAATGCCCTGTACGGTTACGTCCTGGTCTTTTGCAGAAGTCAGGGTAACGGAAACTACTTTTCCTTCTTTCATGCGGGCAGATACACAAAGTCCTCCAAAGCCCCTAAAGTCCTGGAAGGAAAGACCTTTCTGCTTCCATTCTTCCGGTACGGCAGGGAACAGGACTATTCGTCCTTTTTCTGTCTGCAAAAGCATTTCCTGCAGGGCGTCCGCTGCATACATATTGGCTTCCAGGGTAAATGGCCGGTAATGGAAGGTGCTGTAACCCCGCTTTTTGTAATCTCCATTTAGGTGAAAACCATTGGAGGAACAGAAACTTTCCCAGAAAATCCGCAGTCTGTCCCAGGCTCCTTCTCCATTGCCCTGAATTCCATACAGGTGGGACATCCAGGCAAAGGAAAATCCAACCCACATACCAGTGCCTAAAAACTCATAATCCGATACCACTGCATCCACAATCCTCCGGTCTTCCTGCTTGTCATAGCCAATCAGATGCAGCGGGCAGATAGCCAGGGCATTGGACAAGTGGCGATGGGATTCTGTCAGAATTTCATCTGGAGACAGCATCAGCACTCCCCTGTCGTCTACTGCCAGATCCGGAAGCTTTTTCAGAATATTCTGCCACGTTTCCAGTTCTTTTTCTTCTCCCAGTTCTCTGGCATACTCGGCCAGTGTCTGATACAGGTAGCGAAGCAGCGCCAGATCGTAATTGCTGTTGGGCGTTACCCAGGACTCTGATTCATCGTCGTGTATCTCCGGAGAACTGGACACTGGAAGACAGTATGTTCCATCCTCACCCTCTTCCAGAAGGCTGGTTATACAGACAGCCGTCTCCCGGAAATAAGGCCAGGCCCGCTCTATCAGAAAGTTTCGATCCCCTGTATAGCAGTAATAAAGGTCAAAAGACTGGCAGAGCCAGATCTGCTGGGTCGGGCTTAGCGAATACATAGGCCAGCCCCCTAAAGGCTGTCCGTCTATGGTCATCACTCCCGGAAGGCAGATTCCTTCTGTACCGTAAAATTTCTTTGCAAACTCCCTGGCCGCAGGTCTTAACTCCCATAAAAAGTCCAGGAACGCTTCTCCCTCTTCCCAATGGCCCGCCTTAAAAAAATGGGTATAGGAAAGCTGGGTATTTAAATCGTTGTGATAATCCCCTTTCCAGGGCGGCAGACAGCCGTCATCTGCTGTCCATACCCCCTGGAGAGGCATTGGAAAGCAGCCCTTTCTGGAGCAGGATGCAAACAGGTAGTTGGTCATATACCATTGTTCTTCTGCCAGCTTTTCCGGAAGATGGACAGAACTTTTCTTCCAGAAATTTTTCCACCAGTTCCTGTGACTGGCCTGATAAGCTTCATAGCCGGCTTTTATCTGGCTGCAAAGAAACGCTTCTGCCTCCTTAAGCCAGTTTTCTCCGTCGTCTGAACTGCTTATCCGGTAAAAGATCAGCGTTTCTTTCTCTTCTTCGCGGACAGCCGCAGTCACGCCATAAGAAAACTGGCTGGTTACCGGCTGGATATAACGCAGAATACGGATTCCATCAGAAACTATCCGTTCCTCTTTTACCGGACAGGGGTAGTGCAGATTTTTCAGACTGCCCTGGGAAATTTCCCTGTGGTCCGGATCGTATTTTCGGGTGTTTTTTTCTTCTTGTGTTCCAAAAGCAGGATGTTCCAGCTCCAGAGAAAAAAGGGGTGGGACTGCTCCCACCCGAATCATGCCGGTTTTGTTTTCCGCATGGCAGACTGCCTGGATGCAGACGGTCTGCTCCTTCACCTTTACGTTCAGCTCTGCCTGCGCCTGTTTCAGATCCAGTCGGTATTCCACAGAAGCGCTCTCAGGAAAATGCAGAATCAGCGTTCCTGACGGCAGCTTGGTCGGCGCCGGTTCCTGATAAGGCGCATCGAAAATACGGCGGATTTCTGTTGTATTTTTTTCTTTTGCCAGACGCACCAGATTGCGGTAGGTAAATTCCGGAGCAGCAGTCTGCTCCAGCCTGGTCCGATCCCAGATGTCGGTCCGGTCTAGACTGAAACGGATTCCTTTTGAAGGCCCCCATATCAGACAGCCTGTTTTTCCATTTCCCAACGGAACTCCCTGATCCCAGCTGGAAGAAGCTTCTGGAAACTTCCTCTTAAATCTCATACCAGATAATCTCATTGGCCTTCATATCCAGATGGAAACTGGTTCCGTCTCCCCTGTAAACGGTGGTTTCCTGAGGCTCATAGGTATTGTTTACAACACAGAACTTGCCATTTTCTACATATGCATGAACTTCTACATTGTAGTTGGTGCTGAACCATTTGTGCAGGTTGTCCTCATCATGGGCGCTCCACAAAATAGAACGGTACAGCAGACGGCTGTTTTCAAAGCTGTATGGAAGTCCGCTCATGTATACGGCGCGGCCCTTTCCAAACTCATTTACTGCCAGGTTGACACGTTTGCCTGTTTCAACCAGCACTTCTGCGCCTTCCAGAGCGTACATATTCTTCTGGTTTTCGCCAAAATTAATGGTTCCCTTGCTGTCTTCGGTAATAAAGTGGCTGTGGGTATCCCAGTTGTACTTGTCGTATCCAAGAGTAAAGCCAGTCTCTTTTTCAATACCAAATACGTTGGCTAACTGGATGAACCGTCCGTTTGCCTGATGGCCGGTAGGTTCGCCGATTCCGATTAAGCCGCCGCCTTCATAAACAAATTTCTTGATTGCAGAAACGATAACCGGATTGCTCCACCAGTCGCCGCCGGTATGGGCAGTATCTGCGTCGCCTACGTTTAAGATAACGTCAATATCGTCTAAAATAGCCGGATTGTCCAGAATATCCTGGAAGCTGATAAACTTCACATCAAATGGCGCGCCGGACAGAGCCTCGATAACGCCAGCGTAGAAGTAGTTTTCCTTGTGGTAGATAGCGTGGTGAACCATATGGCAGCCCCATGCCCTCATCTTGCCCCAGCAATTTAATACGGCTACTTTCTTGATGCAGTATGGTACGCAGCCCTTCATATTGTCGTACAAGGTTCTGAATTCCTTGCAGACAGAGTCTACATACTCGATAAAGTCTGGGAACTCCAATGCCAGCTTTAAGTATCCGCCGTATCCAATACGGTCAATAGGCTTTCTTAAAATTGCTCTTCTGGCTGTTACCCAGTTAACCTTTGCTTCTTTTACCGGATCTCCGCCTTCGTGGAAGGTATCCGGGAAGAAGTATGGAAGCAGACGGCCCTCTGTATACGTTACACCTTCAATATCGCTGATCAGACGAAGGGTAGAACCGTTTCCCACACTTCCCACTACTGCGTCTAAGCCCATGGTCTTAAACTCTTCCATAAATGGTTCGGTTCCGATCCAGTGGTCACCTAAGAACATCATGGCTTCCCTGCCGCATTCGTGGGTAATGTCTACCATCTCTTTTACGATTTTTGCAACTTCCCGACGCTGGAATGCCTGGAAATCCTGGAATTCTTTGCTTGGAATCCGGTACTGGTTGTTGTAATATCCCTGGTCAATGATGTATTCCGGACGGAATGGATATCCTGCTTCTTTTTCAAACTGCTCTAAAATGTATGGACTGACAGATGCAGAATATCCGTACCAGTCTACATACTTTTCTCTGGCCAGTTCGTCGAAAATCAGCGTAAACTGATGGAAGAATGTAGTAAAACGCAGTACGTTTACATATGGATGTTCTTCAATAAATTTACGCAGACGCTTTAAGGTGTACGCATGGGTCTTTGGCTGACGGACATCAAAAGTAATCTGGTGTTCTACATCTTTCCAGCCATTGGTGACAGCATTGTACATATGCACCGGATCCCACATAATGTATGCAAGGAAGCTGACCGTATAGTCATGGAATGCTTCTGATGCTACCGTTACTTCTCCAGTTTCTTCGCTGTAACTCCAGCGCGCTGTTGGAACAACTTGTCCGGTTGTACGGTCTACAACTTCCCACCAGCGGGTAATATCATCTCTGGTGTTAGGCTTTAACATATCCGGATACAGGCCCTTCATCAGCTTAATCTTCAGTTCTTCCCCATCGGCTGTATAAAATGGGGTCATTACATACATCTGCTGGATTTCTTCCGGGTTCTCCAGCGCCCATTTATTGTCTTTTCGGGTGGTATAATATGTGGAATAAATCTTTGCGTCTACATTGCAAAGTTCTTCCGGAAAATCCGTTCCATCACAGTCCCGGATGGCATCTGCTCCCCACTGCTCCATAATTTCCAAAGTCTGCGGAATTACATCCAAATCTGTGGGAATGGTTACCCGTCCTTTCTTTTGCTCCATCTAATTCATTCCCTCCTAAAAATATGTCTTTTTACTTATACTGTCTGTTGTAAAGCCAAAGCAGGAAAATCAGTCCTGCCAGTCCAAGAAGCATGGTACACAGCCCTCCCGGACCAATGTTGCGCTGACCCACTATGACCAGCGCCACACATACGACAAATACGATTGCTATCAGAATTCCGGTAAGAATCTTCTTTGTACTCTCGTTCATCTCTGCTCCTCCTTATCCCTTCAGACCGCCCAGGGTCATTCCTTCTGTCAGTTTCTTCTGGACGCACATATACAAAATCAGAGTCGGCAGCATAACGATTACCAGTCCGGCATACATCTGACCGTACTGGACCGCAGAACGCTGGGCCGCCATCAGATTCATCAGGCCCACTGGAAGAGTTTTTAATTCCGGCTTGGTCAGCATGGTCATGGAAATAATGTATTCATTCCAGAATGCCAGGAAGTTAAAGAGTACAACCGTCACAATGCTGGGTTTTGCCATAGGCAGAATAACCTGGACCATTGTCCTGAAATAACTTGCTCCATCTACATAAGCCGCTTCCTCATAATCTCTTGCAAGGGATTTAAAATAACCGGAAAGCAGATAAATGGTAAACGGAAGCGCCGTTGCTGCATATACAACTGCCAGGATGAACAGGTTATTTAAGAAAAACGGATGTCCGATAGTCTTTCTTAAATACGTATCTCCATTGCTGAGCATTAAAAAGATCGGCACTACAATGTAGTTTACATTGATAAACAGTCCTGCCATAAACATAACGTTCCAGAACTTTGAGCTGCGGAACTTAAATCTTGCCAGTACATAAGCGGCCGGAAGCGCAATTACAATCAGAAGCGTAATTGCCAGGGCTGTTACAATAATGGAGTTCAGCATATAGGAACCCATGCTCGCCTTCTGCCATGCGTCCACAAAGTTCTGGAAGTGGAATCCGGCCGGAAGCGCCCAGGGGCTTCTGTAAAATTCAGAGTTTTCCTTAATAGAGGCCATAAATACCCAGGCCACAGGAACAATAATTAGCAGTGCAAGGAAGGATAACATCAGATAAATCAGAACCTTGGCAAACTTTGATGTTTCTTTGATTGCACCCTTCGGGGTTTTGCTCATCTCTCGTCCCTCCCTTAAAATTCAACTTCTTCTCGTTTGGTGACCGCATTGAGAATACCGGCCAGGATAAAGGAGAAGAGAAATACAACGGTACCAATCGCCATACCATATCCATAAGAAGAGTTGGTATAAGCCTCCTGATACATATAGCTCAGGAATACATGGGACGCCCCGTCCGGATTACCATTGGTCATGGCTTTTACGAACAGGAAACTCATGTTGATGGTACTGATAATAAAAAACGTCAGTGTAGTTCTGATGTTGGTCCAGATTAACGGAAGCGTAATGGAAAAGAACTGGGTAATTCTTCCTGCGCCTTCCAGACTGGCTGATTCATACAGGCTTTCCGGCACATTGGCCATACTTGCCATATACATAACCATGTAATAGCCGATTGCCTGCCATACCATGGCTATGGCAATACTGTAGATAACCAGCTTCCGGCTGCCCAGCCACAAAATTGGATCTTCCGCTCCTGCCGGCCCTCTGAACAGGTTTAAAATAGAGTTCAAAAGTCCCTGGCTTGGATCGTAAATTGCAGAGAAAATCGCGCTGATAACTACAACGGACAAGATATTTGGGATATAGAATACGATTCTGAAAAAGTTCTGTCCTTTAATTTTCTCTCTGCTGAGAATTGCCGCAAAAATCAGCGCCATGGAAAACGTTACAATCGTAACAACTACAATCAGCAGAATTGTATTCTGAAATGACTGGTAAAATTTATCGCTTTGAAACAGGGTTTTAAAGTTTTTCAATCCAACAAACTGTTTTTCTGCCGTATATCCGCCCCATTTATACAGGGACATCCGGAATACGTCAAATGATGGAATGATCATAAAAATAATAAACAATATGGCTGCAGGAGCCAGACAGAAAAATACAAACCTGCCCTGTCCTTTTCCTCTATTCCGCATCTGCTCATCTCCATTCTTCCTAAAGCGTTTTCTCACATTTTCAGAGAAAAAGCAGCCGGTATCTGATTTCCTGTTACCGGCTGCCTTCTCCTGCCTGTAAGATTATCCGCAGGTCAGACTGTTATTTTTTATTTCAGGTTTGCTCTCAGAGTGTCGCTGTCTTTCTTAATCTGCTCAACCCACTCTTCCTGTGTCTTATCGCCAGTTACCAGAGCGTTTACCGGATCAAAGAAGGTGCTGCGGATGGTAATTCCTTCAACAGGTTCTGTTGTTGCAAATGCATCCATAACAGCTACTGCGCCGGTATCATAAATGCTGTAGTAAATTGCTGCGTCACCTTCCAGTTTTGCAGACATACCTTCGATTGGCTGTACTGCTCCGCCTTCGTTTGCAAAGATCTCTGCTGCCTTGTCAGAATACATAAATGCGATGAACTGCTTGCCTGCATCCTGGTTTACAGCGCCCTTTGGCATCCAGATCTGCTCAAAGAAGGTGTAAGAAGCTCTTTCGCCGCCTTCGGTAATTGCTGGAAGTGCGGTAAAGCCCCATTCAAAGCCTTCTGCACGAGGAGCCTCTGCCATCTCGCCGATTACCCAGTTGCCGTTTGGCATAAACAGTGCTTTGTTATCCAGAATTAACTGCTGGTTCTTCTGGAAGTCATTGTCGTTTGCATTTGCAGGAGTGGTGCTCTCTGTATAAGTAGCCAGTTTTGCTACAATATCAAATGCCTGCTGTGCTTCTGGAGTATCCCAGATTCCTTCGCCGTAACGAAGTGCTTCCTGGAATTTCTCGTTGCCCATGCTCTCATGAAGCAGTGCATAGAAGAATGCGTCAAAGTATCCGGTAGTTGGATAAGTAAACAGGGCAATGCCTTCTGCCTTTGCCTTGTCGCCCAGTTCCCACATCTGATCCCAGGTCTCAGGAACTTCCCAGCCCTTGGTCTCAAACAGGTTTGCGTTGTAGAACAGTCCGCATGGGCCGTAGAACATTGGCATCAGATAAGTCTTGCCGTCTCCATATGGATTGGTAATGGAGTTCTCAGTAAATCCAGGAAGAATCTTATCGCCAACCTTTGCTTCTTCACCAGGAACGGTCATCTCTAATACATCGGTCAGTTCTACTACGTTGTTGTCCTTTACGAAGGTCTCGGTCAGAGCCTGCTCAGAACCTACTGCACGCATGATAACGTCCGGATAGTTTCCTGCCTTCATATCTGGGGTAATGATGTCTTCCAGCTTCTTATCTACAATCAGATTTACCTCAATACCGGTCTCCTCTGTAAATGCCTTAGCTACGGACTCCCACATTGGCTTGCCATATGCGGTCTCTACTGCTGCTACAGTAATGGAACCGCCTGCTGCTGCCTCGGTTTCTTTGCTTTCCTCCCCTTCCGTTGCTTTTTCCTCTGCTGCTGTAGTAGCTGCTTCGGTCTGGGCTGCTGCAGTGGTATCAGCTTCTGTGCTGCCGCCGCAGGCAGTAAGGCTGGCTGCCATCACTGCCGCCAAAGTAAGACTTAATACTTTCTTGGTTTTCATAATACAAACTCCTCCTTTTTCTAAAATCAGAGACTTCTTAAACTCTTATACTAACATTACCCTTTTAAGCGTCTTTTTTCAACGCTTATTTTGCTCAGTTTTTTATAATTCTTGTCTTTTTTTAGAATTTATGGTATTATACAAAACAGATGGATTCTTTTAGAGAACGGTAAATCTTTTTTGTTACTTTCTCTATAAACCATTTTTGCCTGTTTCTATTTTTATATAGTTTCTATATAGATTATCATTCATATTTTTGTTTTCTCTATACTTTTCATTCTGACAGTTCTCTTTTTGCAAAACAATATTTCTAAATGAAAGGAGTTCTTTCATGAGCAGTCTTAAATACTTCTTAAAAGCAGATCCCTCTGCTTCTGCCTCTATCCGCCTTCTTTCTATTACTCTTTCTGATGATGAAGGCGACTGGCACAGTTTTATGCATTCTCACTATTTTACAGAATTGTTTTATGTAACTTCAGGTGATGGATATTTTCTGATCGAAGACAAACACATTCATATTGGAAAAGATAATATTATTATTGTAAATCCCAATATCGCACATACCGAATATTCTACTCCAAAACGGCCTTTACATTGTATCTTCCTTGCAGTAGAAGGAATAAATTTTTCTTTTAATGATCAAAAAGAATACTGTATTTTTAACTGTACTACTGCCAAAGAGAACCTGCTTTTTTATTTTAATTCCATGCTTTGGGAAATGGAACACCAGACAGATGGTTATCAGGAAATCTGCATTTCCATGCTGAATATTCTGACCATTCACTTAAAGCGGCTTACCCATTCCGCTTTTGAGGTTATGGCATCGGAGCACTCCAACCGCGTGTGCGCCCGCATCAAGCGGTACATTGATTCCAACTATCAGGACAATATTACCCTGGATTCCCTGGCCGCCATTGCCCATATGAATAAATACTATTTTGCCCACATGTTTACTAATTCTTACGGCCTGTCTCCCATTCGGTATCTGAATGAACGGCGGCTGCAGATCAGCCGGGAACTTTTAGAAACCACTGATTACAGCATCGCCGAAGTGGCCCAGTTATCCGGTTTTACCTCCCAGAGTTATTTTGCACAGAGTTTCCGCAAAAGCTGCCACATAACAGCTGGGGAATACAGGAGGAAGACGCAGAAAAATAAAGGCTAACCAATCATCAAATAAAAGCAGATATGCCATGTTTTTCCCAAGCACATACATAGGAAAGTTATCACTGGCATTTGGAAATGGGAAGCCGACCATTAAGCATGAAAAAGAATAACTATACTGTATGACAGCAGCAAAAGTACAAGAGAGAATAGAGATATGTTTGCTAACATTAGATGTTTTATATGTAAGTGTGTTAAACTGCCGCCTTATGGCAATTTTACTATTGGTACGAATTATTCGTTTGAGTATTTAATTGATGCTGAAAAAATAATAGATGATTTCCAAAATAAAATTACCATTTCTGAAAATATTTTTAAAAAATGTTTTGATAATATCGATGAAGTTGTTACAAGTTATAGCCCTGTATTAAATGATTGTACGGATTACAAAATATATCTTGTTTTACACGAAAAGAAACCATCGATAGAAGAAATCAGAGTGTACGCGAAAATTATGAATAAAAATTATCTTCAAGCAAAGAAAGAACTAAAATTCAAGAAAAATTTATTGGTATCTGGAAATGCCTATGATATAGGAGACATATTGCGAATACTATATACCTTTCAAGTAGAATATGAAATAGAACCACCATATCCATACACACTACCAATTTTTAGCTAAGAGGTCATTTTACAAGAAGAAATCCCCTGTCAGTCTGTCCTGTATCCGGATAACGGATGGTAGATTTCTTCTTGTTTGATTTTGTAAATTGATACAGTACACTAATTCGGTCCTATTTCAATCTGAACCGCTCCCCGTCAAGTAGACAATTGAAAAAATATAAATTTTTTCCTGCCAGTAGATTATCTGCTGGCAGTTTTTTATGCTGCTTGCCAGTAACTTTCGTGTTTTTCCATAGGTGTTAATACTCCAAGATTTCTTTGCAAACGTTTATTATTATAGTAATTGATATAATCCTCAATCATTTTTACGAGTGTTTTTTATCCGTAAATCTTTTTCCGTAGTATCGTTCTCTCTTTAAAATTCCCCAGAATCCTTCCATAGGACCATTGTTGATGCACTTTGCCACTCTTGACATGCTTTGCGTAATTCCAGCAGATTCAAGTTTGTTATGAAATGTTCTGTTTATATATTGAAATCCTCGATCACTGTGAAACAATGGTTGTGCACCAGGATTTCTTAACAGGGCATCGCCTACATTATCAAATACCAAAGAATTGTTGTTATTATCGCGAATAACATACGAAACTATCCGTCTATCATATAGATCCAGTATTGCACTTAGATAAGCCTTATGTTTCTCCATCCCTATATAATAATGGAATTCCGTCACATCAGTGAGCCATTTTTCATTTGGTGCTTTGGCAGTGAACTCCCGATTCAGTATATTTTCAGCTATATATTGAGGGTTTGCAGCCTGTCTTGTGCATCCGTTGTTAGAATACTTGATAGTTGATTTAATATTAAGTTTACGGCAAATGCGCAACACACGTTTATCGTTTACATCAATGTCATGATATCCTTCCAGATCATCTCTGATTCTTCGATAGCCTTTATCCGGTGATTCTGTATGAATCTTTTCTATCTCGTCAGCAATAAATCTATTCATTTGTTCGCTTCTGGAAATTTCTCTATTTAACCATTTGTAATAAGCAGCTCTGGAAACTCTGCCTAATTTACAAAGTTCAGTAATGGGATAATTATGTGCTTCGTGTTCTTCTTTGATTGCCTGATATATATGTTCGTGACGAACCAGGCTTAACCCCGTCTCCTCTCTATCTCTTCGAGTTTTTTTAGGAAAGAAGCCTCCATTTGAGCACGTTCTTTCTCTGCCTTTAAAATCTTAATTTCGGCACGTAGCTTTTCTAACTCATTCATTTCATCAGAATTTTTCCGTTTTCCACGATTATCTCTTAAGGCTTCTACTCCGCCGGATTCATATTTAACAGTGTAATTACGGACCTGCTGATAAGATACCTGATATTTTTTTGCTGTTTCAGCATAATTATGGTTATGTGCGATACAATACTGTACAATTTCAACACGCTCATCAAATGTGGTTTTTCTTCCTTTGGTCATGATAAAGCTTCCTCCTGTTCCAGAAGATTTCTTGTTTCCCTTTAATGTGAATGCATCTGCCCCCATGGATTCATAATTACGAATCCATTGTTGGACAGAAGCTGTGCTGACATCAAACATAGATGCAATTCGACGCTGACTTTCTTTTCCATCCAGATACAAATTTACAGCATATAGCTTATCTTCAACAGATATTTTCCTTTTAGGCATAAAATACACTCCCTCCTAAGTGACAAGTTTTTATTATTTCACTTGTCTACCTAGAAGGGAGCATATCAAAAGCAGAGAAATTTTAAAAAATCTCTTATCTAAAACGTACAGCCAGTTACTCGTGGCCTGAAACCATTGTTTCTGTACAGCAATCAGGCAGGTCTCCCGACTTAGAAATCATCGCATCCGCCGTCTTCCCAGTTTCCCAGTGACCTATTGGCTTCTGCTCCCTCCTTACGGTGACGAGTTCGCACAGGACTTTCACCTGTTTCCCTTTTCACCTGAACCAATGATAAAAATCATTGTTCAGGCACCTGATCGCTCCTATTTAATTGTGGAAAGTATAACACCATTCCCCGAAAAATTCAAACAAAAAGTTCTTGACAATTTAGAAAAATCCGTATAAATTATAGTTAGTTTTAACTAACTAGTTAATATTACAAGATGCTATATCTGCGCTGAAAAATATTTTGGAGGGATTCGTATGTCCGATGAATTAATTGTCCGTCACTGTTCCCCTACGCTTGCAGGAATGAAAACCGGAAACCTGTTTAGTTGTCCATATATCGACAAGCAGGAACTGCTCCAGTCCATTCGGTTTTTAAATAAACGGCTTGTTCCAAAAGGTGTTCGGGTAATTCCATTAAAGCTGTCCGATAATCGCGTTCTGCTTTATGTTTATCGCCCTAATAAGCTAAAACTTGATTTAGCCGCCGAAGATTCATCCAAAATATTAAAAGAATACGGATATTCCCTGGAAAGTCCTGCCCAATGTGTCGCATATCTGAGCCAGCGCTTATACGCATCCAAAGAGTTTCCCCATGAAATTGGTCTTTTTCTCGGCTATCCCCCAGAAGATGTACGAGGCTTTATCGACAATCATGCGGAAGAGTATAAGTGTGTTGGCTGCTGGAAGGTATATGGGGATGAATCTCGTGCAAAAAAGAACTTCGACCGCTATAAAAGATGTACAAACATATATTGTTCCCAATGGGCAAGCGGAACAAATATTGAAAAGCTTACAGTAACTGTTTAGCATCAGGTTTTCCTTCTCCATAGCGGTTTACGCTTCCTTCCGCTGCCAGAACGCCCCAGGTGCAGTCGTCCAGCTGAAGATTCCATGTTCTTCATATATCGTATAAAACAGCTTCATCTTTTCGTACCCGCCACAATACATTGCGGTTTTGCCACAGAAAAGAGAAAAGCCACAGCCAGTCAGGGTTTTCCGACTGTCCATGGCTTTTTTCAAATGGCTGCGTAATGTCTGTTTTCGCTTTCTGTTTCCGATACAATGGGAATTGACAATTCAAACCTGCTTTTCCCCAACCCCATCAATTGCCTTTCCAATATCATGGCGCATATACTTATTGGCAAAATCAATCCAGCCAGTAGCTTCATAGGCATTCTTTCTGGCTTCTTTTAAGTCTCTGCCAGTAGCGGTAACGCCTAACACTCTGCCGCCGTTTGTTACCAGACGGCCGCTTTCGTCAAATCTGGTTCCTGCGTGGAACACATAGTAGCCGTCCTTATCTTTAAAGGTTTCCAGGCCCTTTACTTCAAATCCCTTTTCGTATTTGACCGGATACCCTTCAGAAGCCAGCACTACGCAGACCGCCGCATTGTCTTCAAACTCCAGGTCAATCTGGTCAAGCGTGCCGTCTACACAGGCTTCAAAGACTTCCACAATATCATTTTTCATACGGGGAAGGACTACCTGGGTCTCCGGATCGCCAAATCTGGCATTGTATTCCAGAACCTTCGGGCCTTTCTCTGTCAGCATCAGGCCAAAGAAAATAATTCCTTTAAAGGTTCTTCCCTCTGCCTTCATGGCGTCTACGGTCTTCTGATAAATGTGCTCCCTGCAGAATGCGTCGATTTCTGCCGTATAGAAAGGGCTTGGAGAGAAGGTTCCCATACCGCCTGTATTTAATCCGGTATCGCCGTCTCCCGCTCTCTTATGATCCTGGGCAGACGTCATAATTTTAATGGTATCTCCGTCTACAAAGGACAGAACAGACACCTCGCGGCCAGTCATAAACTCTTCCACCACAATCCGGTCTCCGGCAGATCCAAACTGTTTATCCAGCATCAGGGTCTTTACGCCTTCCTTAGCCTCTTCCCTAGTATTGCAGATTAACACGCCTTTTCCAAGCGCCAGGCCGTCTGCCTTTAACACGATTGGCATATCGGCAGTTTCCAGGTACGCAAGAGCGTCTTCCGGTCTGTTAAATGTCTCGTATGCTGCTGTGGGAATGTTGTATTTTTTCATTAAATCTTTGGAAAACGCCTTGGAGCCTTCCAGAATCGCCGCATTTTTTCTTGGGCCGAATACTCTTAAGCCTTCTGCTTCAAATACATCTACAATTCCGCCAACTAACGGATCGTCCATACCGATAACCGTCAGGTCGATTTCTTTTTCTTTGGCAAAGGCTGCCAGCTTATCAAACTCCATAGCGCCAATGGACACGCATTCGGCAAATTCTGCAATGCCGGCATTTCCAGGAGCGCAATAAATTTTATCTACCTTCGGACTCTGGGCTACTTTCCATGCAATGGCGTGTTCCCGTCCGCCGCTTCCTACGATTAATACCTTCATAATGAACTCTCCTTATGAACTGTTTACTGATTGGCAATCATATTGATAGCCTGGGGCAGAATGATCCACTCTGCTTCTTCCATGACTCTGCGCTGTAAGATCTCAGGGGTGTCTCCTTCTTTGACCTCTACCGCCTTCTGTAAAAGAATCGGTCCGGAATCCACGCCTTCATCCACATAGTGAACCGTTGCGCCGGTTACCTTTACTCCCCGCTTTAACGCTGCTTCATGTACTTTTAGTCCATAATAGCCTACTCCGCAGAAAGACGGAATAAGGGATGGATGGATATTGATAATCCGGCTGCGGTATTTTTCAATCATAGCGGCCGGAATGGTTACCAGAAATCCTGCCAGGACAATCAGGTCCAGATCATATTCTTCTACTTTTTCCAGAAAGGCTTCATTAAACGCCCCTCTGTCTGGAAAATCCTTAGGAGACAGGCATACTGCCTCGATTCCGGCCTTTTCTGCCCGCTCTAATGCGTAAGCGTTCTGATTGTTGCTGATCACAACCCGAATCTCGGTATTGGTAATTTTGCCAGTTTCAATGGCATCTATAATCGCCTGAAGGTTGGTGCCGCCTCCGGACACCATTACGCCGATTTTCAGCATAATGTCACTCCCTTTTCTCCGTTCTCGATAGAACCGATTACATAAGGAGTATCTCCTGCTTTTCTCATGGCTTCCATAGCAGTCTCTACATCTGACGGATCAACTGCTACAATCATGCCGATGCCCATATTATAGGTGTTATACATCATCTGCTCTTCAATCTGGCCTTTTTCTGCCAGCATTTTAAAGATAGGAGGAACCGGATAACTGTCTTTCTTAATTACCGCTCTGGTACCGTCTTTTAACATACGGGGAACGTTCTCATAGAATCCGCCGCCGGTAATATGGCTGCAGGCTTTTACCTTTACGCCTGCTTCCTTTACGTTTTTCAGAGCCTTTACATAGATACGGGTCGGAGCAATCAGAGCTTCGCCAAGGGTTTTGCCAAGCTCGTCATAGTAAGTATTTAATCCCTCTTTGGTCAGTTCCTTTTCAAATACTTTACGGACTAAAGAAAAGCCGTTGCTGTGAACGCCAGTAGATGCCATGCCGATGAGAACGTCTCCGGCAGCCAGGTTTTCGCCGGTAATTAAGTCTTTCTTATCGACAATTCCCACTGCAAATCCAGCCAGATCGTACTCGTCTTCCGGATAGAAACCAGGCATTTCCGCAGTCTCGCCGCCGATTAAGGCTGCCCCTGACTGCTTGCATCCGTCCGCTACGCCGCTTACGATGGTTGCAATTTTTTCCGGATAATTTTTGCCACAGGCAATATAGTCCAGGAAGAATAATGGCTCACCGCCTGCGCAGGCTACATCGTTGACGCACATTGCCACGCAGTCGATTCCTACAGTATCATGCTTATCCATAAGAAAGGCCAGTTTTAATTTGGTTCCCACGCCGTCTGTTCCGGATAATAAGGTCGGCTCTTCCATATCCTTAAAAGAATTTAAAGAAAACGCGCCGGAAAATCCACCCAGTCCGCCTAATACTTCTGGGCGCATGGTTCCCTGAACAAATTTTTTCATTAATTCTACTGACTTGTATCCTGCCTCAATATCAACTCCAGATTTCTTGTAATCCATAACTTCCTCCATTGTAAATTCCTGATACGATTGACGGTTCTGTTTTCATCACTTTATTATTTCTTCATCTGTGCCAGGTACTCTTTGTATCCGATTGTATCCAGTTTTTCTGCCTTCTTTTCTACGTCGCTCTTTAATTTTGCAGAATACTCTTTCAGTCTGCCAAGCAGCGCTGCGTCAGAAGTTGCCAGAATCTTTGCTGCCAGAATACCAGCATTGGCGCCGCCGTTGATTGCGACGGTGGCTACCGGAATGCCGGACGGCATCTGAACGATGGAATATAAAGAATCTACGCCGCCCAGATCAGAAGTTTTCATGGGGATTCCAATTACCGGCATTGGGAAAATAGCGGCGCACATACCCGGAAGATGGGCTGCCTTTCCTGCTCCTGCAATAATAACCTGGAAGCCTTTGCTCTCTGCTGATTTTGCATATTCAAAAAATACGTCCGGCTCTCTGTGGGCAGAAATAATCGTCATTTCAAACTCTACGCCCAATTCTTCTAATACCTCTGCCGCTTTTGCCATAACCGGCATATCTGAGTCACTTCCCATTACAATTCCAACTTTTGCCATGTGTGATCCTCCTTTTTCTGGTGCTTAACCTGGATTCATAATTTCCATGAATGTTTTTAATAAGTTTTTCTTATAAATATGTTTTATGAATTAAATATCACTTATTAATTATAATACTAGGTTTTAAATCTGCCGTCAATAGGATTTTTAAGCTTCCAATGGTTCATTTAATTTTTCTGCTCCTGCCAGGGCAAAACGTCCGTCTTTAATAATTACGGTTTTGGTTCCGTCTGGTCCGATGGCCGCAATCTCTCCCAGCTCGTCATAAGGAATGGTAATATCGCAGTGGCAGTTAAAGTACGCCTGGGAAACGTCGGTTTTTCTTAAAATAGATACTTCATTGTCCCTGGCAATCACTTCTTTTCCATCTGGATTGTACATAGGCGCATCTTCCGACCAGCTGTAGCAGGTATCTCCAACTGCAAAATGGGGGCCCATTTTTTCTACAATCAAAATCGGAAGCTTGTCAATGATTCCGTATTTTTCTGCCATTGCATAGGCAGTGGTATTGGTTCCAATGGCAAATTCGCCCAGAGGCAGGTTGTCATGGTTTCTCATAATGACCTGTTTAATCAGGGCTTTGTTTTCCTCCGGATCTGCAAAGTTATCACACATATAACCGGTTACCCGTCCGTTTTCAAACTGGACCGATAAATTTTTAAACTGGATGTCCCCGATATATACATTTTCCACAAACAGTTCTCCATCTGTGCCGGAAAGCAGCGGAGAAGTAAACACTTCGCCGACCGGAATGTTCACGTCTGCCACGCAGTTTTCAAAATTGGTCTGGGAAGACGGATCCGTCAGGGTATGAAGATGCACCCGAATATCCGTCCGGTTGTTTCCTCTTCCCTTTACCGTCACATATTCTGCCTTATCTAAGGCGTCGATAATTACCTGCTGCATATCTCTGTACAATTCATAATCCAGCGTATTAATCTTGATAATTTCCTCAAAAATCTCTGGAAATTCTTTGCCAATCTCCGGCTTTGGAAATGCAATAATGGTAAAGCTGGTCTCGTCTCCCGGCTGATACTGATCCAGAATCTGCATATACTCATTGGAATAGGCGATATTTACCTCTTCCTGATGGCGGCTCAGCAAAAGAGCCTCTTTTTTGTTAATTGGCGTAAATCCCGCTTCTCCAAATGTCTCCACCACTGCCGGACCTGCGTTTAACCTGGCCAGTTCCTTATACTCTTCCAAAGCGCTCTTGATAACCGAAAGTTTCCGCTCTTTCAACGCAGTCCCCATGTAAATGGCGCTGTCATAGCGGTGGTCATAATCATACTGCTTATTGGGAGACGTTCCATAAAATCCCAGTTTTCGGTTGGGATTGCGGTTAATGGATTCTACTGCTGCCCGCAGGATGATTACGTCTTTTCCCATCTCTTTAAAATTGGCAATGGCCTTTTTTAACATCCGCTCAAATCCCAGTTCATAGCGGATAGATACGGTTTTCTTAATAGAAAGATCCCTTCCCATTACCTCAAATCCCTTCCGGAACCCTTCTGTATAGGTATCCGCCATTTTATCAATGGTTTCCTGGGGAAGGCCGTTTAAAAATCCGGCTATCTGAAGTTCGGTATCGGAAATATACTCGCCAAACTGGTACAGATACCTGAGATCAGAAAGGTCTTCTCCTGTAATAATATCTGCTGCAAAGGACAGGGACGGATCCAGGGATTCCCTGGTACGGTATGCCACAGTCTGATCCGCATAGTCGCTGACAAACCAGTACAGCACGTCCTTTACTTCCTGGGCTTTCGGAATTCCTTCTTCAAATAAATTGTAAATTTCAATAAACGTCTCGTTTAAGACGGTAATATTCCACAGACGGCTCTCAAACACATATACGATCTGCCCTCTGATTTCTGTATATAAAAACGCCAGAAGGGGGCCATACTCTTCTCCCAGCTTCTTTACTGCATAAGCAGGATTGGCATAACTTTCTTCATAATGATCCGGTAAAATATCTGCATAGAAAGACTTATTTTCTTCTGCCAGTTCTTCCAGACTTAACGAATGAATATACTTGCTGACTCCGTTCCGGTCCAGCTTTTCTGCCAGGTCTCCGATCCGGCTGATAAATCCGGCGACGCCTGCAAAATAGTCCCTGAACGGTTCTGCTACCGCCTGTTCGTCTTTCATCTGGCGGATTCGTTCCAATGACAGTTCATATCGTTCTAATACAGACTCATTTTCTTCTCTCCATAATTCGCGGTAATCCATTGTCTCAGCTCCTTATTCCTATCATAATCATAACCAGCCATGCAAGAACCAGAATCCCGCTAATTGGCAGGCTGATTCTGGCCAGGATGTAATTTTTTTCCTTTTCATGAAATGCGTGGAGGCTGTACCACAGTCCCAATATGGAAAATACCATACTGGAAAATCCCAGTGCGCCTGCATACATACCGCTTTGCCCCTGTTCTTTTACTGCAATATACATAGTTCCGGCAAATAAAAGCAGCCCTGCGGCTGAAAGCCCCAGGGACCATTTACTGTGTTTTGCCAAAGGTTTCCGGATATAGGAAACCTTTTTGGGCTTATCTGGCTGTCCTTTTTTTCTTTTTCCTAACACGATGCTTACTCCTTACCATCTGCACAATCTGATACAGAATATAGCCAAGAACTGCTCCTGACACATTCAGCATAATATCATCTACATCAAAACTTCCCACTTTAAACACAAGCTGAACCGTTTCCACTGATAAGCTGAAAAAAAAGCAAATCAAAAAGGTATTGTACCATTTTTTGCTTCTGCGGCTGACAATAGGAAGGAAAAATCCTGCCGGCAGAAACCCTGCAATATTGCCGATGACATTTAACAGAAAACTTTTGATTCCCACTACATCCCGATATATCCAAAACCTGCGGATCTCCTTAAATGGTTCCAGATTGTAGGCATAGGTATCCTGGGGCCTGGTGGTTCTCCCGAATTCTTCCGCAAAGAACAGAAAATAGACCAGCAGGATCAGGTAGGAAAGAAACAACACCCAGCCCAGCTTCTGGTTCTTTGTCGTATTCTTAATCATGCAATGCCCCGCTTAAAACTCAATTTCTGATTTGCGCTTTAACAACAGCGCCCCATTGACAATGGCAACGATACCAACTGCCAGTCCTGCAACGACTGCAATGATACCAATGGCAATGCTCCCTGCTCCTGCATTGCGCATGGTTTTATATACTCGTTCCATACATGTTCTCCCTTCCGATCACAAAAGGCCGTCTGCACCTTTTGTTTTTATTTTGCCCCATACTGCTCATAGTAAGCGTCTATCGCCGCTTTAATGGTATCGTCAATCACTACTTTGCCGCCGCACTCTCTGTTGTACAGATATTCGGTAACTTCCTGCATATTGACGATGGCAGCAGTTGGGAAACCATATAAATCCTGGATTTCTTCCAGAGCGCACTTTTCTCCTTTTCCTCTTTCCATACGGTTTAAGGAAACAATTAAGCCCTTAATCTCCACATTTCCCTGAGCCTTTAAGATCGGGAAAGTCTCTTCAATGGATTTGCCGGAGGTCGTAACGTCCTCGATCACTACTACTCTGTCGCCGTCCTGAATCGGACTTCCCAAAAGAATTCCGGTATCGCCATGATCTTTTACTTCTTTCCGGTTTGAGCAATATTTGACATCTTTTCCGTACAGCTCGCTGATTGCCATAGCGGTTGCAACGCTTAACGGAATGCCCTTGTAAGCCGGTCCAAATAAGACGTCAAAATCCAGACCGTAGTTGTCGTGAATGGCTTTTGCATAATACTCGCCCAGTTTGCGAAGCTGGGTTCCGGTTACATAAGCACCTGCATTCATAAAAAATGGGGACTTGCGTCCGCTCTTTAATGTAAAATCTCCAAACTTTAAAACATTGCTGTCTACCATAAATTCGATAAATTCCTGTTTATATGCTTCCATATCTCTTAAAACCTCCATATTTATGGGCTTTTTACGCCCTCATTTTCTATTTTTATCCCCTACTACACCATTTTTACACCATTTCATACTCAACTACACCTTTTCTCAAACTTTTCCATTTCTAAGAACAGCGTATCTTCTGTTACGTGGCAATACAAGTCCATTGTCATTTGTAATGTGCCATGTCCCAAGAGTTTCTGCAAGGTTTTCGGGTTCATTCCACATTCGATTGCTCTTGTGGCAAAAGTATGCCGAAGTGTGTGCAATGTAAAGGGGGAAAAATCTATACCTGCTTTGTTTATGTTCTGAATAACCAACTGCATACATTGATTGATTAAAAACTGTTGTGTCGGCTGATTATTCTTTGTAACAAAAACAAGATTTTGAAATTCTTCCTTTGCAGTTTTGCCTTTTAGAATAATTTCCTGTTTTTGCAGTTTTTGACATTTTAAACTATTGATTGCTTTTGCAGTCAATGGAATGGTTCTTTTTCCGTTATTTGTTTTCGTATCGTGCATTTCAAATACATACTTTCCATTTCTACTGAAATAACACAATGTATGCTTTACATGGAGAACCTTTTTCTTGAAATCTATATCTTCCCATTGTAAAGCCGATAACTCTCCCACTCGTAAGCCTGTTTCCAATGCTAAAATAAACAGATTTTCATAAAATGTTCCTTTTGCCTGTTCCAAGAAAAGCTCTGTTTCCCTTATT
>CAUWCT010000024.1:0-23832 GCA_963557065.1 uncultured Lachnospiraceae bacterium | reverse complement strand
ATACAGGTAAATCCTCGTTGCTACAAATGTGGGGTCACTTCATATTGTCCTACTCAAATTTGTCTCGCCGCATTTCGGGCGAAAAAAATAGAGCCTCGACCCATTCTCGTTTTCAAAGAATGAGCCAAGGCTCTATGTAAATCAGTCAAGTATGTGTTCGTCAGTCGATGGCAAAATTGGACTTCATTTGCTCCTATTGTCCACCAGTAATTTAACCCATAAGAGGTCAAAATGGGCTTGTCCACCAGTAATTTGACCACTATAAACCCATAAATTTCCGTTCAAATTCCATCAAAACCGAACAGGCCAGACAGAATTTTGGGCATAGAAAAAGCCCGGAAAATGGCGTATTTCCGGGCTTTTTTATCATTTTTAAGTTGTAGATTATCGCTTGCTGAACTGCGGTGCACGACGAGCGGCTTTGAGGCCGTACTTCTTTCTTTCTTTCATTCTTGGGTCTCTGGTTAAGAAACCAGCTTTCTTTAATACTGGTCTGTAATCAGCGTCTGCATGAAGCAGTGCTCTGGAAATACCATGACGGATTGCGCCTGCCTGTCCGGAGAAGCCGCCGCCATGTACGTTTACTAATACATCGAATTTATCAGTGGTCTCGGTTGCAACCAGCGGCTGACGAACGATAACCTTTAAGGTCTCCAGACCTAAATACTCATCAATGTCTCTCTTATTGATAGTGATCTTACCAGTACCTGGTACTAAGTATACTCTAGCGATAGATTTTTTTCTTCTGCCAGTTCCGTAAAATTTTGCGTTAGCCATTACAATTTCCTCCTTCCAAATCTTCTAAATTAGAATGTTAAAACTTCTGGTTTCTGTGCTGCCTGCTCGTGATCCGGGCCTGCGTATACATGAAGCTTGTCTAACATGCTTCTTCCCAGAGGTCCCTTTGGAAGCATACCTTTTACTGCTAACTCTACTACCTTCTCCGGCTTTTTAGCCAGCATCTCGCGCAGAGTGGTTTCTTTCATGCCGCCTACATAATCGGAATGACGGTAGTAAATCTTCTGATCTAATTTCTTGCCGGTTACTTTGATCTTCTCTGCATTTACAACGATTACATAATCGCCGCAATCCATGTGAGGAGTAAAAATCGGCTTATTCTTTCCTCTTAAAACCTTAGCTACTTCAGAAGCTAAGCGGCCTAATGTATATCCGGTAGCGTCAACTACGTACCATTTTCTTTCAATTGTTGCTGGACTAGCCATAAAACTCTTCATTGGTTGACCTCCTGTTAAATTCGCTCAAAATATCTGAAACATTTATCGCAAAATGCCTGTTCCGGGGCTTTGGTCAAGCATTTTCTCGCAACGTCACAGTTATACATTATATAATACTCCCTCTGCCCTGTCAACCCATTTTTCCTGAAAAACCTTTTATTTTCGTAACAATTCACCCCTGCAAAGATTCAGACCGGAAAACGCGTTGAACGCTTGTTTCTGTCAAGGATGTACTGCAAAAAACGGCTCCCCCTCTTCAAATATCGCAAAACCGCAGCTTTGATACAGAGCCACCGCCCGCTCATTGGTATTTGCTGCCATCAGTTCCATCCGGCCGCATCCCAAAGACAACGCCATTGTTTCTATCACTTCCATAGCCTGGCGCCCCAGTCCTTTGCCCTGATACCGGCTGTCAATACCAATCATATCAATATAAAGAGTATGTTTCTCTTTTTCGTCTATGAGCACAGCAAATCCAATCTTTTCTTCTTTCCTGACCAGCCAGAAAAAACGGCTTCCTTCTGCCTGCTCTTTCTCTATTCTATCCGGGTGATAGGTGGCGGAGCCGGCAGTATCAAAAAAACATGTATGATACATGGCAATCCACAATGACCAGTCTTTCTGTTCCAGAGGTTCTATGGTAAGGGCCGGAATTTTAAAAATATGTTCCGGTTCTTCTGCCAGCCGGCCGGCAAGCTGCTTTTCCATCTTAAGCATCCTGTATCCGTCTTCCAGACAGTAATACCCATAATGCTGCCCGAAAGCCAGCCGCCTTTTCCCTGCTTCCTTATCCATAATAAAAATCTCTTTTGCTCCATTTCGGTAACATTGATGCAAAAGCCGGGTAACTGTTCTGTCAAAATCCCGATCACAGCACCGTTCTATCAGAATATATCCCTTTTTCTTTTCTGGTATCTCACTCTGGATCATCCGGTACTTCCAATTCTTATTTTCCACACAAATCTCCGGACAAAGAGCCTGTTCATACTCCAGGCTTACCAATGTCAATCCCTTTGCAGGCGCTGTCCCCCCTGCCGCCTGCCGATCCCTTGCATCCAGAATCTCTTCCACGTGTTCCGGAGGATACAGCCCCATTCCCACTTTCAAAAGAGTTCCTGCAATAATCCGCACCATATTATAAAGAAATCCGCTTCCACTGATGCGCATGGTAATCAGCCCTTCTTCATCCCTTTTCAGAGTCAGACTGTAAATAGTCCGTACCGTTTCCTCTGCCTGGGTCCTGACTGTACAAAAACTTTTAAAATCATGTTCTCCTATTAAATAAGATGCAGCCTTTTCCATCCTTTCTAAATCCAGCTGAAAATAACAAAAGTGAGTATAAAGACGACCTATAGGCATATCAATTTTCCGGTTTAAAATCTTGTATTCGTAGGTTTTCACACAGTTCTGCTTACGAGGATGCCAGTCAAGGGGGACTTCTTCTGAAGACTGCACCCGAATATCTTCCGGCAGTCTCTGATTTAAAGCAAAGCAAATCTTATCTGCCGGTATCCGGCTTTCTGTGTCAAATACTGCTACATTGCCTTTTGCGTGAACGCCGGAATCAGTCCGGCTTGCCCCTATAACGGCAATGGGCTCTCTCAGCAAATCTGACAGAGCCTTATTTAATACTTCTTCAACTGTAATTCCATTGGGCTGGAGCTGCCAGCCGCAATAATTGGTGCCGTCATAGGCCACCACCAGTTTTATCCGTTTCATACCGCCATCCTCAACAATACTGCAGCAGCCGCATATCCTGCAAATATCATATATGCAATCTTATCGCGGCGGGCATATTTTAATGGTTTCATCTTGGTACGTCCTTCTCCGCCCCGATAACACCTTGCCTCCATAGCCATAGCCAGATCTGTCGCCCTGCGGAATGCTGAAATAAAAAGGGGGACCAGCAAAGGCACCATTGCTTTTGCCTTTTGAATCAGATTACCGCTTTCAAAATCAGCGCCTCTGGCCATCTGGGCTTTCATAATTTTGTCTGTCTCTTCTACTAAAATTGGAATAAAGCGTAGCGCAATGGACATCATCATGGACACTTCGTGTACCGGCATATGAAATCGCTTTAAAAATCCCAATCCCTTTTCCAGACCGTCTGTCAATTCATTGGGCGTAGTAGTCAGGGTCATCAAAGAAGAACCGATTACCAGATAAATCAGCCGAACTGCCATAAATGCCGCTGTTTTTACGCCCTCTTTGGTAATTTTCAAAAAACCAATCTTTATCAGAACTTCCCCATCTGTCAAAAATAAGTTAAAGCTGACGCTGATAAGAAGCAGCACTACGATTGCCTTTAATCCTCGGACAATAAACCGAACCGGCACATTTGTCAGCCGGATTGTCATAGCCAGCGCTGCCGTCGCCAGCAAATATCCCCAAATACTGTCTGACAGGAAAAGCGCAATAATAAATACCATTGTCCCTGCCAGCTTGGTTCTGGGGTCCAGACGGTGGACAATGGAATCGGTTGGGTAATATTGTCCTATTGTAATATCTCTAATCATCTTGTCTCCTAATTGTCCTGCTTCAGTAAGCCTATAATTGCCTGACGCGCCTCTTCTACCGTTGTAATCCCATCGTCCATCTCTACACCATGTTTCCTTAAATCCTGAACAATATACGTAATCTGCGGCGCCGCAAGTCCCATTTCTTCCAGTTCTTTATAGTGTTTGAAGACTTCCTTCGGCGTATCATCAAAGACTTTTTCCCCATGATTCATTACCATCAGCCGATCTGCATATCTGGCAACATCCTCCATGCTGTGGGAAACTAAAATAATGGTCATACCCTTTTCCTTGTGGAGAGCGGCAATCTGATCCAGAATCTCATCCCGCCCTTTTGGGTCCAGTCCTGCAGTCGGTTCATCCAGAATCAGCACTTTGGGATTCATTGCCAGGACACCCGCAATGGCAACCCGGCGTTTCTGGCCGCCCGACAGTTCAAATGGCGATTGGGTATACAGACTTTCGTCCAACCCCACTGCCGCAAGCGCCTTTCTTGCTCTGTCTTCTATCTCTTCTTTCGGCAGGCCCTGATTTTTGGGGCCGAAACATACATCTGAAAATACATCCACTTCAAAAAGCTGGTGTTCCGGATACTGAAAGACCAGCCCCACTTTGCTGCGAAGGGCACGCATTGAATACCCCTGGGAGTAAATATTTTCACCATTGTAATACAGTTCCCCGCTGGTTGCCTTTAAAAGGCCGTTCAAGTGCTGGATCAAAGTGGATTTTCCTGATCCGGTATGACCGATTAAACCGATAAACTGTCCGTCTTCTATCTCAAAATTCACATTTTTCAGGGCATACTGCTCAAAGGCGGTTCCCTGTCCATAAACGTAATTCAAATTTACTGCTTTGATTCCCATGCTGTAGCCACCTTACTGTAAGTCTGATTGTAATCACCCAGGACTCTGATTTATAGTAACCGTTCAGGCAAGAAGATACGTGGCTGAACGGTTGCAATTTATACGGTTACCCTGTCAGGATATTTTTCTGCAAACAGCGGGAGCAGCACATCCATCAATTCCTGTCTGGTTAAAATTCCATCTGGAATCGGCAGTCCTGATTTTTTTAATTCATAAGCCAGTTCTGTAACCTGGGGCACATCCAGACGGTAGTGTTTTAACTCATCGACTTTTGAAAAAATCTCCCTGGGAGTCCCGTCCATTACGATTTTCCCATCATCCATGACGATTACTCTGTCTGCATGAATGACCTCTTCCATATAATGGGTGATGAGAAGCACCGTCACACCTTCTTGTTTATTTAATTCTCTGACCGTTCGGATCACTTCACTCCGTCCATTTGGGTCCAGCATCGCCGTAGGTTCATCCAGTACAATGCACTGGGGCCGCATGGCCATAACCCCTGCAATGGCAACTCTCTGCTTCTGTCCGCCAGACAGCTTATTGGGGGACTGCTTCCGGTAAGCTGTCATCCCTACTGCTTCCAGACTGTCGTCTACCCGTTTCCAGATCTCATCTGTGGGAATACCGATATTTTCCGGTCCAAATCCCACATCTTCTTCTACAATATTACCGATAATCTGATTGTCCGGATTTTGAAATACCATACCGGTCTTTTTGCGGATTTCCCAAATATTCTCTTCATCCTGTGTATTCATATCTGAAATCCAGAGAGTTCCCTCTGTAGGCATCAGCAAGGCATTCACCTGTTTTGCAAATGTAGACTTTCCGGAACCGTTGTGTCCTAAAATCGCTACAAAGTCCCCTTTTTCGATATCCAGACTCAAATCGTCAATCGCCCGGTTGACTTCTTCTTCATTGTCTTCTTCATCCCGCTTAATATAGTCAAAAAACACGTGCGCTGCCCTGATAATTCCCATGTCTGCCCTCTCTCATATGATCCTTGATGGTTTCAAATGCTTTTAAAGATTGCTTTGCATTTCACGCTCCCACAATCTGTCCCACACCATTTTATTAGATAATCCTACAGTAGTCAAGCCTATCCTGTTCTATTTCACTGCTTTGACAATCAGCAAAGGGGCTGCTTGTCTGCAGCCCCCTACAAATCCAATTCTTAATTTATCTTGTCATACTCTCTCTGTGCCAGATTCCCTGAGCATCCACCGGAAATCCGTCAATTACCGTATTAACTGCCTTTTCGCCGCTGCCTGGATAGAAGTAATACCACTGTCCCCCTACCTGGTTCCAGCCTTCTGCCATAACGCCGTTAGCGTTGACGTAATAGGTCTTTCCATTTACCTGAATCCATGAATTCGTACACATAGCGCCTTCCGGACCGCCCTGATTCGGATTGAGATAATACCACGCATTTCCTTCACGCAGCCAGCCTACCTGCATTGCACCGTAAGGTCCACCCTCATTGGGACTTAAATAATACCAGATATTATTTACCTGCTGCCATCCTGTTACCATGAAGCCTTCGGAATTGAACAGATACCAATGTCCATCTACATTCAGCCAGCCATTCCTGTGATAAGAACCATCCGGATAGCGGAATGTCCAGTATCCATTATTGACCTGCCATCCCACATTGGTAATACCGCCGGAGTTGGTCATTCCATCCTCCATATTTTGTCCGCTGCCATCCGATACCTCATCAGAATCTAAATACAATTCATCAGAAACGGTCCACTCACTTTTCTTTCCGTAATCTTCCTCTTTGCTTGTGGAAGGAACCGTCCGTACTTTAAATGTATAAGTGCCCCTTTTTGTCATATATGGGTATAAATTGGCAGAAGTTCTTTGATAGTTTTCCAATTTTTTAACCAGGCTTCCGCTTCTGTACAAATACACATCATAGGCTCCTGACGAAGCATACCGCTCATCCGGCGCTTCCCATTTTGCCTGGCCTCTGGAACCATCCCAATAGGCATCTGCAGGCGGATCAAACTGTCCTCTCACCGGCCTTGTGCTGATAGTCAATACCATACGACCGCCGCTGGTTCTGGCGCTTACAAATTCTGCCCCGCTTACTGACACATTGTTGGAACTATAACTGCTGCGAAAATAATAATCGTCCAATGGTTCCAGATAAATCTTAAGCTTTGGAGTTTCTCCAATTTTTAACGTCTTATCTTTTGCAGTAGACCACTCTACATCCACTACATCATATTTGGATGAAGTGGAGTACACATAATTGGTATCTCCATTATTCCCAATGCTTATATCAGGCAATGAATCTCCCGCCTCTAAATTTGTCTTTACATGTACTCCGAAACTGCTTATCACTGTTCTGGCCCAAACGGACGGAGCCAGAACCGCAGAAAAAACTGAAACTAATACAACTGTTTGGATAAGTTTACGCAACCTGCTCATATCCCCGCCTCCTTTATCTGCCTTTATTATACGTCTCAATTCATAGTACCGTCAACTTACAATATTCTGACATTTTTCTGTCATGGTATTTTATGTATGGCAATTTAAGGAAATTTACATGGTGTCCCCCGCGCTTTCATCAGTTTCTATTCCAACGTGCCGCAGATCAAAATTGAGGCAGTACCTCTGAGAGATACTACCTCAAACATTGACATATCGCCTATTTTTAAATTATACTAACTCAAGCAGTACTTCCATAGCTGCATCACCCTTACGCTGGCCAATCTTAACGATTCTGGTGTAACCACCGTTACGGGATGTGTACTTTGGAGCAATCTCGTCAAATAACTTTGCAGTCAGGTCAACAGACTTGGTGTTTCTCTTTCTGCCGGCAGCCTGAGTTGGAACCTCAGTTACTCCGTACAGAACCTTTAACATCTGTCTTCTTGCATGTAATCTGGAAGGCATATCTTTCTTGATTTCCTTCTCAACTTCATCGTATACGGTAACTTTCTTGCCGTCTACTACTTCTTTTACTCTCTTGCCGTCTTTGTCCTTGCGGGCAACTTTAGCGGTAACTTTAACGGTCTCAAAGTTATCTTTTTCTCTGACAGCCATAGCAATCAGACCTTCTGCAACTTTGCGGATTTCCTTAGCTCTGGCCTCGGTGGTTCTGATTTTGCCATTGTAGATAAGAGCGGTAACCTGATTGCGGATCAGGGCCTTTCTCTGATCAGAAGTTCTGCCTAACTTTCTATATTTTGCCATGATAATTTTCCTCCATTTGTGGAACACACTGCCACGCTTCTTCGGTCTTACTGACAGTATGCTTTTGATCCATAAATTAGTTATATCCCCGGATGATTAAAATAAGTAAACAGGTACAAAAACACCGGCTGCTTATTATTCATCGCTTGGGTTGAGCTGAAGCCCCAGCTCTTTCAACTTGGCTAACACTTCCTCTAAGGACTTGCGGCCAAGATTACGAACCTTCATCATATCTTCAGAAGTGCGGTTGCACAATTCTTCTACGGTATTGATGCCGGCGCGTTTCAGACAGTTATAAGAACGAACGGAAAGCTCCAGTTCGTCAATATTCATCTCTAAAACTTTTTCTTTTTCATTGTCTTCTTTCTCTACCATAACTTCTGCAGTTCTGGCATTTTCAGAAAGATCAATAAACAGATTCAAATGCTCGCTTAACACCTTTGCTGCAAGGCTGACTGCCTCGTCAGGAGCCAGGGTACCATTGGTAAATACATCCAAAGTCAGTTTATCATAATCTGTAATCTGACCTACACGTGTATTTTCTACAGCCAGGTTGACACGTTCAACCGGAGTATAGATAGAATCGATGGCAATTACGCCAATCGGCATATCCTCGGTTTTGTTCTTGTCTGCGCTGACATAGCCGCGGCCTTTTGTGATGGTAAGTTCCATATAGAACTTACTGTCTGTGCCGCCACTTAAGGTAGCAATCACCTGTTCGGGATTCATAATCTCAATATCAGCATCCGCCTGGATATCTGCGCCAGTGATTACGCCCTCACCTTCATACTCAATATATGCGATCTTAGGTTCATTGGTATCGCTGGTATTCCGGATCGCCAGGCTCTTGATGTTCATAATAATTTCAGTCACATCTTCCTTTACTCCGGGAATGGAACTGAATTCATGCAAAACGCCTTCGATTTTCACCTGACTGACTGCTGCACCCGGAAGAGAAGAAAGCATAATTCTTCTCAGAGAATTTCCCAATGTAGTGCCGTAGCCTCTCTCAAGCGGTTCTACTACAAATTTTCCGTATTTCTTATCTTCTGAAATCTCTGCAATTTCAATGTTTGGTTTCTCGAAATCGAACACTAACAGCCCCTCCTTCTGGGTTATATAATCGAGGGTACATACTCAGAATAAAGACCATGCTCTGGCCTGTCCCACAGACAGACCAAAGCAATGATGGATTTTTTATTTGGAGTACAACTCGACGATAAGCACTTCGTCTACAGGAACATCAATCTCATCTCTGGTAGGAAGTTCTTTTACAACACCCTTTAAAGCTTCCTGCTCAACTTCTAGCCAAGCCGGAACCATACGTCCGCCGGTTACTTCCAGGATGTCTTTGTATCTCTGTGCGGATTTGTATTTTTCTTTAATTTCAATTACATCGCCAGCTTTTACTAAGTAAGAAGGAATGTTTACACACTTGCCGTTTACTAAAACGTGCTTGTGATCCACAATCTGTCTTGCTTCCTTTCTGGTTCTGCCAAATCCCATACGGAACAGAACGTTGTCCAGTCTGGTTTCCAGAATGATCATCAGATTTTCACCAGTCTGGCCTTTCATACGGGCTGCCTTCTCGTAGTAGTTACGGAAAGGTTTCTCTAATACGCCGTAGATGAATTTTGCTTTCTGCTTCTCTCTTAACTGGAGACCATACTCACTCATCTTTTTATTTGCTCTTTTAGAATCTCTATTGGATTTCTTATCAATTCCTAAATAGATTGGATCCAGGCCAAGGGATCTACATCTTTTAAGAACAGGAACTCTATCAACTGCCACTTTTTTTACCTCCTAAGATTAGACTCTTCTACGCTTCGGCGGACGGCATCCGTTGTGCGGTACCGGAGTTACGTCCTTAATGCTGGTTACTTCCAAGCCGCATGCCTGAAGGGCACGAATTGCTGCTTCACGTCCTGAACCAGGACCTTTTACCATAACATCTACTGATTTTAAGCCGTGTACAAGAGCTGCCTTTGTTGCAGTTTCTGCTGCCATCTGAGCCGCATATGGAGTAGATTTCCTTGAACCTCTAAATCCCAGACCACCAGCACTTGCCCATGATAAGGCATTTCCCTGTGCATCCGTTAAAGTCACGATCGTGTTGTTAAAAGATGACTGGATGTGTGCTTGTCCGCGTTCAACGTTTTTCTTTACACGCTTTTTTGTCACTTTCTTTGCAGTGGACACTTTTTTAGCCATTTTAAACTAACCTACTTTCTTTGCTTCTTCCTAGAATCCGTTATTCCTGTTTTTAAAACATATAACCCGATTCCTGTTACCAGTTTTCATAATGTAGTTCTTTTCCCCAAACTTGTGAAATACCTCGTTAAGGTCAAAGAACAAAGTTCGCACGAAACTCGCGAGAAACCTCACTAAGTGCTCTACTTTTTCTTGTTTGCTACAGTCTTTCTCGGACCTTTGCGGGTTCTTGCGTTGGTCTTGGTCTTCTGCCCACGTACCGGAAGACTCTTTCTGTGGCGGATACCACGATAGCAGCCAATCTCCTGCAGTCTCTTGATGTTCATAGCGATTTCTCTACGTAAATCACCTTCAACAGTCTGGGTCTCAGCGATAACTGCTGCCAGTTTCTTTACTTCGTCGTCAGTCAGATCTTTTACACGGGTATCTGGATTCACGCCTGCTTCTGCAAGGATGCGGTTGGAGCTTGCGCGGCCAATGCCGTAAATGTAAGTCAGACCGATTTCAACACGTTTTTCTCTTGGTAAGTCAACACCTGAAATACGAGCCATGTGTGTATTACACCTCCTAAATTAATAATTAACCTTGTCTCTGCTTATGCTTCGGATTTTCACAAATTACTCTGATACTGCCTTTTCTCTTAATGACTTTGCACTTTTCGCAAATCGGTTTTACAGAACTTCTAACCTTCACAGTAATTCTCCTTTCTATAGCTTTCTATAGACCAACAGAGTTGCTAAAATATTATACCATCTATTTCTATATAATGCAAGCGTTTTTCCTGTTAATCTGGAATATTTTTAATGGGATGCGTTTGTACGGGAAACCCAAACTCCGCTTCGCTACGTTTGGGTATCGGACGGCTCCGCCGTCCTCTATTTGTCTCGCCAGATGATGCGGCCCTTGGATAAGTCGTATGGAGACATTTCCAGGGTTACTCTATCGCCTGGGAGAATGCGGATATAGTTCATTCTCAGCTTTCCGCTGATTGTAGCCAGCACTTTATGGCCATTTTCCAATTCTACCTGGAACATGGCATTGGGCAGCTTCTCTACTACAGTTCCTTCTATTTCTATTACATCAGCTTTGGACATTCCTTGCTTCCTCCTTTTCTATTTAAATTGGCTGCTGTTCCAAACAGCTCTCAGAAAATCATCTTTCCTTATGAGAGAGACAAAATTTCCGGTTCTCCCTCGGTAATCAGAATCGTATTCTCATAATGAGCGGCCAGAGAACCGTCGTCAGTTACCACTGTCCAGTCATCATCCAGCCATACCACATCATACCGACCGGCAGTGATCATGGGTTCTACTGCCAGGGTCATCCCCGGTTTCAGGAGAATTCCCTTCCGGGTCTGGGAGAAGTTGGGAACTTCCGGGTCTTCATGCAGATTTGTTCCAATTCCATGACCAACCAAATCCCGGACAACCCCATAGCCAAAACTTTCCGCATAATTCTGAATCGCTGAGGAAATATCATTGAGATGATTTCCAGCTTTCGCAAACTTTATTCCCTCAAAAAAACTTTGTCTGGTTACCTGAATTAGCTTTTCTGCTTCCGGACTGACTTCTCCAACTTTATGGGTACGGGCTGCATCGGAATGATACCCATTCCAGATTACTCCTGCATCCAGGCTTACAATATCACCTTCCTGTAGAATCCGGTGCTTATCAGGAATTCCATGAACTACTTCATCATTTACAGATACGCAGATAGACGCTGGATAGCCGTTGTAGTTTTTAAAAGACGGAATACAGCCAAAACTTCTGATCAGACGTTCTCCCAATCTGTCTATATCCAGAGTGCTCATTCCAGGCTGAATCGCTTTTCCCAGTTCTTCGTGAACCTGGGCAAGGATTCTGCCCGCTTCCCTCATCAGTTTAATCTCTCTTTCAGATTTAATGGATACCATAATCTTATGCTCCTAAAACCTTAACAATGTCCTGAAATACTTTCTCTAAATCTTGTGTCCCATCCACCTCGGCCAGAACACCTGCTGCTCTGTAGTAGTCGATAAGCGGCTGTGTCTGCTCATGGTAAACTTCCAAACGCCTGCTGACGGTTTCCGGCTTATCATCCTCTCTCAGTACCAATTCCTGACCACAGACGTCACAGATCCCTTCCTGCTTTGGTGCATTATACACCACATGATAAGTCTGACCGCAGCCTAAGCAGGCTCTTCTTCCTGACATACGGCTGATAATATTTTCATCCGGCACGTCTACATTGATTGCCCAGTCAATTTTGTCTCCCAGGTCTGTCAGCGCTTTTGTCAGACTTTCTGCCTGAGGAATGGTTCTTGGAAAACCATCCAGCACATAGCCGTTTTCACAATCCGTCTCCTTGATTCGGTCAAGCAGCATTTCAATGGTGATCTCATCCGGCACCAGCTGTCCCTGATCCATAAATGCTTTTGCCTTCATGCCCAGTTCTGTACCGCCTTTGATGTTGGCCCGGAAAATATCGCCGGTAGAAATGTGCGGGATTTTATACTTTGCAGAGATTTTCTTTGCCTGTGTGCCTTTTCCGGCACCAGGAGCCCCTAACATGATAAGTTTCATATGTAAATCCCCCTTTTTACTTCGTAATACCAGAAGAAACACCCATTGCAGGGTGCTTCTTCCGTAACTTAATCGTTCAAAAATCCTTTATAATTGCGTACCAGCATCTTGGATTCAATCGCCTTGGCAGTCTCTAAAATAACACCTACAATGATGATTAAAGAGGTTCCTGCAAACGCAATGTTTCCAACAGAAAACAGACCGGATACCATAATCGGAATTAAGGCAATTATGGTCAGCCCGCATGCGCCGATAAATACAATATAATTCAGAATCTTATTCAGATAATCGGACGTAGGCTTACCAGGACGAATACCCGGGATAAAGCCGCCGGCCTTCTTCATATTGTTGGCAACTTCCAGCGGATTGAAGGTAATGGAAGTATAAAAATACGCAAACACAATAATTAACGCAATATACAGTACCAGACCAATGGAATAAGCAGGCATCTCCGGACGGAACCAGGAAGATGAGCTTAATACCAATAAAATCTTTCCGCCGATGGTGTTATAGTCAACCGGGAAGAAGGATGCAATTACAACCGGCATGGACATTAAAGAAGAAGCAAAAATAACAGGAATAACGCTTGCAGTATTGACCTTTAACGGAATATGGGAGGACTGTCCCCCAATCATCCTGCGGCCCTGCATCTTCTTTGAATACTGAACCGGAATCCTTCTCTCGCCGCCATTTAATATAACAACAAATACTACCATAGCAGTCAGAACAGCCAGAATCATTAATCCGATTACGACTGCAACTGCCACGCTCTTTCCCTGCATGAAGCGGGTAAAAAGAGTTTTCGCATCATTCGGTACACTGGAGATAATGTTAAACAGCAGGACGATGGAAATACCATTGCCCACACCGTTCTCTGTAATCCGTTCGCCAATCCACATTAACAATGCACTACCTGTGGTCATAGTAACAACTGCCACAATCACACTCCATACATTGTACTCGATCAGCAGGCCCTTTCCGCCGAATCCAACTGCCATGGCAACAGATTCAATCAAAGCCAGACCAACGGTCACATAACGGGTATACTCCATAATCTTCCGTCTTCCATCTTCGCCGTCCCGCTGCATTTCCTCTAATTTCGGGATTGCAATGGTTAAAAGCTGCATAATGATGGACGAGGTAATATAGGGAGTAATGCTCAATGCAAATACTGACAGATTATCAAATGAGTTGCCGGTCATCGCATTGAAAAAGCCCAGGTTCTCTCCGATAGTGTTCTGGAAGAAATCTTTCAGATAGGTGGGGTTCACGCCCGGTACCGGGAGCTGTGAACCAAACCGAATCACTATCAGCATTCCAAAGGTATACAGAAGCCGGTTCCGTATCTCTTTGACCTTGAATGCGTTTTTCAGTGTTTGAAACATAGATTAGATCACCTCGCAGGTTCCACCTAAAGCTTCAATTTTAGCTTTTGCGCCTTCAGAGAAAGCGTTTGCCTTTACGTTCAGCTTTTTGGTTAATTCTCCATTTCCAAGGATCTTAACACCATCCTGAGGATTCTTGATGATACCAGCAGTCAGTAATTCCTCAACAGTAACTACTGCATCGTTGTCAAATCTCTCTAAAGCGCTAACATTGATACCTACGATATTCTTGGAATTGATGTTGGTGAAACCTCTCTTCGGTAATCTTCTGTATAACGGCATCTGGCCGCCTTCAAAACCGATTCTCGGAGCGCCGGAACGTGCTTTCTGTCCCTTATGGCCCTTACCAGCGGTCTTGCCGTTGCCTGAACCATGTCCGCGTCCTCTTCTGAAATTATCGCTGTGCTTAGAGCCTTCAGCAGGTCTTAAATTAGATAACTCCATGACTTGCACCTCCTTGCTTGATTATTATTATTAGATCTCTTCCACTTTTACTAAGTGGCGTACAGACTGAATCATACCTCTAACAGCGCCATTATCCGGCATTTCAACTGTTTTGTGAAGCTTCTTTAAACCAAGAGCTTCAACAGTTGCTCTCTGCTTGGGAACAGCACCGATTGGGGATTTTACTAATGTGATTTTTAATTTCTCTGCCATGTTCAATATCCTCCTTATTCAGTAATTTCTTCCACAGATTTGCCGCGCAGTCTTGCAACTTCTTCAGGGGTCTTTAAGCTGGTTAAGCCCTGGATGGTTGCCAGTACAACGTTGGTCTTGTTATTGGAACCTAAAGACTTGGTACGAATATTCTTAATTCCTGCCAGTTCCAGTACGTTACGTGCCGGACCGCCGGCGATAACACCGGTACCTTCGGGAGCTCTCTTCATCAGTACGGATGCACTGCCGAACTTGCCCATAAAGTCATGAGGAATACTGTTATTCTCATCAATCGGGATCTCTACCAGGTTCTTGATTGCTGCCTCTTTTCCTTTGCGGATTGCCTCCGGAACTTCGCCGGCTTTGCCTAAGCCTGCGCCAACGTGTCCCTTGCCATCTCCTACTACTACCAGAGCGGAAAATCTCATGGTACGTCCACCTTTAACGGTCTTGGATACACGTTTGATTGCCACTACTTTGTCATTTAACTCTAACTGACTGGCATCAATGATTGTACGCTTCATGTTCGTTCTCCTCTCTATTAGAATTTCAGGCCAGCTTCACGAGCTGCTTCTGCTAATGCCTGAACCTTACCCTGATAAATGAAACCGCCTCTGTCAAATACAACTTCGGTGATTCCTTTTTCTAATGCTCTCTTGGCAATTACAGTACCTACATATGCTGCAGCATTTACGTCGTTGGTCTTCTCCAGTTCAGCCTTTACTGCCTTCTCTACTGTAGAAGCAGCAACTAAAGTGTTGCCTACTGTATCGTCAATAATTTGAGCATACATATGATTATTACTTCTGAACACTGCTAAACGAGGTCTTTCGGTTGTACCGGAAAAACGATTGCGTAATCTAGCGTGCTTTTTTTCGCGAACTGCGGTTCTTGACTGTTTGCTAACCATCTTTACACTCTCCTTACTTATTTCTTACCAGTCTTACCAACTTTACGTCTGATTACTTCATCAGCATACTTGATTCCCTTGCCCTTGTATGGCTCAGGTCTTCTCTTATCTCTGATTTCAGCAGCATATTGGCCAACTTTTTCTTTGCTGATACCTTTTACAGTAATCTTGTTCTGACCTTCCAGCACAGTCTCGATGCCTTCCGGATCTTCCATCTCTACCGGATGGGAGTAACCTAAGTTCAGGACTAACTTCTTGCCCTGCTTGGAAGCTCTGTAACCAACGCCGTTGATTTCCAGGACTTTCTCATATCCCTCTGTTACACCATGAACCATGTTGTTGATCAGAGTTCTGGTCAGACCATGTAAAGATTTCATCTGCTTTAAATCATTTGGTCTGGTAACTACGATGTGGCCATCTTCTTCTTTGATGGACATCTCAGCCGGAAGCACTCTGCTCAGTGTGCCCTTTGGACCTTTTACAGTCACTTCATTGTTTTCTGCAATCGTTACAGTTACGCCTGCCGGGATTGCAACTGGCATTTTTCCTATACGTGACATGCCTAATTCCTCCTACTTAGATTTTCGGAGAAGCCATATACGGCTTCTCTGTTTTCAGTCGCTGTGAACGCTTAACGAGGTCTCCCTCGAGTTTAGCGTGAACGCGCATCTGGCTCACTTAACGAGGTTTTCCACGAGTTTAGTGAACAGATGTTTTTATTATTACCAAATAAATGCTAAAACTTCACCGCCGACATTTGCTTTTCTGGCTTCCTTGTCGGTCATAACGCCCTGGTTGGTGGAAACGATAGCGATACCTAAACCACCTAATACCTTAGGCATATTCTCTGCGCCAGCGTATACACGTAAACCTGGCTTGGAGATTTTCTTTAAGCCGGTAATAATTTTCTCATTCTTGTCCTTACCGTACTTTAAGGTGATACGGATGGTGGTAAAACCGCCGTCCTCGATTAACTCATATTTCTTGATATAACCTTCTTTTACCAGAATATCAGCGATTGCCAGCTTCATCTTGGAAGAAGGTACGTCTACTGTATCATGCTTTGCAGTGTTAGCATTACGGATTCTTGTAAGCATATCTGCAATCGGATCACTCATAGTCATTTGGTTTGCCTCCTTTTCTTACCAGCTAGCTTTCTTTACGCCCGGAATCTCGCCCTTGTATGCTAATTCGCGGAAGCAAATTCTGCAGATACCATATTTTCTTAAATAAGCATGCGGACGGCCGCAAATTCTGCAACGATTGTATTCTCTGGTGGAGAACTTTGCAGGACGCTGCTGCTTAATCTTCATAGAAGTCTTTGCCATGGTTATTCCTCCTGATTATTTTGCAAATGGCATATTGAATAATGTCAACAGTTCACGAGCTTCTTCGTCAGTCTTAGCGGTGGTTACGAAGATGATGTCCATACCTCTTACCTTGTCAACCTTATCGTATTCAATCTCAGGGAAGATTAACTGCTCTTTAATGCCTAATGCGTAGTTACCTCTGCCGTCAAATGCGTTCGGGTTAACGCCGCGGAAGTCACGTACACGTGGAAGAGCCAGGTTAATTAAACGGTCTGCGAACTCATACATTCTCTCGCCGCGCAGGGTAACCTTGCATCCGATAGCCATGCCTTCACGAATCTTGAAGTTTGCAACGGACTTCTTTGCCTTGGTGGTAACAGCCTTCTGACCGGAGATAATCTCCAGATCTCTTACAGCAGAGTCCAAAACCTTGGCATTTTCTTTTGCTTCGCCGACGCCCATATTGATGACAATCTTGTCTAACTTCGGCACTTCCATAATGTTCTTATATCCAAATTTTTTGATCATAGCATCTACGATCTCATTCTGGTATGTCTCTTTTAATCTAGCCAATTTATGTTCCTCCTCTCTGTAATTACTCAATTACTTTGCCGGTTGCTTTTGCAACACGAACTTTCTTACCGTCTTTTACAGTAAATCCAACTCTGGTTGCTTTTCCGTCAACTACCAGCATAACATTGGAAATATCCATAGCTGCTTCGTGATTTACGATGCCGCCGTTTGGATTTGCAGCATTTGGCTTGGTATGCTTGGTTACCATATTGCAGCCTTCTACTACAACTTTGTTCTTCTTGGTATCCACGTGGAGTACCTTACCCTGTTTCCCGCTGTCTTTGCCGGTGATAACTTTTACTAAATCATCTTTTTTGATTTTATTCACAGTGGACACCTCCTCTTATAATACTTCCGGAGCCAGAGAAACGATCTTCATAAACTGTTTCTCACGAAGTTCTCTTGCTACCGGTCCAAAAATACGGGTTCCCTTTGGAGTCTTATCGTCCTTGATAATCACTGCTGCGTTCTCATCAAACTTGATGTAAGAACCGTCTTTACGACGTGCGCCCTTTACGGTACGTACTACTACAGCCTTAACAACATCGCCCTTCTTTACAACACCGCCTGGTGTTGCATCTTTAACGGAAGCAACGATGACATCACCGATATTCGCATATCTTCTGGTTGAACCGCCCATAACGCGGATGCACAGGAGTTCCTTTGCACCAGTATTGTCGGCAACCTTAAGTCTGGTTTCCTGCTGAATCATGCCTGATTACTCCTTCCTTATTATCTTGCCTTTTCGATAATCTCTACAAGTCTCCATCTCTTGTCCTTGGACAGCGGTCTTGTTTCCATTACACGAACGGTATCACCAATATTGCACTCGTTGTTCTCATCGTGTGCTTTTAATTTATAAGTTCTCTTAACAATCTTACCGATTACAGGATGCTTTACATGGTTTTCGATAGCAACCACAATGGTCTTGTCCATCTTATTGCTTACGACTTTACCGGTACGCACTTTTCTAAGATTTCTTTCCACGGTAATTATGCTCCTTTCTGCACTTAGTGAGCAGCCTTAGCAGTGATAACAGTCTGAATACGAGCGATGTTCTTGCGAACTTCTTTGATTCTGCTGGTGTTATCTAACTGGTTGGTTGCATTCTGGAATCTTAAATTGAACAGTTCTTTCTTAGCAGCAACTAATTCCTCGTTTAACTCTGCTGCGGTCTTTGCATTTAAACTCTCTACATACTTATTACTTTTCACTGTTATCACCGCCTTCTAAATCTGCTTTCGCAACGATCTTACACTTGCAGGGTAACTTGTGCATAGCAAGACGCAGTGCTTCGCGAGCAACTTCCTCAGGAACACCAGCGATCTCGAACATAACACGACCGGGTTTTACTACTGCTACCCAGTATTCTACAGAACCTTTACCGGAACCCATACGGGTTTCAGCCGGCTTTGCAGTTACAGGCTTATCCGGGAAAATCTTAATCCAAACTTTACCGCCACGCTTAATGTAACGGGTCATAGCAATACGGGCTGCCTCAATCTGGTTAGATTTAATCCAGCATGGCTCAGTAGCAACCAGACCATACTCACCATTGGAGATGGTATTGCCTCTTAATGCTTTTCCGGACATAGAGCCGCGGAACTGCTTACGACGTTTTACTCTCTTCGGCATTAACATTATTTATCGCTCCCTTCCTTGTTGCCCTTAGTTGGAAGGACTTCGCCTTTGTAGATCCAAACCTTAACGCCAACCTTGCCGTAGGTGGTATCTGCTTCTGCGAATCCATAGTCAATATCTGCTCTTAAAGTCTGCAGCGGAATAGTACCTTCGCTGTAGAACTCGGTACGTGCCATATCAGCGCCGCCCAAACGTCCTGCGCAGGCTGCCTTGATGCCCTTAACGCCAGCCTTCATGGATCTGGACATGGTCGACTTCATAGCACGGCGGAAGGAAACACGGTTCTCCAACTGCTGTGCAATAGATTCTGCAACTAACTGTGCGTCGCGGTCCGGTCTCTTAACTTCCTTGATGTCGATGAAGACTTTCTTGGAGGTCATCTTCTGAACCTCAGCTTTTAACTTTTCAATCTCAGCGCCGCCCTTGCCGATAACAACACCTGGCTTTGCGGTGTAGATGATAATTTTTACTCTATCAGATGCACGCTCGATCTCGATTTTGGAGATACCAGCGCTGTACAGCTTTTTCTTCAGAAATACTCTGATCTTGTGGTCCTCAACAAGGCAATCAGCAAAATCAGCTTCTGCGTACCACTTGGAATCCCAGTCTTTAATTACGCCGACTCTAAGTCCGTGCGGATTAACTTTCTGTCCCATGATTTGCCTCCTTATCTTTCATTCAGCACAACGGTAATGTGGCTGTTTCTCTTTTCGATTCTGTAAGCGCGGCCCTGTGCTCTTGGATGAATTCTCTTCATTGTAGGAGCCTGGTTTGCGTAGCATTCCTCTACATACAGGTTCTCAACACTCATTCCGTTGTTGTTTTCAGCGTTAGCGATTGCTGATTCTAACAGTTTCTTTATTAAACTAGAAGCATATCTGGGATTGTAGGTTACAATACCAAGTGCAGTCTGCACATCTTTGCCTCTGATGGCATCTAATACGAAGCATGCTTTCTGAACAGATACACGAGCGTAAGACAGTGTTGCGCTTGGTCTGGTATCCTTCTGAGCATTTCTTTCTCTTTTAATTTGGGATCTATGTCCTTTTGCCATGACTTAAAAACCTCCTTTCAGATCTTCTCGATTAGCGAACGCCAGACTTCTTCTCGTCCTTGCCATGTCCTCTGTAAGTTCTTGTGGCAACGAATTCGCCTAATTTATGACCAACCATATCCTCGGTAACATATACCGGAACATGCTTTCTTCCATCGTGTACTGCAATTGTATGACCAACCATAATCGGGAAGATGGTAGAACGGCGGGACCAGGTCTTAATAACCTGCTTCTGTCCGGATGCGTTCATCGCTTCTACCTTCTTCAATAAATGCGCGTCTGCGAATGGTCCTTTTTTCAGTGAGCGAGACATGTTCTAACCTCCTTCAATTATTTAATGGTTCTTCCATCGCGTCTTCTTACGATTAACTTATTAGACTGCTTGTTCTTCTTTCTGGTCTTTAAGCCAAGAGCCGGCTTGCCCCATGGAGTGCTTGGGCCTGGACGTCCGATACCGGTCTTACCTTCACCACCACCATGTGGATGGTCATTGGGGTTCATTACGGAACCGCGGACAGTAGGACGGATACCCATGTGACGCTTTCTACCAGCCTTACCAATGTTAATCAGAGCGTGCTCGCCATTACCTACAACGCCGATAGTAGCGCGGCAGATAATCGGAACCATTCTCATTTCACCGGAGGGAAGACGTAAAGTTGCGTACTTGCCTTCTTTTGCCATTAACTGAGCAGAGTTGCCTGCGGAACGAACCAGCTGGCCGCCCTTTCCAGGATACAGCTCAATATTGTGAATCTGAGTACCAACCGGAATAGCACTTAATGGCATGCAGTTTCCAACCTTTGCCTCAGCCTGCTCGCCACTCATAACCTTCATGCCGTCGGTTAATCCGGCAGGAGCTAAAATATAGGATTTGGTACCATCTGCGTAGCAGATTAATGCGATGTTTGCGCTTCTGTTCGGATCGTACTCGATACCGATAACAGTTGCCGGAATTCCATCTTTGGAATTTCTCTTAAAGTCGATAATTCTGTATTTCTGTCTATTTCCACCACCATGATGTCTTACGGTGATTTTACCCTGATTATTACGGCCAGCGTTCTTCTTTAAAGATACAACTAAGGACTTTTCCGGAGTTGTCTTTGTGATTTCAGAGAAATCAGAACTGGTCATATGTCTTCTGGAAGGTGTATATGCTGTATACTTTTTAATTCCCATGACATTTTACTCCTTTAACTAATTTATCACGATATAATGTTCATCGTATAATTGCTGTTTCTTACAGACCCTCGAAAATCTCGATGTCTTTGCTGTCAGCGGTCAGCTTAACGATTGCCTTTTTGGTCTTGGCAGTCTTTCCAACCACCATACCTCTTCTCTTAGCTTTGCCGTCGATGTTGATGGTATTTACCTTATCAACCTTGGTTCCCGGGAACATTTTCTCAACAGCTTCTTTAATCATAGTCTTGTTGGCATCAGCGTGTACCAAAAAGGTATACTTCTTTTCTGCCATAGCGTTCATGCTCTTTTCGGTAATAACCGGTTTGAGGATGACATCATAATATCTAATATCTGCCATTATGCATACACCTCCTCGATTGCTGCAACTGCTGCCTTGGTAGCAACAACGGTGTTGTACTTAAGAATATCAAATACGTTAATGGTGTTAACCTGAGCGGTCTTAACGTTTTCTACGTTTCTGGCGGACAGAACTACGTTCTGATCATTGGAATCCAGAACAACCAAAGCTTTGTTTACCTTTAAGTTGTTTAAAACGTTTACAAAATTCTTAGTTTTGATTGCATCAAACTTTAACTCGTCTACAACAACGAACTTGTTGTCGTTTACTCTGCTGGTCAAAGCGCACTTTAATGCTGCTCTCTTTTCCTTCTTGTTCAGTCTGATGGTGTAATCTCTTGGAACTGGAGCGAATACTACTCCGCCGCCGGTCCACTGCGGGGATCTGGTTGAACCCTGTCTTGCATGACCGGTTCCCTTCTGTCTCCAAGGCTTTCTGCCGCCGCCGGAAACTTCGGAGCGGGTCTTTGCTTTCTGGGTGCCCTGACGTTTATTTGCAAGCTGGCTTACTACTGCCATGTGTACCAGGTGCTCGTTTACCTCTACACCAAACACAGCGTCGTTTAACTCTAAGGTGCCAACTTCTTTACCTTCCATATTGTAAACAGCTACATTTGCCATTTGTGTGTTCCTCCTTTCCTATGCAAAAGCTTACTTGGAAGCCTTTACGGTTTCCTTAATGGTTACTAAGGACTTCTTTGGTCCAGGTACAGAACCCTTAACCAAAATCAGGTTGTTTTCTGCATCCACACGAACAACCTCAAGGTTCTGAACCGTTACCTTTACACTGCCCATGTGACCAGGCATTCCCTTGCCCTTGAATACGCGTCCTGGGGTGGTTGCGGAACCATTGGAACCCTGATGACGGTGGAACTTGGAACCATGAGCCATAGGTCCTCTGTGCTGGCCATGTCTCTTGATTGCGCCCTGGAAACCTTTGCCTTTGGAAATAGCGGTTGCATCTACCTTATCGCCTGCCGCGAATACATCTGCTTTGATTTCATCTTTTACAGAATATTCTTCAGCGTTGTCAAATCTAAATTCTCTTACGTATCTCTTGTAGGATACGCCAGCCTTATCAAAATGGCCCTTAACCGGCTTGTTGATTAATTTCTCTCTCTTACCAACAAAACCAACCTGTACTGCTTTGTAACCATCATTCTCTTCGGTCTTGACCTGGGTTACTACACAAGGACCTGCCTGAAGAACGGTTACCGGAATCAACACGCCGTCTTCGTCGAAGATCTGAGTCATTCCGACTTTTGTTGCTAAAATCGCTTTCTTCATTTTCTTACCTCCTGTTTCTTTTCTACAGCGGAGCGCTCCTGGCGCTCATCCTAGAACAGTCCAGAATCTATCTAAACCCTTCAGGATATTTCTTTTATTATTTGTTTTTCATCTTGATGTCAATGTAGACACCAGCAGGCATTTCCAGTCTGGATAATGCATCCACAGTTTTCTGGCTTGGTGTGATGATATCAATCAGTCTCTTGTGGGTTCTCTGCTCGAACTGCTCTCTGGAATCTTTGTACTTGTGTACTGCACGTAAGATAGTAACTACCTCTTTCTTGGTTGGCAGCGGCACCGGTCCGCTCACCTTAGATCCTGTCTTTTTTACAGTGTCGATAATTTTTCCTGCAGACTGATCAACTAACTGATGATCATAAGCCTTTAATGTGATTCTCATTACTTGACTTGCCATAAAAAAAGTCGCCTCCTTTTCGCACTTTTACTTCTAAGTACGACAAGCGGTGACTGTACACGTTCTCGTGTGTGTCCTGACAGAACTCACACTCATGCTGCCTTTCATTTCTGTTGCAGATGTTAAATTGGTACAGTGACTTGTCGCCAGTTTTCTAACTTGACATTCGCTCCACGGAAAACCTGTCTAAATCTGACAGCAACCTCACGCTTCACAGCTATCATGCCACAGCTTTTTCAGAATATCATAGTTTTTTCCAAAATGCAAGCACTTTTTTAAATTTTTATGTAACAGTTCAGCCATGCGAAGATTCAGACAGGAAAACGTGTTGAAAGCTTGTTTTCATAAAGGTTTTTCTGTCTGAATCTTCATAGGGCGTACGCCAGACGCTTCTTGTCCGCTACAGGCGGGCAAGAAGATGCAAGGCTGAACCAATGTCATTTAGTTAATTTTAGCAAAAACAAAAATTTATCC
>CAUWCT010000023.1:0-23928 GCA_963557065.1 uncultured Lachnospiraceae bacterium | reverse complement strand
GGAGGTGAAAAACAATCCACAGTATCTCCAACAGTATAGCATACAGACCTTGGAGAGGGTCTATAAATACTACTACTTTATAATACGAGGTGGTTTATAGCTTAGACTTTGAAGTGACACCACATTTGCTGCGGCATACTTATATTACAAATCTTATTCACGCATCGGTTGATCCTAAAACAGTTCAATATCTTGCCGGTCATGAGAACAGCAAGATAACGATGGACATTTATGCAAAGGCAAAGTATAACCGGCCGGATGAACTGGCTGGCATATTAGAGGATACCTTTACACTGTGGGATGCAGAATAGGCCAGACCGTTTCATGAATGAGATCAAAAAGAGTAGGGATAATCCCTGCTCTTTTTACATATAGCCGACATCCTTGAGAACCGGAGCAGCATTCTGGATAATTAAAGAGCAAAGATCAATTTGGATATCAAGAAAATGGAGGAAGCAATAATGGCAAGAAAAAAAGTAGTGCCGGAATATGGAACAATTATGAAGAGGGGTGTTCAATATTACAGAACACGAATGCAGGATGCTGATGGAAAATGGATTTCGCTATATGCACAGACTCCTGAAGAGCTGTACGATAAATCCGTTGAGATGAAGCGCAGTATTGAGGATGAAATATTCCGGAAGAATAATCCGACAGTAGCTGAGTATTGCGAAAAATGGTTGAAGATGCGCTCGGCGAGTGTGCGAGAAAACACATTGAGCGGATATGAGCGCACGATAAGAAAATACATTATTGGAGCTATTGGAGATATGTATATGGACGAAGTGACGACCGATGACCTTCGCTTGCTGCTGGTGCCAATCTCCAAGCAATCAGCTTCCCTGTACAGCAAAATGAATATGCTGATCAAATGTGTTTTCTATTCAGCAGAAGAAAGCAAAATCATCAGTTATAATCCGGCTGCGTCGCTTTCTGCAAAAGGCGGAACACCAAAGCAGGAAAAGAAGGCATTGACGGATGAGCAGGTGAAAATTCTTCTGGATACAATCAGGGGATTACCACCGTATGTTTTCGTAATGATTGGGTTGTACGCAGGGTTGAGGCGGGAAGAAATTCTTGCACTGCGATGGGATTGTGTTTTCTTGGATGGAGCCACTCCATATATTTCGGTACGGCGAGCATGGCGTTCTGTGAATAATCGTCCGGTAATTTCAACAGAATTAAAAACGCCAGCAGCTAAAAGGGACATTCCTATTCCGGGCAAGCTGGTGGAATGTTTGAAAGAGGCAAAAGAAAAGTCAAAATCGGAATATGTGATCTCTGACAGGAATGGTAACGCTCTGGCTGAATCCCAGTTCGTGAGGGTGTGGAAGTACATAGCAGTTCGTTCTACGGAAGAACGCTGCTATTACACCTATGTGAATGGGCAGAAGATTAAGCATGTGGTAAAGCCGAAGCTTGGTGAGCATCAGCCGAACAATCCGAAGTTGGTATATACGATGGATTTTCAAGTGACACCGCATCAATTGCGTCACACCTATATCACGAACCTGATTTATGCTTCGGTTGATCCTAAAACCGTACAGTATCTTGCCGGACACGAAAACAGCAAGGTGACTATGGACATTTACGCCAAAGTCAAGTATAATAAACCTGCCCAATTACATGGGGTGATTAACAGAGCAATCGACACATCAAAAAAAGATTAGGGTTAAAATCCGACAAAAGCCTACAAAATCGTGGGTTTAAGAACTGGTGGACGAAGAGCAAAAGGCTTGAAAAACCGCGTAAAATCAAGCAAAATTGAGCTTCGGTTTCGTGAAGTACGGTCTCAAGGCAGCTCGTAGAGCACCTCAGTTCAGCAAACGTTAATCATACGTTTTGGAACGTACAATTTCAAAAGATTTTTCATCTCCTCAGGACTTTTGGCCTTGAGGAGTTTTTTTCTATGTATTTTATTACAAGATAATGGTATACTTTGTTATAGGAAAAATGTTAGATACTATTGTATGTGAAAAATAGATAGATTGGAGGGGAAAGAATGGCGGTTCAAACAAAAGGATTTTGTAAGTATTGTGGAAAAGAGTATACAAAAGGCGGGATGCTGCGACATTTGCAGGCATGCAAAAAAAGGAACGCAAAGCTTGCTGAAGAAAAAGGAAAAAGAAGATGCCGATATTTTCAATTTGTTATTACTGGAAAATATCAAAAAGATTATTGGTTAATTGTAGAAACAAGCGAGAATACTACACTAAAAGAGTTGGATTTGTTTATCCGCAACATATGGGTAGAATGTTGTGGACATCTGAGTGCATTCATGATTCATGAAGAACAATATGAAAGCAATCTGGATACGGATGCTTTTTGGGGAATACCTTCCAGAAATATGAATTATCGTTTAAAAGATGTTGTAGATGTTGGGGATAGCTTTTCATATGAATATGATTTTGGCTCAACCACAGAATTGGTATTAAGTATACATAGCTGTCGCGATGGAGAAAAAAAGAATAATGAAATTGTAATTTTATCAAGAAATAATCCACCTAAAATTCTTTGTAGTAACTGCGAACAAAATGAGGCTAAATGGGTTAACCCGGAAGGATATTATGAAGGAGAACCTTTTTGGTGTGATGAGTGTTTAGAGGCGGAAAATGATGAAGAAGGAGAATGTTATGAACCGGAATTTTTGCTACCAGTTTGTAATTCTCCTAGGATGGGTGTGTGTGGATATGAGGGCAGTGACAGTTATCCAGATCAATTTGAACCAGATGAACAATAAAATCTTTGAGATGGGGTGACATAGTGCAGGATATTATTTGTGAATTACAGGATATGAAACATCTGGACTGGGCGGCAAGAAAGATGTCGCCGGGAACTCCGGGGTGTTTTTTGAAAGCATATGAAGAAGTGAATGGGAAAAGATTATATTACAAATTATCGAACTATGATAGTTATCGAGGGGTGTTTGGTCATGAGTGTGTCAACGAATTGATTGTAAGCCGGGTGATGGATATTTTGAGAATTCCGCATGTGAAGTATAAACTGATACATGCAAGGATTGTTATTGATGGTAAAGAACAAGAAACATGGGTTTCTGTTTCAGAAAACTTTCGTAAGGACAATGAAGAAAAGTTGGCGTATGATTTGTATTATGATTTGCAAAAAGAAGATAATGAATCTCCGTTAGAGTTTGCAATAAGAAACGGTTGGGGACTATATATGTACCAGATGTTCTGTATTGATTATTTGATCGCTAATAGAGATCGACACGGAAGCAATCTGGAAGTGTTAAGAAATGATGAAGAAGATAGTGTGAGACTGGCACCTTTATTTGATCAGGGAGTATCGTTGTTGTTTTCAACATATGGTGATGAAAAACTTCTGAAAGAAACAGACGTGATGAGAGATTTTCCCGTTAATAACTATATTGGGTCAAGATCCTTGGAGTATAATTTATCTTTGATACCAAAAGGATATGATTTACAGATTCGAAAATTAAAAACAGAAGAGCAAGAGTATATTTTCAGTGATATCGATCAAGTTTTATCGGAGAATCATAGAAATAAAATCTGGGAAATGATTTGGAAAAGGTGGTGCTTTTTTGAACAGATACGCAATCAAGAGAAATAATAGAAATAAAATTGTCGGAATATTAAATTATGACGAGAAAGCAAAGAAATACACAATTGAGATTCCGGAAAATGTTACTCCCAAGGAAGCTCCGTTTATGATGTCATTATTTTTAAAAAAAGGTATCCGAACTATGAATTCAGACTGGAGTATGCGTTGGGTACAAAGTAGAATCATTCCAAGTAGTAGGCAGAATATAGGAGAAATACTTCGTGTGAATGGAATGCGTTCATATGATGAGCATAAATTACTATTAAAAAATGAGGGACGGAGTTGTCAGGATGAATTTTATATTGAACACATGTAGTTTTGGGGTGTTCTGAGGAGTAATGAGAAGCCTTGCGTTTGTAACGTGTTTGCAACATCACATTCCAAGAATCCAGTAAAATCAAGCCTTCCAAGTTACCTAAACGTTAATTTCAGTTACGCAAGAGATAATTTCTCTGTTGCAGGACAGACAATTTCAAACAGTATTTGTAACCCTCTCAGGGCTTCGGTCTTGGGAGGGGTTTTTATTGTGTATTTTTAAAGGCAAATGTGATAAAATAACTGTATTCTAAAATATTGGAGGGAAAATTATGGAGCAAACTTTTTTGACAGATACGGAAATAAAAAAAGTTCGTCATTTAGAGAACATTTCGATTCCTTTAGATAAAGATAAAAGAAAACATTTGATTTTAACGGGTAAGAATGGAAGTGGAAAAACAAGTGTATTGGAGGCATTAGCCAAAGCGTTTGGATTTATTATTTCAAAGCCAATATTTTCTGAGGAACTAATTTATCAGAATTATGCGAATAGTAGAGAAAGAGTAGATAAATTAAACTTTTTAAGACAGAATGATAATTCTGAGGAACTAAGAAGGCAGCTCAATGAGGCAGAAGAGTCTTTGAATCGTTGGAAATCTGAGCAGCAAAAAATGGATACGGGTCTTTCCTTAAACTGGACTTCTAAAGCTTTACTGGAAAGAAAATATGCAGAAGGAAATTTTGTTTTTGCATATTATAAAGATGAAAGGGAATTCCAGGTAGAAAGATACAAAAATATTGAAAAAATACAACTTCAGGATAAGTATAGTATTACGGACAATCCAGGTGCAAAGCTTACGAAATATCTTGTAGATTTGAAAGCAACACAGGCCTTTACGAAGGAACGTGAAAAATTTGAAAAGATTGACAAATGGTTTTATGCATTTGAAAATATTTTAAAAACAATTTTTGAAGATGATAATCTTAAATTAAAATTTGATGATGAAACATTTCAGTTTTCTATCTGCGAGACTGGCAGAGAACCATTTGATTTTAATACAATGTCTCGTGGATATGCAGCAATATTAGATATCATTAATGATCTGATTATGAGAATGGAAGCAAAGTCAGGACTTCGGACAGAATTTAATATGGAAGGAGTTGTATTGGTTGACGAGATTGAAACTCATTTACATTTAGAATTGCAGAAAAAGATACTGCCTGTTTTAACAACTTTGTTTCCTAATATACAATTTATTGTTACGACACATTCTCCGTTTGTTTTAAGTTCTTTAGATAACGCTGTTATATATGATCTTGAAAATGAAATACTCGTAGAGAATGGACTAAAAAATTTGCCTTATGAAGGAATTGTAGAAGGTTATTTTAAAGTGGATGCGTTGTCCAAAGAATTGCGGGAAAAATTTGAAAAATATAAACGATTAGTTGAAAAGAAAAATTTATCAGATGAAGATTATGAAGAAATCGATCGGTTGGAATATTATTTAGACGAAATACCAGATTATCTTGCAAAAGAATTGACAGCAGAATATAGCCGCTTGAAATTAGAGTTTTCAAATAGGGGGTAAGGACAATGGTTAAAATAGAAAGGAATCCTGTTCCGCCTTCATCGCTGGCTATTGAAGCAGAAAAGGCTAAAGGAGTTTATAATAAGCCAGACGTAATACAAAGATTAAAAGAAGACTCGAATGATAAGTGTTATATTTGTGAGTTGAAAGGGTTGTCAGATCCAGAAGTGGAGCATTTAAGACCACATCATGGACGTAAAATTCCAGGGAGGGTTTTTGATTGGAACAATTTGTTTTACGCGTGTCCACATTGCAATAATATAAAAAAAGAAACAAAATATGATGATAAGATTATAGATTGCTGCGTTGAAGATCCAGAAATTATGATAGAGCAATGCTATGAAAATGGCCATGTGAAAGTACATAATATAGTGGCTGACGAATGTGCTGTTATGACTGCAGAATTGATACAAGATTGTTTTGAAAAACGTAATACAGGGATTCGGGAAGCAGCCTGTCAATATAGGATTGACCGTTTGGCAGAAGAAATGAATGTTTTATATAAAACGCTGGAAAAGCATAAAAGAAATCCGGAACTACAACATTATAAAAGAAGTTTAAAAGCTGCATTGAGCAGAACCAGTATATTTGCGGCATTTAAAAGAAATTATGTAAGAAAACATATTGAAGATTATCCGGCTCTAGAAGAATTTCTAGTATGATTAAGAGATAGTAAGGAGCAATAAGGAGACTGTAGATGAAAAACACAAGCGAGGTAAAAAAGTTTTTAGATACACACCGCGATATAGAGTTTTGAGCAGCAAAATTTGAATATTCTATATATGCATATGGAGAAGAAAGTCAAAAAACAAAAAAGTCTTTCGTAAGCTTAATCTGCAAGGCAACGAAATTGAAATATTGGAAGAAAGAGATGATTCCTATTTCGACAAATATCTCAATGAGGTGCTATACCTTTTTGAAAATGCAGATGCCGATGTTATCGTGCTCGAAGATATGGATCGGTTCAATGCAAATAGAATTTGTTGCCGTTTGTCCGGTAGCGTTTGAAATCTATAAAAGACTAAAAATAGAATATGGATTAAAAAAATAAAAATATACTTTAAAGGAGAACCTGCATGAGAAAAGAAGCAACAATAGAACAATGGAAAGAGTTATATGCAGTTGCTACAAGATTAAAAGAGAGGAAACCCTGGGAAAAATTTTGGGATTTAGACATTATCGGGATTCGGACCGGCGCAGAAGAAGATACGGTATTTTACAGTATTTTAGGACGCGGCGGCGACTGCTATGGGATAGTAGCATATGAAGGGTATGAAGGACTCAACAATTTGATGATGCTGATTATGCAGGAGAGACTGAATCTTTCCGCTGAGTACGTGATGGCTTCTCAAAGAAATCTGACATGTTATTGGGGGAACCGGGAAGAGTTGACAGAAAAACAGAGAAGCCTGATCAAAGAGTTAGGATACAAATACAGAGGGAAAAATCAATGGCTCTATTTCCTTTCGTTTGAGCCAGGGTACATACCATATAATTTTGATCAAGATGAAGTAATCCGTATGACAGAGCATTTGGAGAATCTGGATCTGGCGCTGCAGTACTATGATAAACTGGAGACGCCGGTTGATTTTGAAAATGGAAAGATGTTTGCGCTTGAACGTGGAGAGAAAGAAAATACCTGGGATTTCGGAGAAAAGCCGCTGCCCTTTACTTCTTTTAACTTTGGCAGTTTGATTCTTACAGATGAAGAACTGTTGTCAGAATTAAAAACAGTAAAGAAATGCAGGGTGGTTTTGGAGATGGATCTTACGGTTATGGGAACCACTATAAAAGATAAGGAGTATAAAAAGCCTGCCAATCCGGTTTTCTGTATGATTGCAGATGCAAAATCAGGCATGATGCTCAAATGTGAAATACAGGAGCCACAAAAAGATCCGATTGCAGCATTGGCGGAAGAATTGGTTGGATTTATCTTCCGGTTTGGCGCTCCAAAGGAAGTTCGGGTATCCAATATAATCGTTGAAGCCGGACTGGAACAAATCTGTCAGACGTGCGGCATTCAGCTGAGACGGGTAAAGCGGCTGGAGGCGATTGATGAATTTATAAGAGATATGGGACGATTTATATAGAGCAGGGATTGGTTATGCGAATCGATTATCTTGTATATTTCCTTCATGTAGTTCAGACAAAGTCTATTAATATTTCAGCGAGGCAGCTGCATATTTCTCAGCAGAGCCTTAGCTGGGCCATCAAAAATCTGGAGCAGGAAGTGGGGGCGTCTCTGTTGGAACGCCATTATTACGGAGTAGATCTGACGAGAGAAGGGGAGATAGTGGCGGAACATGCGGGGAAAATTGTGAAAGAGCATTATTCGATGAAAAAAGAACTTCTTCCCTATTTAGAACCAGTCTCCCAGGCTTTTTCAGGCGAACTGCGTCTGGGGATCAATTATCATATTATTAATGAAGTGCTGTATACCATTGTTCAGACCTTTACCAGGCAAAACCCGGGAGTGAGACTGCAGCTAAAGGATGGAAGCGTAGCGGAGATGAAACAGGCAGTAAAAGACGGGGAGATGGATTTGGCTCTGTTTGGAGACTGGGCAGAAACAAAAGAAGAAAAAGACAGAGACATTGACAGCCGTCACCCTCTAAGCGTTGGACCGGAACAGGATGGGCTCATATCAGAAACGCTGCATCAGGCAGAGATTCTGGTGTGCGTTTCCAGAAAATCTCATATGGCAGAAAGAAGAGTGATAGATCCGGCGGAACTTCTTCACGAACCTCTGATTCAGTATACGAATCAGGACATTACAAAGCATTTTTTTGAAGGCTATGGAACCCCGGATATATTGCTGGAGACCAGCAGTACAGAACTGCTGCGGCAGATGATTCAGGCGGGCTCAGGGTACTGTCTTACCAATCAATTAGACTGGAACGAAGATTATTCATTTGCAGAAAAAAACAACCTGGCAGTGATTCCGGTAAAACATCCGGGTGCTGCAGTTTCCTATGAGATGGTCTGCCGAAAGGAAGAGGATGGGACTGCCAGACGTTCGGGATTATTTGCATTAATCAAAATCATACGCAAACGGTTTCAGCTTTTAGATGCTCCCTTTGCCAGAGAAAAACAGTAACAAAATTTGATTGTATCCCTTCAAGGGAATACTGATAGGCACAGGTCCTGTACTTTGTTAAAATAAAGACACCAGAGCGGGAAAGAAACTCAAAGAGTGGAGGAAACAAAGTATTATGGATCAAGTACAAACCAAAAAAGAGTATGCCGGCATGATAAAATGGGCGGCAGCGCTGGGAATCCCGGCAATTGTATTTTTTCTGCCAGAGCAGGGAGCATTTACTCACGAAATTAAGTTATTTTTATGTTTGACTTTATGGGGAGTTTTGTGTTTTGGAATGGAACTTCTGCCCAATGCAGTAACAGCCATTTTGCTTCCGGTAGGGTATCTGATGCTGAATTTGTCGTCTTTTGAACTGGTATTTGCACCATGGACCACCAACATTCCCTGGATGGTATTAGGCGCTTTTATTTTGTCCAATACCCTGGAGCGGATTGGACTTTTAAAAAGAGTAGCAGTCTGGTGTATTGTAAAGACAGGGGGAACGTATACCGGAATTCTGTGGGGGATTTTTTTATTCGGTATGATTTCCAACCTTGTAATGCCGGGCGGGTTTGTTCCGGTAACGGCGGCGTTTACATACGGCATCTGCAAGGCGCTGGGGATTGAAAAGTCAAAGGCAGGGGCCGGAATTATGCTGGCTGGCGTATTTTCCACACTGGTTCCGGGATTTTTCATTTTTGCTCCCAGCAATGCAGGGGTTTTAATGGGAGTGGCGGAAAAACCGGTCTTATATATTGATTATCTGAAACAAAATGCAATTTTTATTCCGCTGATTCCGCTGCTGGTTTTTCTTCTTTCTAAGATGTTTCCGGCAGAGGTAAAAATTAACGGAAAAGAGTACTATCAAAATGAACAGAAAAAGTTAGGCAAGATCACAATGCCTGAGAAAAAGGCAACGGTTATTATTGTGTGCCTGTTCTTTTATCTGATTAGCGGTCAGGAGATGATGTATGGATTCCTTTTGGCTGCGTTTGCCGGATTTATTCCGGTAATCGGTATTTCCAGGGATGAGGATCTGCGGCAGGTAAATTACCCGTTCCTGTTTTTCATTACAGGCTGCATGACCATTGGAATGGTAGCAAATCAGTTGGGATTTGGACAGATTCTGGCGGATATTTTGTTCCCTTACCTTTACAAGATGAACCATACGATTTTGCTGGCAGCAGTATGGCTGATTGCAGTATTGGTTAATTTCCTGCTGACCCCATTGGCTGCCATGGCCTCTCTTGGAGCGCCGTTGGCCCGGATTGCTGAAAATGTAGGAATGAACCCGTATCCGGTTTTGTATACATTTTATCAGGGACTGGATCAACTGCTTCTGCCATATGAATGCGCATTATATCTGATTCCATTTTCCTATGGATTAATGTCTTTAAGGGACTTTATGAAGGGGATGGCAATGAAGATGGCAGTGGCATTTTTGTATTTGATGATTCTGGGAATCCCATATTGGAAATTTATCGGATTGCTATAGAAGTTCTTAGAAGAGAATAGAGCGTCTTTTTTCACCTTTTTTAAAAACAGGGAGACATAAAAGCAATTTTACGCTATAATAGGCGTAATACGCATTAAATAACTTACGAAAGGGGAAGAAAGAGCGATGGATAACGGGAAAAACCAGAAGAAACAAACAGGCGAGAGAGCCAGTTTTTCGGGAAGAATGGGCTATGTCCTGGCGGTTGCAGGTTCGGCAGTCGGCCTGGGAAATATATGGAGATTTCCTTATTTGGCAGCAAAATTTGGCGGAGGAATGTTTTTATTAGTCTATTTGATTCTCATGCTGACATTTGGGTATACGCTGATTGTTACGGAGACAGCGCTGGGACGTATGACCAAGAAAAGTCCGGTAGGCGCCTTTGCAGCGTTTGGAAAAGGGAAGGCATTTAAGATAGGAGGGTGGATGAACGCAGTGATTCCTATGTTGATTGTGCCTTATTACAGCGCAATCGGCGGCTGGGTTATGAAATACCTGTTTGAATATTTGAGAGGAAATGCACAGGTTCTGGCCCAGGATCAGTATTTTACCAACTTTACCTTAAATGGAGCCAGTATGGAGATTTGGTTTCTGCTGTTTGCGGTCTGCGTAATAGCGATCATTATGGCAGGCGTAGAGCATGGTGTGGAAAAGGTATCTAAAATTATGATGCCTCTGTTGGTAATTCTGGCAATTTTTGTAGCGATTTATTCCGTTACCCGTCCAGGGGCCATGGAAGGTGTTAAATATTTTCTGCTGCCGGATATTAAAAACTTTTCCTGGATGACAGTGGTGGCGGCAATGGGGCAGATGTTTTATTCGCTCTCCATTGCAATGGGAATTTTGTACACCTATGGTTCCTATATTGACAAAGATGTGGACATCGAGCAGTCTACCAGACAGGTAGAGTATTTTGATACCGGCATTGCCATGCTGGCAGGACTGATGATCATTCCGGCAGTTTTCGCATTTTCCGGCGGCGCTCCGGAGACGCTGCAGGCCGGTCCGTCTTTAATGTTTATCACCATACCAAAAGTATTTGCCAGTATGGGAATGGGAACCGTAGTGGGAGTTATGTTTTTCCTCATGGTATTTTTTGCAGCTTTGACCAGCGCAATTTCCCTGATGGAAACCAGTGTGTCCACAATCACCGATCAGTTCGGTCTGAACCGTACAGTCAGCTGTCTTCTTATGGGAGCAGGGCTAATCGTTTTAGGCAGCGGATCTGCTTTAGGATTTAATGTATTAGACTTTATTAAGCCTTTCGGAATGACTATTTTAGACTTCTTTGATTTCCTGACTAACTCTGTGATGATGCCATTAGCAGCTCTTGCAACCTGCATTTTGGTACTTCGGGTGGTAGGCTTAAAAAAGATTGCAGAGGAAATGGAGATTTCGTCTCCGTTTAAGCGCAAAAAACTGTACAACTTTTTCTTAAAATATCTGGCGCCTGTATTTTTGGTGATTATTTTGGTCAGTTCCATTGCCAATGTAATGGGCTGGATCAGTTTATAGGAATTTACAGGATTCGCTGTGAATGATTATAAGAAAAAATGAATAATTTTACAGAAAAATATACGCCTGGCTGCTAATCGGCCAGGCGTATACTGCCATAAGGAAAAGAAAGGATGTTTCCGGACGATGTGCGGCAGGTCAGACTGCCGTCTGTTTCAATAGAAAGAGGGACTGCTTTTTGAGAAATTCCATCCGGACCGGTAATGATGACCGGTCTGCCTAAGACCAGACTGCGGCTTTTGCAGATGCCGGGAACGACCGGAGTATCTGCCAGTTTCAGAAAGCTTTTGCAGATAGCGGCAGCCAGCTGGTTGCGGTTAATGGGAGAACCATTTAAGGCGCAGCCGTCTTTGGTAAGGGCGCCGACATCGCTTTCCTGGGAAGGGGGAAATCCCTGGTCGGGTTCTGTAAGGTTCAGGCCGATTCCGATGATGGCGCAGTCAATTTCTCCCGTTTCAAAGCTGGAAGAAGCTTCGGTCAGGATGCCGCATACTTTTTTTCCATGAAAATAGAGATCGTTTACCCATTTAATCTCCAGTTCATAGCCGCATACTGAAAATACGGCGTCCCAGACAGCTGCGGCTGCGGCCATACTGATCAGGCGGCTTTGGGAAACCAGGTTTTTGGGGCGGTATAAAATGCTCAGATACAGACCGGATTTTTCCGGGGAAAAAAATCGCCGGCCCAGATGTCCCCTGCCTGCGCTCTGGCGTTCGGCTAAAACCATGGTTCCATCCGGCAAAGGAGGAGCGCCCTCCAGCGCCTTCTGGCGCAGAACCAGGTTGGTAGAGGTTACTTCCGGATAGACCATGACCGGGACATGAGGGAGATTTAAATAGGAAGAGATGACTTCTGCTGACAAACTGCCGTTATCTTTTTCTAAAAGATAGCCCTTGTTGGTAACAGCTTTAATAGAGTATCCATCCTGCCGCAGAGACTGAATGGCTTTCCAGACAGCGGTGCGGGAACAGGAGAGCCGGGATGCCAGCTCTTCTCCTGAAATATAGACATCTTTCTGCATTTCCAGATACGTGAGTACCGATGATTTTACAGACATTTCCAAAACTCCTTTTGCATATAGAATCTGTCATTTCCATCTGATTTTATCCTACACAAAAAACAGAAGAATTGTCAAGAGACAAGACACCTTTACTTGACTTTTACTCTAATAATAGATAAAATAAAACTTAATTATGCGCAGTGAGTAATTATACACATTCCACCGCGGAGAAGAAAGGGAGGAATGACCATGGTCAAATACATCTTCAAGAGAATCGGAGCAGGGCTTGTGTCCTTGTTTGTACTGATAACGATTACCTTCTTTTTATTGCACATCATTCCAGGCGGTCCGTTCAGTCCGGCTGAAAACCGGAACGTGCCGCCAAAGATTCTGGAAAAAATTTCCGAGCAGTACGGTCTGGAAGATCCGATTCCCCAGCAGTACATCCGCTATCTGAACAATCTGGCCCATGGAGATTTGGGCACATCTTTCAAAAAGCAGGACACTACAGTCAATGAGTTAATCGCACAGGGATTTCCGGTATCTGCAAAAGTAGGATTCTGGGGCGTTCTGATTTCCCTGGCAATCGGAATTCCTCTGGGAGTGGTGGCCGCGGTTAAGCGGGGCAAATGGCCGGACGGAGCGGCCATGGTATTTGCCACCATAGGCGTGTCGGTTCCCTCTTTCGTTATCTGCGTTCTGATGATGTATTTCTTCTGTGAAAAGTGGAAGATTTTCCCATCTTATGGATTGACTTCCTGGAAACATTATATCTTACCGGTATTCTGTATGGCGTTTTCCCAGATTGCTTACATTACGAGGCTCATGCGTTCTTCCATGCTGGAAACCATGCGTCAGGACTACATCCGGACAGAGCGGGCAAAAGGCGTGCCGGAATTTGCAGTAATCGGCAAGTACGCCATGAAAAATTCCCTGCTGCCCATTATTACTTATGTAGGACCTATGGTAGCAGCCCTTTTAACTGGTACGTTTATTATCGAAAAGATGTTTTCCGTACCTGGCCTGGGAAGATATTTTGTCACTGCCATCAGCGACAGGGACTATTCGGTAACCCTGGGTCTGACTCTGTTTGTAGGAGGGCTGATGATTATTGTCAACATTATTGTAGATATTATGTATGCCCTGATTGACCCGAGAGTAAAGATTGATAAATAGGAGTGTTTAACATGAAGAAAAAAGGTATGGCCCAGGTTCAGGAGACAGCGGGAACCTCATATTCCATGACGGATGAGATTCCAAAAGAGCTGCTGGAAGACCTGACGGATTCAGACAGAGAGGCCGAAAGCATTGAACGGGAAAGCATTTCCTATTTGCAGATGTGCTGGAGACGGCTGAAAAAAGATAAGCTGGCGATGTTTGGGATTGGGGTGATTGCAATTATGACCCTGCTTGCCATCTTCGGCCCAATCTTTTCCCCGTATACATATGACCAGACAGATTTTGCCCATATCTTAGAGTGGCCCAGCAAAGCCCACTGGTTTGGAACTGACAAACTGGGCAGGGACATTTTTGTCAGAACCATGTATGGCGCAAGAATCTCCCTTACCATTGGATTTACCGCTGCCTTCATCAACATGATTATCGGAGTGCTGTACGGCGGAATCGCCGGATACCTTGGCGGAAAAACCGATATGATTATGATGCGTATTGTGGATGTGCTCTGCGGCATTCCAAGTCTGATTTACCTGATTCTGATTATGATGTTCCTTGGAAATACCATGAAGAGCATTTTGATCGCCATGTGTCTGACTTACTGGATTACCACAGCAAGAATGGTAAGAGGGCAGATTTTGACGTTAAGGGAACAGGATTTTGCACTTGCAGGAAAGGTATGCGGCTTAAGCAAATGGCAGATTCTGATTCACCATCTGATTCCAAACAGCATTGGAACCATTATCGTAACGGTAACCTTTTTAATTCCATCTGCGATTTTCCAGGAAGCGTTCCTTAGTTTCCTTGGAATCGGCATCCAGGTGCCAAAAGCGAGCTGGGGAACCCTGGCAAACGACGCCATTGAATATCTGTTTTCCTATCCTTACCAGATGTTCTTCCCGGCAGTTGCAATCAGTATTACGATTTTTGCATTAAACTTTATTGGCGACGGCCTTCGGGATGCGTTGGACCCCAGACTGAAAAAATAGCAACAGTTCAGCCATGCGAAGATTCAGGCAGAAAAAAGCGTTGAAAACTTGTTTTTATAAGAGTTTTTCTGTCTGAATCTTCATAAGGCGGACGCCAGACGCTTCTTGTCCGCTACAGGCGGGCAAGAAGATGTATGGCTGAACTGTTACAAAAAATAAGTTGGAATCAGGAGAACCCAAGATGAACAATACGGAAAATAAGGTACTGCTGGATGTGAAAAATCTTCACACCAGTTTTGCTACAGACGACGGAGAGGTAAAAGCAGTCAGGGGCGTTTCCATCCATGTGGACAAAGGCGAAAGCCTTGGAATCGTAGGAGAATCCGGCTGCGGAAAATCCGTAAGTATGCTGTCTGTCATGCATCTTTTAGCAGAAAATGCAGATTTGAAAGCGGATTCCATTACCTTTGACGGAGAAGATTTGCTCCACAAAGAGATAAAAGAAATGCGCAAATACCAGGGGAATCAGATTTCCATGATTTTCCAGGATCCCATGACCAGCTTAAATCCATTGTTTACCATCGAAGAACAGGTATGCAATCCGCTGATCCGGCATAAAAAATTAAGTAAAAAAGAAGCAAGAAAACGTGCAGTGGAAGTTCTTAACCAGGTAGGAATTCCAGATCCGGAAAAACGGTTAAAGCAGTATCCACACGAACTTTCCGGCGGTATGCGCCAGAGAATGATGATTGCCATTGCCATTAGCTGCGCGCCAAAGCTTCTGATTGCAGATGAGCCGACAACGGCGCTGGACGTTACCATTCAGGCCCAGATTCTGGAATTAATGCAGAAGATGAAGGAAGAGTACCATATGTCCTTAATTCTCATTACCCATGATTTAGGCGTGATTGCCAGTATGTGTACTAGGGTTGTGGTCATGTACGGCGGACTGATTATGGAAGAGGGTTCTGTACGGGATATTTTCTACCGGACCGGACATCCATACACTTTAGGACTGATGGAATCCATTCCAAAACACGACAAACAGCGGCTGGTGCCGATTTACGGAACTCCGCCGGATCTGCTTGCTCCGCCGAAGGGATGTCCATTTGCAGCCCGCTGCAAATACGCGATGAAATTGTGCAAAGAGCATTTGCCAGAACTGACAGAAATCGGAGAAGGCCACAGAAGTGCCTGCTGGCTTCACAATCCTTCTGTAAAAGCAAAGAAAGGGGAGGTGAAGCTGTATGAGCATCAGCAGTAACCGGAAAAACTGCCTGGAAGTCCAGAATTTAAAAAAGTATTTTGAACTGAAAGCAGGACTTTTTAAAAAGCCCAATATTTTAAAAGCAGTAGATGACGTAAGCTTTTCCATTGCAAAAGGTGAGACCATGGGTCTGGTAGGAGAATCCGGCTGCGGAAAAACGACCATAGGACGTACCGTATTAAAGCTTTATGAGCCTACAGCCGGAAAGATTTTGTATGACGGAGAGGACATTACAGGACTTGATGACGGCCAGATGCTTCCTTACCGGAAGAAAATCCAGATGATTTTCCAGGATCCATACACATCCCTGGATCCGAGAATGGACGTCGCCCACATTATTGCAGAGCCTATCCGCTTTATGAATTTAATGCATGGAAAGGACGTAATGGATCGGGTGCGTCAGCTGGTTGAGCTGGTTGGCTTAAAGCCAGATCATTTAAACCGTTATCCCCATGAGTTTTCCGGCGGTCAGAGACAGCGTATCGGCATTGCAAGAGCATTAGCCGCAGAACCGGAGTTTATTGTCTGCGACGAGCCCATTTCCGCCCTGGATGTGTCCATTCAGGCCCAGGTTATCAATATTCTGGAAGACCTGCAGGATAAATTTAATTTTACCTACCTGTTTATTTCCCATGACCTTGCCATGGTACGCCATATTTCCGATCAGGTTGGCGTGATGTACCTGGGAAATCTGGTGGAATATGCAGAAGTGAATGAATTATATGACAATATGATGCATCCGTATACCAAAGCATTGATTTCCGCAGAACCAGTGGCAGATCCGGACAAGGCAGAGGCCAGCCAGAGAATTGTTCTTCAAGGCGATGTGCCGTCTCCTATTAATCCGGGACCAGGCTGTCCGTTCCGTTCCAGATGCCAGTACGCAAAAAAAGTCTGCGCCTGTGAAAAACCGGAATTAAAGAAGATAAATGAGAAGCACTTTGTTGCCTGTCATTTGTTTGAATAAAGGGGAAATCCCCAAATGTTTTAATGCAAAGAAGGAGGAACGATTATGAAAAAAAGATTGGTAAGTGCAATCCTTGCATCTGTAATGGCAATGTCCCTGCTGACTGGATGCGGCGGCGGACAGGATGCTGCAGGAGATACCACTGCTGCGGCAGATGGCGCTCAGCAGGCAGGAGATGCTGCCAAACCAGAAGGAAACGTGCTTCGCTATGTTATGAGCGGGGAACCGGAGACCTTAGACCCAAATATGAACAACTATGCATCTTCTTCTAATGTGCTGTTAAATCTGTTTACCGGACTGTACCAGTATTCTGCTGACGGTTCTGGAGTAGAACCGGCCTGTGCAGAAAGCTATACGGTTTCTGATGACGGTCTGACCTATACATTTAAGTTAAAAGAAGGCTTAAAATGGTCCGATGGTTCTCCTTTAACAGCAGCAGATTTTGAATATTCCTGGAAGAGAGAGTTAAAACAGGAGACTGCATCTACAGCAGCATGGCAGTTATACTACATTAAGAATGGCGAAGCTTACAACAACGGCCAGTGCGAGGCAGATGAGGTAGGTGTAAAGGCCATTGACGATACCACGCTGGAGGTAGTCTTAAATAATCCAACTCCTTACTTTGTAAACTTAACTGCAGCCAACAACTTTGCTCCGGTTAAGAAGGAAGCGGTAGAAGGCGCTGAAGTCTGGACCAAGTCTGCAGAGACTTACGTGTGCAACGGCCCGTTTATGATGGGAGAGATTAAGCCTCAGGAAGGATATACCCTGGTAAAAAATCCAAACTACGTGTTTGCAGATACCGTAGCATTAGACGGCGTTGAGATGATTTTTATTGAACAGGCAGAAGCAGCTCTGTCTGCATACAATGCCGGCGACGTAGACGCTATGAGCGGCGGTTCCATTGAAACCCAGGCCATGACCCAGTATGACGGCAGTGAAGAACTGCACAGCTACGACCTGATTGGTACTTCTTACTATGACTTCAACTGTGAGAAAGAGTATATGACCAAAGAAGTCAGAAAAGCGCTGTCTATGGCCATTACCCGTGACGCCATCAACCAGGTAGCAGTTCCTTCCAAACCAAAGTCTGCATATGCATTTGTTCCTTACGGAATTCCTTATGCAGATGAGACTGATGATTTCCGTACCAAAGTTGGAAACAATCTGGTTACCGAAGACGTCGAAGCAGCAAAACAGCTTTTGGCAGATGCAGGTTATTCAAACGGCGAGGGACTTCCAACCCTGCAGTTAATTATTACCAATACCAAGGAAAACAAAGATAAGGCTCAGATCCTTCAGGCTCTGTGGAAGGAAAATCTGGGAGTGAATGTAGAGATTGTGACATTTGAGTCCAAGGTTTACTGGGATGAGCACGCAGCAGGCAATTTTGACATTGCATTTGACGGCTGGACAGGAGATTATCCGGATCCAAACACTAACCTGAGTATCTTTAACAAGAGCCGTATGGAAAAAGAGTGCCGCTGGAGAAGCGAGGAAGCGCTCCGCTACAACGATTTATTAGAAGAAGCAGCTACGTTAGCAGACAACAATAAGCGTATGGAACTGTTTGTGGAAATGGAGCAGATTCTGATGGACGAAATGCCGGTAATGCCGGTTTACTTCCGCAATACCATGGCATTAGTAAAACCATATGTAAAGGGATTCACGTGTGACAACTCCGGACATCCGCTGTTCAGAGCTGTATCGATGGAGTAAATAAAAGATGAACTATCCAAGGACATTACACGCCGGCGGCTGCATAGGGATTGCAGCGCCGGCATTCCCTATGGGGGAAGAACGGTTAAATCAATGCGTAAAACGGCTGGAAGATCTGGGATACCAGGTAAAAGTAGGAAAGAACCTGGCCGCAGGCAGTAATTTCCATGGTTATCTGTGCGGCAGCGGGAAGGACAGGGCAGAAGAACTGAACGCCTTGTTTGCAGACGAGGAAGTAGACGCCATTATCTGCATCCGCGGCGGATACGGAAGTGCCCAGGTAATGAAATATCTGGATTATGAATTGATCCGGAATCATCCAAAAGTATTTGTGGGTTATTCAGACATAACCAATCTGCTCAATACCTTTTCCGAAAAGTGCGGTTTTGTTACCTACCATGGGCCAATGGTCAGTTCCAATATTCTGGAACATTATGACGACTATACCAGAGAAAGCTTTTTAAAGACCATCGGGGACTGGGAAGAACTGGAGTTTGCAAATGATACAAGACCCCTTCATACCATAACCGGAGGAAGGGCAGAGGGACGTCTCATTGGCGGAAATGTAACCGTTATGGGCCGCATGATGGGTACGTTTTATGAGCCGGATTCCAATGGAGCCATTATTTTCCTGGAAGATGTGGACGAGCACATTGCTTCCCTGGATATGTACATTACCCAGATGGAAAACGCAGGATTTTTTGACCATGCGGCGGGAATCCTGTTAGGCGATTACAGCGGCTGCATCAACAAATACGGGGAAGATTACCTCATTGACGAATTCTTAAAAGACCGGTTTGGCCAGATGGGAATCCCAGTGCTGTCCGGACTTCAGGCAGGACACGATACGCCAACCGGAAGTCTTCCAATCGGCGCCTGGTGTCAGATGGACGCAGACAATCACACGATTAAATTTATGAAAAAATAGAGCAGCGCAGGCTGCTCTTTTTTTGAGGATCTGGTATACTGGTAATAGAAGTTTAAGTGTTGGAAGCATGGAAAAGGCAAAGAAAGGAATAAAGATGACAGAGGAAGGAATTAAAAATAGCAGAGAATTGGAATTTGCTGTATTTTGTATCGAAAGTGTTGCGGCAAAGCTTGATGTGGGCGCGGAATTGATATATAAGGCATTTACAGAGAAAAGTGATATTTTAAATGGTTATATTGTGCCGGAATATGAAGTTTTGCATACTCAGAGCAGGGAGTACATTGTGAGTGAGCTTTTGGATGTGATGAAAGAAAGAGGGGTAACGATATGATTCTGTATCATGGATCTTATCTGGAAATTGCGGTACTGGACTTAGTACATTCCCGTGCTAATGTGGATTTTGGGCGGGGGTTTTATGTTACCCCCTTGTATGAACAGGCAGTAAAATGGTGCGGTAAATTTAAACGCAGAGGAGAAGATACTACGGATTACGATCTTGTGATTGGAGGCGTTGCCAATGATAAAGTGTTTAATACAGTGGAACTGTTTTTTGATGGTTTGATTGATAAGAATGAGGCGATTAACCGTCTTCGCTATGAAAAACCAAATCTGCAAATCTGTTTCCGGACAGAAAAGGCACTGAAAATGCTGCATTTCGAAAGGAGCGAGAGCGTATGAAAGCAAATCCCATTTTACTTCAAAAGAAATACAGCCGTATTATTGAACTCTTTGCAAAGCAACAGGACATTTCATTGGATGCTGCTCTGAAATTTTTTTATCATTCCCAGGTCTATCAATTAGTCAGGGATGGAGTCTCTGATATGCACTGCATGAGCGATGAATATCTTGCGAAAGAATTAGAGATGGAATATAGAGAAAAGTAAAAAATGAAAAAGATAAAAGCATGGTAGGAAGCTTTGCGATTCCGTCCATGCTTTTATGCGTATCGACAATTTCGTAAATGTTTGCTGCGTTACAGATTCAGAGTCTCTTTCACTTTACCTTTTTCTACCACCAGAGCGGCAGCTGGAGTTTCCTGGCTCAGCTCGATGTGATAGCGGTCAGCCCAGGCTTTCTTCCTGGTTACATCAATTTCCATAACCGGATATGGGGAAGAAATCGCTCCAATTGCATCGATACTTCCGGCGTATTCCGGACTCCAGAAGCCTAAAACAACAGGAGTTTCGCTTTCGATGACCTTTTCGCGGAAATAATCCATATCCTCAATATAACGTTCTGCGGCAGTAGCGGCAATAGCGCCGTCAGAAATGGCAGTAGATACCTGGCGCAGGTATTTGTCCCGTACGTCGCCGACTGCGTAAACGCCGGAAACATTGGTTTCCATCTGTTCATTTACATGAAGCCAGCCGCGGCCGTCTTTATACAATTCTTCCGGCAGCCATTTTGTTTCGGGAATCATTCCTACAAAGAAAAATACGCCGTCACAGGGGAAGTCTGTGATTTCGTCAGTCTTCATGTTTTTGATTTTAACGCCGGTTACCTGTTCTTCGCCGCATACCTCGGTAAGAACGCTGTTCCAGATAAAGTCCATCTTGGGATGGGACAGCGCTTTTTCTGCTGCCTGTTTGTTGCAGTCTAAAATGCCTTCATCGTGAAGTACAATAACCGTTACCCGATTGGCAAATTTGGTAATAAACATACCTTCTTCAATGGCCTGATCGCCGCTTCCTACCACTACCACGTGCTGATCCTGGAAAAATTCTGCATCACAGGTAGCGCAGTAAGCCACGCCCTGTCCGGTCAGTTCCCGTTCTCCAGGAATACCTAAAATCCTTGCAGAAGTGCCGGTGGCGATGATAACTGCCTTTGCGCCGTATTCGTGCCGTCTGGTTTTTACTAATTTTACATCTCCGGCAACATCCATGGACTTAACTGGTTCTCGTTTGATTTCCACGCCAAAACTTCTGGCGTGATCTGCCATTTTTTCCGTCAAATCAGGACCGGAAGCAGAGGGAATGCCTGGGTAATTGACAATCTCACTGGTGGTATAGGCCCGTCCGCCTACGGTGCTTTTCTCGAGAATCAATGTGTTTAAATGTGCCCGTCCGCCGTAGATTCCGGCTGCCAGTCCGGCAGGACCTGCCCCTATAATGATTAAATCATACATTGCGTCCATATTTGGTTTCCTCCGTTTAAACTCTGAAGAATGAAATACAATAAACTTACAGTTAAATCTATTTTAACACATTTTTCAGAAATTGCTATAACATAGATTATTGTCCTGCGGAAGATAACGTGGTATACTTGCAATAGAGTTTGAAAATATGAAAAAGGAGATGGAATTTTTATGAAAAAATTAAATTCACGAGCATTTGAAGAGTATATTGAAAATGATGGCGAGACTTGTCTGGTTATTTTCTCCAGAAAATCCTGCCATGTATGTCAGGGAGTTCATGCAGTACTGGAAGATTTAGAGGGCGATTACAAGGGCAAGATGCCATTTTATGAAGTAGATGTAGAGGAAGAAGCTGCTTTATTTGAAAAGATGATGATGAAGGGCGTTCCGCAGGTTGTTATTTTCGACAATGGCGATCCGGTAGAAAAACTGGCTGGCAATCATGAAGAAGACGACTACATCGATGCAATCGAAAAATATATTTAAAAGTTTTCCGGCACAGCCGGTTTAAAAAGGAGGTTTTTACATATGGGACTTTATAACGTATATCCAACAGGTACCACAATCTACGATCCGGAGAAAGCATGGAACGGCTATACTCTGATGCAGTGTCAGGGAATTGGCGCTGTTCTGGTAGATATGAATGGTAATGTAGTAAAAGTTTGGAAGGATGTTCAGGGATTCCCCAACAAACTGCTTCCAGGCGGTTACGTAATGGGAAGCTTAGGACTTCGTGATCCAAAATACGGCTATCAGGACCAGACGGATGTGGTTCAGGTAGACTGGGACGGCAAAGTTGTCTGGAAATTCGACCACAAAGAATTAGTAGATGATGACGGAGATAAAAGATGGATCGCACGTCAGCACCATGATTATCAGAGAGAGGGCAATCCGGTTGGTTACTATGTACCAGGTATGGAGTGCAAGACCGACAGCGGAAACACTTTGATTCTGTGCCATGAGGACATTTACAATAAGAAGATTACCGAGCATCGCCTGTTAGACGACGTATTTATCGAAGTTGACTGGGAAGGCAATATTGTATGGGAGTGGCACGCAAATAAGCACTTCGCAGAACTGGGATTTGACGAGATTCAGAAAAACGTATTGGCACGTAATCCAAATAACCATGAGAACGGCGGCGGACAGGGCGACTGGCTGCACATCAACTCCATGAGTTTATTAGGTCCAAACAAATGGTATGATGCCGGCGATGAAAGATTCAATCCAGAGAATATTATCTGGGATGCCCGTGAAGCAAACATCTTAGCGATTATCAGCAAGAAGACTGGCAAGATTGTATGGCAGATTGGTCCTGACTTTACTAAGACAAAAGAGCTTCGTATTATGGGTCAGATCATTGGACAGCATCACTGCCATATGATTCCGAAAGGACTGCCTGGCGAAGGCAATATCCTTGTATTCGACAACGGCGGCTGGGCTGGCTATGGTATGCCAAGCAGAGTCAGCAAAGACGGTACCAAGGCAGATATCCGCGACCATTCCCGTATCCTGGAGTTTGATCCGGTTACCTTAGAGGTAGTATGGGAGTTCAAGGGCCTGACCTTCGGCGGTATGTTAGGACTGGTTGCAAACTCCAAGTTCTACAGCCCGCTGATCAGCTCTGCACAGAGACTGCCAAACGGCAACACCCTGATTACCGAGGGCTGCTATATGCGTATGTTCGAGGTTACTCCAGAAAAGGAAGTTGTCTGGGAGTACATCGCTCCATTCAAGGGCATGAGAGAACTGGTATATCGTGCATACCGTTACCCATACGACTATGTTCCGCAGCTTGAGAAACCGGTTGAAACTCCGGTAAAGAGACTGGACTGCCATGATTTCCGTGTGCCTGGAGCAGCAGAAGGTACTATTAAAGAAGTAACTCCTGTAGAAGGCACATTAGGCTATACCTCTAAGATTGATGCCTGCGTAACAGACGGACAGGTATAATCCTGAGGGAGTGGACAAGATAAATTTAATAGGGATTATTGATTTAAGGAAGAGAGACGCAAAATTTTGCGTCTCTTTTTGTGATGTAAAAATGACGTATGGATGTGAAAAAACAATACATTGATTGTACATTATATATATTGTAAATGATATAAAATGATAGCTTTGTAGAAAAAAATAAATAAAATAATGAGATACATACTTGATTAATTAGTACAAATATGATATAACAAAATAGAACAAATAAATACAAAGAAAAAGGGGTGAGTGATATTAAAGTATTAGGAATAGGAGCATTCCTGTAATTCAGAAATAACGCCAATTGAATAAAAAGAAACCT
>CAUWCT010000022.1:0-24203 GCA_963557065.1 uncultured Lachnospiraceae bacterium | reverse complement strand
CAGAACTGTATTCTCCTGGACTCCTGAGTAGAGTACTATGTTTTAAGAGAAACGACGGAAGTCAGGTTATATATACTACTCTATTTTCAGGAAAAAATCAAGTTTAAAAATCTGCTATTCCCTGCATCCATATCTGTCCCTTAAATCTCCGTCCAATTTTTGGTTCTCCAACCAGATCCTTTTCATTGATTCCCACGTGAAATGTCAAATCACAAGCTTCTATCGTAAAGTCGTAAGCCATTTCACCGGTAAAACGATTTTCCTTTTTGTCCATTTCCTTGATGTAGCCAATTACTGAATACTGATCGCATTCTACACCACATGGCATAAAACAAGTGTCAATAATAGAATATAAGTCCTCTTTCTCCACCCTTCTGGTTGCTTGAGAGTATAAATCAATATCTTCCACTGTCAATGTATCTATCGCTTCTGCATCCCCGTTTTTAGCTGCCTCCAGCAAACGAGAACGGGTATTTGCAGCAATTTTTAACTGTTCAATCTGGGCTGTTGTTTTCTGAACCGGAAGAAGAATTTTTCCTTTTACACTTAATCCGCTAAGCCTGGACTTCTTTGTACTGCAAGTTTCTCTTTTGCTGCGGCGAATCCGGTACTCCAAAGAATTGATCATATAATAAATTAAAGAAATTCCTACTTTATATTCGTCCAATAGACCGGCAAATGTTTCCCGTTCCGCATGACGTTGAATAGAACACTCTGCTGTGGAAGTCACATCTTTTCCCTGCAAATATGGAAAATAATATTCTGGTTCAATTTCCCCATTCTCTTTCTTCTCTCCCACAATGCAGATTCCCATATCAGAAGCGACTTCAATGCATAGTTGACATAAATTCTCTGATTCGCTGTGAAACTCCACCTCTGTCTTTGGTTCCCTCATCAAGTTCTCCAATAATTCTTTTATTTCCCTTTTTGTCTGGTATGTGGAAAATCCCACTGCTCTTAAAAACTTATGCATCATTTCACCTCCATAAATAAGAATATACAACAATTCAGCCAAACTGACCTGCTCCCGCTGAATACGTTCTATCACCGCATATACAGCCAAATTTCCGGTTACGACTGAGCCATTACAGAATATAATAAGGCGAAGAATCAACTTCGCCTTATCCTTTTCACACAGAAGACATTTCTTCCTGAAGTATTACTTATTATATACTATTTTTCCTAATTACACAATACCCTGTGCCAACATCGCATCGACAACTTTTTCAAAGCCTGCGATATTTGCGCCTGCTACATAATTGCCCGGCACTCCATAACGCTCTGCGGCATCTGCAGCTTTTGCAAAAATATTAGCCATAATCCCCTGAAGTTTTTCATCTACTTCTTCAAAACTCCATGACAGTCTCTCACTATTCTGAGTCATTTCCAATGCTGAAGTTGCAACTCCTCCGGCATTTGCCGCCTTTCCTGGCATAAACAACATTCCGCTTTCCAAATAGTAATCGGTTGCTTCTCTGGTAGAAGGCATATTTGCCCCCTCTGCGACCAGCATACAGCCATTTGCCTTTAAGGTCTTTGCATCTTCTAAATTCAGTTCATTCTGAGTTGCACATGGCAAAGCAATATCACAGGGAATGGTCCAGATTCCTCTTCCCTCTGTATAAACTGCAGTTGGAACTGCGTCTGCATACTCTTTAATTCTACCGCGGCGGACTTCCTTAATTTCTTTTACAATATCCAGCTTAATGCCGTCCCTATCATATACATATCCATTTGAATCACTGAGAGCAACCACCTTTGCTCCCAACTGCTGAGCCTTTTCTGTTGCATAGATTGCCACATTTCCAGAGCCGGAGATAATAACGGTCTTACCAGATAATTCTTTGCCTTCATGCTTCAGCATTTCATTAACCATATAAATCAGGCCGTATCCAGTCGCTTCCTTACGAGCCAGAGATCCACCATAAGATAATCCTTTTCCAGTGAGAACGCCTTCATACTGATTTGTAATTTTTTTATACTGGCCATATAAATATCCGATTTCTCTGGCTCCCACGCCAATATCTCCAGCCGGTACGTCCTGATCTGCACCAATATATTTATATAATTCTGTCATAAAACTCTGACAAAATGCCATTACCTCTCTGTCAGATTTTCCCTTTGGATCAAAATCACTTCCGCCTTTTCCACCGCCGATAGGAAGTCCGGTTAAAGAATTTTTAAATACCTGCTCAAATCCCAGGAACTTTAAAATACTCTGGTTTACAGACGGATGCAGGCGAAGTCCTCCTTTATATGGTCCAATCGCTCCATTAAACTGTACACGATATCCTCTGTTGACCTGTGCCTGTCCTTTATCGTCTACCCATGGTACTCTGAATGTAATGATTCTGTCCGGCTCCACCAAACGCTCTAAAATCGCTTCTCTGCGATATTTTTCCTCATTTGCTTCAATAACCAGTTTCAAAGAATCCAAAACTTCTTTCACTGCCTGATGAAACTCAGTCTCTCCTGGATTTTTAGCAACAACACTCTCATAGACTTCATCAACGTATGACATAGTTTTCCTCCTTCTTTACCGGGAAATTCTGTTTCTTAACTTTCCCGACCCTTGGCAGCAAAAAAGGCCCACTCCTGTTCAGGAAGGGCCTCATTGCCTGTTTTTTATTAATTTAAAGTATAACAGCATATCCTGATCTTGTCAAGAATATATTAATTATCCTTTGGCTGAACATATCCCAATGCCTGTTCCACCGCTTCTTTTTCTTCATTACCTAATGGTCCGTCCGTCTGTCCCATATCCACTCTTTTTAAATAGAGATAACACCCTTCTCTGCTGTGAACAGAATTTAAGACAAATCCGCTGTTGGTATAATCTAACATTGCCATGGCAAAACTCAAATTTCCTCCCATGCCTTTAAATGCATTATACCGAACCAATCCAAACTTCTGATAAGATGCCCGAAGATTTCGGTTAATAGAACGAATTGTATCCTTTGCCCCTCTATCTTCCTCCTGGAGGCGACGCACTTCTTCTGAAATATCAATAATAAAATCTTCCAGAGTCTCTGCATCTTTTCCTCTCATAAAACGGTCATAACTGCGATTCAGTTTATTTATTTTAACAATACACACAATAACCGTAATGATTAGAATAAGGTTCAAAATACATAATCCAATTATAATATAACTAGAGTCTATTCCTAATTGATTAAACAGATTACTTACACTGCCATTTGTCATTTTATCACTCCCTACTTTACATAAATCTGCTTTTCAAGCTGTTTTCCTAAATTCCAGAGAATCAAGTAACCATTCAGCCAGGCTAAGATTCAGACAGAAAAGGACCTTGAAAGTTCGTTTTCATAAGAGTTTTCCTGTCTATAAAACCTTCATAGGTGCGGACACCCGACATTCTTATCCACTTGCAGCGGATAAAAAGATACATAGCTGATTTACTACAGAACTAATTTCGGATAGACTCAATTAATTCCACGAGCCGCTCTAATTCTGCTTCAGAATAATACTCTATTTCGATTCTGCCTTTGCTTTTATCTTTTCGGTGAATCATTACCTTTGTTCCCATTATACTTTTCATTCTCTCTTCCAAATCCTGAAAAATAAAGCTTAAATCCCTCTCTTCTTTTTTCGGTTCTTTTTCTTTTACAGGTTTTAAGAGAGATTTAACCAGTTTTTCTACTTCTCTGACACTAAGTCCATTTTTCACAATCAGTTCTGCTGCTGCATACTGCTGCTCCAAATCTTCAAGCGCTAAAAGCGCTCTGGCATGTCCGTTTGAAATAACACCTTGAATCAAAAAATCCTGGACTCTTGCATCTAATTTTAAAAGTCTCAAACTATTAGCAATGGTTGCTCTGTTTTTTGAAACTCTTTCTGCTATCTCTTCCTGCTTTAATCCAAACTCATCAATTAACTGGCGATATGCCATCGCTTCTTCTATTGGATTTAAATCTGCTCTTTGAACGTTTTCAATCAAGCTGACTTCCATTTTTTTCTGGCGGTCAAAATCTCTGATAATAACCGGCACTTCCTTTAATCCGGCTATTTTTGCTGCTCTCCAACGTCTCTCTCCTGCAATAATCTCATACAGTTCTCCTTGTTTCTGCACCATAATCGGCTGCAAAACACCATAATTTCGTATGGATTCTGCCAGTTCTTCCAACTCTTCCGGATCAAATTCTTTTCTTGGCTGCTCTCTATTTGGCTCAATCAAAGAAATTTTTAAATATGTTTCCTTCGGCACTTCCACAATTTTGGTTTCCACTATCACTTGTTTTTCGTGAAGTTCTTCTTCCCTTTTAGCATCCTCTGTCAGATCCCCTCCAAGAAGAGCTCCCAGTCCTTTTCCTAATCCTTTTTTTGCTGCTTTTGCCATATCAGATTTCTTCCCCTCTGCTTATCACTTCTGCTGCCAATAAACGATAACTTTCCGCACCGCTGGAACGGGAATCATATAAATTAATTGACATTCCATGGCTTGGTGCCTCTGCCAGGCGGACATTTCTTGGAATAATTGTTTTATAGATATTTTCGTTTAAACTATTTTTTACACTTTCCACTACTTCCATGGACAGATTCGTTCTGGAGTCGTACATAGTAAAGACGACTCCCTCCAATTCTAACTTTCGATTCAGTTTGCGCTTTACCAGGTTGATTGTTTTTAAAATCTGACTTAATCCTTCCAGTGCATAATACTCACACTGAATCGGCACAATCACCGTATCTGCTGCAGTCAGCGCATTAACAGTCAAAAGATTTAATGACGGCGGGCAGTCAATAATAATAAAATCATATGTTTTTTTAACTTTTTTTAAATTATTTTTGAGCAGGGATTCCTTATCTTCCATCTCCAACAACTCAACTTCTGCTCCAGCCAAATTTACATCAGACGGAAGAATGTCTAAATTTTCCTGTATTTCTTTTTCTATACATTCTTTTATGGTACTCTCGCCAATCAGCATCTGATAAACTGTGTTTCCAATACTTCCTTTTTCTAATCCAAATCCGCTTGTAGCATTTCCTTGGGGATCAAAATCCACAACCAGGACTTTCTGACCTGCTTCGGCAAGACAAGCTGACAGATTAATAGCTGTTGTGGTTTTCCCTACACCACCTTTTTGGTTTGCAACTGCAATAATTCTTCCCATAATATGGCCTTATCCCCTTTTCCAACTAATTCTATACGCTTTAATATTGTTGTTTTCTATCTTTGGTAACCGAAAAAACTGCCATTGACAGCCTTTCCGGTTACTTGACAACTAAAAAGTCATGTATTCCACATTATAGCATACTTTTTTATTGATTCCTATGGTAATCTTGCATATTCTTAAAAAATGTTTCACGTGAAACATTTTAGCTGAACTGTTCTCTTCACTTTTCCATGAGATATTAAAGTCAAAAGGCTTCCCTGTCATATTTTGGCGAAGTTCAAGAGCAAAAAAGCCTGCAAGCCTGCATTGGATTTATACCATTTACCTCTGGTATCTTCATATTATTCTTTGCTCCCCTTGTGTTCGTCTGACTGGTGTATTATAATGGTGTTGGGGTCAAAAATTCAAATATCGTGAGGCATCCCCCCATTTTTATTCTCATTTAGAATGCGGGTCATAAAGGCATAAAATCACTTATGTACAAGTACAACGCGGTTTATAACCTTTTGCCCCTGTCATCATTATAATAAGCGAAATCCAATTCCAAGGAGGTATTTATGAAAACAAAAAATAAACTTCTTACTATATTACTCCTCTCTACCGGTGCAGCCACTGCTACCGCCCTTATCAATCAAGGTATTAAACTTTCAGCCACTTCAAAAGATTTACTTTCCAGACCAGAATCTCTTTGCTACAAATGGAGACTTGGAAATATCCATTATACAAAATCTGGAGAGGGAAAACCTCTTTTACTGATCCATGATCTGATGCCGGAATTTAGCGGACACGAATGGGATAAAATGGTACAAAATCTCAGTCAAAATTACTGTGTATACGTTATCGATCTTCTTGGATGCGGAATGTCTGAAAAGCCCAATATTACCTATACCAATTATCTCTATGTTCAACTATTAACAGACTTTATTCGTTCTGAAATCGGCCATCGGACGGATGTAATTGCTTCTGGTGCTTCTGCTTCTTTTACGATTATGGCCTGCAGTCTCAATCCAGAACTTTTTAACCGCCTTCTATTTATCAATCCCGAATCCATTTTTTCCAACAGTCTGGTTCCGGGCAAACGGGCAAAATTTTTCAAATTCATTTTAGACGCTCCCATTATCGGAACACTGCTCTATCACATTGCAGTAAGCAAAAAATCATTACGAGAGCGATTCTCTCAAATTTATTTTAATAACCCCTATTCTGTAAAAGAAAAAGATATTAATCTGTGTTATGAATCTGCCCACCTGGGTGCTTCTCCTAAATCTGTTTATGCCAGTGTTCAATGCCACTATACCAAATGCAATATTGTGAACGCCTTAAAGAAAATCGACAACAGCATTTATTTAATAGGAGGAAATGCCATTCACTCCATAGAAGAGCGATTGAACGAGTACAAGTTGTATAATGCCGCTATCGAATATTCCTGTATTGACAACGTTAAAACCATCCCTCAGCTGGAAGCGCCTGATGAAGTTCTAAAAATCATTGAAATGTACTTTAACTAAATTGTAAAGAGGCAAATACTATTTTTCGTATTGATTTGTGACCTTTTCCCTGATATGCTGTTTCACTCACACGAAGCAATTCCCCAGGTTCTACTATATACTCTGTAAAAAAGGAGTCTTAAGCAAAAAATGTTTCACGTGAAACATTTTGCCCGGACTCCTTTTCATGTAAAAATCAAAGTATCGTTTATTTCAATGGTTCCTTGGACGGCAATCCGGCTTTTCTTGGATACTTTTTTGCCATCTTCTCTTTTTTCTCAATAATAACAAAGGAACGTTCTGCGTCTGCCTCTTCCAGAGAAAATTTTACCACTTTCTGTGTTTTACTTCCCAAGAGTTTAATCGCACCCTTTGCTTTATCCAACTCCTCATCAATAGTGCCTGCTTTATAGGAAATAAATTTTCCTCCTACCTTTACAAAGGGAAGGCAATATTCTGATAACGTTGACAAATTTGCCACTGCTCTTGATACACAGTAATCATACTTTTCCCGATATTCACTATTATTTCCATAATCCTCTGCTCTTCCATGAACAGCAGAAATTTTCTCCAATCCCAATTCTTCTATTACAGTCTGAAGAAAGTTCACTCTTTTATTTAGTGAATCTAACAATGTAATCTTCAAATCAGGAAATGCAATTTTCAATGGAATTCCGGGAAATCCGGCTCCTGTCCCTACATCAAAAACAGAAGCATCTTGTTGTGATAAATCCCCAACAGCCTTTACCAGCGCTAAACTGTCTACAAAATGTTTGGATACAACATCCGGCAATTCTGTAATAGCTGTCAGGTTCATTACTTTGTTGGTTTCTATCAGCATTTCATAATATTTAAAAAACTGTTCCATCTGTCTCTCTGTCAAAGAAATACCAATGGAATCCATTCCATGAGTCATTAATGTTTGAAATTCTAAATTCATTTTTCCCTCATCTCTGCCATCTTTCTTTCCTGTCTGGCCTGTTCCAGATATACCAATAAAACAGAAATATCTGCCGGAGATACCCCGGAAATCCTGGATGCCTGTCCCACAGAGGCCGGCTGAAACTGATTCAGCTTCTGCACTGCTTCCCTTCTCAAGCTTTTCACTACAGAATAATCAAATTTTTCCGGAAGTCTTTTTCGCTCCATTTTTTTAAACTGAGCTACCTGCTGCATCTGTCGTTTGATATATCCCTCATATTTAATATTTATGTTAACTTGTTCCTGAATATCCATATCCAATTTTGGTCTATCTCCATCAATTTCAGTTAACATAAAATAATCTAATTCCGGCCTTCGGACCAATTCTGCCAAAGTCGCCCCTGTCTTTAATGGGGTACTCCCATGACTGGACAAAAACTCCTGAACGTTAGAATTTGCTCCAATATTGGTATGATTCAATCGTTCTACCTCTTTTTCAATGGCCTCTTCTTTTTTTATCAGGCGTTCATACTCTTTTCTACTCACCAGTCCGATCTCATAACCGATTTTGCGAAGTCTTAAATCTGCATTATCCTGTCTCAAAAGAAGGCGATATTCTGCCCTGGAAGTCATCATACGATAAGGTTCATGGTTTTCTTTTGTTACCAGATCATCAATCAAAACCCCGATATATGCCTGAGAACGATCCAAAACTACCTGTTCTCTTCCCAGAATTTTCATAGCTGCATTCACGCCTGCCATAAATCCCTGCACTGCTGCCTCTTCATACCCTGAGCTTCCATTAAACTGTCCTCCGCTGAACAATCCGGATATTTTCTTAAATTCTAAGGTAGCCTTTAATTCTAATGAATTAATACAGTCATATTCAATGGCATAAGCATTGCGGACAATCTCCACATGTTCCAGACCAGGCACTGTCCGATACATCGCATACTGGACGTCTTCCGGAAGAGAACTGGACATCCCTCCCAAATACATTTCATTGGTATAGAGTCCCTCCGGCTCCACAAATACCTGATGCCTGTCTTTATCAGGAAATTTTACCACCTTATCCTCAATAGATGGACAATATCTGGGACCTGTCCCTTCAATCGCACCGGAAAACAGCGGAGAACGATCTAAATTATCCCGAATAATCTGATGGGTTTTTTCATTGGTATAGGTCAGCCAACAGGATACCTGTTCTTTCTGAATAGATTCCGGATCTGTAGAAAAGGAAAATGGTACAATCCGTTCATCTCCCCTCTGCTCTTCCATCTTTGAAAAATCAATACTTCTTTTATCTACTCTCGCCGGCGTTCCTGTCTTGAAACGGAACATTTCAATTCCAAGCGCCTTCAGAGAATCTGTTAAATGATTTGCCGCCTGCAGCCCATTTGGCCCGGTAGGATTGCTGACATCTCCATAAATGCAACGGGCATTTAAATACGTTCCTGTGGCAAGCACTACTGCCTTTGCATGGTAAACAGCGCCAGAGTAAGTTTTTACTCCTGTAACAATCCCATCTTCTGCAAGAATCTCCGAAACTTCTGCCTGACGGATAGTCAAATTATCTGTGTTTTCCAGAGTTCTTCTCATATGGCTGGTATAGTTCTGCTTATCTGCCTGCGCCCTTAATGAATGAACCGCCGGCCCCTTAGACTCATTTAACATTTTGGACTGGATAAACGTTTTATCAATATTTTTCCCCATCTCCCCACCTAAGGCATCCAGCTCCCGTACCAAATGTCCCTTGGAACTTCCCCCTATATTGGGATTGCAGGGCATTAGTGCAATACTGTCTACGCTGACTGTAAACATAATTGTTTTAAGTCCCAGTCTGGCGCCAGCTAAAGCCGCCTCACATCCGGCATGTCCGGCTCCTACTACTACAATATCATAGGTTTCCTCTAAATATGGCATTTTTTCCTCCAACTTATTAAAAAGGGTTTAAACACGATTAGCTAAACGGTTACTATTTTCCCATACAAAATTTTCCAAAAATTTCATTCACCAAATCTTCTCCTACTTCTTCACCTATAATGGCTCCCAACTGGCTATATGCGTCCATCAAATCAATGGAATAAAAATCTTCAGGCATTCCTTCCAATATGCTTGCCTTTACCATCTGAAAACTTTTTAATGTTCCTTCTAATGCTTCTTTATGGCGGATATTTGTAATATAAACTTCATCATTAAAAGCAATCTCACCCTGATAAAACATGGATTTAATCTCTTCTTCCAAATTTTCTACTCCTATCTGCTCTTTGGCTGAAATAGGAATTACCCGATAGCCGGACTGTTTTTCCAATTCTTCCTTTGTCACTGCCATGTCCAAATCTGTTTTATTAAGAAGCACAACTGCCTTCTTTTCCCGGATAAAATCCATAATTTCCTGATCATTTTCATCCAGAGGGCGTGAACCGTCTACCACATAGATAATCAAATCCGCTGTTTTGGCAGCCGCCCTGGCTCTGGTTACTCCGATTTTTTCTACCATATCTTCCGTCTCCCGGATTCCGGCAGTATCCACAACATTCAGGCTGATGCCATGAAGATAAATATGCTCTTCCAGGGTATCCCTGGTAGTTCCGGCTATCTCGGTTACAATCGCTCTGTCCTCGCCAATCAATACATTCATAAGAGAAGACTTTCCTGCATTTGGTTTTCCCAAAATAACCGTCTTAACCCCTTCTGTCATCACTTTTCCATTATCTGCTGATGCCAGTAAATTCTCTGTTTTTTTCACCCACTCTTCTATCCTGGATAAAAGCTTCTCTCCATATCCATCCAGAGAAATGTGTTCCGGATCATCTAGTGCGGACTCAATATACGCGATTTCATACAGGACCTGTTCCCTTATATCTTTAATTTTTCTGGATACTGCGCCGCCAAGCTGACTGACAGAACTCTTTAACGCATACTCGTTTTTAGCCTGAATGACATCCATCACAGCCTCTGCCTGTGATAAATCAATACGGCCATTTAAAAATGCTCTCTTGGTAAATTCTCCCGGCTCTGCCGCCCTTGCTCCATTTCGGATTACCAGTTCCAGAATCCTTTTTACCATAAATACGCCGCCATGACAATCAATTTCTACTGTATCCTCTGCCGTATAACTGTGAGGCGCCTTCATAACCATTACCAGGACCTCATCCAGTCTGTCCGTTCCATCCTGAATAAATCCGTAATGAATGGTATTTGCCTGCTCTTCTTTCAGACTTTTCCCACTCTTTCTGAAAAAAATCCGATCCGCCACTTCAAATGCTTCTGGTCCGCTGATCCGGATAATGCCAATACCAGAATTGCTCATAGCAGTCGCAACCGCTGCGATTGTCTCTCTTTTCATTCCTGTCCCTTTCTGATGCGCATGACTGGATGCCCAGCACAAAAAATGCTGTCTGGCTGCCAGCGGTTTATAAACCCCCAGACAATCCCGACAGCATCCATTGTTCTATTCGTTATTGCACTTCTTTTTTCTCTTTGCTAAAATAGTGATCCTTTCGGCTTACATCCTTTTTTAAGAAAATCACAACATGGCGGAACGGTTCTTCTCCTTCGCTTCTGGTAGTGACATACTTATCATTTTGAAGCGCAGAATGGATAATTCTTCTCTCATAAGGATTCATCGGCTCTAAGGAAACACTTCTCTTTGTCCTTTTTACCTTGTAGGCAATATTCTTTGCCAGAGTCTCAAGAGTCTCTTTTCTTCTGGCCCGATAATTTTCCGTATCCAGTTTTACTCTTAAGTAGCCTTCGCTCTCCTTATTTAATACCATGCTTACCAGATATTGAAGAGAATCTAAGGTCTGCCCTCTCTTTCCAATCAGAACTCCCATGTCCTCTCCTGTTAAGTTGATAGACATTTCCTTTTCACCCTCATCATAAGAAATCTCAATCTCTACTGGAAGATGCATAGCCTCAAAAACCTGCTTCAGAAAATCTCTTGCCTTATCCTCGGTAGTTTCCTGCTTGCCGGCTCTGATAACAGCCGGCTTTGCACCGATTCCCAAAAATCCTGTGCTGCCCTTGTCCACCACGTCATAAACCAGCTTATCACTGGTGGTTCCCAACTGGATTAACGCCTTTGTCACTGCTTCATCCACTGTTTTTGCAGAAACTGTAATCATCTCCATAGCAAACCCCTCCTGCTTATTTATGCTTCTCGTTTTTCTCGTTATACATTTTTACCATGTTTGCTTTTGCCGCCAAACTGCCGGGCTTTGCATTTTGGTTATAGTATTCCGTCGCTTCTTTTGCATGTTCCTGACTCTTGGCAATCTTATCCATTCTGGCAGCTTCTTTTTTCTCATTCACTTCCTGAATGTGTCTCCAGTCCTGACTCATATTCTGATTAGGCTTAATCGGAGGAAGTCCCTGCTTTGCCCGCTTTTTATTAGCTTTCTCTACATTCTGCTTAATTAAATCATCAATGTCCATCTTATTTAAATGCGCATTGACAGCCCACTGCTGAATGATCATAAACACACTGCTGGCAACCCAGTAAATACCGATACCGGATGCAAATGTAAAACAGAAAAATACAGACATTAAAGGCATGTAAATATTCATAGCCTTCATCATAGATGCTCCGGGAGCATTTTCATCTGTCACCGTCTTATTGCTGGAACTCATCAGCTTTGCACTATACCACTGAGTCAAACCGGCAAGAATTGGAATAATCCATGCCAGATTTGGCGTAAATCCCTGCCAGGGAGCTACTGCCATATTAATTCCCAAAAATGAGTTCATCTGCTCAATCTGCATTGCATTTTCTGCAATCACTGCCTGAGCCTGAGGGAACAGAGTCTGTAAGCTTGTCCACTGATCTGGGGTCAGCGTATACAGTAAATCAACGATTTTATTATTATCTGTAATGGCCTTGATAGTAGCCATAGAGATATTGTTGTCTGTAGCAAACTTTGTAAGGGTCTCTGCCGCATTCATGCCGCCAATAGCATTGACAACATTGTCAAAAAATACGCGGACAGAAGGAACATATGCCGGAATGTTAATGATTACCCGGTACAGTGCAAACAAGATAGGCATCTGAATCAGCATCTGCACACAGCCGCCGGTCATGGACGTGCCGTATTTGTCATAAACCGCTTTCATCTCCTGCTGCTGCATAAGCATCGACTGCTGATCGGTCTTTCCTTTATATTTCTGCTGAATAGCGTTAATTTCCGGCTGCATCACCGCCATCAGTTTGGAAGACTTCTGCTGCTTAATGGTCAATGGGAACAAAAGCAGTTTGATTACCAATGTAAATAAAATAATGCTCAGACCAATGTTCATAATACCAAACAGGTTGGTAAAACGGAACAACAGGTCCATGATCCAGCCTAAAATATCAGCAACCGGACCAAATGAAAAAAAGTCATGGGATTTAGTTAATACTAACAATGAAATACCTCCTACGTGTTACGGAACTGGATCATAACCGCCATCTGCAAAAGGATTACAGCGAAGAATTCTCTTGCAGGCCAACCAACTACCTTTTACAGCACCGTACTTCTGAAGTGCCTCAATGGCGTATTGAGAACACGTAGGCGTGTAAATACAGTGAGTCCTGACTTTTAAAGGGGACAAAAAAATCTGGTATCCCCGAATCAACAAAATAAAGAACTTTGCTATCATAAGATTCACTTCGATTCTAATTTAATGTTATGCAGTCCGCACAGGTGCATAAACGCACCCTCTAAATGTTTATAATCCGATGTTTTCGCTGCCACTCTGACAACGACTATGATGTCTAACCCCTGCCGGATGTTCGGTTTATTCAAACGAAATATTTCTCTGATTAATCTGGTCATATGGTGGCGGACTACACTGTTTCCTACCTTTTTACTGACGGAAATTCCGATTCTGGTATCTTCCGTATTATTTTCCAATACATACATGACCAACTGTCTGTTTGCATAAGATTTGCCAGTCTCATAAATCTTCTGGAAATCCCTGTTTTTTTTAATCGAACTAAAACGCTTCATTCATTCTCCCTGGGTCAAAAAAAGGCCACAATCACTTGCGGCCTCTCGTTCATTAAGCGGTTAATTTAGCTCTTCCTTTTGCTCTTCTGGCAGCTAAGACTTTTCTTCCGCCTGCGCTGCTCATTCTAGCTCTGAAGCCATGAACTTTCGCTCTCTGTCTCTTTTTTGGCTGAAATGTCATTTTCATAATCTGGCGCACCTCCTCTAATTACTATCTGTTAAGAATATGGATGAACATATTCCGACTATTCCAGTTAAACATCTTCTTGATTATATCGAAGGAATGTAGCTTAGTCAAGTAGAATTTCAGAAATCTGTGCCTATTTCAAAAGCCTGATTGTTAATTTACATAATGTTATCCCCAAAGTGTGGATAAGTTGTGGATAACCATAAGGATAACTCTAAAATTTCCACATGTTTACAAGTTATCCTTATTAATTTTCTGCCAATTTACGTTGTTTAAAACTTTTACTTATTCTTTTCCACAATATGTTGATAAGTGATCCTTATTTTGTTTATACACAGCTTGTACACATGATTTCCACATAATTCTCACAAAGTTTTCCACATAATTTTTTCTATTTCCTTGAAATCTATGACCGTTTCATGTAAAATAGGATTAATACTGGGTTACTATGCATTAATACTTTTTGTGGATTTAGGAGACCGGAAATGATAGAAAAATTACACGAACAATGGGATGAAATTCTTCTTTATATGAAAGAGGAGCATGAAATTATGGATATTTCATTTAAAACCTGGCTTCTCCCATTGAAAGTCCACGATGTGGATAAAACTTCAAACACTGCAACCATTGTTGTCCCTGACAGCAATATGATTGGCTACATCCGTAAAAAATACGGACTTCCCCTGGAAGTATCCATTGCCGAAAAACTTGGAGTAGAATGCAAATTGAATTTTATCTCCAAAGAAGAGGCTGAATCTGCGGCCCCGCCTGCTGAAAACCTTCTTATTAAAAAGAATGTCAAGGAAGTAAGCCCGGAAATTATCCAAAATGCCAATCTGAATCCCAAATATACCTTTGATACTTTTGTAGTCGGAGCCAATAACAATCTGGCCCATGCTGCATCCCTGGCAGTTGCGGAATCTCCAGGAGAAATTTATAACCCGCTTTTTATATACGGAGGCGTAGGTCTTGGTAAAACCCACTTAATGCACAGCATTGCCCACTTCATATTAAAGAATAATCCAAATGCCAAAGTTTTATACGTAACTTCGGAAAAATTTACCAATGAACTAATCGACGCAATCCGTAATAAAAACAACATTACCACCACTGAATTCAGAGAAAAATACCGCAATAATGATGTGCTTTTGATCGACGATATCCAGTTTATCATTGGCAAGGAAAGTACCCAGGAGGAGTTTTTCCACACCTTTAACGCCCTCCACGAATCCAAAAAGCAGATCATTATTTCCTCGGATAAACCGCCAAAAGAGATTGAAACACTGGAAGAACGTCTCCGCTCCCGATTTGAATGGGGGCTTACAGTAGACATCCAGTCTCCAGACTACGAAACCCGAATGGCCATCCTCAGAAAAAAGGAGGAAATGGAAGGCTACAATATTGATAATGAAGTAATCAAATATATTGCCACCAACATTAAATCCAACATACGGGAATTGGAGGGCGCTTTAACCAAAATCGTGGCTCTTTCCAAATTAAATAAAAAGGAAATTACCATTGAATTAGCGGAAGAAGCCTTAAAAGATCTGATTTCTCCCAATATTGCACGAGAAATCACTCCTGATTTAATCCTCCAGATTGTCTCCGATCATTTAGGAATCCAGTCCATTGATATTCTGGGGCAAAAGCGAAATAAAGAAATTGCCGGAGCACGTCAAATCGTTATGTACCTCTGCCGCAATATGACCAGTACCCCCCTCCAGCAAATCGGGCAATTTTTAGGAGGCCGGGATCATACCACTGTCATTCATGGTATTGAAAAAATTACAAAAGATCTCCCAAAAGATCCTGCTTTGCAGAATACGATTGATATTTTAAAGAAAAAAATCAATCCACAATAGCCTGTGTAAATTTATGTGGATTTTATGTGGATATGTGATCCCACAGACAACCTGCTTTTTGCGCTGTGGATAACACAGTTATTCTCAGAATGATTCTAAAGACTTATTCACACTCTTATTCACACCTTAAAATCGTTTATGAATCTGATTTTTAAGGCTTTTACACAAATTCACACCCCCTACGGCGATTACTACGGAAAAGAACTATATATTTCTTTCTTTTCTCTATTTATTTCAAGCAAAGGAGTTATCAACAATTATGAAGCTTACATTTCAAAAAGATGCCCTGTTAAACGGCATCAATATTGTATTAAAAGCTGTTACATCAAAAACGACCATGTCTATTTTAGAATGTATTTTAATTGACGCGTCAGGAACGGATATTAAATTAACCGGCAATGATATGGAACTGGGAATCGAAACAAAGGTAGAGGGAACGATTTTAAAAAGGGGTAAAATTGCATTAGATGCAAAGCTCTTTTCTGAGATTGTCAGAAAACTTTCCGGCGTAGATTCTGAAATTACAATAGAAAGTGATGATAACTTAAATACGGTCATTTCCTGTGAAAACTCCGTATTTACAATTCAGGGAAGAGACGGCGATGAATTTTCCTATATCCCTTATATTGAACGGGACAAATATATTTCTCTTTCCCAGTTTACATTAAAAGAAATTATCCGGCAGACTATATTTTCTATCTCGCCCAACGACAGCAATAAGATGATGACTGGCGAATTATTTGAAGTTTCAGAAAATGAATTAAAAGTAGTTTCCCTGGATGGACACAGAATTTCAATTAGAAAAGTAGAGTTAAAAGAGCATTATGAAACGATTAAAGTGATTGTTCCTGGCAAGACTTTAAGTGAGATCAGCAAAATTTTAAGCGGCGATAATGAAAAGGAAGTTGTCATTTCCTTTAGCCAGAACCACATTATGTTTGAATTTGATAATACTGTTGTGGTATCCCGTCTGATCGAAGGAGAATATTTCCGGATTAGCCAGATGCTTTCCAATGATTACGAAACCAAAGTGACCATTAATAAAAAAGAATTTTTGGACTGTATTGAACGGGCTACGATCCTGATCCGGGAAAATGATAAAAAGCCTTTGATTTTAACCATTTCTGATAATGAGATGGACTTAAAATTAAATTCCAGCTTTGGTACCATGAATGCCCAGGTTATGATTCATAAAACAGGAAACGATCTTATGATTGGATTTAATCCCAGATTTTTAATTGATGCATTAAGGGTGATTGATGATGAGGAAATTTCTCTGTACATGATGAATCCCAAATCCCCCTGCTTTATCCGCGATGAGGAAGAACACTATATTTATTTAATCCTCCCTGTGAATTTTAATGCAGCATCTGTCTGACACAGGCGGACATTTTTGATAAAAAAATAACAAAGGAGTTTTAAGCCTATGAAAACCATTACAATCAGGGATGACTTTATCAAATTGGGCCAGGCTTTAAAGCTGGCTGGTCTGGTAGATTCCGGCGTGGAGGCAAAGATTGTGATTCAGGACGGTCAGGTTCTGGTAAACGGTCAGGTAGAGTGTCAGAGAGGAAAGAAACTGGTAAATGGAGATATTGTCTCCTACAATGGAAGTGAGTTTCAGATTCAGGCATGATTATTACATCGGTTGAACTTTTAAATTACCGCAATTATGGCCAATTACATATGGAATTAAGCAGTAAGACCAATATTCTTTATGGGGATAATGCCCAGGGGAAAACCAATATTCTGGAAGCGGTTTATGTGTGCTGTACCACAAAATCCCACAGAGGCTCCAAGGATAAAGAGATTATCCGGTTTGGAGAAGAAGAAGCGCATGTGAAGCTGAATCTGGAAAAGGATAAAGTTCCATACCGGATTGATATGCATTTGAAAAAAAATAAGGCCAAGGGAATTGCCGTTAATGGAATTCCCATCCACAAGGCCAGTGAATTGTTCGGGATTGCCAATGTGGTGTTTTTTTCGCCGGAAGATTTAAATATTATCAAAAACGGCCCAGCTGAAAGACGGCGTTTTGTAGATTTGGAACTTTGCCAGTTGAATAAGCTGTACGTTCATGCACTTGTTCAGTATAATCGGATTGTGGTACAGAGAAATAAGCTGTTAAAAGAACTGGCATTAAAACCGGAGTATGAACCTACACTGGATGTATGGGATGAACAGATGCTCTCTTATGGGATTCAGGTCATGGAATACAGAAATGCGTTTATCTCTCAGTTAAATGAGATTATAAAAGACATCCATTACCGGCTTTCCGGGGAAAGGGAACATTTGGTGATTCACTACGAGCCCAATGTAAAGAGAGAGGATTTTAGGGCTGTGCTGGCAAAAAACAGAGGGCAGGATATTCGTCAGAAGACCACGCTTTGCGGTCCTCACAGAGATGATATCAGTTTTTTTATCAATGATGTGGACATCCGCAGATTTGGCTCACAGGGACAGCAGCGGACGGCTGCTCTGTCTTTGAAACTGTCTGAAATAGAACTGGTTAAAAAAATTGTGAGGGATTATCCCATCCTTTTGCTGGATGATGTATTATCAGAGCTGGATGGCAAAAGGCAAAATCAGCTTTTGTCGAATATCCATCATATCCAGACAATGATTACCTGTACGGGGCTGGATGATTTTGTAAATAACCGATTTCCCATTGATAAGATTTTTAAAGTAACAGATGGAACTGTTGTAAATGAGAATTAACCGTTAGGAGGATTTATATGAGCGCTGAATATGGAGCAGATCAAATCCAGATTTTAGAGGGTCTGGAAGCGGTCAGGAAGAGGCCTGGCATGTATATTGGCAGCACCTCTTCCAGAGGACTGCACCATTTGGTTTATGAGATTGTTGACAACGCGGTAGATGAGGCGCTGGCAGGATTCTGTGATGTGATTAACGTCCGGATCAATGAAGATAACTCCATCACCGTTACAGATGACGGGCGGGGAATCCCTGTAGATATACAGAAAAAGGCAGGACTTCCGGCAGTCGAAGTAGTATTTACCATTCTTCACGCAGGCGGTAAATTTGGCGGCGGAGGATACAAAGTATCCGGAGGTCTTCATGGCGTTGGCGCTTCGGTTGTAAATGCTTTGTCTGAGTGGCTGGAAGTTGAAATTTGCAAAGAAGGAAAGGTTTACAAGCAGCGTTATGAGCGGGGGAAAGTTATGTATCCCTTAAAGGTAATTGGAGAGTGCTCGAAAGAAGAACATGGTACAAAAGTTACCTTCCTTCCGGATAAAGAGATTTTTGAGGAAACCGTATACGATTACGATACTCTGAAAATTCGTTTGAGAGAGACGGCATTTTTAACGAAGAATTTAAAGATTATTCTGGAAGATGACCGGGAGGAAAAGAGAAAAGAAACGTTCCACTACGAGGGCGGTATTAAGGAATTTGTCACCTACTTAAATAAGGGCAAGGCGGCTTTATACGATCAGGTCATCTACTGTGAGGGAATGAAAGACGGGGTTTACGTGGAAGTTTCCATGCAGCACAATGATGCTTATAATGAGAACATCTACAGCTTTGTAAATAACATTAATACTCCGGAGGGCGGCACCCATTTAACCGGTTTTAAAAATGCCCTGACCAAGACATTTAATGATTATGCCAAGAAAAATAAGCTGTTAAAAGACACAGAGCCGGCTCTTTCCGGAGAAGATATACGGGAAGGACTTACAGCAATTATCAGTGTTAAGATTGGGGAACCTCAGTTTGAGGGGCAGACCAAGCAAAAGCTGGGCAACAGTGAGGCAAGAGGCGCTGTAGACAGCATTGTAAGCGAGCAGCTTACCTATTTTCTGGAGCAGAATCCGTCTGTTGCCAGAGTTATGTGTGAAAAATCCATTTTAGCCCAGAGAGCCAGAGCGGCTGCCAGAAAAGCCAGAGAACTGACCAGAAGAAAAACTGCGTTAGAAGGCATGGCTCTTCCGGGAAAACTGGCGGATTGTTCTGATAAAAATCCGGAAAACTGCGAGATCTACATCGTAGAGGGAGATTCCGCGGGGGGCTCTGCAAAGACGGCCCGTTCCCGCGCCACCCAGGCAATTCTGCCTCTTAGAGGAAAAATTTTAAACGTAGAAAAGGCGAGACTGGATAAGATTTACGGCAACAATGAGATCAAGGCTATGATTACGGCTTTTGGTACCGGTATTCATGATGAATTTGACATTTCCAAGCTTCGCTATCATAAGATTATTATTATGACCGATGCGGACGTAGACGGCGCTCATATCAGTACCCTGCTGCTGACATTTTTATACCGGTTTATGCCGGAATTAATCAAGCAGGGATATGTCTATCTGGCTCAGCCGCCATTATATAAGATTGAAAAGAATAAGCGGGTATGGTACGCTTATAGCGATGCAGAGTTAAATAATATTCTTCAAGAAATCGGACGGGATACCAACAATAAGATCCAGCGTTACAAAGGACTTGGAGAAATGGATCCGGAGCAGCTTTGGGAAACCACCATGGATCCGGAACGAAGAGTGCTTCTTCGAGTTACCATGGATGAAGATACTGCTTCAGAAGTAGACTTAACCTTTACAACTCTGATGGGCGATCAGGTAGAACCCAGAAGAGAGTTTATTGAGGCGAATGCCAAGTATGGTACTCTGGATATCTAAGAAAGTTGAGGAAAATAGATGGAACCGAATATCTTTGATAAAGTCCATGACATAGACTTAAAAAAGACCATGGAAAAATCCTACATCGACTATGCCATGAGTGTAATCGCTTCAAGAGCATTGCCGGATGTAAGAGATGGATTGAAACCGGTTCAGCGCAGAATTTTATATGCTATGATTGAGCTGAACAACGGGCCGGATAAGCCCCACCGTAAATGTGCCCGTATCGTCGGCGATACCATGGGTAAATACCATCCTCATGGAGACAGTTCGATTTATGGGGCGTTGGTCAACATGGCCCAGGAATGGTCTACCCGCTATCCGTTAGTAGACGGACATGGAAACTTTGGATCTGTAGACGGAGACGGGGCTGCCGCAATGCGTTATACAGAAGCACGTTTAAGCAAAATCTCCATGGAAATGCTGGCAGACATTAATAAAGATACTGTAGATTTTGCGCCGAACTTTGACGAGACAGAAAAAGAGCCGGTTGTGCTTCCAGCCCGCTATCCCAACCTTTTGGTCAATGGTACAACCGGTATTGCAGTAGGTATGGCAACCAACATTCCTCCTCATAACTTAAGAGAGGTTATTGGCGCAGTTGTAAAGATAATTGACAACCGCATTCTGGAAAACCGGGAAACCTCCATTGAGGAATTAATGGAAATTGTAAAAGGACCAGATTTTCCAACCGGTGCAACGATTTTAGGGCGCAGAGGAATTGAAGAGGCATATCGGACCGGACGGGCAAAGATTAAAGTGCGTGCAGTTACCAATATTGAGACACTGCCCAATGGAAAATCCAGAATCATTGTTACCGAACTTCCCTATCTGGTAAATAAAGCCCGTTTAATCGAAAAAATAGCAGATTTGGTAAAAGAAAAGAAGGTTGATGGCATTACATACATTGGCGATGAATCCAGCCGCGAAGGTATGAGAATTAATATCGAACTCCGCCGGGATGTCAACGCCAATGTGGTATTAAACCAGCTGTTAAAGCATACCCAGCTTCAGGATACATTCGGTGTTATTATGCTGGCTTTAGTCAATAATGAGCCGAAAGTGTTGAATCTGTCCCAGATGCTGGAGTATTATATTAAGCATCAGGAAGATGTTGTAACCAGAAGAACCAAATACGATTTAAACAAGGCAGAGGAGCGGGCCCATATTTTAGAAGGACTTCTGATTGCACTGGATCACATTGACGAAGTGATTCACATTATCCGTTCTTCTCAGAATGTTCAGATTGCCAAAACTCAGTTAATGGAGCGGTTTGGACTTAGTGAGGCCCAGGCCCAGGCGATTGTAGATATGCGTCTTCGCGCCTTAACTGGTCTGGAACGGGAAAAGATTGAAAACGAATATAAGGAACTTCAGATAAGGATTGCAGAATTGAAAGCGATTTTAGCAGACGAACACAAGCTATTAGGAGTTATCAAAGAAGAAATCATGGTAATTGCAGATAAGTACGGGGATGACCGTCGGACTGCAATTGGATATGACGATGATGTATCCATGGAAGATCTGATTCCGGATGATGATACCGTTATTGCCATGACTAATTTAGGATATATTAAGAGAATGGACGCAGACAATTTCCGAATCCAGAACAGAGGCGGCAAAGGCATTAAGGGTATGCAGACCATTGAGGAAGATTATATTGAGGATCTTCTGATGACCACCAATCACCATTATCTGATGTTCTTTACCAATACAGGACGGGTATACCGGATAAAAGCGTATGAGATTCCGGAAGCCGGACGTACTGCCAGAGGAACCGCTATTGTCAATCTTTTGCAGCTTCAGGCTGGAGAAAAGATTACGGCAGTCGTTCCAATGAAGGAATACGATGAAGATAAATTTCTTTTAATGGCCACAAGGGACGGCATGGTGAAGAAAACTCCAATGCAGGAATATGAGAATGTCCGTAAGAATGGTCTTCAGGCTATTGTTTTAAAAGACGGAGATGAACTCATTGAAGTAAAAGCAACAGACAATACAGAAGATGTATTTCTTATTACCAGAAAAGGTATGTGTATCCGGTTCCATGAGACAGATGTCCGTATTACAGGGCGTGTTTCTATGGGTGTTATCGGTATGAAATTCGATGAGGATGACGAAGTAATCGGAATGCAGATAGAGAGCCAGGGAGAATGTCTTTTAGCAGCTTCTGAATACGGATACGGCAAAAGAACGCCGATTAGTGAATTTACAGCCCAGTACAGGGGCGGAAAAGGTGTGCGCTGTTACAAGGTTGTAGAAAAGACCGGTTGTTTAATTGGAGCAAAACTGGTTGATGACAACAGGGAAATTATGCTGATTACCAATGAAGGAATCATTATCCGTATGGCAGTGGATACGATTTCTATTATTGGAAGAAATACTTCCGGCGTAAAATTAATGGATATTGATGTAGAATCTGATATTCGTGTAGCTTCGATTGCAAAAGTAAGGGAAAGCTCTTCATCTGATGATTCGGAAGAATCCGAAGAGTTAGATGAAGGCGAAAATTTTTATCCAAACTAAATAAAATAATATAAAGAGGCTGCGGTACAGTGAATGTCATTGTGCAGCAGTCTTCTTTTTTGACAGGAGACAATAAATGAAACGAATTGCTTTTATGGTCGTTAAGTCTCTTCCGAAAGTTCCATATTGGTTTTATCGAATCTGCAGATACGGAAGGCCGGAGGATGGGCATACAGAACAGGAACGGTATGATTACCTGAGAATGATAGTAAAAAAGGTAAACCGAAAGGGAAGGGTGGCCGTTCAGGGATTTGGAATGGAACAGATACCAAAGCAGGAAGGGTTTGTTCTATTTCCAAACCATCAGGGACTTTTTGACATGCTGGCGATTATTGACACCTGCAGCCATCCCCTTGGTGTTGTGATAAAAAAAGAAGCAGCAGATATTATACTGGTCAAACAGGTACTGGCCCTTTTAAGGGGAATTTCCATTGACAGAGATGATATACGGGGATCTATGAAGGTAATCCAAAAGGTAACTGACGAAGTAAAGCAGGGGAGAAATTATGTAATTTTTGCCGAAGGGACCAGAAGTAAGAATGGAAATGAAATCCTGCCGTTTAAGGGGGGAAGTTTTAAAAGCGCTGTTAATGCCGGGTGTCCGATTATACCAGTTGCTTTGATTAACAGTTTTAAACCCTTTGATATAGAGTCGATTAAAAAGGAACAGGTGGAAGTTCATTATCTGAAGCCTGTTTATCCAGAAGAATATAAAGGGAAAAAGACAGTGGAGATTGCGCAGATAGTACATGACAGAATCCAGGAAGCGATTCATGAACAGTTAAGCAATAAAAAGAAAACAGTTTAGCCATGCGAAGAATCCAGATACTTTTTGTCCATCCAAAGCGGGCAAAAAGTGTCATGACTGAACTATCACATAAAAATTGAAAAAAGTTTTAAAAAGTTGTTGACAAGACGAATATGGTCATGTATAATTACACATGCGCTTGAGACAGGAGACTGTTAAGAGCCAGCAAGTTGAAAATAAAACAATGCGGAGAAATACTCAAGAGGCCGAAGAGGCGCCCCTGCTAAGGGTGTAGGTCGGGCAACCGGCGCGAGGGTTCAAATCCCTCTTTCTCCGTTCCTTATTTTCAATCTAGGCTTAAGTTTTTGGATGGCAAAAAGCCAGACGAAAACAAAATAAAAAAGTTTGAAAAAACTTGAAAAAAGTTGTTGACAAATCGAAAACAGCGTGATATACTAAACAAGCTGTCGCCGAGAAAGACAACAGCACAGAACCTTGAGAATTGAAGATTGAACAATACACAGACCCTGAAAATTCAAAGAACAAAGGCGAAGGAAAATCGGCCTTGAGTTCGAGAAGAATTCAGAACGAAACCAAGTAAAACGGGAAAGATTAAACAGCTAGAGTTAATCTTGACTGGACAAACTATTAACAAGAGAGTTTGATCCTGGCTCAGGATGAACGCTGGCGGCGTGCTTAACACA
>CAUWCT010000021.1:0-29116 GCA_963557065.1 uncultured Lachnospiraceae bacterium | reverse complement strand
CGCAAAGCGGCCGTTCCAAAACGCATTTGCGACCGCCGGAGAGCGCAAAATGCATACTACGAAGATCATAAAGATTTAGGAGTACGTGGATGTGCAGAAAACCTCGGAATTGGATATAGCACATTAACAAAGTGGCTAAAAGACTTCCGAGAATCCGGTGATATTCCTGTTCGTGGCTCTGGTAATTATGCTTCGGATGAACAAAAGGAAATCGCTCGTCTCAAACGTGAATTACGTGACGCACAAGATGCACTTGATGTATTAAAAAAAGCCATCAACATTCTGGGAAAATGACCGAAGCCATTTATCTCGAAGTGTCTGAGAAGACGGAAGCTGCCAAGAAGGCTGGACGCCGGGTTTCCGTCTCCGGAATGTTGAAATTCTTAGGTGTCTCACGTTCAGGATATCACGCATGGCTCCATCACGTGCCTTCTGATACAGAAAAACGTCGTGAAATTGTAAAAACTAAAATACAGGATATTTATGATAATTCCAAGCAAAATTATGGTGCTCCCAAAATTACGATAGAACTGCGTAAAACCGGCGAAATCATCTCAGAAAGAACGGTTGGGACATATATGCGCCAAATGGGACTACGTGCTCAATGGAGCAAGCCATGGACGATTACCACAAAAGATTCTGATTTCAGCACAGAATTACAAAATATCCTTGATGAACAGTTTAATCCTGATCACCCGAATGCTGTTTGGTGTTCGGATATTACTTACATTTGGACAATAGACGGATTCGTCTATCTGACCAGTATTATGGATTTATTTTCCAGAAAGATCATTGCATGGACACTTTCAGAAACATTGGAAGTATCCTGTGTAATTGATACTATAAATAAAGCCAAAGCTCGTCGAAATATTAATCAGCCGCTAATCATTCATTCAGATCGTGGCAGTCAGTACGTTGCAAAAGAATATAAAAAAGCAACTGAAAATATGCAGCGTAGTTATTCAAAGAAAGCATTTCCGTGGGATAATGCATGCATTGAATCCTTCCATTCCATTATTAAACGTGAATGGCTGAATCGATTTAAAATCCGAGATTATAAACAGGCATATCGGTTGGTTTTCGAATATCTGGAAGCTTTCTATAATACCAAACGGATTCATAGCCATTGTGACTATATGTCACCGGATGAATTTGAACGAGTATACGAAAGAACTCACATGAAGGTAGAGCTTTTGGCAAGTTAAAATGGGGAAATTTCGGGAGTATCCCAAAGTTTGTGTAAACCTTCAAACTGATGTAAGATAGAATTACTCAGTTTGGAGGTTTATTTTATGGCAAGGAAAAAAGATTCACCACAAAAAGCAGCTCTCAGAGAAATGATGGGCAATTATCTGAAAGAAAATAATGTAAAAGTAAAAGACGGTACTGATGTCAATTCTATCATGCGTGATATGATGTCAATTATCCTGGAGGGAGCATTGGATCAGGAATTGGATGAGGAATTGGGTTATTCAAAGTATGATTATCGAAACAAAGAAACTAACAATTCCAGAAATGGACATTCTCAGAAAACCATGCATACAAGCTATGGGGGATATGGAGATTGATATTCCACGAGATCGTAATGGCGAATTCGAACCGCAGATTGTCAAAAAATACCAGAATACAGTCACACAGGACATGGAGGAAAAGATTATCTCTATGTATGCAAAAGGAATGACTACTGGCGATATTGAAAGTCATATGCGTGAACTGTATGACCTTGATATCTCCGACAGTACCATCAGCCGAATCACAGACAAGATTCTCCCTATTGTAAAAGAATGGCAGGAAAGACCTTTGGAAGAAATCTATGCAGTTGTTTTCATGGATGCTATCCATTACCATGTGCGTAATGAAGGCCGGATTGTAAAACGTGCTGTTTATATTGCGATTGGAATTGATATGGAAGGACACAAAGACGTACTCGGTATGTATGTCGGCCAAAACGAAAGTGCGAAATTCTGGCTTTCCATCTTAAATGAACTGAAGAACCGTGGTGTGGAAGATATCCTGATCGCATGCGTGGATGGACTGACCGGATTTCCTCAGGCGATTGAGGCAGTATTCCCACAGACAGAGATCCAGCAATGTATCATCCATCAGATCCGGAACACAACGAAGTTTGTTTCCTATAAGGAGATCAGACCCCTGATGGCTGATCTGAAGCGTGTATATGCGGCGCCAACAGAAGAAATCGCATTAACGGAACTAGACAGCTTTGATGAAAAATGGAGCGGAAAATACCCTAAGATTGCAAAATCCTGGAAAGATAATTGGGCAAATCTTTCCACCTATTTTAAGTATCCGGAAGCAGTTCGTCGTCTGATATATACAACCAATACCATTGAGGGATTTAACCGCCAGTTACGAAAAGTCACAAAATCCAAGACCGTATTCCCTTCCGATGACAGTCTGTTGAAAATGCTGTATCTGGCGATGACGGATATCACCAAAAAATGGACTGGTCATCGTCAGGACTGGGGTCAGATTCATTCGCAGCTTGAAATATTTTTTGAAGAAAGGCTGTCTGGATTATAAGCAGCAGCAAGACAAAAAGGGCTGGTAAAGCCAGCCCTTCTTGACATGTCCTGAAACTGCATTATAATACAAGCAAGGGCAGAACTTCAAAAAAGTCGGCTCTGCCCAAAGTAACTAACGACATATCTTATATCAGTTTTTCAATTTACACAAAACTTGAAACGGTCTCGAAATTTCTCGTTTTAACTTGTACTAAATCTTGACATAGGACCAGCTGACAGTCTCCTAACTATTATATTCTTTTTCGAATTTCTAAGTGTACTTTCTGAAAATATCGAAACAAATGAAGTCTTTGCCTCACCTATTAATTTCGCATAGACTATTTTTTCTTTATGAGTTATATTACTAGAGCGTGTTTGAAAATTATGAGTTTTTGATTATTTTATCCAAATCAGGATTGATGCAAGGCATATGAACCCCATATATGTGAATGCCAACTTATCATAACGAGTGGCAATGTGGCGAAATCCCTTCAGTTTGAGAAAGTATTTCTCTACCAAATGTCGCTCTTTATACAACCACCAGTCACAATGTCGCTCAAATTTGGCTCCTTTTTTGGACGGAATGGTTGGTTCACCGCTTTTTTCATAGATATAATCAATCAAATTCTGACTGTCATAACCACGGTCTGCAAGCACACTGCTTCTTTCTATATTAACATGCTCTAACAACGGAATGGCAAAATTAATGTCATTACGCTGTCCCTCACTAAGCATCAGATAAACTGGATAGCCATAAGCGTCTACGGCTGCATGGATTTTGGAACTGGCTCCTCCACGGCTGTGTCCGATCTCGTTTGGAGTCCCCCTTTTTTTGCACCTGCACTGTGCTGATGAGCCTGAACGATTGTGGCATCCATTGAGAGTTCATAAAGTTCAGCTTCAAGGCTGAGTACCCGGAAGATGTTATCAAGAATTCCATCATCAATCCACTTGCGGAAGCGACTGTATACTGAATTCCAGGATCCATAACGTTCCGGCAGGTCACGCCATGGGGCACCGCTGCGTGCAATCCAGACCATCCCATTAAGCATAGTACGGTTATCTTTTGAAGGACGTCCAGGTTTCCCAGTTTTTTCCGGAGGAAGTAAAGATGCGATCTGTTCCCATTCCTGATCTGTCAGTTCGTAACGTCTTAACATAATATCAGCCCCTTTTTCTTTATTTTACCATGAAAGAGGGGATATAAGCAAACGTTTTGTGCACTTTTTAATTTTCAAACACACCCTAACAACTACCTTATCACATCCTATTTCGCAATATGTATAAAATTCTCGTACAAATCTAATAATTATCGGATTAAACCAGTACAAAGCCCATAAAATTTCTGACATTCCTCTAAACAGTATATCTTTCTTTTTATAGTGAACTAGTTCGTGAAATAAAATCAATCCACACTCTTCATCACTATAATCACACCGATCCAAATATATTTTTGGAAAAATATTCCCGACAAAATAGGAGTGTCTAAATGCTTACACCAATAGATCGGAATCTCTTTCGATAAATCTATCTTTTTCCCAACAAATTCAAGTCCTTTTTTTACATTGCAGTTGTCTATCAGAGAAATCCTTTCTGCTAACATCCCCTGTATCTTACAATTTATCCAAATTCCTCTAATCACAATTACAAAAGTAACCATTAACCATAGCATACTTACCATATACAATAGACGGACGATTTTATCTTTTGAGTAAAAATTCCATACAAACTGCCAACTAGAAGAAGTCTTAATTGAATACAAATTGTCTTCCCCTTTCACAGCCGCATATCTTACATCTCCAATTTTCTGACTTATCAAAAATATAGTTCCTAACAAAATTGGCATTAAAAAAAATATTAATAATCCCTTCATCATCTGTTCTAAAACTTCTGCATTTTCGTCCCCCATTTTATATGCGACTGCCAAAAAGCAAAAAACAGAATCGTTCCAATCAAAGTTGTAGAAAACACAATAAGCAGAAAAAATACCATTTGTCCCCCCCTTATTGCTCTTTCGAAATTTTCTTTATTAATTCTTCAATTTCTTCTTTTTCATGTTCTTCTAGCTCTGATTTTCCGCAAAACATTCCAATTAAAGTTGTAAGTGATCCAAACCCCATATATTTTTTCATCTTTTGTTTTAAAACTGCCTGTTCATATTCTAATTTTGAGACAAGCGGTACATAAATAGTATTTCTTCCATCTTTTTGAAATACCACATATCCTTTATCTGTAATATGTGATAAAGTTGCCGCTATAGTACCTCTCGCTGTTTGAAAAGCACTATAAAGTTCTTCTGAACTAATTCCATCAGGTTTTTTCCAAATAATCTCCATATATTCTCGTTCTTGAAAAGATAATTTTTTACGACCTCCTAAAAACTCTAATGTATCATCTTTCATTCGCATCGTTGTTATCGTCTCTTTCTGTTTATATTATTCATTTTTTAATAAACGCATTTTTTGTTTATAATATAGCGTTTTTTGTAAACAAATGCAATACCTTTTTTGTAAATTTTTTTACTTTTTATTCATTTTCCTTCTTGGCGCAAATTCTTTCAGTCCTGAAATCATATCGGCCGCCTCACTTTGAGAATTTTCATAAATCACCAACTTTAAGTCCGCCGCCTGACTGATAGCAAAGGTGCCCATTAAAGATTTGGCATCTACTGCCCGGTTTCCGCTGACCAGATCCGCATTGCAGGAAAATTGATTCACCCTCCTCACAAATTCAATAATATCCTTTGCCTGTTCAAATCCCACTGCCACTTCTACCATGATCCTGTTTTCCCTCCTAAAATAAAATAAAGTTATCATATCTAACTGCAGTATTTCCAGATACACCCAAAATAAACATTTTTTTCTTTCGTTTTTTGTTAGATTTTCGTTCGGAATTGTTTATTTTGATTTTAGAAAATGGTCATATTCTGCACACAATTACTTAGTATAGTATCATTATCAAGCAGATGATTGACAGCTATAAAGATGCATCCAATCTCTGCGGCAAGATTACCGGGTAAGGGATTTTGCAAAAACCTGAGGCCGGCGGCAACAAGCGCGCAACCGTTGCCGGACTCGACAAAAAATAAGAGCCATATGAGATTTTACCTCACATGGCCATTACATACATTATGATACCTACCTATTTCATTATTTACTACCCCCTTTCAAGAGGAGCTGCCCCCGCAGCTCCTTTTACATCTTTGTCTCATTCCTCACTCTCTCCACTCTGATCCCAGCGGCAGCTCAATTTCCTTTCCATCCAGCACTGCTTCTTTTAAGCAATCTCCTTCATATCGCAGTTTTAATGAAAAGAACGGCGCATCCTCTTTTAAGAGTTTTAGAAAGATCCGATCTCCCTCCCAGAGATTCAAATCCCCAATCCGACTTTTTTCTATCCACTCCAGTCTTCCCTCGTCACATTCTGTCATCTTGCCTTCCCAGCCGTCTGCAGTATACAGACACATGTACTCAGAAGTTTTATCATCCGGAATAAAGGTAACCAGTCCCCGGAACTGATAGGAAGTAAGCATCAGTCCGGTTTCTTCCCTGGCTTCTCTTAAGAGACACTCTTCCGGACTTTCAATCCCTTCAAAATGACCTCCGATTCCGATCCATTTGTCTTTATTAATGTCGTTCTTTTTGCTGATTCGGTGAAGCATCAAATATGCGTCTTCCTGTTCCAGATAGCAAAGCGTAGTCAATTTCATCTTTTGTCACTCCTGTTCCATTGTTCAATCGTTACTTCTATTTCATCCCCGACATTTTCTATTTGCTGCCCGCTCTCTCTGCTTTTATATTCCAGATAACAGGGCAATTCTTTTCTTCTTTCCTCCCTGGCCCGTTCTCCTGCCAGAGTGCACAAAGAAAGGAATAAAAGCCCTGCCATCAATCCTGCTGTCTGCTTCCTGCTCATCCCATTTACACATCCTTCCACGCCTCATTCAGGAGATTTATCCCTTCTTCTATCTCATCCTGCGTAAGAGTTCCATATCCCAAAATCAAAGTGGGAGAATATCCCCATTCTCTCTCTGAAATAAAGCAGGAGGACAATCCATAGACCCGAACGCCTTTTTGGGCTGCAAGATCAATCAGCCCTTCTTCCGTCATGCCTTTTTTATGTTTTAACAGAACATGCAGTCCTGCATATTCCCCCTGAACACCAAACCGATCCTCCAGTTTTTTTAATATCCCCAAAAGAACATCATGTTTTCCCTTATAAACTGCCCGCATTCGGTTTAAATGGCGTTCATAATAGCCTTTTACCAGAAATTGATACATCACATTCTGGTCGATTCTGGATACCGTAGACGAGTAAAACGATGCATGTTTTTCATATTCCTTTAAAAGGGTGGGCGGCAGTACCAAAAAACCAATCCGAATGCCAGGAGCAACGGACTTGGAAAATGTCCCAATATAAATCACTCTGCCGTTTTCATCCATTCCCTGAAGGGCAGGAATGGGCACTCCCTTATACCGAAACTCGCTGTCATAATCATCCTCAATCAAATACCGGCCTTCTTTCTCACTGGCCCATTTTAAAAGTTCCTGTCTCCTCTTTACCGGCATAACAATCCCCATAGGATATTGGTGGGAAGGCATTACATAAGCGATATCTGCTTTGCTTTCCCTTAATAAATCCACCCTTATGCCGGATTTATCCATCTGAATGGGACACATCGAATACCCCTGTCCTGATAAAACCCGGTACGCCTGTTTATAGGTGGGATTCTCCATGGCAATCTGATGCCCGCTGCCCAGAATTCTGGAGAGAAGCATTAATAAATATTCATTTCCTGCCCCCACAATAATCTGATCCGCCTGGCAATTAACGCCTCTGGCCGAATGGAGGTAGGATCGGATGGCCTCCCGAAATGCTCTCTCCCCTTTCGGATCCCCTGCCCCAAACATCTCCCGGTTATCATCCACCAGAGTATCCCTGCTCAATTTGCGCCAAATGCCAAAAGGAAAGTTATCCAGGTCAATTCCTCTGGGAGAAAAATCAATTCTTTCTCTCTCATTTTCCAGCCTTTCTTCTTTCTTTTCAGGTTGGAGAAAGTCTCCCCTCCATTTTCTGAAGGAAGTCTCTTCTGCTATGTTTGCCATTCCTTTCGTATCTGCCGCAAAGCAGCCTTTATACGGCACTGCTTCTATGTATCCTTCGGCTAAAAGCTGATCGTAAGCCATCTGGACAGTGCTTCGGCTGATTTTTAAATTTTCTGATAAATTCCGGCTGGACGGGAGTCTCTCCCCTGCATTTAAATTCCCTTTTTGGATCTCTTCCCGGATAAACCGGTAAATCTGCTCATACATGGCAGTCCCCGACTGTCTTTTTAGCGGTATTAAAAGTTCCATCTCTTCTCCCCTAAAATTGAAAAAACTGTCTCCTGCAGCTTTTTCAGATGCCCGACAGCACAAAAAGGCCGCATAGAAAGTCAGAATAATCTGTTTCTTTCGTATCGGCCTTTTGCCCTCATATAGTTGATTATTTAAGCTTAAAAGAACTCTTTAAGGAAACAATCCGGTTAAATACCGGCTGTTCCGGAGTGCTGTCTTTGCAGTCTACGCAGAAATAACCGTTTCTCATAAACTGGAAGCTGTCGTAAGCTTTGGCATCCTTTAATGCCGGCTCTACGTAGCAGTCTTTGATAATCGTCAGGGAATTCGGATTTAAGTTTAATGTGCCGTCAGCATTTAACTTGCCCTTTTCCTCGTCTACAATGTTCTCATATAAGCGGCATTCTACCTTTGCAGCCGTATGGGCAGCAACCCAGTGGATGGTTCCTTTTACCTTCCGTCCGGTAAATCCGGAACCGCTCTTGGTCTCTGGATCATAAGTACAGTGAACAACGGTCACATTGCCGTTTTCATCTTTTTCGCATCCGGTACAGGTTACAAAGTAAGCGCCCATCAGACGTACTTCATTGCCTGGGTACAGACGGAAATACTTCTTAGGCGGTTCCTCCATAAAGTCTTCCCGCTCAATGTAAAGCTCTCTTCCAAATGGTACCATACGCTCGCCCAGAGCCTCGTTTTCCAAGTTGTTTGGAATAGAGAGTTCTTCTGTCTGGCCTTCCGGATAGTTGTCGATAACCAGCTTTACCGGATCCAACACTGCCATCATTCTGGCCTTTTTCAGCTTTAAGTCCTCCCGGATGCAGTATTCCAGCATTGCGTAGTCTACAGAGCTGTTAGCCTTGGAAACGCCCACTAAATCTACAAACATTTTCAAAGATTCCGGAGTATATCCTCTTCTGCGCAGAGCAGCAATGGTAACCAGACGCGGGTCATCCCAGCCGTCTACAATGCCGTCTTCTACCAGCTTCTTGATATAGCGCTTGCCCGTTACCACATTGGTCAGATACAGCTTTGCAAACTCAATCTGTCTTGGCGGATTTTCAAATTCGCACTCTTTTACGACCCAGCCGTACAACGGACGGTGATCTTCAAATTCCAGGGTACAGATGGAGTGGGTAATGTGCTCAATCGCATCCTCAATCGGATGGGCAAAGTCATACATCGGGTAAATGCACCAATTATTGCCGGTATTGTGATGCTCCATGCGGGCTACACGGTAAATAACCGGATCCCTCATGTTGATATTAGGAGATGCCATATCGATCTTAGCGCGCAGCACCTTCTCGCCGTCCTGGTATTTTCCTGCTCTCATCTCTTCAAAAAGGGTCAGGTTTTCTTCAATGGTACGGTTGCGGTACGGGCTTTCCTTACCAGGAGTGGTAAAGTCGCCGCGGTATTCGCGGATCTGCTCTGCGGTCAAATCGCAGACAAAGGCTTTTCCTTTTTTGATTAACTTAACTGCGCATTCATACATCTGTTCAAAATAGTTGGATGCAAAAAATAAACGATCTTCAAAATCTGCTCCCAGCCACTTTACATCTGCAATAATGGACTCAACAAATTCGGTCTTCTCCTTGGTAGGATTGGTATCGTCAAAACGGAGATTAAACTTGCCGCCGTATTCTTTTGCCAATCCGTAGTTTAACAGAATCGACTTGGCATGTCCGATATGCAGGTAACCGTTTGGCTCCGGTGGAAAACGGGTCTGCACATGGTTGTAAACGCCCTCTGCTAAATCTTTATCTATTTCCTGCTCAATAAAGTGTTTGGAAACCACTTCTTTTTCCTCTGTCTTTGGCGCGAGATTTCTTTCTTCCATTCCTGAATCCTCCATAATATCAATTGTTTCTCAGTATAGCACATGGCTTAAGAAACAGCAAGACTTTTCCTTCTTTCAGACTCCATGTGCAGCAGATAGGCGACGCAGAGCACAATTTGCAAAAGCGTAGACGCCGGCACTGCCAGACCTATGCCAAACAAAGAGATTCCAGGAATCCGGCTCATCAGATAGGAAACTGGAATCCGGACTGCAAACGCCCCTGCCAGTCCCTGGAGCATAACAAACACCGTCTTTCCGCATCCATTAAAGTATCCGGCAAAGCAGAAGGAAAAAGCAGTAAAAATACAGTCAATGGCATATGCCCTTAAATAGTCTGCAGACGCTGCAATAACCGCCCCGTCTCTTGAAAACAGTCCGGCTAATAGATTTCCATGGAAAAATGAAATGTATGCCATAATCAGTCCCGCTGCCACTGATGAGGCGATGCCATAAGCCAGCGCACGCTTTGCCCGGTCCGGCTTTTTTGCTCCGATATTCTGGGCTACAAAAGCAGACATCGCCTGCATATAAGCAGAAGGAACCAGCATAATAAATGCACACAGCTTTTCTGCCACTCCGATTCCGGCAGACGCTACCACTCCCAGCGAATTGACAATGGCAATGATCACCAGAAATGATACACTTACCAGTAAATCCTGCAAAGCAATAGGAAGTCCCAATACCACAATCCGGCCAATGATTCTTTTATCAAACCGGATGGATTTTCTGCTGAATTCAAACGGAAGAGTTTTCTTTCGGATAATCAGAACAGACAGCAAGACGCTGAATGCCTGAGCAAATACTGTTGCATAGGCCGCTCCTGCTACTCCCATATGAAATCCGCCAACCAAAAGCAAATCACCTCCGATATTTAAAAGACAGGCAATCGCTACTGTTATGAGCGGCATTTTAGAATCTCCAATCCCTCTGAATACGCTTCCAAGTACATTGTATGCTACAATAAATACTGTACCTGCAGAACAAATCCTCACATAAGAGACAGTCTGGTCAAATGCTTCCTCTGGTGCATGCATCCAGGCAGACATAGGACTGGCCAAAAATACCATCAGCACTGTTACTGCGATGGTCACTGCTGAAAACAAACTGATGCCGCTGCCAATCACCTTCCCTGCTTCTTCTGGCCGGTTTTCCCCAATTTTTTGGGCGGCCAGAATGGTAATTCCCATGGACAGTCCCACGATGACCACTGTTACTGTGTGCATGATCTGGCTTCCCGTTGATACAGCCGATACATCAGTGGAGGCCCCAAACTGGCCTACAATCAGTAAATCCACTGCCCCGTACATGGCCTGAAGAAATAAAGCCAGAAGAACCGGAAGAGCAAAGCGGATCAAAGGCGCTAAAATCTTTCCTTCTGTAAAACTTGTCTGTTCTTTCATTCTCTTATCCCCTTTTGTACTTTATTCTAATAGATAGTAATCTTCTAAAGGACTAAGCAAAAAAGCCGGATAAAATACCAGGAATTCCATTCCTGACACCTTATCCGGCCAAACGTTCAGCCCTCCGATGAGCATATTCAGTCTAGCATTTGTGTCCAGCTCTGTCAACATTCTTCAAAAAAATCTTACAATTTGTTCACATTTTTTCTATAAATTGCTCATATTTGCCTTGTATACTCATTTTTATAAAGCAGATAGCTGTTAAAACTTTTTTTCATAATACCTTAAAAGCCGGCAGGATACCCTGACCGGCTTCCTCCCCCTTTATAGGGATCCGATACTGAAAAAGGCTCTCCTTAACAAAGATGGACCGTATACTCTTTCTTTCCAGCGGTTTCCTGGATTTCAATATTGAATCTCTTACCGTCTGTCTGAAAGGAAACTCCTTTAATGACTTCTTCCTCTTTCCAGCTTTCTATGATATGTACAGCCAGAACCCGTTCTCCGGTCCGCCTTTCTAAAAGATAATTCAGTTCCTGAGCCGATGGGTTATCCGGTCCTTTTGCAGTAATTACTGTCTGGCCATTTCCCATTCCATAAATAGAAGTCCTGCACCCTCCTGTCTGATATACATTTTTATAAACGCTTCCCGAATCGATTGTATGCATTCTGGCATCATGAAGGTATTTCAATGGTTTTTTTACAAAATAATCAGGCGGAAGCTCCTTCCCATCTGTTTTGACAGAATCTGTTTTTTCTTCTATCTTTTCTCCGATTATGTGGAATATCCAGTCTGAATACAGGTTTTCTGGGACTCCGTCTGCCAGAAACACATCTATCCAGTATCGATCGGTCCAGATAATTTTCCTGCGCATTTTTACAGTTTTATAATTCTCTTCTGACCACTGGACAATCGTAAAGCTATCCGGCATTTCATAGGGCGCTGTCCAGTCTGCCTCTGCCTCTACATAAACCGCACCCTCCTTCTCTTCATATCGGGTCAGCGTCCCATTCACAGGCGGCTGGTTTTCCTCTCCTATGGCCAGCGTATTGTGTGAAGCCGTATTTTTATAATAGTCATAATGCATACGGGCTCCATAGCCGGTTGTCCCCAAATCTCTTGCAACCGGCTCTCCATAAGCCATATAACTCACTCCAAGTCTGTCGTAGTGATCGTGTTCTCCCCCATAGCTGTCGTGTTTCAAAAGAAGATACCGGCTGTCCGGTCCTCTTAGAATCGTATGGCCATATGTACCGACTTCTGTATGGTAATTTTCCAGCTTTATTTCTGCCGGTTCAATGGCGTCTGCCCCATATAAAAACGCTTCTAAATTATCTCTTTTTGTCCGCTGGTAGTAACTGTTCAGTACAAATGCCAGCTTTTCTCCTCCCAGCTCTCTGTAAGGAAATTCATACAGTTCCTTCATATATGCAAAATGGCCATAATTGGTATCGTTCAGCATTGGCAGATCAAACTCGGAGTCCATATATCCACAGACCATTTCCAGCATCTTCCGGTAATTCGGATGATGAATATTACTATATTTTGTATGAATGGCAAATTTTTCAAACGCAAAGAAACTGGTCAGGGCATAAAAATGGTAACCAAATGCTCCTTCAAACCACATTTTATTTTCCAGCATTCCATGTTCCAGCTGGTATAAAATTCCATACTTTTCGTACATGGCGGCATGAACCAGTTCCGGCCTGTCAAACAAAATTCCAATGACTGCAATGGCGGAATTAATAATCACTTCATGATTATGAATCTGGTTGTTGCGGTGCGCCATTAAAAACTCTGCTCCTGGCAGCAGCATATGATCGCGAATCAGCGTTTTCTCTTCTTCGCTCATGCATTCCGATAATAGATCGTATGCCATAGCAAAGGTTCTTTGAAAATTCGCCTCATCCAGAGTCTGGGCTCCGGCCCGTCCTGGCCCGTTATATGGAATATCTCCATGTACCTCATAATCCGGATAGTAAACGGCATATTCTTTCATAATTTTAATCGCTTTGTCCGCATAAGCCTGTTCTCCTGTAGCCAGCCAGATTACTGCCATGGAAAATACGGCTTCATAGTTTTTCATATTGATGAGCCCCCACCAGGAACTGTCATACGGTTCTCCCGTAAACGTTTTTTTACAGGACGGGCACCTATGACGATGCGGGCTCGTTCTGTCAAACTTCAATTTTACAGAACAATCGGGGCAGTAATAATAAAGTGTCCAGTTGGCAATTCCACTTTTCGGTACAATGATTTCGCCATGAAAAATTTCGTCTGTTTCATTCTTTAACCGCTGAATCGTATCTGGGTAAAGGCTGCTGCGTTCCCGAAGCCTTTTTCTCTCATCAACTGTAAACTGAATCATTTGTTTTCCCTTCTTTCCTTAACAATCTGTCTCCTTCTGGTAAAACCAGAGCGCCGCCCTCTCTACCAGTTCTTCCTCTTCTTTCTGTTCAAAGTCCAGCCCCTTTTCACGCCACATATTCCAGAACGCTTCCAATACCGGCTGACATTTTTTCAAAATACTTCCGGAAACTGCCACTGTTGGTTTTTCCAGTTCCAGGCGCTTTGCCGCATTCATTGCCATTTCCGCCAGATTCTGTCCGGCATTGCTTAAAATCCTTTTGGCCTCTTCATCTCCTTTTTCGCTATGCAGCAAGACAGTCCTGGCCAATGCCCCTACTTCTCTCTTGGAAGCATTTTTTAAATACGCAGGCAGTCCATGAATGGAACTGCATCCTGTCTGGTTCAGCAGTTCTTTTTCCATCAAAGACATCTTTCGTCCGGCGTCATATCCCCGTACCAGTTCTTTCAGTCCATTCAGGGCAATCTCATATCCGCTGCCTCTGTCATCTAAAATCTGCCCCCATCCGCCTATCCGTAAAATAGTACCGCCTGATTTTCCATAAACCACCGATCCCGTTCCTGCAATTACCAGAATTCCGTCTTTTCCTTTCAGACTGCCGTAAAGGGCCATTGTCCCGTCATCCACTGCTTTCGCACTGCATCCATACCGGTTCTTTAAATTTTCCTCCAGAGAATATTCCAAGCCAGAACCATACAGTCCCGCTGCTCCTAACGCAAGGTATTTAGGGCTTTTCCCCATATACGTTATACACGCATCCGCTGCTGAAATCACATGATCCCATGCATGATTAAAATCCGATAAAAAATTCCCCTGTCCGGTTACCTGGCAGCATAGCAAGTTTCCCTGCAAATCGAACGCACAGGCTCTGCTTTTGGTTCCCCCTGCGTCAATCCCTATTACATAATCTGACATTTTACAGTTCCTCTTGAAGCGCTCTTCGAATAATTCCATTACCGTTTTTCAAACGGCGTCTGGCCTCTTCTTTGTCTGTCTTTGTCTTCAGATACACAATTGCCGTTTTTACTTCTCCGTCGCATTCTTCCAGCGCCTGTTCTGCTGTTTCTTCCCCGACTTCCGCTGCCTGGCTTACGATGCGTCTGGCTCTGTCCGCCAGTTTTGCATTGCTGACCTGGACGTCTACCATTAAATTTTCATACACTTTTCCCAGCCGGATCATAACTCCGGTGGATATCATGTTTAAGACCATCTTCTGGGCAGTGCCGGCCTTCATCCTGGTAGAACCCGTAACTACTTCAGGCCCTGTTACTGGTGTAATGCTAATATCGCTGTACTGGGCAATCGGAGGATTTTCATTACACGCAATGCTGACCGTAAGGGCTCCCAGACTTCTGGCATATTGAAGTCCTCCCATCACATAGGGCGTGGTTCCGCTGGCAGCAATTCCTATCAATACATCCTTCTCTCCAAAGCTGCGTTTTTTTAATTCTTCGCCGCAGGCGCTTCCGTCGTCTTCTTCTCCCTCCGCCGCATCAAATACAGCCTCCCGTCCTCCTGAAATCAAGCTTTGGACCAACTCAGAAGAAACGTTATAGGTTGGGACGCATTCTGCTGCATCCAAAATCCCAATACGTCCGGAACTTCCCGCCCCACAGTAAAACAACCTTCCTCCATCCTGCAATCGCATATAAATTTGTTCTACTGCATCTGCAATTTGTGGAATCTGAGTTTCTACTGCGTCTGCTACCTTGTGATCTTCCCTGTTTATGACCTTCATAATCTCTATGGCGGACAGTCTGTCAATATTTTGTGTATCCGGATTCCGCCTTTCCGTACTTCGTACTTCCATTGATTCCTCCATTCTTTCCTGCTTAAAACTCTTTAAATTCTGTAGGAGTACATCCATAAAACTTTTTAAAACTGCTGGAAAAATATCTCTGGTTATCATAACCGCATTGTTCTGCAATGTCTGAAACTTTCATTGATGTATTCCGAAGAAGTTCTCCCGCCTTTTCCATCCGTTTGCGAATCAGGTACTCATTGAAGCTTTCTCCTGTCATGTCTTTAAAAATCTCCCTCAGATAGCTGACACTGAAATGAACCAGCTCTGCTGCATCTTCTGCCGAAAGCGCATTATCCCTTAAATGGTCTTCTATATAGCTTTGCACCAGACGAACGACTACTTCGGAACGATTGGCAGACAAATTTTCTTTTACCTTTATGCAGCATATCCGGATATAGCTTTCCAAAAGTTCATGAATTTCCAAAAGGCTTCCAGCGGTCATATGGCTTTTCAGCTGAGGGATATCTTTTTTATCCGGTCTTCCGAATCCATTTTTTTCCATATCATCTGCGATTCCGAAAATAAGTTCTCCTGCCGATATTATGATATAGTCTCCGCCCTTATTAGAAACCGACGTATACAATACCATCAGCTGTTTTAAAAGCGATAATGCTTCCGACTCATTTCCGCTGCATACGGCGCCCCGAATACAGCTTTTCATCGTTCTGAGTTTTGTACTGATTTCTCCTGTCTGATGAAACTCCTCTTCTTTTTTCTCTCCATAAATGCGAATCTTCTTTTCCGGATTCAGTGCGTCCTTCCATGTTTCTAAGGCATCTAAATAGGAGTCCCGAAGTCCTGAAACCGTTTTATATACCCGTCCCAACGCTGCATACGGCACGATATCGTAATACTGTTCCATACTTTTCGCAAAGCTTTTCAGGCCGTTTACCAGCTTTTCCATAAAATCTGCTTCATTTCTGCTCTTTCCGCAAAAACAGACTGCCAGCTTGCTGGGTTCCAGACTGACTGCCCGAATCAGCAATTCTTTTGGAAAATATCCAGATTGAGCCAGTTTTATAAATTCTTCTACCTGTTCTGCCGTTTCCAGATCTTCCATTGTACCTTTTAAAGTCAAAATACTGCTTAAATAATATCCTTTTTCCTGTTTTAACAAAAATCCCAGCTGCTCTGTTTCACTTTCCGAAATTTCTCTTCCCTCCAGAACAGTTTTTAAAATTCTCTCTCTGTTCAGGCTTACATTTTGATCTGCCTGTTCAATCAGCATCTGCAGATTTTGATTGAGCGCTTTCTGCCCGTCCAGCTCCCGTATAATCTTCTCTACTACCTCAGTCAGTTCTTTTGGCATAAAGGGTTTTAATAAATAATCTGTCACGCCCAGCGCAATTGCAGTTCTGGCGTAATCAAATTCATCGTATCCGCTGATAATGATCGTTTTCGCTCCGATTCCCTGTTCCTGAAGTTCTTTTATCAGCTCCAGCCCATTTTTAAATGGCATTGAAATATCTGTTACCAGAATGTCCGGATGGGTTTCCAGCGCTTTCTGCAGCGCTTCTTCTCCATCTCCGGCAGAAGCACAGATTTCTATGGGAAGGCCTGAAGCCTGAAGATTTTTCTCTAAAAGATTCCTTACAAATGTCTCATCATCCGCTATCAGTACTTTATACATATTTATGTTATCTCCCTGCAGTCTAATGGAATCCGAAGGGTAGCACAGGTATACTCCCCTTCTTCGCTGTCATAAAAAAGTCCGAAATTTTTTCCATAATACAGCATAATTCTCTCGTTTACATTGTAAATACCGTACCCGTCGCTGCTGCTGTGCCTGCCTTTTCTTAAATTGTCATTCATTTGTGCAAGCATATCCTTGGAAATTCCTGCGCCATTGTCCCAGACCTTCAGAAGAAGTTCCCCTCCTTCTTTTCTTTGAAGCCTTTCTGCTGTTACGCGAATCTCTCCTCCCTGCCGTTTTTCCTTGATTCCATGGTAAATGGAATTTTCTACCAGCGGCTGCAAAATCAGCTTCAGAACCCTGTATTCTTTCATCCATTCCGGTACTTTAATGGTATATTTCAGTTTGTCCTGATACCGTATCTGCTGAATGCTCAGATAACATCTCACGTGCTCCGTTTCATCAGCCAGAGAAATAATTTCCTCCCCTTTGCTTAAACTCAGACGGAAAAATCGTCCCAAAGAGCCAGCCATCAGACTGACATCGTCCAGACCTTTATCCGCTGCCTGCCACGTAATGGTATTTAAGGTGTTGTAAAGAAAATGAGGATTAATCTGCGCTTGCAGCGCTTTTAACTCGGCTCTTCTCTTTTGCTTTTGAACTTCTTCTGCTCTGTCTTTTTCGATCCGGAGTTCTTCAATCATCTGCTTCTGTTTTTCGATTAGCCTCTGAAGTTCATCCGTCATATAATTAAAACTTTTGCTCAGTGTTCCAACTTCATCTTTATAAGGATAGAAAAAGCGGACGTTCAAATCCCCGTTCTGTACGCAGAGCATACTTCGTTCCAGCCTGCTTAACGAATCGGTTAAATGTTTGGAAATGATATAGACTACGGTAATGCTTCCTAAAAAGAGCAGTATCGTTAAATACATGATGCTAAACCGAAGCTGTTTTAAACTATCCAGTAATTCTTCTCTGGATTTAATTCCGTAAATTGTATACCGTCCATCCAGTACCTGGCTGCTTTCTACCAGATAATTAATAGAATTTCTGCACTTTTCTACATCCATTCTGCCCAGAATCTGGTTTCCTTTGCTGTCTATCATCACAACATCATCAAAAAATGGATTTTCACCCATCAGTATGTTCTCCAGTTTTTTTGCATCCAGCTGATATACAAAATATAACCAGCCCCGATATCCCCCTACCGTAAAGCGCTGAACGCATGGAATAACCACTTTATCTTCTTTAAAAATCATATCTTTCATTGGAGGGAAGCATTGAATCGGCGAAACATCGTTTTGCTCATATACTCTGTAAAAAGGAGATTGTTTAAAATCAAAATCCCTCCGTTTAAAATGAATGTAATTTTCAAAAATCCCTTCTTCCGTATACAGATAGGAAGAGGATATCAGATCCTCGACTCTCTCGAAATTTTTCAGATAGTCGCTAATAATTCCCTGGGCGTTCACTGAATTTTCTGTTGAGGGATTCTCAATAAATTTTTCCAGCGCTGTAGAAAAGCTGTTGTTAATTAACATGGAATGGGCGTTGTCGCTGATAATATTGAAACGTGTTTCCATGGTATTGGTTATCTGGCTCAGGCTGTTTTCCGAGCTGCGCTTAAAGTTATCTGTAACATTTTTAGCAGCAAGAGAGTAAAACGCTACTCCGCTTCCTATGCTCAGAATCAAAAATACAGCTAAAAACAGAATAATAATCTGATACCGGAACCTTAAATTACGAATCTGGATTTTCATCATACCTGCCTCCTCCTGGTGTCATCCATAATCCCTGAAGGACTTTTTATCATCCTTCAACATTACGTTTTATTATATCAAAAGCAGATATTTTTTCCATCTCTTCCCATTATCCTTTTACCGCACCTGCTGTCAGTCCTGCAATGAACTGCTTGTTCGCAAACATATATACGATTAAAATCGGGATAATGGCAATCGAAGCTCCAGCCAGCATAATATGCCACTCTGCCGCAGCGTTTACAGAATACTTTAATTGTACAACTGCAACTGTCAACGTCTTTAATGCCGGAGTGGTAATCGTCATAACCAGCCCTGTAATATAGTCATTCCATGCATTTCTAAATGAGAACAATGCAACTACAGCCAGAATTGGTTTGGTCAGAGGCAAAATTACCTTGTAATAAACCTGGTAAATCGTACATCCGTCAATAATTGCCGCTTCGTCCAATTCTTTTGGTATTGCTTTTGTAAATCCCATTACCAGAAATACATTGGTAGCCTGTCCTCCTGTTAATGCAACAATCAGGGCAATGGGACTTTTATGCAGATTCAGGCTTCTCATCATTTCATAAATCGGGTATAGCGTGATAGAACCCAGAGATACGAACATCATGGACATATAAAGGGCAAGGAGAATCTTTTTTCCTGCAAAATCTCTTCTGGCAAGAATGAATCCAGCCAGTGAACAGGTTACGACTGCTAAAATGGTTACGCTCATGCTGACAAATACGCTGTTGCCTGTATAACGGAGAAAATCAGCCTCCATAAACGCTTTGTAGTAGTTTTCAAAATGCCATTCCGATGGCAGAAAACTTCCGCCCTGCGTTAATTCTGCGTTGGTTTTTAATGAGCCCAGAATCGTATATACAATCGGATATATGGTGAAAATTACTACGATTCCCAGGAAAATCCACTTTGCTGTTCCTCCTGCCATTCTCTTTACTCTGGCCATCTGGGCTTTTTTCTCTATCTGGTTATTTGCTGCATTCATGCCTGCATACCTCCTTAATAAATATCATCCAGTTTTTTTGCAAACTTCAGATAGATTACTGTTACCAAACCTGCAATGCAGGCGGTCACTACGCTAAGAGCCGCGCCGTATCCATACTGGGGAACTGTCTGCTCCGCTGCTGAAATCGGGAAGAAATAGCGGTAGCTATACAAGGAAGATACCATGGTTGCATTGTTGGGACCGCCTTCTGTCAGAACCATTACGTTCGTAATATCATGAAATGCGGAGGTAATGGCAAGCATTAAAATAATCTTTAAAATCGGACCAAGCATTGGAATGATAATATACCAGATAGTCTGCAGCCGGTTTGCTCCGTCTATTCTCGCGCTTTCTATGGCGTCTTCCGATACCTGCTGGATTCCTGCAATAAAGTAAACCATATAGTTTCCGACACCGCCCCACACAGCCGTTAAAATCAGCGTCTTCATTGCGTGTTCTTTTCCCAGCCAGTTAATAGGCTGGCTGATAATATGAGCTTCCATCAGGTACTTATTAATCTCGCCGTTATAAGCATTAAATAACAGATAAAACACAAGTCCCATAACTGCCGAACTCATAATAGTTGGCAGGAAAATAATGCTCTGGACGACTCCATGTCCCCGTTTATGGGTGTTCAGCAAAAAGGCAAGGAAAAATGCAAGCGGTATAATGATCAATACCTTGCCGAATCCATAAGTAAATGTATGTACCATACTTTCCCAATACACTTTGTCCCGAAATACTCTTGCCAGATTTTCCAGGCCCACAAATCTGGGAGTCCCTGTTCCATATCCTCCATATTGGTAAAAGACATACTTTAATGCCCAAAGTACCGGATACAATGAACATACAACAAATAAAATTAAATTCGGCAGTAAAAATGAATAGGCCTCTAAGTTCTTTCTGATACGTTTATTTGACATATGCTTCCTTTCCGGAATATCATGCCGAAACAGATATTCTTTATTTCTTAATTAAGTAAGGAGAGCTGCAGGCTGCAGCTCTCCTTGTCAGTCCTGATAAGATTGCTATTCAGGTTGCTTATTCCAAAGTTGGATTCATTGGATCGTAATTATCGAATTTAATTTCCCATCCGGTTCCATTGGCAATTGCATCTTCATACGCTTTGTTGTAGCGATCCGTCAGATCCTGAAGGGTAGATTCTACATCTGCTCCGCCATAGTAAATAGATTCTGCAGTTTTAAACATATCTTCTCCCTCTACAATCATGCCTGATGTAAATGCGCGGTGAGGCGGCTTCGGAAGAATTGCATCGGTTTCCGGATTAATCTGAAGCCACTTCTTATTTTTAAAATCTTCACTTGGATTTGCCTTTTCCAAGATGGACGGAAGAATGCTGACTCCATATCCGCCTTCATAATAACCAATCAGATATTCCTCTGTTGTAAAAATATCCTTGTATGCCTTAAATGCTTTTTCCAGATTTGGACTGTCTGCATTAAACATATAGGAAGAAGTTCCATCATAATACTGTTTTCCAGTTGTTTTTCCTCCGACAGTCGGAATTGGCGCTACATCCCATTTAGAGGAATCCATCGGGAACTGGTTGGCATATACGCCTGGCTCTGAATGGCTGTAAGACATATACATACCGATCTTTCCTGCTGCAAACTGGGTTCTCAACGGGTCAATATCCAAAGATTCACATCCTGGGAATGCACATTCTTCTGACAACAGTTCCGTCCAGAGTTTTAACGTATCTGCCCAATTTGTAAAATCATACTTACCAGTCTTAAAATCATATCCATAAGACATTCCTGTCTCTGCCTGAAGGCCAATGCACATGGAACGCTGTAATGCGGACGCTGCGCTCTTCATGTTTTCGGCAAATCCGTAAATTCCTTCTCCTTTTAACTGGGAAGTAATCAGTTTCGCATCTTCGACCATTTCTTCCAGAGTTGCCGGAGGCTCTTCAATACCTACCCGTTCAAAAATTTCTTTGTTGTAGAATAGGCGGCAGGTAGTTCCTGTGGTAGGAAGGAAATAAAGCTTTCCTTCTATTTCGTTATATCCTGGAATAATAACATCTGAAAAATATTCTTTCATCTCATCATCCATGAACTGATACATATCCGCCCACTGACCAGTGGTATAATATTTGTCGAATACGGTTGGCTGATATACCAGGAAATCCGGCAGTTCTCCATTCTGGGCTGCCATATCAACGGCCTGCTGGTAATTATCCGTATATAATGTATAGACAACTTCAATGTTATCCGTATTAGTCTTATTATATTCATCGATCTTAGCCTGAACGTAATCCGCATCATGCCGGTCTTTTGACCATACATTAATGATCGTTTTTTCGCCTTCTGCAGCCTGTTCTTTGTTATCGTCCCCTGCGCCTGCTTCTGCCTTTGTCTCGGCTTGCGCTGCAGGATCTCCAGTGGTTTCTGCTGAAGACGAACACGCAGTCACTACAGACGCTGCCATTACTGCTGTCATTGCAAGTGCCCCAAATTTTTTCAACTTCATTTGTGTATCCTCCCTTAAATTTGTTAAACTAATTATATCTTTCCTGCAGCTTGCCGTAAATTCACGAAGTAAGGATACCATGTTCAAAATTTAATGGTAAAATCCGCGTACAGGACTCTCTCATATGCTATTCCGGAAAATATACGGGCCTGATAGACGGTCAAATCTCTTACCAGATCGCCTCGAAGTCGCGGCCCCTTCAAGGGGCGTTCGTATTGCCGACTTCCCCTAAAGGGGTCCTCATATTCTTTCACACTCAGTTTATCCATCATAGATTCTTTTAATAGTGGCCTGGACACCTCTATTTTTTTCAACATTCTTCAAAAAATTCTTACAATTTGTTCACATTTTTTCTATAGATTGCTCATATTTGCCTTGTATACTCATTTTTGTAAAGCAGATAGCTGTTAAAACTTTTTTTCATAATACCTTAAAAGCCGGCAGGATACCCTGACCGGCTTCCTCCCTTTTATGGGGATAGTTTTCATGTCCAGCCGATCTATTTTAATTCCGGCCAGTATTCTTTATTTGCTTCGATTAAATCATCCAGGATCTGCTTTGCAACTGCTGCGCTTGGTACAGTTTTAGACAGTGTCAGCGCCTGCCACAGTTTCAAATAGCTCTTTTCTACATACGCTTCTACTACTAATTTTTCTACCGCAAGCTGCTCCTGCATCATTCCCCGCTCAAACGTCGGGATTTCTCCCTGGCAAATGGCTTCTGGTCCATTAGAACCTACTACACAAGGAACTTCTACCATTGCATCCGAATCAAAGTTGCTGATAGCGCCTTTATTTTCTACGATACAAAGCATGATTTCATGAGTATTAAATGCAATCGCTCTTGCCAGTGCTACAATAAAGGATGCATGATTGTCTACCGTAAATTCTCCGCCTGTCGCAGTCTGCTTGCGGATAATTTCCCTGGCTGCTCCAAATACTTCTTTTTCCCTTCCGGCGATTACTTCATCTGCTCTTGTATATTCCGGATTAGAATGTTCTACTACATAGTCTGGATAGAGATAGTATTTTAAATAAGTATTGGGCAGAAACTTTGGATCCAGAGCCAGTAAATCCTTGGCTTTTTTATGGGTTGCCTGCCAGCTTTCATCCATATGCTGGGTTTCTATCGCCTTCTGGGTCAGGTAGCCATTTTCAGATACATATTCCAAAAGCTTTGGCATATAGTCTTCGCCGGTGGTTTTGTCTTTCACGCTGGTCCACCATCCAAAATGGTTTAAGCCAAAATAACGTACATCTAAATCATCATATTCTTTTCCAACAATGTACGCCATTCTTCTTCGGGTTCCGACCGGCATATCGCAGATATTAATGACGCGGGCATCCGGACGCAGAACTCTGCAGGCCTCTGCAACAATAGATGCAGGATTGGAGTAGTTTAACATCCAGCATTCTGGAGAATATTCAGTCATATAATCAATAATTTCCAGCATTCCGGTAATACTTCTCATGCCATAGGCAATTCCGCCAGGACCGCAGGTTTCCTGTCCTACTACACCGTATTTTAATGGAATTCTCTCATCCAGCTTTCTCATTTCATATTTTCCAACGCGAATATGAGCCATGCAGAAATCTTTTTCCGTAAAAGCCTCTTTCGGATCGGTTGTAAAGGAAAATGCAACTTCCGAAGCTTCCTCTTTCATTAAAATTGCCAGCGCTTCTCCGATAACGGCCTGACGTTCTTCATCATTGTCATACAAAGTGATCGACTTTAGTGGAAAATCTTCCTGATGTTCCAGCATCATTTTTACAATTCCAGGCGTATAAGTGCTTCCGCCGCCAGCAATTACAACTGCAAATTTTTTCATGATAGGCTCCTCCATTTTTTATTTTTCGCCGCCAAGTCCCAGTTCTGCATCAACTGCTTTCCGGACTGCAGCCACTTTTAATCCATATATAACCTGGACATTATTGCCCTTTTTCACAACGGCATTAGCTCCGGTATCCTGCTTTAATACAGTTTCATCTACCACATCCGGATTTTCCAGTATCAGTCTCAGACGGGTATAGCAGTTATCTACTTTTTTAATATTTTCAGGGCCGCCCAGAGCTTTTATAATGACTGCTGCGTCAATCTCCTGTGCCTCTTTTTTGCTCTTTTCGGCAGCAACCTTTTCCTTATATTCCGCCTTGGTATGAAGCTTCATTTCCATGCCTTCCGTCTCACGTCCAAGTGTTTTTAAATTCAGCTTGGTAATCAGGAATCTAAAGATTACATAATAAATCACAAAGAACATCAGACCTACTGCAATATACATAGGCCACCCTGTTTTCTCAATTCCCAAAGGAACGTTGTAAAGCAGGAAATCAATAAATCCATTGGGACCAATGGCACGTACATCCAAAATATTTAAAACTACCATGCTCAGACCGCTTAACATAGCATGAGTTACAAACAGGATTGGAGCTACAAACATAAAGGAGAACTCAATCGGCTCGGTGACTCCTGCTATAAAAGAAGTTACTGCTGCAGGAATCAAAATTGCTTTGATTTTCTTTCTATTTTCAGGACGGGCTGTATGATACATAGCCAGACACGCACCAATCAGTCCAAACATTTTGGAAATACCTCTCGCATCCCAGATTACAGAAGCGGAAAGCTGTGCAATGGTTGGATCTGCCATTTCTGCGTAATAGATATTTCTGGAACCTTCCAGAATCTGTCCGCCGATGGTTTCCACACCGCCCAGAGACGTATATAAAAATGGGGTGTAAACTAAATGATGCAGTCCTGTCGGAATCAAAAGTCTTTCTAACGCGCCATATACAAAAAGTCCGAAATTTCCAGCCTGATTAATAAATCCGCCTAATGCAGTAATTCCAGCCTGTACAAACGGCCATACATAGGTGAGGATGACTGCTAAAATTACGACTACCGGAATCAATACGATAAAGGAAAATCTGGTTCCTCCATAAATCTGGAACGCATTATTAAATTCTGTTTCGCTAAACCGGTTATGTACCATGGCGGTTACAACACCAAGAATAAGTCCTAAGAAAACGCCCATATCCAGGATCTGAACTCCTAATACCAGGGCCTGTCCCGTTCCTCTTAAAGATTCTCCAGTATAAAGGATTCCGGTAAGTCCCATGAATTTATTCATGGCATTGATAAATACCAGAAATCCCAGCACAGCAGTAAATCCAGCTTCTGCTTTTTTCTTATTTGCCAGTCCGACAGCCAGGCCTACACAGAAAATCAATCCCAGATTGTTTAAGATTGCCACCAGAGAACCGGACAGCAAAGCACCAAATCCTGTTGTGACCGGATTATCTAAAAATGGCAGCACTTCTAAAAGCTTCGCGTTTGTAAAAAGATTTCCTACTGCAATCAGAATACCAGCAATCGGTAAAATCAGCACTGGTATAAACATCGCTTTAGAAAAACGCTGCAGTTGATCCATTATTTTTTCCTTCATTTGTCTTTTCTCCATTTTCTTATTTTACATTACATTCCACGTGAAATTCATATCAGCATTATATCAATGCCTTATGGCGTTGTACATAGTTTCCAGGGTAAAGAAAACCTGTTACCCAGGTTGGTAACAGGTTTCCGTTTTGTTCTCCTGAAGGACTTTATGGTATTCATAAATCAGCAGCTCTATCAACATCAGCACATTAGGAAAAAATGTATTTGCCATCATATTTCGGTCATCCAGTTTGTTGCTGTCTTCAATATGAAAATTCATATCGGCCTGGGTGCTGACACGGTTATCCAGTTCATTGGTAAAGGAAACTGTGTAAATTCCATTTTCTTTTGCTGTTTTTACCCTGTCAACGACCCATTTTGTCTCTCCGGATCGGGAAAATACAATCAGCATCTTCATTTGCTGGAGATTGTTTTCAAATACCCCAATGGAATCCATCCCATTGGATGCAATGCACCGGATTCCAAGTACCAAAAGCTTTTTGGTCAAATATTCCATTGCAATAGCAGAAAATCCAGTCGCATACAAAAATATATAGCCGTCTCCAATCTCACTGATTTTTCTGGCAAAACTTTTTATGGTATCATAGGAATTATAGGTAAGAAGGGAGTTGGTACAAAAGCTGTTGATAAATCCCATTTCTTTTTCTGAAGTTTCCTGCTGACGATCCACAAGCGGCAGCAATTTATAATACATATCCACAAATCCACTGTATCCCAGTTTTTTCGTTAGTCTCATAATTGTTGACGTTGAGGTATAGTTTGCCTTTGCAACTCCCCTGACTCCGATTTTCAGGACGCTGTCCATATGTTCAATAATGTACCAAAGCACATCTGTTTCTACTTTTGTAAGATTCTTTCCATCTGTAATTTTTCTCAAATCTACTGTATCCATATACGTAACCCCCTTTTTTTAATTATATCATAACAAATCCATTTTTACATATATAGTCGAGTAAGGTCGAGTAAAGTCTAAAGCACAAAAAAACCGGAACCCTTTAAAATCAAGGTTCCGGCGCGTTTTAGAGAGAGCTGCTGACGGGAATCGGATTCGATTCTGTCAGAAAAAGCTAGTAAATACAAGGAGGAGCGCACACTGTCCTCCATGTGTCTTCAAACTGTCTTCAGCTATATATTTTATACTTGTTACAAAATTATATTCAATTTTTTAAATCCGTTTTTAAGATACTCACTCAATTGTGGTTTTTGAACCATCTGGGATACTTCGATGCTTTTATCATTATCCCAACCTTGATAATCAAAACGCTCTCTTGATTTTTCATAATTATATGTTTCATCTTTTTCTATACATGCAGAATCTCTACCAATATACATTATAACTTGTAAGGCCTTTATAACCTCATAATCAAGAGAATTCAAAAAATCATACAATTCCTTTTCTTTTCCTTTGCGCGCTAAATCGTCTACATTTGTATCACATACTTTATGTGATGCCATATATTCTTTATATCTTTCTTCTGCCATATAAAGGGCAATTTTAAAAGTTGTGTAATAAGGTTCTAAATCATATTTTCTCATGGTAAACTCCTTTCTTAGTAATGTTTTCATTACTATGTAAACCTCTTGTAATATAATGTTAACAAGGAAGCTTATTAGCCTCCTCACATACTGGAATGATTAGTTGTATAGATGAATCTTATCTCCAGTGCCATCTCCTACACCGCCACCGCCAAACCATTTGTCCATAAACTCTTTCTCATGCTCAATCCAAGATTGATCTCCCTGACTCTGATCCTGTGGAGCTGGTGTTGGCTGAGGAGCTGGTGAAGGGTTTGCTATCTCGCCATCGGATACATGCTGGCTACCGGATATGTCAGGAACATTGTCTACATTGACTCCAACACCTCTTAATGCTGATAAGGTGGAATCGGTTAATGCTCCTTCATCATCTGCATTGGTGCTGGCTGATATGGTTATGCCTTGATAAACCTCTCCATTTTTAACCATATGACCATAATGCCCATCGTGTAACTCTGATAAGAGATAATACTTACCATTGGATTTGTAAACTCCAGACTGCATAGTAGCTGATTCATCCATGTAATACCAGTTTTTGTCTACTTCGTCTTGAATCCATCCAGAAGCATATCCTCCTGTATTAAGCTTGTATTTCCAACTACCATCTGCTTGCGTCTCCCAATAAATGGAGTAAGGAAGTTCTGACTGCTCCGCGGCATAAACCGTAGTCGGCATATATCGCCCCATCGGAACCATGGTAAACATTAACAATGCTCCTATTGTTATGACGATTTTCTTCATCTTGTCCATAAAAATGTCCCCTTGTATTTACTTTCCATAAACTTGTATAAAGGTAGTCGGTAAAATGGGTTGGGGTAATCCTGTTTCTTGATTGTATGATGTAGAAAAATTACTAATCATACACTGATAACCATTGATTTTAAAATTCACTTTTACCCATCGTTGTCCTTGCATTTGATTATTTAACCAAGGATTTTCAGACCAACTTGAATCATCTTGAATATCAATATCTGTTCCGCCTGCGGATTCAATGCATGCTTTTAATTGCTCAAGTTCAAATTTTAAAGATAATTCAGGAAAAAGTACATTTACTTGAGTACGCATATGAAGTACCTTGCTGTCGTCGGGTATATTTCCATTATTGTCTGTCAAAAAGCAATAGTTAGGTGCAAAATCAACATGTCCCCGCATTTTTTCGATAGCATTATCCTCAGTAAATACTTTTACAGGACTATTGATAAAGAATACCTCTTTTCCTTTTGGAAGCCCTTCTCCGTAAGTAAGATTTATCCATAACTCTACTTGTTCTTTATCTGAAACGCCGAAGTCAGTATCACAAATAGGATTTTCTCGCTTGGAATCATATACAAAATTATTTATATAATCGCTTTCAAAATAATACCAATTGCCTTGGTGTTCTTTACCTAATTCATATTCTCCATATTTTGCTTTAATTTCTCCATAAGTAGAAGCCATATCTTGGCCTATTGCTTGTGCAACAGGATTATAACTTTCAAAATTTTTTATACTTTCCATATTGGTAGAATTATTATTTTGGGTTTGTATTTGACCATCTACAGTCCAGCATCCCTTTTCATTAACTGCATATTTACCAATTGTAGTATTGGTTTCAAGATAGCCTTTATCATCAAAATAATAACTTTCTGATATACCGTCATCATTATCGTCAATCCATTGCCATGCAGATACTGGATAGGAACCGTCATCATTCTGCCACCACCGGCCATTGGAATCCTGTTTCCATTGTCCAGCAAACGCTGACATGGACATCAATACTGATAAACCAGCCGTTAATGTTACTACTGAAATTTTTTTACTTTTCATACATCACACCTCTTAGTTTAATTTACTATTATTCCCATTTTTATGGGAATCCTCAATATCATAATACCCAAAATTATGGGAATATTCAAGTCTTATTTTTCTCTTTAGAATAATCATTAAGCATTCTGGTGATATGTCAAGAACCTTTTGAAAAAGATTTTGATGTGTCTTTC
>CAUWCT010000020.1:0-32192 GCA_963557065.1 uncultured Lachnospiraceae bacterium | reverse complement strand
AGCCAGATAAACGCAAGGTCTCTTTCACATAATTCTACAATACGGTCAACAGCCCTTACCCCACGCATGTTTGCGTAAGTAACTACAGCATACATCATAATTGGATTGTACCCGATTCTTCCCTTATCTGAACAATTGGCTAACAAGCCAGAAAAATCTAAATCCTCCATCACTTTTTTCAGGGTATAGACTGGATCGTCGTCAGGTAAACTCAATTCAAAGAAACTAAAGTTAATTTTCTGTTGCCCTAATTCAAAAAATTCGTTATAATAATCTTGTTTTAGCATAGTTCCATTATAACATGGAATGGAGAGGAGATGGTTGTCGTTAGCCATCTTTTTTCTCTTTTTTATCGAAAAGTTTCAGGGGCAGATTTGACTCATACGAGCCAAATCTGCCCCTGTTGGGAACTATCTATTTCCCGACAGCCCCTTTTGATTACTGGGTAATGGTGATGCTTGGCGGCTGGGAAGCAGTCTCCCTGGAAGAGGAGGAAGTTTCCTCCGAAGAAGCAGAATCGGAAGCCTGGGATTCTGCCGGAGCCTGATTTTCTGTCCCGCCGGATACAGTCATATCATTGGAAGTCATGTTAAAGTTTGCCTGTGTTGCATTGCCGCACATATCTGCTGCATAAACCGTAAGTCCTGTGGCATCAATTTCAAAAGAAATTTTGCTGTTGAACTTATCAATGGTAGGGGTTACGGGAATTCCCATGGCAGTTGTGCCAGAGATCGAATTAAAATCAACGCCGGACTGGCTGTCTTCAATGGTAAAAGTCAGCAGACCGTCTTCAATGGTGAAGTCCTCATTGATGGACGGCGGAAGATCATCTAAGATATCTACCGGTTCATAGGCAGCGGCAACCATGCCGTTGATGCTTGATACTGTAACTTCAATTACCCCATTTTTGTCAATGGCAGCAGTGTATTTGCCGCGGCCGGTTTTTTCCAGAGGAAGTTCTACAGATTCCTGAGTGGAAACCATGCTCTTGAGGGGCAGAAATGATTTTACTGTGACATCTACAGACGTGGTTTTGTAATCCTTTGTAGTGCCTACTGTAATCTCTACTTTGGGTTTTGTGGTCAGCAGGAAAAAGAGCAGACCGTTAAATACAATAAATGGAAGTATGTAAAAAAGCAGTACATGGAGAAAATCATCCTGCTTTTTTGGAGATTTATAGCCGTAGCCGGAAGAAGAGGTACGGCCTGAACTGCGGTAATCCATAAAATAATCCTCCTGCAATTAAATTTTGAACTCAGTATCAGTGCACAGAGACAACACGCCCCTTGTACACTGATGCTAAGCATAGCAGAAAATAACGCAACTTACAAGATTAACTTCTAAATTCTATCGAAATGTGATATGATAAATCTGGTTGCATACAGATGCTGTTCAGATTAAGGAGGAATCCTATGATAAGAGAAGCGGCGGCATTTGCAGCAGAAGCTCATAAAGGTGCGCTTAGAAAGGGAAGCACGATTCCCTATATGGCTCACCCGGCAGAGACTGCTGTGATTGTATCTATGATGACAGAGGATGAAGAGGTAATTGCAGCAGCACTGCTCCATGATGTCATCGAGGATGCAGGAGTTACACAAGAGGAAATCAGAGAAAAATTTGGGGCAAGAGTCGCATGTCTGGTGGCAGCAGAGAGTGAGGACAAGTCTAAAAGCTGGATAGAAAGAAAAGGCGCTACCATTGAAAGCCTTAAGACGGCCAGCCGGGATTCCAAAATTTTAGCCCTGGGGGACAAGCTGAGCAATCTGCGGTGTACGGCCAGGGATTATATGGAAATCGGCGATAAAGTCTGGGAGCGTTTCAGGCAAAAAGATCCGGGAATGCAGGGCTGGTATTACACAGGGGTTTTGCAGAATTTAGAGGATTTACAGGAATTTCCGGCTTACCAGGAATATGCGATGCTTTGCCATTTTGTATTTGGCAGCATGAATTGCAGCAAAAAATTGCAGGAAAAGGAGTTTCAAATCGAATGGTGAAGTTGTGGAAAAATCCGGTGAGGATTGCGGCAGCTTTTGCGCTGGGAATGATTTTGTCAGCATTTCCCATTACAGCACTGGCTTCCCAGGATGCAACAGGTCCCGGTATTGCATTGGAGCAGTCTCTGGCAGAGGCAGAAAACGGTCAGAGCGGGGAAAGCGAGTCACAGATAGAGACAGAAAACAGCCCAAGTCAGGAAACGGAGATTCAGGTATCAGAACTTCCGGAGATTCAGTCTGTATACCAGGCATTTTTTGCGGGAAAGGGCTGGAGTGAGGAATATGATGATAATTTTGAGTGCGCAGCAGCAGGAGATTATATGACTGCTTTTAAGGCGACTCTAAAGGGACAGCCGGAGGGATTCAGCGGAACCCTTGCGTATCAGGTAAATGTCAGCGGACAGGGATGGCAGCCATGGGCAGAGAATATGGCAGAATCCGGCAGTACAGAGGCAGGAACGGTCTTGGAATCTGTGAAAATGGAACTGACAGGGGACTTAAAAGAATATTACGATGTGTATTATATGGTTTATCAAAACGGCGCCTGGACAGACTGGGCGGCCAATGGGAATCCGGCAGGCAAAGAGGGGGTCGGACTACGTGCAGACGGGATTCGGATATCGGTAACGAGAAAGGGAGAGACTCCTCCCGCAGAGCCGGAAAAACTTCCCTCCCAGATGCTTCCGGCAGGCGTGGACCCCAATCGCCCAATGGTGGCCCTGACTTTTGACGATGGACCGAGAGCGTCTGTGACGAATCGGATTTTAAACAGTCTGGAGGCCAATGGCGGACGGGCGACGTTCTTTATGGTCGGGAGCAATGTAACAACCGGAAATACTCCGACGATTCAGAGAATGGCAGCATTAAACTGCGAAGTAGCCAACCATACCAACGATCATAAATATTTGAATAAAATAGGGGCTGACGGTATTGTCAGCCAGATCCAGACCACGAATCAGAAGATTCAGAATGCGTGCGGAGTGACTCCAAAATTGGTGCGCCCTCCGGGAGGATATTATAACCAGGCTTCTCTGAATGTACTGGGCAACATGGGAATGCCGGCAATTATGTGGTCCATTGACACCAGAGACTGGCAGCACAAAAATCCTTCCAGAACCATCAGCAGCGTTCTGGATCATGTAAAAGATGGGGATATTATTTTGATGCATGATATTTACGGAACCACTGCAGACGCTGCAGAAGTGATTATCCCGGAACTGGTAAAAAGAGGTTATCAGCTGGTAACGGTAAGTGAACTTGGCGCTTACAGGGGAGGCATTGCGCCGGGTCAGGTTTACAGCCGGTTTTATAGATAGCCTTTTTAAGACGAAAGGAGACCTTGCACATGCCGTATTCCATGCCTATAATAGGTATATGATTAATTGAAAAGGTGTGGTGCGTATTTTAAAGTCGGCAATCCCAATATCCGCGGCGGTTTTGTTATTGATTTCGGTTATTTTTTCAGGTTATCCCATAGAGGCAAGGGGGGAGATTAGCAGGGAATCACTGCCCCCGGAGGAACTATTAGTTGGATATATCACAGCATCTTACACACCAAAAGAGGCAATCGCCAGGGAGGCGGCGATGGCTTCTGGAGGAAAGGACAGATGGCCGGATATGGTGCGCAGTGTTGAGTATGAAGGGGTAGAAGCGCTTGCAGGTATTCCGCCGGAGATTGGTGTTGAGATCTGGGACAGAGGCAGAGAGACAGCGGGATATGGAAGGCTGGAACTGGCAGGCGCAGAGCCCTTGCGGAGTGCAGATGGATCTGCCAGAAGCTATTGGAAAGACGATTTTTCTATGGTGGTCACATTCCGGGCGTATGGAGCAGAGACTTATGAGTTAAATGGCAAGCGGATTGCCCATCAGGAGGGAGAACCGCCTCTTGCGGGAAGCGAAGAGGAACTTCTGGGATTGATTGGAGCAGCCAGCGGAGACTACCGGATTACAGGTGCAGAGTGGGTGGGAGAGTGTTATCAGGATGACTATGGGATTTTGTACCGGGACGCCAGGGTGACAGGACTTCGCAAAGTGACGGATTATCAGGCTGTGTATCAGGGAACTGCGGTATTTCCGGAGCCTGGAGAGGAACATATGATTTTGCCTGCAAAAGCAGATGCAGAGTCTTTGTCTGCTCCGGCAGAAACCGCTGTGCAGGAGGCAGAAAGCATAACCGGTTCAGAAGCCATGCCGGAGCAGATACCTTCCGAACCAGATCCCCCGGATGACAGTTTCGTACCGGAATCCAGACCGGCAACCCCGGCTGAGGCCGGCAGCGGGCAGGAGCTCCAGCGGACGGGGATATGGCAGCAGGCCAAGAAAGAGTTTGAGCGATTTTCCAGAGAATTAGAGCAATGGGTATATGACCGGTTTTCCATCTATATTCCATTTTCACTTTTAATTGGCGGCAGTCTGATTGTTCTGGCGGCAGCAGTGGGAGCAGTCTATTTCCTGCATAGCCGCAGAAGAAAGAACTCCTTGTGAAAGTGCTTCAGATCCAGTATAATAACAGATATATCACACTATATTAAAGGAGGACGTTTCCATGAGCAATCCAGTATATGATAAATTAGTCCGCTGTTATGAGAGCATTAGAGATCAGATCCCATTTACTCCAAAGGTAGCCCTGATTTTAGGTTCAGGATTGGGAGATTATGCAGACGGAATTGAGACAGAAGCAGTAATTGAGTATGGTTCTATTGATGGATTTCCGGTTTCGACTGTACCGGGACATAAAGGACGTTTTATTTTCGGCCATGTAAACGGAGTGCCGGCAGTTATCATGCAGGGACGGGTTCATTATTATGAAGGTTATCCTATATCAGATGTAGTGCTTCCGGTACGTTTAATGAAGATGATGGGGGCAGAGATTCTGTTTTTGACGAATGCAGCAGGAGGGGTTAATTACGACTTTGCAGCAGGTGATTTTATGATTATCAGAGATCAGATTGCATCCTTTGTCCCCTCTCCGCTGATTGGAGCCAATTTAGATGAACTGGGGCCGAGATTCCCGGATATGAGCCAGATTTATGACAGCAGCCTGCGGGATATTATTAAGGATTGTGCAGCTAAGAGAGGGATCAAGGTACAGGAAGGCGTTTATGTGCAGTTTACCGGACCTGCTTACGAGTCTCCCCAGGAGGTAAAGATGAGCCGGATTTTAGGGGGCGATGCAGTGGGAATGAGTACCGCCTGCGAGGCAGTGGCAGCAAATCATATGGGAATGAAAATCTGCGGAATCTCCTGTATTTCAAATCTGGCCTGCGGCATGAGTGACCAGCCTCTCAGCCACAAGGAGGTTCAGGAAGTAGCTGACAGAGTGGCTCCGCTGTTTAAGCAGTTGGTGACAGATTCGATTACTGCCTTTGGAAAATTGTAATAGTTCAGCCATGCTGCATAAGTTACAAAAAAATTAAGATTTCCCCTCGTATTTATTAATGAAATATCAATGGTATTGCCGCGCGGAATGTAGTACAATAAACCGTAGCACAAAAAGACAATAAATCCAAATAAATAGATGAGGAGAAAAGTAGCATGAAAAAGAGAAAATATGTTTTAACAATGGCAATGGTCCTTGCGATGGCGATGGGAGCAACCGCATGTTCCTCCAAAGCAGAAGAGACTGCAGCAACAGAGGCAGCAGTGACAGAAGCTGCAACTACAAAGGCTGAGACTACAGCAGAAGAGACTTCTACAGAGGCCGAGAGAGAAGAGGATTATCTGGATGGCACAGTAATTTCTGCGGATGATACAACTCTTACCATAAAGTCTATTGATGAAGAGGAAGTATCTTTTGACATTTCCAAAGCAACTGTAAACAGTAATTTTTCTCTGGGAGAGGGAGATGAGGTTTCCGTTCATTTTTATGTAGATGATGCAGCAGAAAAGCAGGAAGCGATTGAAGTGGATGTGAACTATTCTGTTGCAGAAGAAGAGTATGACGGAGATCCTGTGATGACCGGAACAGTAGAAAATATGGGAGAAAATACGATCACATTAAAGGATAATTCTGATGATCAGTCCTATACATTCTCTACAGAAATCGCTCAGATGGTTACAGGGACCAACGGTATTGTGGCAGGAGATGAGATCCAGCTTACCTATTTAGGAGAGGCAGGAGACGAAGAATATCCCGGTCTGGCAGTAAAAGTAGTGACTGCAGATATGTATGACAGCGATGAGGCAAAGATCAACACACTGTCCGGTGTGGCAATCTCTCTTGGTGACGGAACTTTGGATCTGGAAACTCCAGATGGAAATATTTTTAACTTTGTAGAGTCTGGAGCAGATTTTTCCATGACCAGCGAAGGGGATGAAGTTACCATTATTTATGAGGGAAGCTTAGGCGGACACGAGATCAAGGCTGTTGGAATGGAGTAAATCTATATTAAAGATGTGTCCATCATAAATATTTGTGAGACTGTTGTGAAAATTTTCATAGCAGTCTCATTTTACGTTGCCAGGTATCCCATGCATGGCTAAACTGTTATAATGAAATAGGGAGTATGGAGAAAAGGATGTTTACAAGAAAAGATTTATTAAAACTGCTGGCTCCGCTGATTGTGGAGCAGATTCTGGCTGTATTAGTGGGAATGGTGGATGTCGTAATGGTAGCGGCTGTTGGAGAAGCTGCTGTGTCCGGAGTTTCTTTGGTGGATTCCATCAATATGCTGATTATTCAGATGTTGGCGGCGCTGGCAACAGGAGGCGCTGTGGTATCTGCTCAGTTTATTGGGAGAAAAGATACAGACAGAGCCTGTAAATCCGCAGCCCAGCTGATCTCTGTCACGACGATTGCGTCAGTAGGACTCATGGCATTTGCACTGATTACCAACAAACATTTGCTGAGGATAGTATTTGGCACAGTTGAGGATGCAGTTATGGAAAATGCAGTTATTTATTTTGCGATTACTGCAATCTCGTATCCCTTTTTGGCTTTGTACAATTCCTGTGCCGCATTGTATCGTTCTATGGGCAATTCACAGGTTTCTATGAAAGTGTCTATTATTATGAATGCGATAAATGTGGCAGGAAATGCGCTCTGCATTTTTGGATTTCACATGGGGGTAGAGGGAGTTGCCTATCCGACTCTGATTTCCCGTATGACGGCAGCAGTCATTATGCTGCTCTTGATCCGCAAACCATGTGACCGGATTTATCTTCGTTCGATAAAAGATCTGCGGCCAAATCGACGGATGATTGGAAATATTTTATCTGTGGGAATCCCCAATGGTCTGGAAAACAGTATTTTCCAGGTGGGGAAATTGACTTTGCAAAGTCTGGTATCCTCTCTGGGGACAACGGCATTGGCCAGCTATGCAGTGGCATCCAATGTGGTGACGCTGCAGTACCTTCCCGGAACTGCCATTGGTCTGGGAATGATTACGATTGTAGGCCAATGTGTGGGAGCAGGAGAGGTGGAGCAGGCCAAGGGATATACAAAACTTTTGATAAAGTTCAACTATATCTGCCTGCTTGTCATATGTACGGTTATGGTTTTAGGGGATAAGCAGATTATCAGTATGTACAACCTTTCTCCTTTAGCAGCAGAGGAAGCGCGGAAAATGATGACTGCTCATGCCTGTGCTATGGTTATCTGGCCGCTGGCATTTGCACTTCCCAATGCTCTGCGGGCCAGTATGGATGCCAAATACACCATGTTGGTATCGATCGCTTCTATGTGGATTTTCCGCGTGGGACTGGCCTACTGGTTTGTAAAAGGAATGGATTTGGGAATCATGGGAGTCTGGTATGGAATGTTTGTAGACTGGGGATTTCGGGCGCTGCTATTTGGAGTCCGCTTTGCCAGTTTTGGAAAGAGAAAGATAAGGAGTCTGGAATAAATGGTAAAGGCCCTTTCCCTGAAAGAAGCGGTAAGGCAAAAATAAAACACGAGGGAGAACAGGGAGGATTCAATCATGGGAGAGTTATCTATCCGAACAGCAGACTGGAACGATCTGACGGAAATAGACCTGATTTACCAGTATGCCAGAACATTTATGGCTGAGACGGGAAATCCATCCCAATGGGGAATGAAATTTCCTCTGAAAAGTCAGATTCGGGAGGATATTGAGAAAAAACAGCTTTATGTGGCAGAAACCAGAAATGGGATTTGCGGCGTCTTTGCTTTGGTCATTGGCAAAGATCCAACTTATGCAAACATAGAAGATGGACGGTGGCTGTCAGAAAGCGAATACGGCACGATTCACAGAGTAGCAGGGAATGGAAAAACCAGAGGAATCTTTTCGGAGATTGTCAGGTTCTGTGAACAGAAGACAGGCCACCTGCGGATAGACACCCATGAAGACAATCAAATCATGCGTCATCTCATAGAAAAAAATGGATTTACAAGATGCGGAATCATCCACGTGGCGGACGGCACTGCCAGGATAGGGTTTGAGAAGGGAATATAACAACAAAAACGGATTTAAAAATTTTCTTTGAAATTGGAAAGGCAGGAGAAGCGATATGGAATATTATGCTGGTATGGATATTGGAGGAACGTTTGCAAGACTTAGAATTGTGACAAAAGAAGGCGTTCTTTTAGGGGAGCGCAAGACAAACGGCTGTACATTTAACGTCAGCGGTTATGAAAAGTCCAGACAGGTCTATCAGACAGCAGTAAGACAGGTTTTAAAAGAGTGGAATCTGGCGCCCTGGGATTGCCTGGGGTTTTGTGCAGCCATAAGCGGTGTAGACAACCAGAAACAGGCAGGAGAGTGCTGCGAAATTTTTTCGGAACTGGGATTTCCCAGTGAGCGTATCCTTGTGTACAATGACTGCGAGATCATTTTAGAGCTGACAGACCGTCCGGCAGTCGTTTTAGTAGCGGGAACCGGCTCCATTGCGTTTGGCAAAAATTCAAAAGGGGAATCAATGCGCTGCGGCGGCTGGGGCCCTGTCTTGAGTGATGAGGGGAGCGGTATGGATATGGGAAAACGGGTTTTGAGAGCAGTGGGGGATCATTTGGACGGAAGAAAGAGCTGTCCCGTTTTGTACCGGTTGTTTACAGAAAAATGCCCGGTTCGTTCCGTAGATGAACTGGATAATTATATCAATCAAAACTTTTCGGATAAGCCGAAAATTGCAGATTTTGCAGGATTGGCGGAAGAGGCGTGCAGGCAGGGCGATGAAGAGGCAAAGAGAATTCTGCACGATTGCGCACAGGTTCTTTTTGAATTAGTCCGGGATACGATAAAGAAAGTGGAAAAATCAGGTGAGGAGCCGGAAACTCTGTTTTTATGGGGCGGTGTAGTCACTAAAAATCAGTTCGTAGCCGGAGAAGTGAAACGTTTTATAAAAGCAGAATACCCCCAAATAGAGATAGTCTGTCCTCAGATGGAAGTAACAGAGATTGCTGTCCGGCGGGCAATTCACATCCAAGAAAAGTAATCCGCATATATGGGGGTAAATTTTAGATCCGGTTTGCTTAATATGGTTATTCCTGATTTACATAGATAGGAGAGACGTAAGCCCACTGGCGGTTCTTTTGGGCTACTTCCAGGTGGTATACGTCGCATGTATGTTCAGGAGTATTATCTTCCAGATTCAGATTGAAGATGCAGCGGCTTTCCGGCAGGGCTTTGTAAATCTTGAAGGCCTGGGAGTGGTAATACTCCATATGATTGGTGTAGCCATAATGTAAAAGTTCTCTGACAGAAGCGGTGTAGGTTTTATCATTGAGTTTGAAGGTTACTTTTGTGTCTAAATCTCCCTGAACTTTGACTACAATGGAAGAAGTAGAGGGATGAAGAGTTGATTTGTTGCCAGTGGTATCACAGCGCCAGATCAGTTCTTTGTCAGAAGTTTGCTCTGAAAAGGTTTCAATATCATTAATACTGTTTTCATCATAAGTCTCATCAGCAGAGGGCGCCAGAACACTTCTGCCGCGGAAATAGGTGTTATATCCTGCAATGCTGCCGCCTTCTACAGAGACAGAGCCGTTCCAGCGGTAAAGATCCTGATTTCCCCATCCCATTTCAATGCGAAGCTTATAGCAGCCGGTTTCATTAATACCCTGGAACATTTCTCCATTGATGATATGAAGAGGTTTCAGATTTTTGTACAGAATGATTTTGTCCAGAGTGCCTTCAGTCTCAATGTGTGCTGTGATTTTTCTGGAATTTCCGGTAATTTCGCTGCCCATCCAGGAGTCATTGATCTTAAAATCACAGAGAATCCGGTCTCCGGTAACAGCATAAGTCCGGCGTGCCTTTAATGCAGCCCATAGACTTTCTCTGGTACGCTCTTCGGCAATAATAGCGGCCATACCGTCGCCATAAGATCCTGGGAAACCGGCATGGTGGTCAGTAGAAGCGACAAAGCCGAACTTATGTCCCTGGCGAAGTCCTTCATCTACCATATTGCGGGTATCGCGGGGACCCATGTTGTGGTAGTAAGGATAGTCGGCATCTTCACTCATGGAACAGCCATGTTTGGAGTAGACTTCCACAACGGGCGTAACAGTGCTGTTGAATTTTTTCCAATCAATACCGCGGTAATCAGGAGTATACCCGATGTGATGGGCAATGGCAACGGCTTCTTTTTTGCAGTCTTCTACCAGTTCACGAGGGGAATTGCGGTAGATTAACGGCAGAGAGTCGTCAGGGGAGATGAGATGGTGATCTCCGTATTCTCTGGAATGAAGTTCGTATCCCTGGAAAGTAACAAAATCAGGACCGTTGGCCTGTGCTACTTTTTCGCGAATTTCTTCCCAGTGATCCTGAAGTTTTTTAAAACCTTCCAGATGGAAATTTACTACAAACTCCGTACCCGGAGCTTTTTCATACATATCCGGCCACATGGCGTGTCCGGTAAAAGCGCAGAAGTCTAACTGGCTTTTGGCACGTTTAATCGCATTTTCAAGACTTCCAAAACCATACGTAATGCCGCAGTGATTGTGCAGATCTCCAAAATAAATATTCATTATGCGTTCTCCTTGTAAAATAATATAATGTTAGCATCAGTGTACAGGGGGCAATACGGTCAGAAACGTCCAGATAGCGTGTCTGCTATGTTACTTTCAATCGGTGTACGTCCAGTACACCTCATTCAAGTGCCTTGCAGACGCACTATCTGACCTGTTTCTGACTCTTTCGACCTCAAGTGGAGAGAATTTCCCCATTTTTAAGGCAGACGAGTGAAGCGTACTGGATGTACGCTGATTGAGGATAACGCAAAAAATGGGGAAATTACCCCACTCTGAGGCGTGTTGCCCCTGTACACTGATGCTATGAAGTTTTTAGAAAATATCTGGTTTGTGTTTCAGTTTAATTAGCGCTTCGGTGAAGAAGAAATCACCATAAATAATGGGTACATTTATATTCTTTCCAGCGGGGAAGTGGACGGTGCCCATCTGGATCATGGATTGATTTTCTTTGGAATCATCAAAATAATGGTCATAAAGTCCTTTTAAGATAGCCAAAGCCTGTTCACAGTAGAAATCGCGGTCCGGTCCCTCTTCCATAAGACTGTACAGTTCCAGGAGTCCGCTGGCAGCACAGGCAGAGGCAGAGGTATCCAGAGCCCACCGATTCTCTTTAACAGCCCGGAAATCCCAGACAGGGGCCTTGTCGTCACGAAGGTGGGAGATAAAATATCCGGCGATATTTTTGCTGGCGTTTAAATACTCTTCTTTGCCGGTTTCGCGGTAGGCAATGGCCATTCCATAGATAGCCCAGGCTTGTCCTCTTGCCCAGGCAGATTCGCCGTCCTGCCCCTGACCGCCCAGATTTTCAATTTTTTCACCGGTTTCCGGATTGAAGCTTACGATATGGGCAGTTGTATTATCAGGGCGAATAAAGGTTTTGAGGACTGTATCTGCGTGGGCAATGGCAATATGGCGGAATCGGGGATCTTCGTATTCTTTGGAAGCCCAGAACAGAAGAGGCAGATTCATCATGCAGTCGATGATGGCCCATCCCTGACTATGGGATTTAACTTCTTCATTCCAGGCTCGTATGAAACGTCCAGCCAGATTAAAACGTCCAGCCAGGTGGCTTGCAGCCTTTAATCCCCGGATTCTGGATTTTTTATTTCCAGTCAGTTTGTAATCAATGACAGCAGAAGGCAGCCACATAAAGCCTACATCATGATGGATAGTCATAAAGCCATCCAGCACTTCGTCTAAATCATCTTCTAATGTTCGGGCAAGTTCAAACGCCTTTTCGTTTTTTGTTTCTTCATATAAAAGCCATAAGAGACCAGGCCAGAAACCAGATACCCAGAAATAAGGTCCCTGGTCATTGTAAATGCCGTCTGGCGCCACGTGAGGAAAATGCTCTCCAATAGCCTCAATATTGCGCTCAATTTTTTTCAGGCTTTTTTCTAATGCTTCGTCAGTCCAATTCATAATCGTGATTCCTCCTGTTTTTACTCAATGGTATCCCAATGAAAATAATCGTGTCGTTCTTCGTGGTAGGTACGGCAGGCAGTGTAAAGCCTGTTTAAAACCTCCCGGTAAGATGGATCTTCTGCCAGATTGTGCATTTCATGGGGATCTTCTTTCAAATCATATAATTCATGACAGTGCTGTTCGTCATAGACATATTTATACCGTTCGGTGATAGCTGCCCTTCGGATGGTGCCATAGCCGGGATTGCCGGAATACTGAGAAAATACAATCCGGTCCGGATCTGGTGTTTCTCCTGCTGCCAGAGGGATGAGGGACCGGCCGTCGCAGGTGCAGGGAGTAATTCCTGCCAGTTCAAAAAGGGTTGGGCGAATATCCAGGTGAGAAACAACGCCAGATACAAGCGGCGTGAAACGTTTGTCAGCCATAGAATCGCTCTTTGGAAGTTTTAATATGAGAGGGACATGAATTGCTTCCTCATACATCTCCATTTTCTGATACATTCGATGCTGGCCCAGATGATCTCCATGGTCAGAGGTGAAGAGAATACAGGTGTTATCATAGATGCCCTGTTTTTTCAATTCATCCAGAAGCGTTCCGAATATCTGGTCAGCCATAGTAGTAAGCCCCAGATGAGCTGCCCAGGTTTTGCGCCATTCTCCCATGGTTACATGTTCTGCCATCTGGGCGGGCATTCCTTTTCTCCTGAGAGGAGGTTCACCCTTAGAAGGGATATTGATATTGTCCGGCAGGGTTATCGTTTCCGGATCGTACATACTGGCGTAAGGCTCTGGAACCCGGAGAGGAGGATGGGGAGCCCACAGGTAAGTAAAGAGGGCAAAGGGCCTGTCATAAGGCCGTTTTTTCAGAAAATTCAGGGATTGTTCAAGAAAGTAAAAGTCCTTGAAAGTCTCCAGCGGATAGCGGTAAAGACTGGTCCTGTGATTGCTGTATTTATTTTGCAGGTATTTTCCGTCTACCTCTTCCTGTACCATGGTCAGTTCGTCTGGTTCCCGCTCTGCTGTGATCCCCAGGCTTTCTGCCCAGGTATTATAATCTTCCTGATTTATGAAAAAATCCAGATCCAGTTCTTTTAAACGAGGTTTTACGCGGATATGGTCTACACCGGAATGTCCCACATAATAGCCAGAACGCTGCAGAGTTTTGTGGAACGGTTCAGAAAAGCCAGAGGTAACGCCATTCCAGTCATTGTATACTACGCCGTTTTCAGTAGGATAAATACCGGTTGCAAGAGCAGTGCGGGCGGGAACACAGAGAGGGCAAGCGTCATAAGCGCGGGTAAACTGGGTAGCTTCTTTTAGAAGCCGGTTTAAGTTTGGAGTAACTTCTCTGCCGCATTGGATCATGCCGATGCTGTCAGCTCTCTGATGATCCGTCATTATAAGCAGGATATTTGGCTGTGTGTTCAAAATAGACTCCTCCATATCATTCATATCGTTCTGGAAGCTCATACCGGTCAAAAATCTTTATAAGAAAGAAGGAGTTGATCCATGCTATAAGAGCCATTCCTCCAAAAAGGATGGGAGGAAATACCAGAAATCCTAAGGTGGTTAAAAGCACGCCGATAGTGACCATAGTCATGCTTGATGGCAGATGGCGGATGGACAGGATCAAGGCGTTGCCCATCGTTCTTTTTAAAGTGTTGTCAAAATGAGCCTGCAGCGCAAACACATAAATAGTTTCAAAAACAAACAATACAGATGCAGCAAAGAAGGCTGTCATAAGGAACATCCCTGGAAGAGAGAGGGAAGAGGCTCTCAGATACACGATAAGATCTGCGCCAATGACTGCACCAATGACAAGAAGAATCAGCCATATAATGGTAGATTGGCGGAAATTGGCTCGGAAAGCCTCAAAAAAGCTTTTTACAGTATAGCCTTCCTGATTTTTTATCATCTTTAAGGTTACAGAGTACACCGCAGTAGTGGCGGCGCCCATGGTAATAACAGGAATTGAACAGATAAACCATAAAAAATTTAATAAAATAATATGGAGCAGTCGGTTGATGAACTGCCAAAACGGATTTTCAATGGAAAATAATCCACCCATGAAAAGGCCCTTCTTTCTGTTGGTTTTATAAGGGGCGCTGTGTTAAATAACCCCTTCGGGATGGGGAACCGGACAAGTTCCCATATCGGTGTTGTATTCGGTAATCCCCAGCGTTTCCTTTGTGCGTTTTTGAAATTGCTTTGCTCTGAGATCTACTTCATAGGGATTGCAGACAGAGAGGAGACGTTTGTGACATTCTTCAGCAGCAATCTGTACATAAGGATCAGCAGGTTCTGTATCCAAAAGAGAATGATCTTCTCCAGGATCTGTATCCAGATCAAAAAGCTGGGGCTTCTGATAGCAGTAATAAACGTATTTGTACTGCCTCCAGCGGATCATAAACATGCCGTTGGGAATGCCATGAGCCTGATATTCACTGAAAGAAAAATCCTGGTGGTCCTGACTTCTTCCGGTTTCTATGTAAGGACGAAGACTTTGTCCATCCAGACCTTCCGGAATGGAAAGGCCCATATAATCACAAACAGTAGGAAACCAGTCTACCAGATTAACAGGAGCACCAATATGTCCTGGAGTTGCCCCAGGCACCCGTACAATCATGGGTACATGAGCCGACTGTTCAAACATCGTGCATTTCCACCACAGTCCATGATAGCCAAGTTGTTCACCATGATCGCTGGTATAGCAGAAGATGGTGTCTTTTGTGAGTCCAAGTTCATCCATTTTATCAAGGAGTATTCCCAATCGCTCATCCAGTTCGGCGATGGCGCAGTGATAGCCAATGAGAAGCTTTAATACCGTTTCTTCTGGAACATTTTCGCATTTAAAATAGGTACGAAGCCAGTTTAAGGATTCATTTAAAGAGGTAAATGGCGGTTTTAAAGCTTCTGGTACTTTGGTGATAAGCTTTGAAAAATGATTCCAGTTTTCTTCTTTTACATAGAAAGGAAAATGCGGATCTAAAAAACCTATATAAAGATACCAGTCCTCTTCCTGGCTGTGCTCATCAAGCCAGCACAGGCTGGCGCGCAGTACCCTGTCGTCATAGCTTTCTTCTGTTTTCAGGCCAATTTTTTCAAAGCGTTTTTCAGCCCCTACCCGTCCGGTTTTTTGATCGCGGAAGAAGCAGCCGATATCAGGCCGGTGCATATAGCCGGCAAATTCCTGGTGGGTAAAGGCATAATCCCCTTCGTGATGAAAATGGGTTTTTCCAATACAAACGTAACTTTTTCCATGCCTGGTCAAATAATGGGAAAGGCCAGGTACAGTTCCATCATAGGGAGTGGAGTTGTCCCAGGTGCCAAGACGGTTTACATAACGTCCGGAAATAAAACTGGCTCTGGCAGGAGCGCAGACGGGACAGGGAGTATAGCAGTTATCAAAGACAATGCTTTCGGCAGCCAGCCGATCCAGATTCGGTGTTTTCAATATGGAATGATCCACAAATTGCATCATCTGGTAAGAATGTTCATCAGACATTACAGTAATAAATTTCATAGTGTCCTCCAGTTACAGAGTCGGAAAGCTTTTCAAAGCTTTGGGATTTGCCAAGTCTTTGCATAGGGTTTCAAGCTGGCGCTGCAGAGATTCGATCCGGATGTTGGAAATCTCTCCGGTCCAAGCCGTCACATTCAGAATCAGAAGATTCAGGGTAACGGTAACGTTTTTGTTTTGGTCGGCTTTGGAAGCCTGGAAGGAAACATCCAGAATCGGGGATAATTCTTCTTTTGCCGCGATCATTTCCGGAACCAGCAAATCAGCATGGTTAATGGAAATACAATGCTCGGCTCCGGACCATACAAACAGAAGACGAATGCCCTCTTTTTCTACTATAACAAAGTGATCTCCTACAGCAGCAACAGAAACTCCGGGCATCAGGTTGAAACGCTGGATATGAGGCGTTTCCATTCGATTCCCCCGCATAATATGATCAGATAGGATAAGTCCTTGTTTTCTGTGAAATAATACTTCCCTTGTGTGGCGGCAGAACGTATATCCATCGTGGTAAGCGCTGGTATAAAATCCGTCCTCTTCACTGTAAGAACTGGTAATGGGAGAGTCGGGACGGTAAACACCCCATTTATTGGCGTATACCTCATTTGGAGCAATCGGTTTTCCATAGGCCAGAACCGTATTATGGGAAGTCATATTGTACATATACCCCCGCAGTTCTGAATTCATACGGATGTTATGATACAGATGGCCTGCATAGGGTTCTCCAATAATATCTTTTCCTCCTATGGTTAAAAACAGGGACAGCATATCCATATGGTTATGTCCGGAATAACCGCAGTGTACTTTGGCAGACATCATCATGTAATTGCTGTCTGGTCCATAGCCGCTTTTTGCACAGACAAAACCTGCCTGCTCATTGCAGAAGTCCAGAGGGAGACTGGTCTGCCGGCTGTCTAAAGAATTTCCATGACGGATATTCAGGACGGTTTTACATTCAGAATGCTCCATGGTCCGGACTCCCAGACCAAGAATGGGCTCCAGCAAGGGACCTTTGTTGTCGCCTAAAGAAGGGTAACGTGGCCCTGGAGGACAAAGTATGGCCAGAACATGAAACGTTGTGTTAATCCGATGTGCTGACTCTTCATCCAGAAGGGTTTCACCGTTTAGGCGTGCCAGATAAATCGCGCGGTAAAGCATTTCGCCCAAGGCTGCTCCAGACCAGTAGGCGACAGAGTGTTCACTGTATCCGCCAGCTTCATTAAAATCTTCCTTAATATGGCGGCATGTGATTTGTGCGCCCCTGTCCTTCATAGCTGCAAAATCCGGAATTTCGGGAAATAGAGTTCCCAGGATAAAGGGGACAATCCCCCGCTCCCACATATGATGATTATAAGGCCGGTATCCGTCTGTATCAAATCTGCGAAACTGAATTCCAAGAAACCAGATTCGTTTTAGGATCTCAAAGGAAAGATCTGTGGAGATCTCATAAGGAATGCGGGTGTAGAAAAGACTGATATAGACGACAGTAAGCCATCCAACGCTCATTACATCCCGATCTTCTGTATACTGGAACCGGTCTGTGGAAGGATCGGAATGGGTAATGACAAGGGGGTAAGTATTAAAAAATACCTGCAGAATTTCTTCAAAGAAAGTCAAAACCTGTTTGTCCCCGGTTTCATGATATAACACACATAAAGATTCAAAAAATTGTCCCCGAACCATCATATCCAGATAGCTGCGGTGAATTTTTCCTGTATCCTCAAAGATATTAAAGTGGATCATAGTTTCCCAGTTTTTTCCCAGATTTACCTGCCTGTCGCCGCCGGGAAGTACATAAATATGTTCATTTATTAATTGTTCAGCGACATGGAGACAGAATTCCTTTAAACTTCCTTCAAGTCCAAGAGAAGACTGAAAGGAATAGGGACAGGTGTCCGTATCGATGGGGGTTAAAGGCAGACTCCGATAATCATATAAGAAGCGGGGGGACTTCCTTTTTTCCATATAATGAATCAACTGTTTTTTGGCCTCTGAAATATCCTGACGGTCCAGGGCTTTTTTTACAGTATCCAATCCGGGGAGGCTTAAATCGAAGGCAGAAAAGACGTCTTCATCTTTGATGGTTCTCTCATCCAGGGGAATGAAACGCATGGCAGTTCTCCTTTCTCTGCTAAAGTTTAATAAGTGTTTCGCCGTTCCAGAGAAGTTCAAAACGTGTATGTTCTTCTTTCAGGCGAATGGAAATATAAAATCCGTTTTCCCTGTGTTCCTGATGGAATTCGGTACAGGAAAGGAATTCACCAGCCCGATGAGGAATGAGAAGGGAACAGTGGAAAAAAGTGTCCTCTGCTGCGTCCACCGGATGATTTAAATGAACCAGAGTGGAATCATGCCATACATCATTAGCAGTAGAAATTTTTCCGACTTCCAGTCTGGTTTCCATGGAAGGATTATAAAGCAGTTCTATATTGGGACGACCTTTGGCATCTGTATAGAGTCCCTGGGATGTCAGCACTACGGAAGTTCGGTCCAGATGGAAATGAATTTGTACAGAATCTTGTTTTTTCAGTCCCAAGACTTCATCTACCACCAGAACCATCTGGTTATCTAAAAGGGTAAGAGCTCGTGTGGCAATAACCGGTTCGTAGTTATGGTGACGAGATACTACGGATACAAATCCTGGCTCTTCTGTAACAGAAAGAATGTGTCCCTCTTTTTGCGGGCCATAAGCCCATGAGGAAAGGTATTCCCACATATTTCGGTTATTAACGGTCAGGCAGTTGTGCCAGAATGCACTTTTAAAATGTTTCCGATCTTCGCTGTCTTTGTAGGTATAGATAGCCGGATCGGTTACCAGGGTGTCGCCATAAGCCGTTAAATCAAAACCTCCGGCATCAATATGGGCATGAAGATTCTGGACAGGGGTACGACACCCGGTCATAAGGCTTATGGCGTCTTTCTCCCAGCTGGTCCGAAGGTATACCTGATCCAAATCTTTTTGCCACGCAACACAGGGCAAAACTGGTTTTACAGGAGAATGTTGGGCCTGCACCATATCGTCCCTTAATTTCTTCGGTTCCGGAATCCGCCACAGATTGTCGCGTATGTCTGTCAGAACCGTTGATGCCGGATAAAAATATAGAGCCGTTTCCAGATAGCTGGACTTAGCATATGCCATATAACAGGAAACTGCAGCGAGAGACATAGTCTCTTTTTCTGCAATGTGGCTGTCTCCCCAAGGAAAATTTCCACCACAAGCGCGGGTGGCCTGGACGGAGTGAACAAACATTTTTTCCAGCTGCTGAAGGTAGCTTTCTGGTACTTCTACATGGAATTTTCTAGCAAATACCACTCTCATGGCAAACCAGAAAACACAGCCATTATGGTAAGAAGGACAGCCTTCGATTTGTCCTCCGCAAGGGGTACACTGGGCCTCCATACAGCGATCAAGCTCTTTCTGGGAGTGCACTAAAAATAGATTGCTGTCCTTCATCTCAGGAAACAGGCAGGCAAAGGACATAAGCCCCAGATTTTCCATCAGGTAGTGGTTGTGGTCAGCTTTGGGCCATAAAAGAGGAGAAACGTGATAAAGAACCTGGCAATGGGTATAGATACTTATCAGGATTTTCTCCAGCAAGGTTTCTGTAAAGTAGGGAGTGTCTGCAAGAAGCTCAATGATGATGGGCCAGGTGCGGTATCCGCGGATTCCAACCTCCAAAGCTCTCCAGGGGGATAGGCCTTCAAAGTGCTCCAAAATATAAGTTCCGCATTCATCTTGAATCTCTGGGCAAGGAACGGTGTCGATCCAGTCTTCCAGTTCATCCAGAGCTTTTTTTGCATAATTCAAATTTCCAGTCAGGCTGTAAGCTTCTGCCAATGTTTTTAAATGGTGCATCCGGTTTAAATGAAAGGTATATTCATTGTCATTGACTGGATTGAATGTCCATTTTGGTGGATTTCCTACAAAATAAAGTTCTGGTCCTGTTCCGGGGAGAACCAGCATACCGTTCATGGCTTCTTCTGCCAGCTGGATAGTTTGCTCTGCCAGATCAGGAAAGGCCTCTTTTACAGAAGCACCCCGCTCCAGTGCGGTTTTCCCTTCGTTTATTTTTTTGATGCGTTCCCGAAGAAGAGAAAGAAGATGGGAAGTATTCCTATTATTAGGAAGGATATCTGTTAGAGTAAAGGTAGGGTTCATGGAGTTACATTCCTTTCATAACCTGCGTTTTTATAGTTAGGCTCTGCGTCTGGACCGAACCCTAGGGAAGCTCGGCGCTGTCTCATATGCGCCACAATATCCTGATAGTCGGGGGAGTCCATAAGATTTTTCGTCTCGCCTGGATCTTGTTTTAAATCCCAGAGAACTTCCGGCATATCTTCACCATAATAGTGATATTTCAGGTCATCCTGTTTAATCATCAGGTATTGGCCGGCATATTGGCTGATGGATTCATTGCTCCAATGGGAAACATCTCCAGTCATCAAAGGAATTAGTGAGCGGCTGTCTAAGTTATCTGGAGTCTCCAGGCTGCACAGTTCACAAAGAGTGGTATAAAGGTCACAGAGATTGACATTTTCTTTGACTCTTCGAGGGGCAAAACGTGCAGGAAAACGAATGAACAAAGGAACCCGGACGCTGGATTCGTAGAATTTATGCTTGGCCCAGATACCATGTTCTCCCAGCATTTCCCCATGATCACTGGTGAAGACAATAATCCAGTCGTCCAGATTTTGTCCAGCTTCATCAAGCTTTTCCAGGATCTTCCCGATGTGACTGTCTACGGTTTCAACCATGGCGTAATAAACGGCAGTTGTCCTCTGAACGTCCCGATAAAGCACGTCTTTTCCAATTTCCAGATGTTTGGTATCCAGGTAGGGGTGTCCGCTCATGACTTCGTCAGTGCCGAAGACAGGCACTCTGTTTAAGTAGTATTTAAATAGCTTTTCATCGCAGAAATAAGGATAATGAGGCAGTGTAAAGCTGGCTTTCAGAAGAAGAGGCTGGTTTGGCTGCTGCTTATCATAATACGGAGATTCCAGAATATTCTCGATAGCATCTAAAACGCCCTGAAGCGTGTATTCATCCTGGCTGTTTACCCGGGAATGGCCAACACCGGCCCGCAGAACTTCTTTACAGTTGGTCCAGCGCAATTCAGCTTTTGGAAGACGGAATTTTTGAAGTTTTTCCTGATCCATGTCAGGAATAAATTTTTCAGAGATCCGCATTTCACACCCGATTCGGGCCTGCCAGCCCTGCATCTGGTCAGGACCGGTGTGATGCAGCTTTCCGCAGCAGACAGTGTAGTAGGCGTTTTCACTAAAGGTACGGGCGAAGGTGCGGTAAAAGGGCGGCAGATCATCGCCGAAGACTTCGCAGCCGCAGGTTTTGGGAAGCTGTCCGCTCATCATGCACTGACGGGCAGGAATACAGACTGGGGAAGGAGTATAGGCGTTATCAAAGATGACGCTGTCTTTGGCCAGCCGATCCAGATTTGGAGTCCGGATAATGGGATTTCCCGCAAATCCCATTAAATCGGGACGGTGTTCATCGGTCATAAGAAAAAGAATATTTGGGTATTTGCTCTGGCTCATGGACGGCCTCCTTCTATTGTAAATTTATAATCATGTCCCTGGATTGTAAATGTAATTAGGGCTTTTTTCATGCCATTTTCTTCAAAAACATTGGCGGACAGCCTTTCGATTGCAGGAGCAGTCTCTTTTGCCGGATAAAGAATGGCAGCAAAAGCTTCTGTAGGTTCACAGTTGTCCTTATGATACTGAAGAATCGTAGAAACCCGATAGACATCACTTCGATCGGATACTTTTCCAGGAAGCAGGACTGGATGCTGTGCGGTAGTAGTAATAGACAAAGACGCTCTGTTTTCCCATAAAGCAAGGGCTGAAGTCCCTTCTAAAGTGATCTTCGGCCGATCAATATGAAATTGAAGCTGCAGGGAATCATTGGAAGATAATCCTTCTATCAGATCGGCTGCCAGTAAAAATTTTCCTTCCACCAAGGCCAGAAAACGTGTGTGAATGACTGGTTCATAATTGTTGTGAGCAGCAGTGGCCCAGATCAGTCCGGGTTCTTCTTTACAGTTTAAAATTCGTCCCTGTTTTTGAGGACCGTATTCCCAGGAATGAATATATTCCCAGGCGTCTTTCTGATTCACCATCAGAGTATTGTGCCACTTCATAGACTTAAAGTTTTTACGATCTTCTCCATTTTTGTAGGTATACCGACCTGGATCTACGACCATAGGAATTCCAAAAGCTGTAAAATCAAAGCTGCAGGGATCAATGTGTGCATGGAGATTCTGGATGGGACAACGGCAGGCGAACTGGACGCTTAATGCATCCCTATCCCAGGAACTCCGGAAATACACATGGTTTAATACCTTATTATAATAAAGAAGAGGAAGTGCTGGTTTTTGAGCGTCTGTCTGAAGCTGGATCATTGCTTCACAGAATTTGGCAATATCATCCATACGCCAGATTTGTTCCTCGGCTTCTGCAAGGAGAGCTTCATAAGGAAAATAGGTCCTGAGAAGAAAAAGCCAGTTCACATCACCAGTACCCATGTATGCGCAGACCGCTGCTTTTACGGCAGTACCTGTAACGGTTCCGGTATCACCCCATGGGACGTTGGTGCCATTTGGACGGGTCGCGTAAAGCGCATAAAGAGGCATTTTCGCAAAGCGTTCAGTGTAAGAAGCAGGGAGTTCAAAACCATATTTTCTTGAATAAACCATTACCATGGCAAACCAGAAGACGCAACCGTTGTGGTAAGAAGGACAGCCCTCGATTTGCGCGCCCTGTTCATCTACCTGAACTTCCATACAGCGGCACAGTTCTGTTATAGCGTGCTGTTTCCATGCTTTTGCTTCTGCAAGCTCTGGAAACATACAGGCTGTGCAGAGAAGTCCAAGATTTTCCATGAGATAGTGATTGTGATCTGCCTTAGGCCAGGCCAGAGGCGAAAGATGGTAGAGCACCTCACACTGTTCATAAAGACTATGGAGAGCTTTGGAAAAAATTTCTTCTGTCATATAAGGAGAATTTGCCAGCCCCTCCAGAGCAGGACACCAGGTACGGTAAGGGCGGATGCCGCATTCTAAAAGACGCCATTCTTTTGCAGCGGGGCAATTATACTGCTCATATGTCCAGTTTCCATTCTCATCGGTGATCGGCCCTCTGGGGCAGACATCAATCCAGTTCATCATTTCGTTCAGAATTTTTTGGGAATACTTCTCATCTTTCGTAAGAAAGTAGCTGTATAACATAGGAAGCCAATAATCCATGCGGCTTATTTGGAATACATATTCGTTATTGTGGTAAGGATCTTCATGCCATCCAGGAGGATTTCCAATTTGGGATTTTTCACTGTTCCCTGGGAGAAGGGCGAAACCTGCCAGACCATCAGCGCCGTTTTTCAATACGGCATCCGCGATTTCAGGAAATACTTCCTGGATTTTTTTTGCCCTCTCAAAAGGAGAGGGGAGGGCGGCACACCGGTTCTTAAAATTTTTGAATGCGTCTGTCATGGTACAGGAATCTTTCAAAATAGAGAAGTTCTTTCTGGTTTGTTCCATAACGTGGTCCCTTTCTGAAATTTCTATAATTTCTATAGTTACTGCTATTATAGAATTAGTTGATAAATGGTTTCAATGGCGGAATTTTGAAAAATGTTATTTTTTTGTACTCTGAAAAAGGAATATAAGAAAAAGTATTAAAAATAGCAGCTAAAAGAGTAGAAAAATGCTGCTTTAACAACGAAAATAGAAAGAAAAAGAGGAGAATAATTGATTTTATGAAAGAAAAATACACTACAAAAAAGTGGTATTTTACAAAATATTCATAATTGTAAATACAAAAAAACTATACTATACTAGGCTCACAAGTCAAGAGGGAAACATAAAAAAGATACAGGACATAAGGTATCTGAAATATCAAGAACCCTCACATCATAAAAGGAGAAAAAGGATATGAAAAAGAATTACAAACGCCTGACTGCTGGATTTTTGGCATCCACAATGGTTCTTACTTCTCTGGTGGGATGCAGTTCTTCCAATAAGGATGAAAACACTGCTGCTCCAGCATCCACAGAAGCAGGAAAGACAGAAGAAACAAGTGCTGGGACGGAAGAACCAGTTACTTTGACCTGGCTGGTAGGTCAGACTTCGGCAGAAGTTGATGACGATGCAGAAGTGGTGAAGATGATCGAGGAACGCTTCAACATTGATATGAAAGCCTGGTATGTGGATTCTAACAAATTTCAGGAGAATCTGAATGTCCGCTTTGCAGGGGGAGAGATGCCGGACGTTTTGGTTATTGACAACCTTTCATTACTTCCTACCTATGTAGAGGGCGGTATCATTGCAGAACTTCCTATTGAAACAATACGTGAAAAAGCGCCTAACTACACAAAGGTAGCGGATGAGTATGATGACGGCACTTTATGGAGCACCATGATTTATAATGGTAAGAACTATGGTGTTACCAATCCCATGGATGTAGTGCCAATGGCGATGTTCTGGAGAAAGGACTGGCTGGACAAGCTGGGCATGGAAGTGCCTGAGACGCTGGATGAGTATGAAGAGGTTCTGACTGCTTTTGTGGAACAGGATCCGGACGGCAACGGCAAGAAGGATACAGCAGGCATGGCTGAACGTGCAATTGGCGCTGTATTTGGCGCGTATGGCCTTCGCTGCGTAACTGGCGGCAACCCTGGATTTAAAGTAGAAGAGATGCAGCTGGGTGAGGACAATGTTCCATTTTTCCCATATATTCATCCGAATGCAAAATTGGCATTGGAAAAACTTCATGACTGGTACGAGAAAGGTATTCTGGACAAGGAGTTTATTACAGGTGAAAACCATGGCGGATATGCCTGGCTGTCTCACTCTTTTATGAATGGCCGCATTGGTTTGACTTCCGCTCAGCCTTATCATTATCTGAATACAGACAGAGATATTACAGATGAGAGTACATGGGGAGTGTGCATGAAAGAGTTAAAAGGCCTGAATCCAGATGCAGAGATTGTGATTGGACCGGCTCCGGTTGGACCTGATGGAAAATCTGGTACAGAAGGATGGAATCAGACTGGCCGTCTGACCTGTCTGACTACTCAGGCTGTTTCCGATCCGCGTAAGGTAGATGCATTCTTGGCTATGCTGGATGCTTACTATGCAGATATGGAGTATGCAAAATTAGTAAACTATGGTCTGGAAGGCGTTCACTATGAGCAGACAGAAGATGGTCCTGTCCGCATTATGGAGGGAACTGATTTGAGAAAAGAAGGTGTCCTGCAGTGCGACTTTGGCTCTACTGTTACTTTTGCACAGGAAGTGACTCCTGAGAAGACAGAATTTGGCCACAGAGTTACCGGCAATGGTTATTATCGTTTCAATGCTCCGCCTGTACAGGAGTTCTCTGACGTAATTGCAACATTGGATACTTTGACCGAGCAGGCGTACTTCGATATGATTACCGGTGCAAAGCCTATAGATTATTTTGATACGTTTGTAGAAGAATTTAAGAAAGCCGGAGGTGAAGCTGCTGAGAAGGCTGTACAGGATGCATACGCAGAAAAGGTTGCAGCGATTGGAAACTAAAAATAATGAAGCTCTATGAGAGGTAAGATATTACCATGAAAACAGCAAAAAAGAAGAGAACTGCGGCTCTCTCCCAGAAATCCAAACGAGGATTTCTGGGGAACCTGGTTTATTACAAAGAATACTATATAATGCTGATTCCGGGACTTTTATTCTTCCTGGTATTCTGCTACGGTCCTATGTATGGCCTTGTCATCGCATTTCAGGATTATTATCCATTAAAAGGTGTCAGCCAAAGTGAATGGGTAGGTTTCAAGCATTTCCAGAAATTATTTACAGATCCGTTCTTTTTATCTGTATTAAAGAATACGCTTATCATCAGTTTTTATAAGATTCTGATCTGTTTCCCGGCCCCGATTATTTTATGTCTGGCTCTAAACGAGATTAAGAATGTGAAATTTAAGAAATTTGCCCAGTCTGTGTCTTACCTGCCCCATTTTATTTCCTGGGTGGTAGTATCCGGCATTATTATCGAGTTTTTGTCACCTTCTAGAGGTCCTATCAATATTATTCTTCAGGAACTTGGGATTGAGCCTGTCTTTTTTGTGGCGGAACCAAAATATTTCAGAGGCGTACTGGTACTTTCTGATTTGTGGAAATCTATAGGATGGGGTTCTATCGTGTATCTGGCAGCTGTTACAGGTGTAGATCCCACACTCTATGAGGCAGCGGAGATGGATGGAGCAGGACGGATTAAGAAGATCATTCATGTGACGCTTCCGGCCCTGGTTCCCATTATTACGGTTATGTTTATTATGGAGTCCGGCAAGGTTCTAAATGACAGTTTTGAGCAGGTGTACAACTTTTTGACGCCCAGTACCTATGAGGTGGGCGATGTCATTTCTACCTTTGTGTATCGCATGGGTATCCAGAAGATGCAGTACAGTTTTACAACAGCGGTGGATCTGTTTAAGAATGTTGTATCCTTTATTTTGGTCATGCTTACCAACTACATAGCCAGAAAGACCAACGATTATGCACTGTGGTAAAGAGGTGGAGACGTGAAGAGAGAAAAAGAAGTAACAGCAGTAAAAAGAAAAAGGAAGAAAGGCGCCGAGGACTGGATTGTGGATATCCTGGCCTATGGAATTGCGATTATCCTTGTTGTATCCATTATTCTGCCATTTATGCAGGTAATTACCATCTCTATGAGTCCGGCTTCGGTAGTGAACAAAACAGGATTTCATCTGATCCCCACCCAGTTTGATTTTTCCGGGTATACTAAGATTGCTTCTGATGAAAACTTCTGGCACAGTTATATGGTTACAATCATTCGCGCAATTGCAGGGACTGCCAGCGGCGTTTTGGTGACTCTTTTGACCGCCTATCCTCTGGCAAAGACGAATCTTCCTTACCGCAAAGGTCTTATGATATTTGTTGTTTTTACCATGTATTTTTCCGGCGGTATGATTCCCAAGTATCTGTTGATCAAAAATCTTCATCTGACCAACAATTTTCTGGTATACATACTGCCCTGTCTGATCACAGGTTTTGCACTGATTATTACGCGGAACTTTTTTATGAGCCTTCCTCCTGCACTGGAGGAATCAGCCAAGATTGACGGCGCAACGAATATGCAGGTACTTTTTAAGATTTATCTGCCTTTATCCACTCCGGTTATTGCTACCATTTCCCTCTGGTATTGCGTACAGCACTGGAACTCCTGGATGGACAATATGCTCTATGTAACAAAAAACAGTCTCTATGTTTTGCAGTATGTGATTCAGACCATTTTGACCAATGGTCAGACAGCGGATATGGAGATGATGACAGATGTCATTGTGCATACAGAAACCATGAAGATGGCGGCGCTTGTACTGTCTTTAATCCCTATTGTATGTACCTATCCCTTCCTTCAGAAGTACTTTGTAAAAGGTATGATGGTAGGTTCTGTAAAAGGATAACATATGCTTAAGAAATTGCTTTATATCAATCTGCTCAGTATTACAATCCTGTCATTGTTTAACTATATTGTATTTCACAATATGAACAGCAAAGCTTATCTGGAGAGCTTCAAAGCTTATAATCAGAAAATTACCAATATGGCTTTCCAGAATATTGACCAGCAGATCGTGGAAGCTGTTATGGAGATTCCCAAGTTATATTTTTCCGACATCAAACAAAATGAAGACCTCCTGCGGCCGCAGGAGGAACTGATCCTTGGTTCACCAGGCCCTATTCGCGGTCTGGTGGGCCGATTGGGTGGACTGCAGAAATCATATCCGTATGTGAAAAGTCTGGATATTTTTTATGAGGCTACAAAAACAGTGGTTACCGGTTTTACAACCATTCATCAGATTGATGCAGAAGAGGGAATCCGACAGTATCTGCCATGGTATGATGAATTTATGGCTGCTGGAAAAGATACGCTGTTTTTAGAAAATACACAGGGATTCTACCCTACTAATGAGCCAGTCATAACGTTTGTGAAGAAGATCGCTCTGCCAAAGTGGAAAGGCAGGGGGATCCTTTTGGCTGTTCATATCTCTTTGGAATCTTTTCAAAATCTGATAGATGAAGACAACGGAACCCTGATTCTGGCTGAACCATCCGGAGATATTTTATATACATCTTCAAATGGAAAACGACAGGTATCAGAAAAGATCCTGTCAGAACTGAAAATTTTAAAAGAGGAAGGCAGAGAAATGACTTTAGTGCCTCTTACTATTTCCGGAGAAAATATTACTGTATTTTTCTGGTCCTCTTCTTTGACAGGAATGAAATATGCTTATTATATTCGGGACAGCATCTTTTATGCTGATTATAATGTAAAGAACCGAATCTTTTTGCTGAATTTCTTTGTCTCAATTATTTTCAATCTGCTGATTTTGATAGTCCTTTCCTGGATTAATCATTATACATTTAAAAAGCAGGTATTAAAAGCTTCCAAAGAGGCGGGAATTGAGATTCAAGGCAAAAAAGCCAGTGTCGATCAGTCTTTGAATGTATTGACAAAAGAAATTCTGACCTTGAATGAAACGGTACAGTCTTCAAAGCCGCTTCTCAGACAAAATGCGGTCAGAGCGCTTATTCTCAGTCGGGAACAGGGGATGGTGCGGGAAGAATTGGGGGAATATCTGACTTTTGACAGTGTCCGCACGGTTTTGCTTTATTGTCCAAAACAGCCGGATGCAGCTGAAAACATCGAGGTTCTTCAGAAGACGTTTATAAACAGGAAAAATATGTATCATGCCTTATTTACCACTATGGACAGAGGCGGGATTGTAAGTATTCTGGTTTTTGACCGGGCAAATGGAGAGCGGGTATTTGAAGATTTTTCGGAGACTTTGGGCAAAACCTTAAAAGGGATCCATATGATTTGGGGAATGGTGTATGCTCTGGAGAAAGACAATATTAAAAACAGCTATCGAAGCGCTGTCGAAACAGCCCAGTACCATTTTATTTATCCGGATAAAACAGATCTTCGCCATGAGGATTTGGGCATAGAGGGGAGAAAAGGAAGCGGAAGCCATTTAAAGCTTTTTGAATTAATGGAACGGGCAGTTAATAGTGAACACTATCTGGATTTTAAGTTTCATGTAGAAGCTTTAATGGTATCTTTTAAGGAAGGGAATTATACAATAGATTACTGCCATTCTACTTTGCGGGATCTGGTGGCCCTTCTTTACCAGATTATGAGTCAGAAACAGTTGGATATGTGGATTATTTGCGGGTATGATATCCGGGAATATTACAAACAGATTGAAAATATTGACGAGTTTGGCCGTTGGGTCTTAAGCCTTTGCGAAATTCTCTTGCAGAACATCCGCCAGAAAAAGCAATCTGTAGATATGGATATGCGGACACATGTGATTCAGATGATAGATGAGAATCTGGAAAATGATATTTCGCTGGATTTTCTGGCTGATCAGTTCTCTATGCGTCCCGATGCCTTAAGCCGTCTGTTTAAACAGATGATGGGGAAGGGATATACAGAATATATTAAGGAAAAGAAGATGGAGAGGGCTTTGGAACTTCTGAAAAAAGATGAAAGCATCAAGGATATTGCCCAGAGACTGGGGTATAACTCTCCTCAATATTTTATTAAGATATTTAAAGAGATTTATGGTCTGACTCCTTATCAATACAAAAAGGACCATTTTATGAAATCTAAGGAGAAATAGCTTATAAAAATGAAACAGAAATTATTATTTTGGTATAGCTGTAAAAATGGCACTTCCCTCATAATGCAGGGAGTGCCATCAGTCGTCAGAGCAACACCCTCGCTTCATTCTGCAGCTGGTTCAAATTCTTTCAGGTCATCATCTGTAATTTCTCGAATTACCTTACAGGGAACACCAGCTGCAAAATTCATTGCAGGAATCTCTCTTGTAACAACGCTTCCAGCCCCTATTACAGAGCCCTTTCCGATCGTCACCCCGGCACAGATAACAACATTGCTGCCAATCCAGACATCATCTTCAATGGTTACTTTTTTACAATACATTTCTCCATGGGTACGGGCCAAATAATGCATTGGATGATTCGTGGCGCTTATGGTAACATTAGGAGCAATCAGAACTCTTTTACCGATACTTATTTCATAATCATCCACTAAGGTCAGGTTTGAATTGATATAAGTATTGTCGCCAATAGAAACTGTATTTCCCATTGCAAGGGTAAGCGGGGGCTCAATCCATACGTCTTTTCCACAAGAGGCAAGCAATTTTGTTAAAATTTCTGTTCTTGTCTCCAGGTCTGCTGAACTTGTTTGATTAAATTTTTGGCAAAGTTCTCTTGCATATATCTGCTGATTCCTATTTTCACCAGTATCAACCCAAAGTAAACCCTGCTTTCTCCGTTCAGCCATGGATAGTTTGTTTGCTGTATGATCCAATAACACTTCCTCCATTCATTTTAATTTTGTATTTTGGAGTTATTGTACCAAGTCGATCGTGTGACGGTTAGCTCTAAGTACATAAAACTCACTGCTTTTTCTTGAAAATTTCATTTCTTCAATACATAAATCAACTTGACGTCTCTGTCAAAATGATTGCTATAAAAAAAATTAGCACTCAACTCTTGTTAGAAAGGTATGATTTTTGTCTTGAGTTATCTGATGTTGTAGAGCCGTATTTACTGGGCTTTGCAGCATTTTTACTTTTTGTCTGGGAGTGTCAAAATGTGTCAAAAGAATTTAGAATGGTGTAGAAAATGGTGTAGTAATCGTTACTCTGAATCCTATATCTTTATAAGTACCATGAGTTGCCTTATATCCTGCTGACATGCTAGTAGGTGTTGGGTACCTACCGATAGTAGAACCTCCACCGGGCGTTTCTGCAAATGCGCAAAGCGGTAAGATTACCGCCAGCGCAAATGCGAGCATAAAAGCTAGGATGCGATTACTCATTTGTCCCTTCCGGCCTAATATAAATCACTTCATCATATTGCTTTGTTGGATCTGACCAATCTATATCACTAGACTTAACCCAAGCTGTATTATTATCTTTAGCACGCTGCTGTGCGTATTCGATAGCATCTTTTTCCAAATACTCAGCGGCAGTCCATAACTGCCCAGCTCTACATGTAAACGTAGGCCACAGGATTTTAGACAATTTACTCTCATTGTAATCCTGGTTATTATCTGCACGCATAGCATCACTATAGTAATATGTGCCATCTATCTTTACTAATGCCCACACATGACTTATTCCTTCATCTCCAACACCGTTCCAACCGTCAACGACATGGCACTCAATTCCTGCAATATCGCAGAGTAATTTAATACAGTCAGTATATTCCGTACAAGCGAGACGTCCTTGCCGGAAATCATCTACAGTGATAAGCTGCATCCCAGGCCCTTTAATTGAAAAATCTTCTGTTACTGTTTTAAATATAAAATCGTAACGAGAGGCTTCTCCTTCGATGTTTAATATAGCGTCCCTATACTGGTCGGCCCAGGTCTGCCTTACATTCTCAAATTCAATATCGTAACCATAACCCGCGGCATAAGCCGGAATGATAGTTGATGATGCAATCATGAGCGATAATACTGTGATGATGATTTTCTTTTTCATTTGATTTTCCTCCTTTAAGATCTTGCCATGAATGTATTATAAAGAGTATCTTCCATGCCTTCTTTATATAAAAGTTCAGCCAGTAAGATTTTTTTCCTATATGCTTCTTCTTTTGAACTGTATTCATCAAGGTTTGGCAATAATTTGGCCCATTCTTGGATAAAAAAAGTGCGAGCGCTTTCTATATATTGTTTTTGTATTTCAGACAAAGGATTTGTATGGATGCTAGTAAACAAGTCGTTGTTTACTTTGAAATACAATGCTAATATCATTAAATCCCAAAGGCTCGGCTGTTCGGATTGTTGGGTTTCTTTGGTAGAGTAGCTTTTACGATTATCGGCGCGGTTTAATATTTTGTTGATTCCGCTACGGATAGAATTTCGAGATTCCTCCTTGCTGTTAGTAAGGTCAAGTATGATATTAACAATGTCACTTTGTTTAATTTTTTTTTCTACTACTTTTTCTTCAACTTTTATTGTTACTTTTAATGTGTTTAATAAGTTTTTATATGCGCATCTTCGATCAAAGGGGGACAGGTCGTCTTGAAGCTGGTCAAAAAGTTTATGTATCTCTTGTGTTGTGTTTAATATGGCGTTGATACATTCCAGATCTTCTTTTTTTATAGGATGATCAAGTGAGGCTTCTTTTAAGGCATTAATAGTATTTTCAGATTTTTTTTCTAGGGAAACGCTGATTAATTAACTTTATTCTCGGCATTATTCCAGTTTGTCAA
>CAUWCT010000019.1:0-33646 GCA_963557065.1 uncultured Lachnospiraceae bacterium | reverse complement strand
AAGAATAAGTCTGTAAGCTGTTTTCTTGCTTACAAACTTATTATACGAGGAGGTATTTTATGTCAGATTCAAAAGATAAAAATTCTCAGTTTCTAAAAAGATTTCTCAGAAAAATGCGAAGTAAAAAAGTGATCATCTGTCTCTCTTCTCTTATTGTGTTCTGCGGCCTTTTCTTTGTTTTTGCAACTAATTACGAAATTCCTCTCCCCTTTGATGCATACCGCATGTCTGTGGAACTCATGCCCCATGCAGTTTTCGTGGATAAAAACGGCAGACTTTGCTGGCAGGAATTGGAATCTGCCAAATCCTACGGCAATGTGCCGGAAGATTACAGCAACGTAAAAGATGTCCTGGTCTGCAAGTATCAGGGAATCAATAACATTTCAGAAACTTCTGTTGGAAGAACGATTAATCGAGACGGCAAAGATATACGGGTAGTCTATTACTGCTACACAAAAAGTCTTTGGGAAAGTCTGTTTATTGATCCGGATCTTCAGGAATTTAGTGAAAGCGGGATGAGTACCGGAACGAATATGTATGGAGACCATTATCAGACTTTAGATTATGAACCGCAGATGACAGAGGTATACTATTTGCCCAACAACGATCTATTCCAGATGAATGACCTGTCTGATGCAGACTATGATCACTTAAGAACTACCTGTGATTTGATTTGGAGCGGCACTATCTGATTAAAATTTTTTATTCAATGATCATACAAGGAATTCCCTATATAGCCAGAAAACGCTTTGCTATATAGGGAATTCCTTCATTTTTATCGTAATAGTTCAGCCATGTATCAATATTTCTTCACAATTTCGCACATTTTTTCAAATTGCTCTTCCATTTCCCGTACAAGCTGAAACTGGGTTCTTGCGCGGACCAGATTGTGCTCCGGATAAGCAGTTTTAAAATAAACATCCCCCTGCAGATAATCTGCCAGGAAACGAATTCCGCACTCAAAGGTCATTAATCTTGCACCCCAGGGAAGACTTTCGATTTCTGCCTGTGTCAGCACGTCTTTTGCCATCTCCATATAGCCTTTTACATATAATTCATACAGGCCAATATCAAAATGAACCTTGTCCAGATCCGGCTCATCCTCTTCTGCTGTAGAAGCGCCGAAACGAATGGAATCACCAAAATCATTGGCGGCCAGTCCCGGCATAATGGTATCCAGGTCAATAATGCAAAGGCCTTTTCCTGTGTCTGCATCAAACAAAATATTGTTGAGTTTTGTATCGTTGTGAGTGACCCGAAGAGGCAGAATACCTGCATTTAGCTGCCCCATCAACATGCCGCAGTCCTCTTTTCTGGCAAGAGCAAACTCGATCTCCGGCCGGCACATCCGTCCCCTGTTTTTCACATCTTTTTTGACAGCAGATTCAAAATCCTGAAAACGCTTTACCGTATCATGGAACTTAGGGATAGTCTCATAAAGACTTTCTGCCGGATAATCCCCCAGCTGTTTTAGAAAATGACCGAAACTTCTGGCCGACTGGTAAAACTGTTCCGGTTTTTCCACTAACTGATAGCAGACAGAATTGGAAACATAATTGAGGCAGCGCCAGGGCTGACCCTCATCATCCTCGAAATATGGCTCTCCATTCTTTGTCTTGATATAAGACAAAGTTTCCCGGTCCAGATCTCCTCCTTCCCGGCGAATCACACCCCGCAGGTACTCGGTTACACCGAAAATATTTTCCATAACCTGCTCCGGCTTTTTAAATACATGTATGTTGATTCTCTGAAGCACATAGAGAGGCTCATCCACCCCGTTTTCATCCGGCATATAAACCGCATATGTCTCGTTGATATGGCCTTCTCCAAATGGTTTCACATAGCTGCACCGTTTTCCGAATCCAAACGCATACACAGCATCTTCCAGGGAACGGCTGTCTGCGCCTTCTATCTTCCGTCTTGTAGAAAAAACCACCTCTCCGGCTTCTATTTTTCTGCCGGATTCAATGGTACAGTCTGCCTTTACAATACTGCCCAGGCATACATGAGCGCCTGCTTTTACTACCGAATCATGATCCACTACTGCGCCGCTGTTGATCAGGGCAGCCCGTTCAATTCTTGTATGGGTGTTTACAACTGCTCTCTGCATAATAAAACAGCCTGGCTCCAGCACTGCGCTTGGACTGACTGTTGCAGATGGGTGAACAATCGCCGGCACTTCATAACCTTCTTCTAAAAGCCTGTCTGTCCAGTACAGACGGGTGCGGTTATTGCCAAAGGCCGCTGCCGCCTCCTGAAATTCCCCATGCTTAATACTGTAGTCACAGCATTTTCCAATCACATCTGCACCTTTGGCCGCATCATCCAAAAACAAAACCTCTTCATAGCCAAGCATCCGGGCTGTCTCTTTTACCATCTGTCCAAACCCGCCGGCTCCCAGTATCAATAAACGTTTCATCGCTCTCTCCTTAAAAAGTTTCTGAGCCTATGATACCATTAAACCGACTGAGAAACAAGATGTACAGACGGAATTGTTACATGAACTCCATTTTGCAGCTTTACCCCTGTTTCATTGAGTATGGCAACTAAAAGTCCGTATTCAAACTCCTGGATCGGCCTGTGTTCTTCCAGCCAGATCCCCATTACTCCTCTCACCTTTTCTTCATCCTGAATGGGCAGATACATGGCCATGGCATCCGGAAGTGTATGCGTGCAGGCCCCGGCCCGGTGACGATTGGCTGCCACCCACTGGGCCACTCCCTTTTCCTTTGCATTGACACAGGTCTTAAGCTCGGAAAGCTCCATCCCCTTTCTTGGAAATAAAATCGGCTCTTCCAGCAAATCGTTTTCCCCTGCCGGATAAATGAGAACAGACAGATTTAAAAGCTTCTGAACCTGAATGGCTGTCTGCCAAAAAACCTCTTTTCTGGTTTTGCAGCGCCTTAATTTCTGACTGTTTTCCAGCAAAATTTCAGTCCGGTATGCTGTTTTTGCGCTTTCCAGATTTTGACGTTTCATTTTAGCTGTCAAAGTTCCGGTAAACAGTCCCACTAAAAAAAGCATGAAAAAGGTAGCCGGATAATCTTTATCATAGGCTTTTAAGCTGTAAAATGGCTCTGTAAAAAAGAAATTAAAAAAAAGGACACTAACAAACGCAGAATACAATGCACAGAGTTTTCGATTTGCCAGATACGAAGACACCAGCACTCCCAACAGATACAGCATAATGGTATTTGCTTCCGAAAATCCCCGGTTCTGAAACAAAAGGGCCAGAAGGGTTGTAACACACATAATTCCTGTAATCAGCAGAAAGTCCGCTGCCGTCTTCTTCCAGTCACCGGAAAATGGTTTCCTTACATGTCTGGGGCGATACCGTTTCCCATGCTGCATATCCGGGATAATATACACATCAATATTAGGCGCCATATAGGTCAGCTTTTCCAACAATTCAGAACGGCAAAGGGAATGTATGGTAAAATGGTTGGTCCTTCCGATTACAATTTTCGATACATTGCTGACAATGGCATATTGGGCGATTTGCGCTGCCACATCGGAGCCAAATACAGTCACAATTCTGGCTCCCAGAAGCTTTGCCATCTCCAGATTGTTTCTAAGCGCTTTTTTTGTCTTCTCATCTGCATCCTGCATACCCGGCGTCTCCACACAAAGTCCGGTCAGTTTTCCATGAAATGCGTCTGCCAGTCTGGAAGCTGTCCGGATTACTTTTGCGCTGGATGGAGAGGCTGTAATACAGACTAAAATATGTTCTCCTGTATGGTAATCCTGATTGTCCTGAAGGCTTCGCTCTTCTTCTGCAATCCGGTTTACCCGGTCTGCGGTCCGGCGAAGAGCAATTTCCCGAAGGGCAGCCAGCTTCTCTCTCCGGAAAAAATTGTGGAGTGCCCTCTCTGCCTGCTGCTTTCCATAAATCTTTCCCTCTTTCATACGGTCAATCAGTTCTTCCGGCTCAATGTCAATCACTTCTACCTGATCCGCATGGTCAAATACAGAATCCGGGATTCGTTCCCTGACATCAATGCGGGTGATATTGCCCACCAGATCATTTAAGCTTTCCAGATGCTGAATATTAATGGTGGTGTAGACATTAATTCCCATCCGCAAAAGTTCTTTTACATCCTGATACCGCTTTTCATTGCGGCAGTCCTTCGCATTGGTATGGGCCAGTTCATCTACCAGAAGCAGCTGCGGCTTTCTTTCTAAAGCAGCATCCAAATCAAATTCCCGTAAATTGACTCCTTTGTAGTTTATCATCAAAGGCGGCAAAATTTCCAATCCCTTTGTCAGCGCCTGGGTATCCGGCCTGGCGTGAGGTTCAATGTAGCCGGCAACCACATCTATACCATGATTTTTTGCCTCATGAGCAGCTTTTAACATAGCATAGGTTTTTCCGCAGCCTGCTGCGTATCCCAGAAAAATTTTCAGCTTTCCTCTGGTTTTCTTTTTCTGTTCCCGTTCCTCATACTGCAGCCGCTTTAAAAGCTGTTCTGAATTTGGTCTCTGCTCTTCCATACCTCTTTTTGCCGCCTTTCTAAACTGTTACTTTAGGATTCCCATTGCCTGTGCAATATCCAGATTGCATTTTAACACATTTACCCGTTCTTCCCCAAAGACTCCGAAGACTTTTTTCTCCGTATTATCTTCTACAATCTGAGCAACTGTTTCTTCACTTAAACCAGAATTCTCTGCTACAGCCTGAATCTGGACTTTGGCAGCTTTTGGACTGATGTGAGGATCCAGTCCGGAACCGGATGCGGTCAGCAAATCTGCCGGAACCTCTTCTGCTTTTACTCCTGGATGAGATGCCAGAAATGCATCCAGATCTTCTTTTATCCTCGCTTCCAAATCCGGGTTAGAATTTCCGTAGTTAAAGGAACCGGAAGAAACGCCGCTGTATTCTTGGCTCTCCTTCTGCTCGTTTGTATAGGTATTGTAATGAACGGCGGAAACTCTTCCATGGAAGAAATAATCTTTTGTAAAATCCTGTCCCAGCAGTTCCGATCCGACCGCTTCCTCAATATTGGCAGTTAAATTTCCATTTTTATCAATCAGGCTGCCATTTGCCTTTTCTTTCATGGCGGCCTGACTGACGCCTGTAAGCGCCAGCGGATAAACAATTGAACAGAGCACCATCATCACGATGCAAAAAGCAAATGCTGTTTGAAACATTTTTCCCAATGTTTTCATAAAAACTCCCTCCTTACATTCCTATCATGGCTAACAACGGCGCCACCATTAAATCAATGAGTTTGATTCCTGCAAACGGAACAATGATTCCGCCCAGTCCATAAATTCCCATATTTCTTAATAAAAGTTTTTCTGCCTTCATCGGTTTATACTTTACGCCTCTCATGGCAATAGGGATCAGTCCGGGAATAATAATGGCGTTAAAAATCAGTGCAGACAAAATCGCACTGGCCGGCGTTGCCAGATCCATGATATTTAAGATCTGCATTTGCGGCAAAACCATGGTAAACATAGCTGGAATAATGGCAAAGTATTTTGCAATGTCATTGGCAACACTAAAGGTCGTCAGGGAACCTCTGGTAATTAACAACTGTTTCCCAATCTCAACTACTTCCAGAATCTTGGTGGGATCTGAGTCTAAGTCCACCATATTGGCAGCTTCCTTTGCCGCCTGCGTACCAGAGTTCATTGCCAGACCTACATCTGCCTGAGCCAGAGCCGGGGCATCGTTGGTGCCGTCTCCGGTCATGGCTACTATTTTGCCCTCTGCCTGCTCTTTTTTAATGGCCTCAATTTTATCTTCTGGTTTGCACTCTGCAATAAATCCGTCTACTCCCGCCTCTTTTGCAATGGTTGCAGCAGTCAGGGGATTATCGCCGGTGCACATAATGGTCTTAATCCCGATCTCCCGGAGTCTGGCAAACCGTTCTACCAGTCCCGGCTTTACTGTATCCTTTAAATAAATCACACCCAGTATCTGGTTATTTATGCATACAGCCAGCGGAGTTCCGCCCAGATTGGAAACTCTGGTCACAATTTCTTCCAGGTCTTCTGGTATTTTTCCGCCTCTTTCCTTTACAAATTCCTCAATGGCCAGAGATGCTCCTTTTCGGACAATGGTTCCATCTTTTAAATCCACGCCGCTCATTTTGGTCTGGGCTGTAAATTCCACAAAGGTCATCTGGGAAGAAACATCGTCATCCAGTGCACATCCCATCTGCCGTCCCAAATCTACAGTTGATTTGCCTTCCGGCGTCCCATCCATCAGGGAACTCATAACGCTGTAATCAATCAAATCCGTTTTTGATACACCTTTTACCGGATAAAATTCTGCTGCCAGCCGGTTTCCGTAAGTAATCGTTCCTGTCTTATCCAAAATCATGGTGTCCACATCTCCGCAGGCTTCTACTGCTTTTCCGGACATGGCAATCACATTAAATCTGGTAACCCGGTCCATTCCGGCAATACCAATTGCAGAAAGCAGTCCGCCGATGGTAGTGGGAATCAGACATACCATTAAGGCAACTGCCCAGGAAATCGGGATTTCGACTCCCAGATAAGCGGCAAACGGATACAGCGTTACTACCACGATTAAAAAGATCAAAGTCAGCACAATTAACAGAGTATTCAGTGCAATTTCATTTGGGGTTTTCTGTCTGGATGCACCTTCCACCAGAGAAATCATTTTATCTAAAAATGAGTGTCCAGGTTCTGCCACAATTTGGATTTTCAGCCAGTCGGAAACCACCGTAGTTCCTCCGGTTACAGAGGAAAAATCTCCGCCGGCCTCTCTGGTAACAGGAGCAGATTCACCGGTAATGGCGGATTCATCTACAGAGGCAACTCCTTCGATCACCTCGCCGTCATTGGGAATGACTTCTCCCAGTTTTACTAATACAATATCGCCCTTTTTCAGTTCTGAAGCACTGATGGTCTTTTCTCCCCCATCGGGAAGTATCAGGCGCGCCATGGTATCCTGTTTTGTCTTTTTCAAAGTTGCAGCCTGGGCCTTTCCCCGTCCCTCTGCTACAGACTCCGCAAAGTTGGCAAATAAAACTGTGATAAATAAAATGATGGAAACGATTCCATTATAAATCTGGTGTTCCTCATTGCCTCCAAACAGGGTAGGAACAAAGGTAAGCGCCAGAGTAATTAAAAATCCAACCTCTACTACAAACATGACCGGATTTTTCACCATGTATCTGGGATCCAGTTTTTGGAAAGATCCAATAACGGATGATTTTAAAATATCCTTTGTAACAAATTTTGTGTGTTTCTTTTTTGCCATTGTGATTCTCCTTTCGCCTGTCACGTTCTTTTACAGCCACAGAGACAAATGTTCTGCTACTGGTCCAAGGGCCAATGCTGGGAAGAATGTTAAGGCTGCAAATATATACACAATAAATACCAATATAATAGTAAAGGTGAGATTATCTGTCCGAAGTGTACCGATAGACTCATTAACCTTCCGTTTCATCAGCATGGATCCTGCGATTGCCAGCTGCGCGGCAATGGCAATATAGCGCCCAAAAAACATGGCCAGACCTGTTGTAACATTCCAGAACAGACTGTTGTCTGCCAGACCTTCAAAACCAGAACCATTGTTGGCAGCTGAAGACGCATATTCGTAAAGGACCTGGGACAGTCCATGGTATCCCGGATTGGTAATACCCGAAAGTCCTGCCTGGGCTGTAATAGCCAGTGCGGAAAATCCCAGAATCAGAAGCGGATGAATCAAAATCACAATTGCCACCAGCTTCATTTCCTTTCCCTCTATCTTCTTGTTTAAGTATTCCGGTGTTCTTCCTACCATCAGTCCGCAGATAAAAACTGCCAGAATTACATACATTACCATGTTCATTAATCCCACGCCTTTTCCGCCAAATACGCAGTTTAACATCATATGAAGCATAGGAACCATACCGCCAAGAGGGGTCAGCGAGTCGTGCATATTGTTGACTGTGCCGGTTGTAAACGATGTGGTAACGGTTGTAAACAAAGCAGATTGGTCCGTTCCAAACCGCACTTCTTTTCCTTCCATATTTCCCATATCCTGGGAAATTCCCATGGATTCTATAACCGGATTGCCGGCTCTTTCCGCGTGAACACAGATTACAAGTCCAATGAGAAAAAGAATTGCCATTGCTCCGAAAATAACGGCGCCCTGTTTTCCAATCACTGTCTTCTGCTCTTTCTTACTATCGCAGAGCATCCGCCCAAATGTTACCACACACGCTCCAGGCAGAATCATCATGGAAATCAGTTCTGCGATATTGGAAAGAATCGTAGGATTTTCAAATGGGGTGGATGAGTTTGCTCCAAAAAATCCGCCTCCATTGGTTCCCAGATGCTTAATGGATTCCAAAGCCGCAACAGGGCCTACTGCAATATCCTGATAGGTTCCCTCAATGGTTTCAACTGTAAAGTTGCCCATCAGAGTCTGGGGAGTACCCTGGCTGACTAAAAACAGCCCTACCAAAAATGCTGCTGGCAGCAAAATCCGGGTGGTAATCCGAACCATATCCCTGTAGAAATTTCCCAGTTTCCGCCCGGAAAGCCCGCGGCAGAATGCCATGCATGCTGCATACCCGCTGGCCGCTGAGGTAAACATCATAAAAATGATTACGCACATCTGTCCGGCATAGGAAAGTCCGCTTTCACCGGAATAATGCTGTAAGTTGGTATTCGTCATAAAGCTGATAATTGTATTAAAACTCAGGTCAGCTTCCATTGCGCCAATCTCATTGGGATTTAAAAAAAGCAGCCCCTGCATTCTCAAAATCAGGTATCCGGTAAAAACCATGACTGCATTTGCCATTAGTAAAGACAGGGTATATTTTTTCCATCCCATATCTTCCTCTTTAATCCCACAGATTCTATAAATGAACTGATCAACTGGGTTGAATACTGCATCTGCAAAAGTTTTTTGATTTGTGGCAATGTGATACATATAGGTTCCCATCGGAATGACCAGTATCACAAAAATTGCCAGCGTAAGAACAATCTGTAACATCACATTTCCTCCTGTAACATTTTACCTACAATTTTTCTGGATTTATCAGTGCATACAACAGATAAATTCCCAGCGCTGCTATAATCAGACCTAATACCACCATATCTCATTCCTCCTGAATTTCTGTTATTTTTCGTTTGACCCAATCTGTTTTTCACAAAAACCCACAAACAGTTTTACCAGGCCAAAACTTCCAAGTAGTATTGCAATCATAATCAAATCCATCATAACTTCTTCCTCCTTTGCTTAGGGATTCTATCACGCTCCCAATTAAAATAGGATTAACAGGCAGGTTTTTGGATTAAGATTGTATTAAGAATTTTTTTGATTCTGTCAATTCAAGTTTTGTCCGCAAAAAAGATAGCGCAGAAAGTTTTTTTATTTAAGAAACTTTCTGCGCCATCTTTGCCGCCATTACATTTTTAATGGGCTTTTTTCATATATCTTGCGGTTTTAAATCTCTATTTGCATAATAACTCACAATTTCCTGTTCCAGCTTTACATCATGTTCTTCCATATATTTCAGGACTTCCCCATACAAACCATCTTCCATTAACGACTGGAGCCGGTTTCTATCATTTTCTGTCAATACTTTTAAACAATGGCTAAAGCGCCTGTCACATAACTGCTCGATTCCCATTCTGTACAGTTCAAAGTGGGTCGCTGTCTCGCGGCATAAATGCTTATGAATCAGAAATCCGCCCACATCAATATCTCCAAAATGGCAATATCTGATATCTGGGTTGTCCGAGATAACTTTTTTGAGAAATTCTATCTGATGTCTATTGGCAAAACCTCCCAGATACATGGTGGTAAATTTCTCTCCTCTTAATCTCTGAAACGATGTTTTATTTTCAATGGTCATGATGCCTTCGGCATTGACACTGATATGTTTTATGCTTTGGACGTCACTGGCTGCTATAGCGATTCCGCCCTGAAAGTTTGACACATCTAAGGCGTACTGTTCCCACTCTATGTTCCAATTGCCTTTTATAAAAATTTCCTGTTCTGTTTGTACAACATAAAAGCAGCTTAACACTGCGTCATTTCGTTCCCCTTCTGCCCTGACCCGTCCTGTGGCACTTCTTAGAAATGTACATACTTCTTCATAGTTATTGTTTTCAAACCATTTGGAGTCCCCATATACCAGCATGGAAACCTCCCGTACATACAAGCTTTCCCTGTTTTTCTCCAAAAAGCAAAACATCTTCAGGTTTTCTTCTATTCTTTCAGGAATCAGAGGATATCTGGGATCTTCCATCTGTTTCAGGATACTTTCACAGTATTTCCCGGCAATTTCCCCTTCTCCGGTATATTTTTCTGCAATCTCCTGCACAAGTTCTGCAATGCTGCTTTGAGGGATTACCCCATATTCTTTTTTTAAATATTCGTAGATGGAAGGCAAATTTTCTTCAGAAAGATAGATCTTTTCTATATCATTGCTGAATTTCAGATAATCAGCCGTTACAAATCCCATACCGGCCAATGCGGATACTGCCTCATAAATCTCCTGCTTTTTTGATATATCCGCATTGTTTCTGGCATACTCTTTGTATACCTCTGCCGGCTTTAACAAAATTCTTCTATTGGTCGTAATGTTTTTGGCATATCGGTTATTGTATTTCTTTAACAGCTTGTCAAGGATTGCCTTTTTATAATCCTGATTGCTCATGAAACCGGATCTCTCCTATCTGCATATTGTCATTGCTAATCTTAAGAACCGGAATGATGACTCCGCATTGACTGCCAATGGATTCCAGTTTGTTGGGCGGTGCACAGAAGATTACCTGGAAATTCTGGTTTTTAAAAAAATCAAGCATCAGTTTTATATTGTGGTCGCTCATCTTTTCAAAAGGTTCATCAATGAAAATCAACCGCACGGAATTGACTCTGACATTGTACAGCATAGATAATGCCGCTGAAAGGATCAGGGTGTAGGGAATCTGGGTTCCTGCTCCGGAATTGTATCCCACCTGTTTGGACAGCTTACCGTCTTTTACTTCATCGTTATTGATAATGATTTCATAACTCATATAATTCCGGTAATCTGCAAATTTTTTGATCTCCCCTATGTCGCTGTGATCAATAACCTTATTGATAATATCCCGGATTTCCCGTTCTCTTGTTTCAACCTCATCATTTTCGTACCCCATGAGGCTTGTCAGTGTCATCTGGCCATCCGACATATTGTTTGTTTCCTGCAAATACTCTGCATACCGCAAAATTTTTGCATAATCTGAATTGTCATTGAGCATTCTCACGTCAAACTGATACTTTGTGGCAAACTGAAGTTTCCGCAGCTCCTTATTGATATCCCCAATATCATCTTTTGCATCTTTAGCCGCGTGATAGATATTGAGAACAAACTCTCTTTTAAATATCCGCTCATAGGTGAGGGTCTGCTCTTTTAATTTCTGCTGTATGCCCTGCAAATCATCAATCCAGATTTTTCCTCTTCTTTTCTGGTAGGCAGCTTCGTACCCCAGACCGATTGGCAATTTATCTACTTCCTGTTTGCGGTTGTTATAGGTCTGCTGCTTGCCGTTGATGTTTCCCTCCAGTTCCCGCACTCTTCGGTTTACCCGTTCTTTTGTTGCATGGACCATCAGGCCGCCACTCTGGTTTTCTCCTGACAAATACCTGTCATATTCTTCTATTGCCTTTTCTACAGCAGAACTTTCTGTAATTCTCTCTTCGTCCAGCTCCGCCTGTTTTGCACTTTCTTTTGCCTTAAGTCCTTTTACTGATTTCTCCTTTTCTGATACCTCTGTCTCTAAGATTGTCTTTTTCTTTAAGTTTTCGGCATGTTCCTTTTTCTTATCATCCAGCTTTTGTTTCAGTACCGATACTCTCTCGTTTAATGCCATAAATTCCGCATTATTCTTCTGCGCTTCCACCAGTTCTCTGTAATGGCCTTTTTCATTATTTAAATCAACGGATAGATCCGCCCACTCTTTATGGACGCTAAAATGGAACTCTTTAAAGTATGTTAAAGCAGTCTGCAGATTTTTCGATCGGTCCTGCAGCTCTTTCTGCTGTACCAGAATTTCCTCTTCTTTCTTTTCCAGTTCCCGCAGTTTTCTTTCTGCCGCTCTCTTATTTAACTCGATTGCCTGGCTCCCCAGACAATAATTTCTGATTTTCTTTGTGTTTATGTAGGTTACGGCCATATTGCGGCTCAGCTTTCCCTCCATTGACATGGCGTTATCATAATCCGGCACCTGTTCCATGGGGACTGCGTGAATTCTCCCCAGCCAGTATTTAAAATAATTTGCCGCAGTCTCATTCTGCACAGCCAGATAGTGGAAAACCGAATCTTCCTCACAATCCAGCTTTCTTGCCATCAACCGTTTTGTATTTACTAATTCAACATACCGGTACTTTGACTTATCCATGACAGCATTGGCAACATCAAACCCATTCTTCGACACGATTATGGCATAGCGATGGACTCCTAAAAAGGCTTCAATCGCATTTCTCCAGTTCTCATCCTTCAGTTCAATTACGTATTCGTAAGCCATATGGGCTTCTTCATCAATGCCATGCTTTTTTAATTCCCGATTAATCTCTCTAATCAGTTCTGTCTGTTCCCGGACATTGGAGTCATCCATCCTGTTTTTATTGCAGCTTTCAATAATCCCGTTTTGTTCTATACATTCATTCTGCAGGATTTCCAGATCTCTTTTCAGCAGGGTATGTTTCTCAATAAACCCATCGCGGCATTGCTGGAGTTCTTCCTTTAGCAAATCAATGCCTCTCTGCTTTTCACCCGCCTCAAGGCCTTTGGAAGTCAGTCTCTCCAGTACCTGCGCATTTTGCACTGTTACTCCCATCTTTGCTAATTGAGCCGTCATTTCCTGCATATTCTGACGAAAGGTTTCCAGCTTTTCCTTCTCTTCTGCCAATTTTGCCAACTGCTTTTCATAGGCATCTATTAATTGCCTGGACGCTTCGATTGCCTTTGAAACATCCAGATCGAGAAGCGCCCTTCTGGTTTCTGAATACGTTTTGTCGATTTCGTCAATTTCCTGATCCTGTTTGTCAATTTTTTCTGCTAAAAGTTCACAGGTAATCCGGTTCTTTTCAATAAACTCCTCTGCCTCTCTGGTATCCCTCTGACACTGTACCAGATCTCTGTAAATCATTTTTATGTCATCTGTCTTTAACTGCAGAGACTTCTTGTCGTGTTCGTCATAATCTGCCAGTATGGAATCCAAATCCTGTAATTCCTGATTGATTTGTTCCAGACTGCCGTTTATCTGCTCAATATTCTTTTTAGCTTCTTTTAATTTATCAAAATTGACATCATGTTCTTCTAAAACAGATTCCTTTATAAATTCCTGGATTTTTGCAGCAGGATTATAGGCCATGATATTTCTGAGTTTTCTCTGATATTTCGGCACTTCCTGATAGGGGAGTTTTAGTCCTACCATCTGCATAAACAGCGTAATGCCCTCTTTTTTGGTTTTCATCTGAACCCCGTATTTTTTCTGAAAACCTGATGCGTCATAAGGTTTTATAACGGAATTTTCCTCATACACAAAGGAAATATCTGCAATGGTTTTTCCGTCTAAGGCATACCAATGGGTACCCCTGATATCGGTAACAGCCGTTTCGATTACTACGCCCAACACAAATGGATGTTCGTTGATCTGATCAAAATATTCCAGGGCAATATGGGTGTATACCACCGGTATTTTCTCAGCAGGTCTGGCGTATATTCCTGCACTGGCATCTACCAGGCATCTTGTATAGGAGACTAAATTTCTTTTTCCTACGCCTGTATTGTATCCGCTTGTAGCTTTATTAAATTGCGTATCGCCTGTATACGCATACTTAATGGCATCTAAGATGGTCGATTTTCCACATTCATTCTCACCGGAAATCAACGTCAGATTTTCTGAAACAGGGATTGTCCGATTGCTGAATCCATACCAGTTTACCAAATGTATATTCCGTAAAACCGTTTTATTCATCTGTATCCTCACTCTCCAGGAATTCATCCTGCTCCGTCTCTGTCTTGTCTCCATCTGCGGTATATTCCGCCATAACCTGCTTCAGTTGTCCAATGTCCATACAAAACTGCAGGGATGGATACAAGCGGACTTTTCCGTCCTCTTCTGTTATATCGTCACTATAATCGATGAGGCTGAACTTTTTAAATATCCGATAGGATTCTTTAAATTCCGCCGGCTTCAGATTAATCTGATAAATCTTACATTTGTCAATGATGTCGCCCACCGTTATATGCACCGGATCTGCATACCCCATACGCTCCAGAAATAAAAGCCAGAGCACCATTAATAATTTTACCTGTTTTGCATCAAACCGGTATAAATTTATCTTCTTTAGTCCTACTGTCTCAGCATCTTCATCTGATTGCTGCAGCATGGCTACTTTCATTTTTTCTTCTACAACCACTTTATACCCAATGACTGCCAGATACGTATTCACATCATATTGATTGGACTCTGACGATATAAAGTCATACAATTTTTCATCTTTATCCGCCACTATAAATGTTGCATCAAGCATTTTACGAATACAGCGCTTAAATAAATACGCATCCTCTTCCTTCATTGTTTTCATAAAGCCGAAATCATTCATAGACTGTTCCCCTTCTGTTTCTTAATCACCGTTATATCCGTAATATCCGCAATTTCTGTTTTTACAGTTTCTTCTCTTAGCTGAATCTCATAGGGAAACTCTTCGTTGTTGGCGTAAAGCATTGCCGCCGCATACATCAGCACTTCTTCCTTTGACCGGACCGGCGTTTCCTTCACATCCATGTGGTCTTCACCGCCCAACTGCACATCCAGAAATGAACTTACCTTATCAACAGAATATCGATTGGGAGAACTGTTAAACAGTCTTTCTGTCTGCCTTCTCTTTTCTTCTTCTGATAAATCCGCAGCAGTAAGTCCGATATTTTCCCCTTCGTTTTTTATGCGTTTATTTTTTTCAAAGGACTTATATCCCACGTACCTCTGATTGGTAATACGGGTACAGTCCGCCGCTTTTTCCATTACAGCTTCCTGCTGTTCTTTTGGCATCTTTGAGACTGCGTTTAAAAAATCACTGATTGCCGCTTCCAGCCGTATCCCATTGCTCGCCATCAGTATGATTCTCGTATTTGCAAGATTGTAGTAGTTATTAATACGGCTGTCAATGAGTTCCATATTCGCCTCATATTCAACACTTAAAAAATACTGAAGTTCTGCAAAATACTGTTCTACACGTTCCCTGGCTTCTTCATAGTTTAACTGCAGCTTTTCCGAACATTCTTTTATCATCTTTTCGCAGGTTTCCTCCTGCCTGAGAATCCTTAATTTAGCCCTTATAAATGAGATCTGCGCAGGAATTAATCCATTGTTTTTTACAAAAAAATATTCGCTGAAGAACTGATCCAGCATTTCATCTTTCATGATAAACTGTCCAAAACTGTTAATGTCCTGAAACAAAATGACTGCTTTCATAATACCGGAAATACTGTCTTTCAAATCCGTCAGTTCATTTTTCAGTTCTGTCTCATTATCCATTAACGGCACAAGGATATTCGTATAAGGTCTCTCTCTGCGCACAGAATCTTCTTCAAATGCAGATTTCATAATCTCGTACATAGAAAAAATGCGGTTTGACATCATTCCCTCTCCGCTCTTTTCTGTCATTTTTCTCAGAAAATCCATAAGTCTTCTGCAGTCAACCGCAACATTCACTATATATTCGCCATTTCTGCCTATCTCGCGGGGCAGCAGCCAGCCGCATTCACGAAAAAAAGCAATCATTCCGGCCCCATTCAGCCCAAGGCCGTTTTCCTCTGTTTCTTCAATAAGTTCTTCTTCCCCTGATACACTTTTTCTTATTTCACCAAGTCCTGCATTTTTTAAATATAGCGTAATACTGTCTTTTGCATCAGATTCATACAATACCGGCAATTCTTTCATTTTATCAATTAAAATCTGAATACAGTCGTAATATACTCTTTTATATTTCAATGTTAATGGCTTAAAAAATGCATCGTTTTTTATGTAATCAAAAAAATTCATAGTTGCCTTCCACTCCTGTTATCGCGTTTAACATTGGGTATTCGTGCACCAGCCCCTGATTACAATTTAGTCAAATTGAAAATCCACTTGAGCCAACCATATACAGAACCTGCTCTGCGTACTATCTGTCCTTCATTACATACGTGTAAAGCACGCATTTCATTCTCAATGTCTTTTTTATTTGGCATATCTCCTGTTTCGATCATCTTATCAAAAAAATCACCAAATATCTGATGTTCTAAAATCAGTTCAACCAATTTCAACTGTCTTTCCTTGTAGTTTAATTTAAAGACTTTATTTCCTAACGCTGTCAATCCAACTACTGTCTGCTTATCATCACGTATTTTCTCGAATAACCCCAAATACCTTCCTGCATTATAATAATAATCGGATTGACGCAGTTCAAAATCCATCAATTCTGCAATCTGCTGACTGGTCATTGGATTTTCGTACATATTCTCTAACAGAGAAATAATTCGTTCCATCGAGTTAGCCTGTATAAACGGCACATCTGTATCAGCCATACTATCATCCGTCTTAACTGCTGTATTTTCTCTTACTTTCAGCAAATCCTCCAGCGTTATCGTTGTATCTTGCAGGGAATAATTTTTCATCTGAATTAACTCAATGGAAGAATAATCTTCCAAAGTATGAAAGCGATATTCAAACAATCTGAAAATCATATTTGAATACACCGAAAAAATCAGCCGAATCGGCTTGTTTACTTTATTTCTCCATAGCCTATACGGATAATAAAGCTGACGAACATGAAAATCTTCATGAACCACATTCTTTGCTTCCATAATCACAACCGACTCATCATTCTCAAATCCGCCGTCTATTTCACACTGTGCATTATTAACATGAATCTTTTGTTTGACATTTCTTGCTGTGTCGACTACAAAATCAAATTTCCCAGTTCCCATTCGTCCATTAAATGTAGCAACGCTACCACTGGTATTTAAAAAATCATCTAATATACCTGTTAGTAACAGTACATTGATTGCATTTGCTTCTGAACGAATAGAATTTACATCTATCGACTCATAATCCGGCAGTTCTACGTGAGTCATTTGTGTTACATGTTCCTCAAGTTCCGGAATTTCCTGATACAATAAGAAATCACTTATAACATATGAACTTCTGCTGTCTGGCAAGATATTAATTTTATTATCCCGCAATATCTTAGGTAAGGAATCCGTGCTGTCCCATTTTGCCATTAATCTTGGTTCTTTAAACTGTTTTATCTGACTCGCCTTAATATGACAGCATCCATTTTTCTGAACTTCCTCTAAGATATTATATTTATCTATCAATGCCTTCCATGCATCATTAACAGATATGCTGTCTTTTTTCTGGGACATAGCAAATCAATACCTCACTAATTTCACCACGCTTATTTGCATTGCTATTAATACTTCTTTTAGCCTGTACTGTCCTGATATCATAATTTTTATATAATTCCCGTATTTCCGGACAATCTGAGTTGGATTGTAAAAAAGAGATCCCTTTTTCTTTTAATTTATCACACTCATTTCTTAATGCAATCTGCTGTTCATATGAAAATCCATTTTCTGTATAACCAGTAAAGGACGAAGATGACGATATGGGCATATACGGCGGATCTAAATATACAAATGCTCCTTTCCGTAATCCCTTCAAGGTCTCTCTGTAATCACCCTGCTTAATTGTAATTTTCGGATTTTTAAGATATTTTGACATTGCCCTTATCGTTGTCGCATTAACAATATTTGGATTTTTATATTTTCCATACGGAGAATTAAATTGTCCTGCCGAATTTACCCTGTACAAGCCATTGTAGCATGTTTTATTAAGATAAATCATCCTTGCCGCTTTTTGGACTCTACTCATATTATCATATTCTGGACTTCTATCCAAAGCTCGCAAATCATAAAAGTATTCCTCTGTGTTTTTTCTGCTATGTTCTTCTAACAGGTCAATAAGTTCTTCCGGAAAATCTCTCACTACCTCATAGACATTGATAAGTTCTGTATTATAATCATTTATTATTGCTTTTTTAGGTTGCAGTTCAAAAAAAACAGCTCCACCACCTACAAACGGTTCAACATAAGTAGAGCAATTTTTATTAATCAAGGGCATGATGTCAGCCAGTAATTGCCTCTTACCACCGACCCATTTTAAAATAGGACTTATTAAAATATTGTTAGCCATAAAATATTCCCTTTCACAACCTATCTCTATATTTATTTTCACCTGATATGGTAACGACAAAATGTGTTAGCTGCCAACGGCAGCGACAGATGTGCGTAGCACAGCTGCATTTTGGAGTTATTATACCATGCCTGCTAAGCTCGACAAGACCTCGCTAAGTATTCATATTATACCTTATTTTTCTTCTTTCGTAAATATATATTTAACCGTTCCCAAACATTTGTTCTTATTTTTTAATCTAATGCATTTCTCCATTAAATTTTAGAAGGTTGATTCCTGATGATGGTTCTGTTATCAGTCAAAGATTCTTGTAATATCCTGATATATGATGCTATCCAAGAGTATGTTGCATATCCGGAAAAAGACACAAGGTTGGCAGGAGAACTGAACAAGCTGAGACGACCAGAGCCTGACAAAAGCTGACGAAAGATTTTCTGCTTGAACTTCCCCACAAACTGTGCTATATTGTAACTAAAGAAAGCACCCACTCCAAAGGTGGATGCTCTCGGCTAGGTCAAAATGTCCTTATGAACACCGCCTATCCTGTTGGCAGACAGGATAGGCATTTTTATTTTCGCTTGTTTCTCTTATCGAGAAAGGCAAGCAACGCAACAATTAAGCTACCAAAGGACATCAGCAAAGCTAATATCCCGATGAAAATCGAAATGATTTCATAAGCTGTCATCGGCGCCACCTCCCTTCCTATGTATTCCTGCGAACAGGTCATTAAGCCGGGAGGCTACCACCCTGTCATGGGTACTTTCTGTAAGGCAATTCTATCACAACCATACGGGGATTTCAACAACATCCGACCATCCTCGATTTTGGGTAGGGAAAGTAAACTCTTTTCTTGCTTTTTGTTCGATTACCTTTGCCGTATGTTCACTGGTCAGCATCAAATGATTTCCAGCAATCGTATATTCACGTTCTATGTATTCCTCTGTAATTGGAAACATATCTTGTATTAAAAATACACTTTCCCGACTATCATCCAGCTTTACAATGTGCAGAATATCGCAAGAACCACAAGTAATGCAACCAGGCAAATCCGGATAAGAAACCACAAATCCGCCTTCATCTTTGTCTTCCACAATTTCCATACGATAGGACATTGCCATATAATCATTCAGCGTCTTCATCATTCTTCGCCTTGCATTCTACAATCTGCCTTACCATTTCTACATATACTTTCTTGATTGGTTCGTGCTTTGGTATTGTAATTGGCATACACCCTTGCTTTCTAAAAGTGTAATGACTGCTTCCACTTCTTGGTGCATTCATTTCGTATCCGTAGCTTTCCAATACCTTCTGTAACTCATCAAACCGGAGGTCTTTCGATAAATTGCGTATACGTGTTATCGTATGTGGTGTCAATCAATTTATTATAGAAACAATTTTTTTCCACTTACATTAATATTAGAACTATCATTTTCCTCGTTTTTCTCTACAACTACCTTTGGCTCATTCTCTATCTTCTCATGCTCAATTTCAAAATTGCTCAAACTCGCAAATGAGTTTTTGTCACTATACAATTTTGTATAGGTATTATGGTTCTATCTGGTTTTATATGTGTTCCTCTGTCCTAAGTCCACGGACTATGCTGAACGGTGTTATCAATTTGTTATCATATTTCTGTTATCAATCAAAAATTTTTATAATATCCTGATACCGATTGACGACACGATAGATCTCTACATACTCGTTGCTTACCTTGTAGATAATCACATAATCTTCCCATATCGCATATTTATAGTCTGTCCGAAAGCTGACTCGCTTTGAAAGGTCTGACCCCATTCCCGGAAACATCTGGAGATTCTCAAATTTACCATAAACTTCCTTTATAGTCTTTACGGCATATTCTTCACTATCTTCAGCGATGTAATCCCGGATATTCTTCAGGTCCTTTGCAACAATCGGGTTAATCCGCAATTTTAACATCTTATTCCCCCACAAGTGCCTTCAGTTCATCCAACTCCAGCCATCCCTCGCCGTCTTTCACTGCTTCTTCGGCTTCCTGCAGCTTCATCAAAAGCTTCTTTTCCGCACGATCACGTTCATAATCTTCAAAATCCATAACCACAAAACGTCCTCTACCATTCTTGGTAAGATATACAGGCTCGCCTTTATGGCAGTTCTTCAGGACTTCGTTATAATTTCTCAAATCAGATACTGGTAAAATACTTGCCATATTCTTTCAGCTCCTTCCTTGATTTCATATTATTTCTGCTACTTCTATTATACACAAAAAGCTGTAAAATTCAACGTGAATTTTTACAGCTTAAAAAGTGTTTTCATTCTGAACATTTTTATTATGTTCTTTAACTTTGTTCCCTGTGTTTTAGATGGGATAGGTCGGTGGGTTGGTGTGGGATGGGAACAAAAACTTACTCAAACTCAATCGTCGCCGGCGGTTTTGGGGACATATCGTAGCAAACGCGGTTTACGTTTTCTACCTCTGCCAAAATTCTGTCTGTAATCGTCTGGAGCACATCCCAGTCTACCCGTTCAATGCTGGCACTCATAGCGTCAATAGTGTTGATGGCGCGGATGATTACCATATATTCAAAACATCTGGCATTATTTTTAACACCTACAGACTTAAAGTCCGGAACAACTGTAAAATACTGCCATACTTTTTTATTCAGTCCTGCTTTCTCAAACTCTTCCCGCAAAATGGCGTCAGACTCCCGTACTGCTTCCAGACGGTCTCTGGTAATAGCGCCCAGACAGCGCACACCTAATCCAGGGCCTGGAAATGGCTGCCGGTATACCATGTCGTAGGGAAGTCCCAGTTCTACGCCGCAGGCGCGGACCTCATCTTTAAATAACTGCTTTAACGGCTCTACCAGTGCAAACTGCAGATCCTCCGGAAGACCGCCTACATTGTGATGGGATTTTACCATCTTGGCAGTCTTTGTTCCGCTCTCAATAATATCCGGATAAATGGTTCCCTGGCCCAAAAATTCAATGCCGTCTAACTTTCTGGCTTCCTCTTCAAATACTCGGATAAATTCGCCGCCGATAATCTTTCTCTTCTGCTCCGGCTCTGCTACATTGTCCAGCTTACCAAGAAAACGTTCAGTCGCATCTACGTAAATCAGGTTTGCATGAAGCTGATTTTTAAATACCTCTACTACGCTTTCCGACTCATTTTTTCTCATCAGTCCATGATTTACATGAACGCAGACTAACTGGTCGCCAATCGCTTTCAGCAAAAGAGCCGCTACAACGGAAGAGTCTACGCCGCCGGAAAGAGCCAGAAGCACTTTCTTATCTCCTACCTGACGCTTAATCAGTTCTGTCTGATCCTCAATGAAGTTTTTCATGTTCCAGTTTGGCTCTGCATGGCAGGTATCAAATACGAATTTACGCAGAACCTCCTGACCCGGAATCTGCTCAAATATCTGCTCACACTTTGCGGTAGGGTGGTCAATCGCCATCATCGGAATCCCGCAATCATACAATTCTGCATGGATTTCTACCGGAACATTGTCTACTACCCGGTTTTCGCCGCCGTTTAAAATAATGCCTTTTACATTGTCCAGCTTGTTCAGTTCTTCTGCGGTGATGTCATGGGGATGGATCTCGCTGTAAACGCCCATATCACGAATTTCGCGGGCGATTACGGTATTTTCAGTGCTTCCCATGTCCAAAATCACAATCATGTCTTGTTTCATGGCTTTTTCTCCTGATTCATTTATTTGGGTATGGTTTACCTATTTACCCATTATAAATACAAATATAAAAAATAGCAAGGGAATCCTTGTCCTCCGGCTTTATAAGTGGTAAAATATGTAACGTTGTCTTATCAGACTGCAACTATTATTTTCCAGGAGGTTTTTCGTTTATGATTCGCTTTTTAGCCAGGCGTTTTATCGCGGATTATGACAATACATCTTCTCCAGAGGTCCGCCAGGGCTATGGGATTCTCTGCGGCGCAGCAGGCATCTTTTTTAATCTTCTTTTATTTGCAGGAAAATTCTTTGCCGGATTTATCAGCAATTCCATTGCCATTACGGCAGATGCCTTTAATAATCTCTCTGATGCAGGCTCTTCGGTTGTGACCCTTATCGGCTTTCATCTGGCCGGCCAAAAGCCTGATTTAGAACACCCTTTTGGTCATGGACGAATTGAATACATATCCGGACTTATCGTCTCAGGCGCCATTTTGATCATGGCGTTTGAACTGGTGAAAACATCTGCTCAAAAAATTCTCCATCCGGAACCGGTAAATTTTCAGCCCCTTGCCCTCGTGATTCTGGCGGTTTCCATTGGCGTAAAGCTTTATATGGCCAGCTACAACCGCTCCACAGGCAAAAGAATTGATTCTGCTGCCATGAAAGCCACCGCTTTAGACAGTTTAAGCGATGCCTTATCTACTTCTGCTGTGCTGGTCGCCTCTGTTTTCGGACATTTTACCTCATTCAACATTGACGGCTGGTGCGGCGTTGCAGTTGGTATTTTTATCTTTTATGCAGGTTTTCAGGCAGCAAAAGATACCTTAAATCCCTTATTGGGTCAGGCACCGGATCCGGAATTTATCCAGAAAATCCGGGCAATTACGCTTTCTCATCCGGAAATTCTAGGCATCCACGATATGCTGGTCCATGATTACGGCCCTGGCCGCCAGATGGTGTCCCTCCACTGTGAGGTATCTGCTTCCGGAGATATTTTTGCTCTTCATGACACCATTGACAACATTGAACGGGAACTTCGCACCAAGCTGCACTGTGATGCAGTGATTCATATGGATCCCATACAGGATCAGGATGAAGAAACCATGTCAACTCGCAGTGAAGTGGTAGCTCTTATCCGCAGTATTCACTCTGCTATTACTCTCCATGATTTCCGCATGGTGAAAGGCCCTACCCATACCAATCTGATTTTTGATATTGTCATTCCCATTGACTACCCCACTCCGCCCAACGTTCTGACAAAACAGATTGAATTAATGGTACAGGAGCGCCATCCTAATTTCTATACAGTTATTACAGTTGATCGGGATTTCACCCGTTAAAAACGTGCGCCGCAGGGCGCACATAGAGAAAAGAGGCAGACTCCCGGACGCTTCTGCCTCTTTTTCTATTCTATCTCTTTTCTGCAATTTCTCCCTGCTTCTTGTAAATGGAATGGCTGTTTACGCATCCCCTTACACTGGATAAGGGATAAATATTGGACTCTCTGCCAATAACCGTTCCCGGATTTAAAACCGAACCGCAGCCAACTTCCACATAGTCCCCAATCATGGCTCCAAATTTCTTAAGTCCGGTTTCAATCTCTTCCTCTTCTCCATGAACGATTACCAGGCATTTATCCGATTTAACATTGGAAGTAATGGAGCCTGCCCCCATATGGGCCTTGTATCCCAAAATAGAATCCCCTACATAGTTGTAATGAGGGACTTGAACCTCATTAAATAAAATCACATTTTTTAGTTCTGTAGAGTTTCCAACTACCGCCCCCTGACCCACAATCACATTTCCTCTTAAAAACGCACAGTGGCGAATCTCTGCTGACCGTCCAATCACCGCCGGACCAGTCAGGCAGGCCGTCGGAGCTACTTTTGCTGTCTTATGTACCCATACAGTTTCTCCCCGTTTTTCATACTCTTCCTCTGAAAGGGAGGCACCCAATTCTTCTGCAAACCGTCCGATTCCTGCCAGAGCCTCCCATGGGTAGGTAAACTGCCTTAAATAATCAGCCGCTATGGTCTGACTCAAATCATACATCTTTGAAATTTTCATTTCTTCCCTTTTCATAATGACCTCCTATTTCCCCAACTGCTTATAATATACTGCATCTTTGTCAAAACACTCCCGCAGCACATATTGATTTTGAAGGTTCATAACCCCGTATGTCCGCCCTGCTACAAACCTCTCTAACTTTTCCATGTATTCGTCTGATGTAATACTTCCCTCTGCCACATAGGTCAGTCCCTTTTCCCAGCTGGCAGTCAGTTCCGGATTTAAAAGCTGGCGTATGGAAGCGGCCACCACATCAAAGATCAGTTCTCCTAACAGCGTAGGCGTAATGACCTGGGTTTTCTTATTCAGCGCCAGATATTTGATGCTGACCAGTTTTTTTAATATCTCAGCTCTGGTGGCACTGGTTCCGATTCCGCTTCCTTTGATCTGGGCGCGGAGTTCTTCATCCTCGATCAGTTGCCCTGCGTTTTCCATAGCCAGAATCATGGAGCCGGATGTGTAGCGCTTGGGCGGAGAAGTCTCCCCTTCTTTGATTGCCATGGATGTAAGTTCCAGCGTCATTCCCTTTTTCAGATTTTTTAAAATTTCTGTATCCTGATCCAGAACCTTTTCTGTTCCCTTATCATTCCCTTTTCCTGTTACTTTCAAATACCCTTCCGACTCCAGGACTTTTACAGATGCAAAAAAATGCTCGTCCAGCCGTTTCATATCCAGACTGTATTTCTGATAAACCGCCGGGGGATAGAAAATACTGAGAAACCGTCTGCAGATCAGCTGATATACCTTTTCCGCCAGAGGATTGACTGATCGCAGGGCCCCGAAGCCCTGCCCTGTAGGGATAATGGCATAGTGATCCGTAATCTGTTTATCATTGGTATAACGGGTCTTTCCAATTCCTTTATAGGCCGTCTGAGAAAGAATCTCCTGGGCAAAGTCTGCCATTGGACCATAGGATTTCAGCCCTCCTATATTTCTCCCAATCTCTTTTGCCACTGCCGTAGAAAGCACCCTGGCATCGGTTCTTGGATAAGTCACCAACTTTTTCTCATACAATTCCTGAACAATTTTTAACGTCTCATCGGGACTGATTTTAAACAGTTTGGAGCAGTCATTTTGAAGTTCTGCCAGATTGTAGAGAAGGGGAGGATTTTTCGTCTCCTTTTTTCGCTCAAAACCTGCTAAAACTCCTTCCATGGGCGCCGGGCCGGTCAGCCTGTCAATGAGGGCCTGGGCATCCTTTTTTTCTTTAAATCCATTGTCCTTATATAAAAGAGGGGATTTATGATAGCTGGAACCTTCTACTGCCTTCCATTCGCCTTCCATTGTAAACGAAGAAGAAAACGGCAAAGAAAAATTTCCCACGACCCGATAAAACGGAGTCTTTACAAACTCTCTGATTTCCCGCTCCCTTCTCACCACCATTCCCAAAACACAGGTCATGACGCGGCCTACGGAAATAACTGTATATTTGCTTTTTAAAAGGGTAGACAGAGTCTGTCCGTACTTTAACGTCAAAACTCTGGAAAAATTAATTCCCATCAGGTAATCTTCTTTTGCCCGCAGGTAAGCGGAAGCAGACAGATTGTCGTACTCCGACAGATCCTTTGCTTCACGAATTCCCCGCAGGATCTCCTCTTCTGTCTGGGAATCAATCCACACCCGCTTCCTTATCTTTCCTTTTACCCCGGCCATCTGCTCGACCAGACGGTAAATGTACTCCCCCTCCCGTCCGGAGTCTGTACAGACATAAATGGTTTCCACATCGGCCCGGTTTAAAAGTCCGCTTACGATTTTAAACTGTTTTGCCACCCCGTCAATCACCTGATACCGAAATTCTTTTGGCAAAAAGGGAAGCGTCTCCAGACTCCATTTTTTATACCGGATATCATAGGCTTCCGGATAACTCATGGTCACCAGATGGCCGACGCACCAGGTTACTATAGAAGTTTCCGACTCAATATAGCCGTCTTTTTTCCTTCCTCCGACTTTCAATGCATTGGCAAATTCCTGGGCCACGCTGGGTTTCTCCGCAATAAACAGGGATTTTCCCATTCTATTCCTCCTTGCTCTTTTTAGGCTTATACTCTGAAAGAATCACTGCGCCAAACATCAGCATACATCCTGCCAAAAGCTTTGCCGTAACCGGATCTCCCAGAAAAATGACCGAAAAAACCAGGCCGAACACAGACTCAAAAGACAGCAGGATAGATGAAGTGTTGGGGGACAAATACTTCTGCCCTACATTTTGCAGCAAAAACCCAATCATGGTGCTGAAAATGCCAAGGTACAAAAGCCCTAAAATCAAATCTGTGTTTAAAATGCCAAGATTCAGCTTTCCGTCTGCAACCGGAGCCAAAAGCCAGCCAAGAATGGCTGCTGTGAACATCTGTACGGTGGTAAGACGGACCGGACTGTGATCTTTTGTGTAACGGTCAATAAACACAATATGGACTGCAAAGAAAATACCGCAAATCAGGGTCAGAAAATCTCCCAGGTTAATCCCTGTCTCTCCCTCTAATGACAAAAGTGCCAGACCAAACACTGCCAGAACCGCAGCTCCTAAGTTTCGTCCAGAAGGTTTTTTGTGATTAAACGCCCAGTGAAGAAAGGGTACAATAATCACATAAAGCGTAGTAATAAACGCATTTTTACTGGCAGTGGTATATTTTAAGCCATAGGTCTGAAAAATATAACTGAGAAAAAGAAAGATACCTAGAATCACGCCATACCGGATATCTTTCTTGTCCATCCCTTTATTCTGAGGCCAGAATACTGCCAGCATGCAGATTGATGCAATAGAAAAACGCAGCGCCAGCAAATAGCTTGGCGGAATTAAATCTACAGAATTTTTCATTACCACAAATGCGCCGCCCCAGATAATGGTAGTAAGAATCAATCCTGCTCCGGCTAATAGTTTGGTTGTACGTTCTTTATTTAAGTTCATTTGTTCCTCCAGGTTGTAACTATGTCAAAAGGCAGGCTGTGGCAGGAAAATCAAACATCTCCTCTGCCACAGCCCTCTTTTGCCTGCTGTTCTTCTGTAAAATACCGCAGCCCTTTAAACAGCGTATCTTCCTGCCAGCCTAAACGACCGCGAAAAACTTGTATACTGTAGTGGTATTATATTCCTTTCCTGCTTTTAATATGGGAGATGGAAATTCCGGTTTGTTGACCGCATCCGGAAAATACTGAGTTTCAAAGCAATATCCATGGCGCGGACCATACACAGCTCCTCCTTTTCCAGGCACCTCTCCTGTCAGAAAATTCGCAGTGTAAAACTGAACGCCCGGAAGATCGGTATATACTTCCATTCCCCTTCCGGATTTGGGGTCCACTGCTTTTGCGCAGAGAGACAATTCCCCTTCCGGATGATTCAGCACCCAGTTATGGTCAAATCCTTTTCCCTGAACCACTGCCGAAAAGTCAGAATCAATATCTTTTCCGATTGGCTTTAAAGAGGTAAAATCCATTGCGGTTCCCGCTACCGGCGCAATCTCTCCGGTTGGAATAGAAGTATCGTCTGCAGGAGTATAAAAGTCTGCATCGATCCACACTTCCTGATCCAGAATATCCGGACAGTCATGGCCAGCCAGGTTAAAATAGCTGTGATTGGTAAAATTGGCAATGGTATCTGCATCAGAAGTCATCCGATAATTTAAAATCAGGCTATCATCATCGGTTAACGTATAGCTGATGGCAATATCTGCGTTTCCGGGGTATCCCTGATCGCCATCCGGGCTAAACAGGGAAAACGTCACCCGGCTTCCCAGAGCCGTCTCTTCTGCAACTGCATCCCACACCCGATTGCGGTACAAATCCGGCGCGCTGTGAAGGTTATTTACCCCTGCGTTGTTTTTTTCTAATTGATAGGTTTTTCCGTTTAAGGTAAACTCTGCACCGCCGATCCGGTTGGCGTTGCGGCCGATAGGTGCGCCGAAATGAGGCGGATTTTTGATGTTGTTTTCCAGGGTGTCGTAACCTAAAACCACGTCTCCGAACTGGCCGTTTTTATCTTTTACCAGCATGGTGGTCCAGATGCCTCCTAAAGTCAGAAAGCTGGCCGATGTGCCGTTTCCATTGGTAAGTGTATAACAGTCTACTTCTTTTCCGTCCGGCATTGTTCCGTAAAACTCTTTTTTTACTGCCATTTTGTATTCCCCTTTTCTTCCCTCTGAATTTACCTGGCCTGAATATATCCCTTTGCAGTCAGAAGTTCTGCGCACAAAACTGCGCCGCCTGCAGCACCCCTTACGGTATTGTGGGACAGCCCCACAAACTTGTAATCGTAAACCGTATCTTCTCTTAAACGGCCTACGGATACGCCCATGCCGTTTTCAAAATCCACATCCAGGCTGACCTGAGGACGGTTGTCTTCTTCTAAATACTGCATAAAATGCTCCGGAGCGCTGGGAAGCTTCAGTTCCTGTGGAAGTCCTTTAAAGCTTCTGATCGCTTCAATCAGCTGCTCTTTGGTTGGCTTCTTTCTGAATTTTACAAATACAGCAGCCGTATGGCCGTTTAATACCGGTACGCGGATGCACTGGCAGGTAATAACCGGCTCTTTGGCTTTTACAATCACGCCGTCTTCGATCTTACCCCAGATACGCAAAGGCTCCTGTTCGCTCTTTTCTTCCTCGCCGCTGATAAAGGGAATAATGTTTCCTGCCATCTCCGGCCAGTCCTTAAAGGTCTTTCCAGCTCCGGAAATGGCCTGATAAGTGGTTGCCACAACTTCGTATGGCTCAAATTCCTTCCATGCAGTGAGAACCGGCGCATAGCTCTGGATGGAGCAGTTGGGTTTTACTGCAATAAATCCGCGCTTCGTTCCCAGTCTCTGTTTCTGGAATTCAATCACGTCAAAATGCTCCGGATTGATCTCCGGCACTACCATGGGAACGTCCGGAGTCCATCTGTGAGCACTGTTGTTGGATACTACAGGGGTCTCTGTTTTCGCATACTCTTCTTCAATCGCCTTAATCTCGTCCTTTGACATATTGACTGCGCTGAACACAAAGTCCACTCCTGCCGCTACTTCTTCCACTTCATTTACGTTCATGACCACCAGATTTTTTACAGCTTCCGGCATAGGAGTATCCATCTTCCAGTTATCTCCAACTGCCTCTTCGTATGTTTTTCCCGCGGAACGGGCGCTGGCTGCCACCGTAACAACCTCATACCAGGGATGATTTTCCAATAAAGCGATGAATCTCTGTCCAACCATACCGGTAGCTCCTAAAATGCCGACTCTCAACTTCTTTTCCATAGCTTTTTCTCTCCTCACGTATTGGTTTTCTTACATGGTTTTTATCCTATACCAAACCTGGGAAAATTGCAAGGATTATTTTGCAGGACGGACAAAAGTCTTTCTGTGGAAGACTTTCTACAGCCGAACCTTACTTCCCTTTCCATCCCGTTTTGCCATTTTCAGACGGTTTAAATGAACTTCTTTTTTCTTATAAATAATAATGGGGTCTTCCCCTATCAGGTACAATTTTTCCAACTCTTCTCCATCTGCCAGCTTAATACCTCTGACACCTCTGGAGTTTTTCTTCATTACAGAAATCTCTTCTGTTAAAAATCTTAAAAATACTCCGCTGCTGGTCTGCAATACCACGTCGGTCTGTCCTTCAACTGGAACAATGACAGCAATCTTATCATTTTCCTGCAGCTTTGTCGATGCCACCAGACGGTTGTTGGTCTCAAATTCTTCAGACGGAACCTGTTTTACCATCCCCATACGGGTCGCGAAAATCAGATTTTTACCTTTTATGTCCGCTGTACAGGTCAGGTATATGATTTCCTCTTTTCCTCCGTCAAATTTGCTTACGTTTTCTGCTGGCGTACCTTTATCCCGCAGTTTTCCTGCCGGAATATCGGATACCTTAATCTGATGGAGATTGCCGGTATCGGTAAACATACAGATCTTATCATCGGTCCTGCAAGGCACAATATACGTATTTTCTGTTTCAACCGTCTCCTGGTTCTTGTCGTAGACTGATTTATCCAGAATCTTACAATAACCAAACCGATCCATTACAAAGACCACGTCTCTTACCTGGACAGGTTCCTCGATGTAAACAGCTTCTTTGCCGTCCTCAATCCGGGTCTTTCTCGGAAGAGCAAACTCTTCTTTAATGTGATCCAGATCGTGTTTGATCACCTGATCCATTTTGGCGCGGCTGTTTAAAATCTCGGTATATTCTTTAATCTTACGAAGAGTTTCCCGGTGTTCCTTTTCCAGAGCCAGAATTTCCAGACCGATTAATTTGTAAAGGCGCATCTCCAGAATCGCCGACGCCTGACGCTCTGTAAAATGAAGCTTTCTGGCATCTTCTTCAAATCCAGGCACTTTAAATGTGATCTTTGACGTATCTCCTTCCATCAGACAGGCTTTTGCGTCTTTTAGATTCTTAGATCCTCTGAGAATGGCAATAATTAAGTCAATGACATCGCAGGCCTTGATTAAGCCTTCCTGCACTTCCTTTTTGTCCAGTTCCTTCTGCAGCAGGACATTGTACTTTTTGTGGATGGTTTCGTACTGGAAATCCAGGAAATTCTTTAGAATCCCCCGAAGATTTAAGGTTTCCGGCCGTCCCCCCGCAATGGCCAGCATATTGACGCCGAAAGTATCCTCCAGCTTGGTCTTTTTATAGAGAATATTCCGGATTTTTTCAATATCCGCATCTTTTTTTAATTCCAGGACAATGCGGATTCCTTCTTTATTGGACTGGTTGGAAATATCTACCACATCCGGCAGTTTTTTGCTTTCTACCAGATCTGCAATGTCCATCAGGAATTTATTAATCCCTGCCCCAATCATGGTATAGGGAATCTGGGTAATGACTAACTTGTCTTTATCTGCCCGCCGCTTGCCAAGTTCGACTTCCATTTTTCCCCGAAGCTTGATCTTTCCGGTTCCGGTTTCATAAATGGACAAAAGGTCCTTTTTATTGGCAATAATGCCTCCTGTGGGAAAATCCGGTCCCGGCATCAGTTCCAACATATCTTCTATGGAAAGATCCGGATTGTCAATGTAGGCTTTTACCAGGTCCGTTACTTCTCCTAAGTTATGAGGCGGAATGCTGGTACTCATGCCGACCGCAATGCCCTCTGATCCATTGATTAGCAGATTGGGAACCCGAACCGGAAGAACTTCCGGCTCTTTTTCCGTCTCGTCGTAGTTGGGAACAAAGGCAACGGTTTTGTCTAAATCCTTTAAATAGACTTCTTCTGCAAACTTTTTTAATCTGGCCTCGGTATAACGCATGGCCGCAGCCCCATCCCCTTCAATAGAACCAAAGTTTCCATGGCCGTCTACTAAGGCCATTCCCTTTTTAAATTCCTGAGACAGTACCACCAGAGTTTCATAAATGGAACTGTCGCCATGAGGATGGTATTTACCCATGGTATCGCCTACAATACGTGCCGACTTTCGATGGGGCTTGTCGTGATTTAAATGCAGTTCGCTCATGTCGTAAAGCACGCGGCGCTGAACCGGTTTTAAGCCGTCCCTGGCATCCGGAATCGCCCTGGCCGTAATCACGCTCATGGAATAATTCATGTAACTTCTCTGCATCTCTTCTGAATATTCGGTTTTAATAATCTTTTCCGCCATGGTACTCTCCCTTATGCATCAATTTCTGCTTCGTCCGCGTGTTCGTAGATAAACTGTCTTCTCGGCGGTACGTCGCTTCCCATCAGCATTTCCGTAATCTCAGAAGCCATACGGGCATCCTCGATTTCTACCTGCTTTAGCACACGCCGCTCCGGATCCAGGGTGGTCTCCCAAAGCTGTTCCGGATCCATTTCACCAAGACCTTTATAACGCTGTAAGGTAAACTCCCCCGTATGAGTTCTGCGGTACCGCTCCAGTTCCCTTTCATCATAAAGATACTGCTCTTCTCCCCGCTTTGGAACCACTTTAAACAGCGGCGGCATGGCAATATACACATGACCATTGTAAATCAGTTCCGGCATAAACCGGTATAAAAAAGTCAAAAGCAGCGTATCAATGTGGCTTCCGTCCACATCCGCATCAGTCATCAGAATAATTTTGTCATAGCGAAGTTTTGCAATGTCAAAATCATTTCCATACCCTTCGGAAAATCCGCAGCCAAACGCATTGATCATGGTCTTGATTTCCGCATTTGCCAGCACTTTGTCCATAGAAGCTTTTTCTACATTTAAAATCTTGCCCCGGATGGGAAGAATCGCCTGAAATTGCCGGTCTCTGGCTGTCTTTGCTGAACCGCCTGCAGAATCTCCCTCCACAATAAAAATCTCGCATCTGGAGGCGTCCCGGCTCTCGCAGTTGGCCAGTTTCCCATTGCTGTCAAAGGAGAATCTGGACTTGGTCAGCATATTGGTCTTTGCTTTTTCCTCTGCTCTGCGGATCTTAGCCGATTTTTCTGCACAGGCAATTACCGCTTTCAGCACCTCTAAATTCCGGTCAAAATACCGTTCTAATTCATCTCCGGCTACTGTAAACACTGCCTTGGTGGCGTCTGCGCTGGCAAGCTTAGTCTTGGTCTGGCCCTCAAAAATCGGATCCGGATGTTTGACTGCAATCACTGCCGTCATTCCGTTTCTGGTATCTGCCCCGGTAAAGTTGGCGTCTTTTTCTTTTAAAATCCCCAGTTCCTTTGCATAGCTGTTGATCAAAGCCGTAAATTTGGTCTTAAATCCAACTAAATGAGTGCCCCCTTCCTGGGTAAAAATATTGTTGCAGAAGCCCAGAATATTTTCTTCAAAGGCGTCTACAAACTGAATGGCCACTTCCACTTCTACCCGATCCAAAACTCCCTTGAAATAAATGGGATCATGTACCGGGGTTTTTCCGATATTTAATGCTTTCACATAAGCGGTAATGCCCTCCGGTTCTGAAAAAACCACCTTTTCTTCTTCCCCTGGGCGTTTATTTTCATAATTTAATGTAAGACCTGGATTTAAGTAAGCCGTTTCGTGCAGACGGCTTTTAATCCATTCCGCCTTAAATCTGGTTTTTTCAAAAATCTCTTTATCCGGAAGGAAATTAATCTCCGTTCCAGTCTCTTTTGTCCTTCCAATCGTCGGAAGAAGTCCGTCTACCAGATCGATCACTGGAACTCCCCGTTCATATCCATCGTGATGAATATATCCGTCCCGGTAAATTTTCACATCCATCCGTTCTGACAGCGCGCTTACTACTGAAGATCCCACTCCATGAAGTCCGCCGCTGGTCTTATATGCCTGATTGTCAAATTTGCCGCCTGCATGAAGGGTAGAAAATACCACTCTGGCAGCGGAAACTCCTTTTTTATGTAATCCTACCGGAATACCGCGTCCATTGTCTTTCACTGTACAGGAACCGTCTGCCTCCAGCGTCACCCACACCTGACTGCATACTCCTGCCAGATGCTCGTCTACTGCATTATCCACAATCTCATAAACCAGGTGGTTTAATCCTTTTGTCCCTACGCCTCCAATATACATGCCAGGCCGTTTCCTGACCGCTTCCAATCCTTCCAGGACTGTGATGCTGTCTGCATTATACTGTGTACTAGCCATTCTGCCCCTCCATATATCATAAATTCCACATATCGGCACAGTGTTTCCGGTTTCCCTAAAAAACGCCGACTTTTCCATTATACACAAAAAAGGGCTGATTTGGCAAGGGATTTTCCCCGTTGCCATCAATCAGCCCTCTTTTAATGTTACCATTCACAGCCCTTTAATCAAAAGAAACATGAATGTCCATAGAAATC